>JASJGL010000160.1:0-32094 GCA_033791545.1 Pseudodonghicola sp. | reverse complement strand
GCCTCACCCTTGCGTGTCCGGCATGACGGGCGGCTTTGAGGGCGCGCGCGACGTCCTGCGCGGGGCGACCTTGGGCTTGGCTGCCTTCGGGGCGGCTTTGGGCGTCGCCGCTACCGGGGCGGCTTTGGGCGCGGCTGCTGCCGGGGTGGCCTTGGGCACGGCTGCTGCCGGGGTGGCCTTGGGCGCGGCTGCTGCCGGGGTGGCCTTGGGCGCGGCTGCTGCCGCGGTGGCCTTGGGCGCGGCTGCTGCCGGGGTGGCCTTAGGTTTAACCGCATTTGGGGCCGTCTTGGACGCCTCAGTCACCGGCTCGGGGCCGAACCAGACCGCACTCAGAACCCGGGTCTGGAGCACGGGGGCCTGTGTGGCATACCGCGACAGGGTCTGCATCACCGCGAGCTGCTGAGTGACGCTATAGCTGGCGACGCGCAAGGCTGCCGCCTGAAGATGAAGGGGGGAGAAAGTCGAAATCATGATTCAGTCGCTCCGCTTTGGACGATCAGAGCGCACGCCGGCGCGGCGCGCGACCCGGCAAGTATAGCGCAGACCATGTGCAATTGCAGCAATTTCCGCTGCAACGCAGAGAAAGTTCCGCTCCCCTCACCCCTGCAGCCTTTCTCCGGGCGCGCGCGGCCCGCTCAGGTGCCGTGAACCAGAGAGGCAAAGAGCTTTGGGTCAAGGCTGTCGGCGGCAAAGGTGTCGCCCTCCACCAGCAGGCTGACGGCATCATGGCTGTGTAGGCTTTCCTGATGGCTGGCGATCACGCGAAAATCACCGATCCGCGCATCGGCCTGCAACTCGGCGCAGAACAGCCGCACCGCATCCTCGACAAAGATCGGATTGGCGGCATTCAACTCGGCAAAGGCCTGCTCATCCTCGCGCTTGACCATGACCTGCGTCTCGGTCGGCACGGCACGGCGGCAAGCCTCGATCAGATCCTCGAACCACATACATTGCGCAGCCGGGTCCAGCACCACCGAGATCCGCGCGACCGAGCGCTGCGAATGCGGTGTGGCAAGCTGCCCGCGCTGCGACCGGGCATGTTCGCTGAGTTCCAGCGAACAGGGGCAGGTCGAGGAATAGACATAGTCGAGATGCAGGATCTTTTGACGCTGGCCATTGGTTTCCACCAGTTCCAGCGCGATGTCGTAATATTGATACCCCGACAGGCCCGAGCGCAGGCTGTCCACCCGGATCGGAAAGGAAAAGCGCATCTGGATGCGGGCGTCAAAGCTGTCTAGATCGGCCTTGTAATCATCCAGCGCCGCCTCGATCACCTCGAAGCTGAAAGTTTGGTCGGCATGGGCATAGAACGAGCGCATGATGCGGCTCATGTTGATGCCCTTCTTGTCGGCCTCAAGACTGACCGTGCCGGTGACGCTGGTCTCCAGCGTCAGATCGCCGTTGTCGCGGCTGTGAAACCGGATCGGCAGGCGAAAGTTCGAAATCCCCACATGTTGAATCTGTTGCCGGGCCCCCCGGATCAGGCTGGCCGGGCCGTTCTGCAGGTCAGGCAGCGTCGCGCGATAGGCCTCATCCGCGACAAAGCCCTCGGGATACGTGCGCAACAGATCGGGATAGGCATTGGGCGCACGCCGGGCGAGCAGGCGCGCGATCGCGGGATCAAGCTGTGACACCTCATCGGGGCTGACCGAATCGGCCCAAGCCCGCAGCACATCAAGCGCGGCTGCGGCCTCGGTCTCATCCGGCGTGCGGTCCAAGGCGGGAAGCTGTATGTTCATCTGCGATCCCTTTCGTCTGCCCCTTTCAACCTAGGTCTCGGGGGCGCTGATTTCCATTGCTAAACCCTATACGCGGCAAATCTATCGCCGGATCACATGTTTGTTGCGACCCGGCGCGACCTGCTGTGATCAGCCTGCGGCGTCAAGCGCGCCGGTGATGTCGGCCAGCAGATCCTCGACATTCTCGATCCCCATCGAGACCCGCACCAGACCGGGGCTGATGCCCAGACGCGCGCGGGTTTCCTCGCTCAGGCGCTGGTGGGTCGTGGTGGCGGGATGGGTGACGATGGTCTTGGCATCGCCCAGATTGTTGGAGATCTGCGCGATTTTCAGCGCGTTGAGGAAGCGGAACGCGGCCGGTTGACCGCCCTTGAGTTCCAGCGACAGCACGGTGCCCCCGGCCCCCATCTGGGCGCGGGCCAGATCATATTGCGGATGCGCGGCAAGACCGGGATACAGCACCCGCGACAGCGCCGGGTGATGCTGCACCGCTTCGGCCACCTGCTGCGCATTGGCTGCCTGCGCGCGAACCCGCAGATCCAGCGTTTCCAACCCTTTGAGCATCACCCAAGCCGTGAACGGGCTCATCGCGCCGCCGGTATGTTTCATATAGGGCTCGACCGACTTACGGATCAGTTCCCGGCTGCCCAGGATCACGCCGCCCAGCGTGCGCCCCTGCCCGTCGATATGCTTGGTGGCGGAATAGACGACCAGATCGGCCCCCTGCGCCACCGCATCGGAAAACACCGGCGAGGCGAAGACATTGTCGACCACCACCAGCGCGCCGACCGCATGGGCCAGCTTGGCGACCTCGGTGATGTCGATCACCTCCAGCGTCGGGTTAGAGACGGATTCGAAGAATACCGCGCGGGTGTCGGGGCGCAGCGCCGCGCGCCACTGGTCCAGATCGGTGCCATCGACAAAGCTGACCTCGACGCCAAAGCGCCCCAGCACCTCTTCAAGGATATACAGGCAGGAGCCGAACAGCGCCCGGGCCGCGACCACATGATCGCCCGCCTTCAGGATGGAACTGAGCGCGCCCGAAACCGCAGCCATGCCCGAGGCGGTGGCAAAGGCATCTTCGGCGCCCTCGATCCGGGCGATGCGGTCCTCGAACATGCGCACGGTGGGGTTGCCATAGCGGGCATAGATATATTCATCCTCGCCCGCTGAAACGAACCGCGCCTCGGCGGCCTCGGCGCTGTCATAGACGAACCCCTGCGTCAGGAAGATCGCCTCGCTCATTTCGCCATACTGGCTGCGGCGGATGCCCGCGTGAACGGCGGTGGTGCGTGGTTTCCAAGTCTCGCTCATATTCTCATCCTCTCACCCTTCCAAAAGGGCACAAAAAAACCCCGAACGCGGCCAAGCGAAAGGGGTCTTTCATCCTGACCTTTTAGCGGTGTGTTTAACGTGGCCCGCAATCCGGTAACAAATCGCCACGGTCTTTGTGTAGGGCCGGAATACGCCCCGCGCCCGCGTCCGTCAAGGAAACAGGGGCGCCGTTACGAAGCTGTGAACATGCGGTCGCAGAGACTTCGCGCCCCTGCCGCCCGGATTTGACAGCGGAAGCCTCCGGCGGGCGTATTTTGGCCCAGAAGAAGCCGGGCGCGCCGCGTCAACCTGCCCCGAGGTCGACCGCCACCAGCCCCAGTTTGCGCGCAGCGGCCAGCGACAGGATACCGGAATCAAGCCCCTGAGGCTTTTGATACCGGCGCACGGCAGCGCGGGTTGCGGCATCCATTTGCCCGCTCACCCGTCCCCGATACAGCCCACGCGCGGCCAGCGCGCGTTGCAGGCTGGCAAGGAAATCCGGCGTGAGGTCGCGCTCACAGGGGGTTTCAAACCAGGTCTCGTTGCGTTCGCGGACGATTTTCTGCACGGTTTCAGTCTTGTAGATCGCGGGCCGGGTCACGGTGCCGTCGACATGGACCTCTGCCGGTTGCAGCATCACATGTTCGGTCACCGTCTCGATCACCGCCGGGCTCACATATTTGCCCCAGCAGGTTCCCGGCGGTGCCCCCGGCGGGGCCGGCTGCATCAGGCGGGTGACCTCGGGCTCGCCCAGCGCGGCCAGATCGACCGACGGCCCGGCACAGGCGACAAGCCCGGCCAGCGCCAGCGCGCTCAGGGTAATACGGGGGATGATCATACTCGGGCCTCGACAGGCGGTTTTTATCATGTTGTGGGCATGTTAGCCCAGATCGCGCCACGCGCAAAGTTCCCAAACCCACAGTGAGCGGGGAAAAACCGCTAGGGGCGCGCCATGGCCTTTTTCCCGCGCACTACGCGGCTTCAGGCCTGTGCCTTGGAAACAGGCACCGGGTCAGGGCCAGATCAAGGCCAGATCAGCGAACGAAGGCAAAACATCGATGACGTTTCGCTGATCCACGCGGGCATCGGGCAAATCGGGCTGGAATCGCCGCGCCGCCTTGTCTAAGGAGTCCGGGACCATCGAAGAGGACCCTGCACCGATGCCTAAGATCACCTATATCGAGTATAACGGAACCGAACATGTGGTGGACGTGCCCACCGGGCTGACCGTGATGGAAGGGGCCCGTGACAACAATATTCCGGGCATCGAGGCCGATTGCGGCGGCGCCTGCGCCTGCTCCACCTGCCATGTCTATGTCGACCCCGCGTGGTTTGGGAAACTGCCGCCCAAGGAAGACATGGAAGAGGACATGCTGGATTTCGCCTATGCGCCCGATCCCGCCCGCTCGCGGCTGACCTGTCAGATCAAGGTGACCGAGGATCTGGATGGGCTGATCGTGCAGATGCCCGAAAAACAGATCTGATGCGCCGGGCCGCGCTTTGTCTCGCGGCCCTTTGCGCCTTGCTCGTGGCCAACCCGGCTGCGGCCGAGCCTGCCGCTGACTGCGCCGCCAAGGTGACCGGGGCCACCTATGGCACCCCGACCGACCGCTATCGCCACGGGGCCTTGGGCGATCCTTGGGAATGGGCCTCGCTCGAGGTCTCGTTCAGCCGCCCCCGGCGCTGTGGTCCGGATCAGGCGCGGGCCAGCGTGGTCCTGCCCGTTAATCTGGTGTTCGAGGATGTCGCGCCAAAGCTGGTCGATCTCGACGGCGACGGCGAGCCCGAAATCCTCACCGTGGAATCCCATCGCAGGCTGGGCGCAAGGCTGGCAATCTACAAACATGTGTCGGGGCAGATCCGGCGCGTCGCCACCACGGCGCATATCGGGCACGCCAACCGCTGGCTGGCCCAGATCGGCGCCGCCGATCTTGATGGCGACGGGCGGATGGAAATCGCCTATATCGACCGCCCGCACCTGGCCAAGACCCTGCGCATCTGGCGCTATGAGGGGGGTGTGCTGGCACTCGTCGCCGAGGCACCGGGTCTGAGCAATCACCGGTTCGCGGACCCTACCATTACCGGGGGCCTGCGCGACTGCGGCACCGGACCCGAGATCATCACCGCCGATGCGGACTGGCACCACGTCATGGCCAGCCGGTTGAACAAGGGGCGGATCGAAAGCCGCGCACTCGCGCACACGCCCAGCCCGGACGGTTTCGCCGCCGCGCTCGCCTGCCGTTAACTGCTCGCCTGCTCTTAGCTGCTTGCCACGTGATCGCCGCCAATATCGCCAAGCAACTGGAACAGCGCGGCGGTGTTGCTGACGCCGAATTTCCGCAGCAACCGCGCCCGGTGCACCTCGACCGTGCGATAGGACAATTCCAGCGTAAGCGCGATTTCCTTGCTGGTCTTGCCCTCTCCCAGCAGCGAGAACACCTCGCGCTCGCGGCGGGTCAGCGGCTGATAGGGGCGGGTGTCGGACAGATCCGCAATACTCCAGACCGCGCGGGCCAGCGGCGAATCGGGGGTAAAAGTATGGCCCCGCACCCGGCACCAGAACAACGCGCCGCCCTTGCGCATCATCACCCGCTCGTCCCAGTACTGACCGCGTTCCTGCAGGTCGCGCACGCCGCGATTGCGGATGTTCACAAATTCTTCCTGGCTGGGGTAGAGGATGGCAAAGCTGCTGTCGCGCAGGTCCTCACGGCGATAGCCAAACATCGCGGCAAAGGCGATGTTGCAGTCGCGGATCACCCGGTTCTCGGTCACCACGAGACCGACCGGCGCGTGCGTAAAGGCCAGTTCGACCAAATCGCGACTGGCGAACAGGCGATCCAGCACCTCTTCGGTCACAGCGCTCATGCATCTTTCTCCATCAAGGTCAGGTTACACCGCCACGCAGGGGCCTGCAAAGCCCCGCATCAAGGCTCAGCTTTCGCCCAGCGCGCGCCAGCCGATATCGCGGCGATAAAACCCTTCGGGCCAGTCGATCGCCTCGGCCATGGCATAGGCCCGCTCGCGCGCCTCGGCCAGAGTCGCGCCGCGCGCGGTGGCGTCCAGCACCCGGCCGCCATTGGCAAGGATCTTGCCGTCGCGCGCGATGGTGCCGGCATGAAAGCACATCTCGAAACTGGTCTCGGAAAGCGCGCCGAGGCCGCGAATCTCGGTGCCCTTGTCATAGGCACCGGGATAGCCCTTGGCGGCCAGCACTACCGTCATGGCATGATCGTCGGCCCAGTTCACCCGCGTCTCGTCCAACCGGCCCTCGGCGGCGGCATGCATCAGGTCCATCGCCTGCGCCCCCAGCCGCAGCATCAGCACCTGACATTCCGGGTCACCGAACCGTACATTGTACTCGACCAGCCGCGGTTGGCCGTCCTTGATCATCAACCCCACGTAAAGCACGCCCTGATAGGGCGCGCCGCGCTTGACCATCTCGGCCATGGTAGGCTTGACGATCTCGTTGAGCGCCTTTTGCGTCACTGCATCGTTCATCACCGGGGCCGGGGAATAGGCGCCCATGCCGCCGGTATTTGGGCCGGTGTCGCCCTCGCCCACCCGCTTGTGGTCCTGCGCGGTGCCGATCGGCAGCACGGTTTCGCCGTCACACAGCACAAAAAAGGACGCTTCCTCGCCCTCCATGAATTCCTCGATCACCACCTCGGCCCCGGCGGTGCCGAATTCGCCGCCGAACATGTCGTCGATCGCCTCAAGCGCCTGCTCCACGGTCTCGGCCACGATCACCCCCTTGCCAGCGGCCAGCCCGTCTGCCTTGACCACGATCGGCGCGCCCTGGGCCGTGACATAGGCTTTCGCGGCCTCGGCATCGGTGAAATGCCCATAGGCAGCGGTCGGCGCCCCGGCGGCATCACAGATTTCCTTGGTAAAGCTTTTCGACGCCTCCAGCCGCGCCGCCGCCCGGCTTGGCCCGAACACGAGAATGCCCGCATCGCGCAGCCGGTCGGCCACCCCTGCCGCCAGCGGCGCCTCGGGGCCAATGATGACGAAATCGATGGTGTTCTCTTCGGCAAAGGTCACGACCGCCGCCCCGTTCTCGATGTCCAGTGCGGCGCAATTGGCAATCTGGGCGATCCCGGCATTGCCCGGCGCCACGATCAGCTTGCCGCATTTGGGGTTCTGCATCACGGCCCATGCCAGCGCATGTTCCCGCCCGCCACCGCCGAGGATAAGGATGTTCATGGGCTCAATTCTCCGTTCTGCTTGGCCTTGCCTGCGCGGCGTTCTAAGCTGGGCGGCGCAGCAGAACAAGCCGACAGATCCCCAAGAAAGACCGAGGCAAGCAAGATGTCCGACCTGATCGACAATCCGACCCCGGGGCAGAACATGCCCGAATACACCGTTTCGGAGATCTCGGGCGAGATCAAGCGCACATTGGAGGGCGAATTTGGCCGGGTGCGCGTGCGCGGTGAAGTCGGCCGGGTGTTCCGGGCCCGCTCGGGTCACCTGTATTTCGACGTCAAGGATGATCGCAACGTGCTGGCCTGCACCACATGGAAGGGACAGGTCGCCAGCCTTAGCGTCGAGCCGGAAGAAGGCTTGGAAGTCGTCGTCACCGGCCGCCTTACCGCCTTTGGCGGACAGTCAAAGTATAACCTAAACGTCGACGAGGTGGCGGTCGCCGGTCAGGGCGCGCTGATGGCGCTGCTGGAAAAGCGCAAGAAACAGCTCGCCGCCGAGGGGCTGTTCGCGCCGGAACGCAAGAAACCGCTGCCCTATCTGCCACAGGTTATCGGTGTGGTGACCTCGCCCTCGGGGGCGGTGATCCGCGACATCCTGCACCGGCTGCACGACCGCTTCCCGCGCAGGGTGCTGATCTGGCCGGTCGCGGTGCAAGGCGCAAGCTGCGCCGCAGAGGTGGCCCGCGCCATCGCCGGGTTCAACCAACTCCAGCCCGGCGGCGCGCTGCCACGCCCCGACCTGATCATCGTGGCGCGCGGGGGCGGCTCGGTCGAGGATCTATGGGGCTTCAACGAAGAGATCGTGGCGCGCGCCGCCGCCGCCAGTGACATCCCGCTGATCTCGGCCGTGGGGCACGAAACCGACACCACGCTGATCGACTTTGTCTCGGACATGCGCGCGCCCACCCCCACGGCGGCGGCAGAACTGGCGGTGCCGGTGCGACTGGAGCTGATGGCCTGGGCCGACACCATGGGGGCGCGGCTGACGCGCGCGACGACCGCCGCGCTCGCCCAGCGCCGCCAGCGGCTGGGTGATCTCGCCCGCGCCCTGCCGCGCGGCGAGGCGCTGCTTGACGGGCCGCGGCAGCGGCTCGACTGGATCGCTGAGAAACTGCCGCAGGCGCTGACCGGCGGGGTCCAGCGGCGGCGGGTGGCCCTGTCCGAGGTCGCCGGCGGCCTGCGCCCCTCGGCGCTGCGGGCCTTGGTGGCGCGACGCCGCGACCGGCTGACTGCCGTCCGCCTGACCCCTGCCCCTGTCACCCGCGAGATCGCACGCAAGCGCGACGCCATCACGACCCTCGGCCGTCGGCTGGAATCGGCAGGCCAGCAACGGATTGACCGGCTACGCCAGAACCTCGATGCCCGCGCCCGGCTGCTGTCCTCGCTTGGCTATCAGGCCACGTTGGACCGGGGCTATGCGGTTGTCTGGGCCGGGGACACCGTGGTAACCCGTCGCGATGAGGCCGCACAGGTTGCCGCCCTCTCGGTTCAATTTGCCGACGGTCGCCTTGATGTTGTGCCCGCCGAAGCGCCAGACACGCCGCCCGCCCCGCAAACCCCGACCGCGCCCGCGCCCGCCGCATCGCGCAAACGTGCGAAACCACAAACCCCGCCCGATCAGGGCTCGCTGTTCTGACTCGCAGGTCCGAAACGGGCACCCCGCGCCCTTTTTCTGGCAGGAAATACTCCGGGGGGGGACGCCCCCGTCGCGGCGGGGGCAGCGTCCTTTGCCCCGCCGTTAAACCATGTTCTCAACTACGTTGTTGGGCGCGCGCAGGAAGGGCGAGGACCCGTTTCGCGCCTCAATGCATGTGCAATCGCTGCATATTGCGCAGTTCGCAGCGTGACCGCTACTGCCAAGGCGTCGGGTCGCCTACCAATGCCTGCCCGAAGATATTTTCGCGATGCCAGCGCAGGTTCTCCGGGTGCGGCGCATTCCTCGGGTCAACGGGCTTCAGCAACCTTCCATCCGGCGCCAGTAGGCGCTCCACCACATCTCCCGGCACCTTGTTGCGAGAGACCAAGATCGTCTCGCAGTCATCCGCCACTGAGATAAGCCCTCGATCAAACATCCAGTGCAGCGTGCCCGACAACGCCAGCCCGTTCCGGACCGAGTCACTTCCTCTGCTCTCCACGGGTCGTATATGTGCCGCCTGCACTTCTGGCCGGCCGCCACCGTTGCGCAGCATCAAGCCTGACATGGCGCAGCGATACCCATAAGCATCTCGGACCTTTCGGCGGAACGCGACCTCCCGGTAAGGTCGCCGTGTAAGCCGCTCGACCACTGGTCGCTCGAACACCTCCGCGCCGTCTGCCAACTCCTCCGTCTGAGGGTCGTAGCGCCGTGCCTCGATCTGCTCAAGTTCCTGCGGAAGGCCAAGGTTGACGATCCGCACGAAATCGACCTCCGGCAGTCTTCGCACTGCCAACTGAACCGCGCCCCCTTTCTTGGGGGACCCATCCGGTTCGGTCAACGCCGCTTCCAGAGGACTGCCAGCGATCAGCCGCGGCACCTCGCGATCGAAAGGCAAGTAACTTCCGGGCTCGATCAAGGCAAGGAACCGCCCTTCGACACTTGGCTTGGGGATCACCTTCGCAACCTTAGCCACCGCAAAATACCCCCGCGGACCAGCCTTGACCGGTTCGTAGTATATCACCCAGTCGCCGACAGCCTCTTTCACCGCCTTCAGGTAGGATCGGGGGAAATCGTAAACGACATCAGGCTCATCCTCGTAGATCGAGTCGGCCTTATGCAAGAGGACAAGCTTCACCATGCAACCAGGAAAGCGATAGATTGCAGAAGTGCAAGAGCTTTCCCGTGAAGCGCGAGCTTTCAGCGATCTCTACTGTGCTGACTGTCGCAGCGACAGTGATCGGAGGCAATCGATCACTAATGGCTCAGCCGGACAGCGCCCCCTCGCCCGCCCGCCGCTAGACCCCGACCTCGGGGCCGTAACACAGCATCTGCTCGCCGATATCCTCGGCCTCGTACAATTCAGTTGCCTGCGGGTCGTCCTCGAACCGGGCAATCAACCCGCCCGGCCCATGGGAAAAGGTCCAGCATTGCGGATCAAGCCGATCCTCGTACAGAAAACAGATCTGGCCCGCCTCCTCGTACCAGATGCCCTCTTTGCAATTGCCGTCCAGAAACGACCAGATCACCCGCCGCCCATCAAGATAGCGCTCCACCCCATAGGCAGTACCACCCGAGCCATAGAACAGGGTCTTGCCCTTGGTATAGGCATCAAAGGCCTCTGCCGACATTGACGGCGGCGCGGGCGCAGGCGTCTGGGCCAGCGCCGGAAGCGCGGCCAACAGCAGGGCGGGAATCAGGGGACGCAGGTGCATGCGGCAAGTCTTGCAGATCATCGGCCCGCTTGCCAATCACACATCATCGCCCCGGCGGCGCTTTGCCATCGGCCCCTCGTCACCGGCCCAAGCCCGCGCGCGGTGGTCCATGACCCGACGCCAAAGCGGCGGCACCAGTGCGATCACCGCCATCACCGGCATCGCTTGCGGCAGCATCGGCATCCGCTCGGGGTCAAGCCGCAGCGCCGGAAAGGCGCGACCGGGGTTCTGGTGATGATCGGAATGGCGCGGCGCGTTCAGCATCAGCGCCGACGAATACCACTGCGGCGCGTTCCACGAATGCTGCGCCCCGGCGGGGGCAATGCGACCGTCGGCTCCAATACCCCGGCGCAGGCCATAGTGTTGCACATAATCGGCCAGCAAAAGCTGCGCCTGCGCATAGGCACACAACACCAACAGCACCGCCACACCGGGTCCCCCCGCCAGCGCGCCAGCCAGCGCCAGCGTCGCTGCCGCCCCGCCGAGATAGATCACATAGGGGTGCAGCCCCTTCGCCCCCCCGGCTCGACGCGCCCGGGCCGCAGTCTCGGCCCGAAGCCCGGCGCGGAAAGACCCGATCCAGGCACGCAGAAAGAACCGATAGATCCCCTCGCCCTGCCGCGCCGAATTGGGATCGCGCTCGGTCGCCACATGCACATGATGCACCTTGGGATGCGCCGAGGCGTGGTGCCCGAACAGCAGCGTGACATAGACCGCAACCCCCAGTCGCCGCAGACCACGGGACGAGCGGTGGATCAGCTCATGCGCGTTGGGGTGCGACACCTGCCCCAGAAACAGCCCCAGCGCCAGCCCGGTCGCCACGGCGCCAGCAGAGCCCAAGGCCGGACCCGCGGCAATCGCCCAGACCCCGAGCGGCAGCAGCACCATATGGGTAAGCGCGAGCGTGACCGACAGCCAGTTGGCTGCGCGCTCTGCCCCCGCGATCTCGGGCAGCGCCTCTGGCCCCAGCCGGTCGGCCAGTGCCACAAAGACCGTCATATAGGCCAGCGCCAGCACCGGCCAGCCGCCGCCGATCAGACAGGCCGCCGCGATCAGCACCACGGGCGTCAAGCTGGCAAAGACAAAACGGAACATGGCACACCTTTCCCGCCCCAGCACCCGATACGGCGCCGGATACATTGGTCGTCGCAACTTCCGCCGCTAGCGCCCGGCTGTCAAATCGGCAATGCTGATCTGGCCCCAACCGGACCGGAGTCCCCGTCGCATGACCGCCTTCGCCCTTGCCGCCACCGTTGGCACCCTAGTCTGCGCCCAGTTTTGTGCGCTGGCCTATCTGCCGCTGGTGGCACGGCCCCCGTCTGCCCTGCGCAGCGCGGACAAGACCGCCGCCGTGGTACTGCTGGCCGCAGCGGCCGCGCTGATGCAGGCCCCGGCCCTGCTGATCCTTGCGCTGGCGCTCTGCGCGCTTGGCGACTGGTGCCTGTCCCGCCCCGGAGCGCGCGCCTTCCTCGCTGGCATCGGGGCCTTTGCCGCCGGGCATCTGGCCTATATCGCGCTGTTTCTGACCCGCGCGGCGGTCGATCCCGGCCAATTGACGACCGGCTGGCGGCTGGCCACGGTGCTCGGCCTCGCCCTGTTGGGGGCGGTACTGGCAACCCGGCTCGCCCCGCGCACCGGTGCGCTGCGCGGGCCGGTGCTGATCTATATCCCGATCATCCTCGGCATGGGGGCCTGCGCGCTGACCCTGCCGCCCGACGGGGCGCTGGCGCTGGTCCTGCCCGCCGCGCTGGCCTTTATCGCCTCGGACCTCGTTTTGGCCAGCCAGATCTTCCTGCTGCCAAAGGACCACCCGCTGCTGGCGCTCACCCCCTATGCCATCTGGCCGCTGTACTGGGGGGCGCAGGCGGTGTTTCTGGCGGCTTTCACCCTGCCCGCTGCCTGATCCCGTCGCCTGACAACAGTGCCTGAAACGATGACGCGCCCGCGCGCGCCCTTTGCAAGTGGCCGCGATCCGCATTAGGTGGAAAGGGTACCACGCGGAGATTGCCATGGCGTTTTTCTCGAAACTCAAGGATCGACTGTTCCGGTCGTCCTCCAAGCTCGAACAGGGGCTCGATGCGATCGTCGAAGACGGCGGCGTGGTCGAGGAACTGGCCGCAGACCAACCCGAGGCCGAACCTCAGGAAGTTCCACCAGCCCCGGCCGAACCTGCGCCCGCACCGGAACCGGTGCCGGCCCCAGAGCCAATCCCTGAACCGATCCCAGAGCCTGCGCCCGAACCGGCACCCGAGCCCGAACCGGCCCCTGCCGAGCCACAGCGCGAACCGGAACCCGGCCCCGCGCCGCAGCCGGACCCGGAACTTCCCGACGCGCCAGAGCCGGCCCAGCCAATGCCGCAAGATCCCGGTCCGTCCGCACCTCCCGCAGAGATGCCTGCCGAGATGCCGGGCTTCGACATGCCGATGGAAATCCCCGGCGAAACGCTCAGCAACAGCCCCGGCCTGCTGGGGCGTCTGCTGGGGCGCAAGAGCGCGCGCACCGTCACCCGGCGAGTGCTGGATGACGACATGCTGGAGCAGCTCGAAGAGTTGCTGATCAGCGCCGATATGGGCGTGGATACCGCCCTGCGCGTCACCGCCAATCTGGCCGAGGGGCGGTTTGGCAAAAAGGTCTCGACCGACGAAATCAAACGCCTGCTGGCGCATGAGATCACCCGCATCATGGAGCCCGTGGCCAAGCCGATGCCGCTCTACCCCAAGCGTCCACAAGTGGTCTTGGTGGTGGGCGTCAACGGCTCGGGAAAGACCACCACCATCGGCAAGCTCGCCAGCCAGTTCAAGGCCGCCGGAAAATCCGTGGTGATCGCCGCTGGCGACACCTTTCGCGCCGCCGCCGTCGAGCAGCTTCAGGTCTGGGGCGATCGCGCCGGGGTGCCGGTTCTGACCGCCCCCGAAGGGTCCGACCCCGCCAGCCTCGCGTTCGATGCCATGACCAAGGCGCAGGAAGACGGCGCCGATCTGCTGATGATCGACACGGCAGGGCGGTTGCAGAACCGCGCCGACCTGATGGAGGAACTGGCCAAGATCGTCCGGGTGATCCGCAAAAAGGACGAAACCGCGCCGCACAACACGTTGTTGGTACTCGATGCCACCACCGGACAGAACGCCCTGAGCCAAGTCGAGATCTTCAAAAAGATTTCCGACGTCAGCGGGCTGGTGATGACCAAGCTCGACGGCACCGCCAAGGGCGGCGTCCTAGTAGCGCTGGCCGACAAATACGGGCTGCCGATCCATGCCATCGGCGTTGGCGAACAGATCGATGATCTCGCCCCCTTCGACCCCGCCGATTTCGCCGCCGCCCTGACCGGGCTGGAGAGCTGACCCCCTTGCCCGTCCCCACCGCGCTTCTTCTTTGCCCAAATACTCATCTTGCCACCCGCAGCCCCATGGCCCCCGCGCCACCGGTCAGCGCGCGGTGAGTGCTTGGCTGATCTCACTTGAGGGCACCGAAGCCGGGCATCAGCTTGCCCTCGGGCTGGCCCTGCTGGCGGCGGTTCTGCATGCGGTATTCGGCGCGCTGCAAAAGGGGCGGCACGATCCCTGGATCAGCCGGGGCGCGATAGACGGGGCCTATGGGCTGATGGCGGCCCCCTTTGCGCTGTTCGTGGTGCCTTGGCCGGCTCCGCATCTGTGGCCGATCTTCGCCGGGGCTTGGGTGATCCACACCAGCTACAAGCTGTTGCAGGCGCAGGCCTATACCAAGGGGGCCTATACCGTGGTCTATCCGGTGGTGCGCGGCACAGGGCCGCTGTTCGCGGTGATCGGTGCTTGGTTGATCTTTGATGAGGTCTTCGCGCCGCTGCAATGGCTGGGGGTGGCGGTGCTGCTGTCGGGGATTTTCGGCCTTGCTGTGTACAATCTTATTTTCCTGACCACCGCGCGCGACACGCTGGTGCCAGCGCTGGGGCTGGCGGCGATCACCGGGCTGTTCGTGGCGCTTTACACCACCTATGACGCCTATGGCATCCGCGCGGCGGCCGACCCGTTCACCTTTCTCGCATGGTTCTTCCTGATCGACGGAATCGCGATGCCGGTGCTGGCCGCACTGCGCCTGCGCAACATGGCACAGCGCCCGGCCCCCGGTCCGCTGATCCTGCGCGGGGTCTCGGGTGGGCTGGTGGCGTTCCTGAGCTTTGGCTCGATCATGCTGGCGACCCGGCTCGACAAGGTGGGTGAGGCGGCGGTTCTGCGCGAGACCTCGACCGTGTTCGCCGCGCTGATCGGCTGGCTGGTGCTGAAAGAAACGGTGGGACCGCGACGGATCGCCCTAATGGGGTTGATCGCGCTCGGTGCGGTGATAGTTGAGATAGGCGGCTGAGGAGAGCACGATGAGCGAAAAGAAAGACGTCAACCCGATTCTTCGGCAGGTTCTGGAACTGGGCCCGCCGGTGGTCTTTTTCGTGATATACATGAAATTGCGCGACGAGAGCTTTACCTTTGCCGGAACCGAATATTCCGGGTTCATCGTGGCCACGGTCCTGTTCGTGCCGCTGATGCTGGGCGCCATGGCGATCCTGTGGCACCTGACCGGGCGACTCAGCCGGATGCAAATCTTGACCGCCTTCATGGTGATCTTCTTTGGCGGGCTGACCGCCTGGTTCAACGATGAACGGTTCTTCAAGATGAAGACCACGATCGTCTATGGCATCTTTGCCGCGCTGTTGGGGCTGGGCCTGTTGCGGGGGCGGTCCTATCTTGCCTATGTGATGGCCGACATGCTGCCGATGAAAGAGATGGGATGGATGATCCTGACCCGGCGGCTCTGCTTCGGGTTCGCGTTTCTGGCCGGCGCCAATGAGATCGTCTGGCGCACCCTGTCGACCGATCTCTGGGTCAAGATCGAGACCTTTGGCTTTCCCATCCTCCTGTTCCTGTTCCTGTGGTGGCAGGTGATGGGGTTGCAGAAATACCTGATCGACCCGGCCGACAGCGATTTGTGACCCCCGCCCCCGGCTTGGAAACCGCCTTTTCCCCGCCTCGCAGCAGGACCACCGCAGGATTTTTTCATGCCTCTCTTGACCCTGTTTTCCCTTCCCGAAAGCGGCTTTCTCTCGGCCGCGTCAGACGATCTGAAACGGATGCTGGCCGCGCAGGCGGTGCCGGTCACGCTAGAGGCCGGTGCGGTGCTGTTCGAACAGGGCACCCCGGGCGATTCTCTCTATGCGATCGTGCAGGGGCAGATGGAATTCTCGATCCTGTCAGCGCAGGGTCGCAAGCTGTCGCTTGACCTGATGGGGCCGGGCGCTGTGTTTGGCGAGATCACGCTGTTTGATCCCGGCCCGCATACGGCGACGGTCACGGCGCTGACCTCTGCCCGGCTGCTCAGGGTGCGACATGCGGATGTTCTGGACAAGATCCACCACGCCCCCGATCTGGCCGACGACCTGATCCGGCTGGCAGGCCAGCGGATGCGCTGGATGGGCCGACAACTGAACGAGCAGGTGTTTCTGCCGCTCGCGACCCGGCTGGCGCGGCGTCTGCTGCATCTGGGCGCGGTGACTGGCGGCGCGCAGAGCGGCGCGGTGGAGTTGTCGCAGGCGGAACTGGCCGAATTTGTCGGTGCCACCCGCGAGGCGGTGTCAAAGACCCTGTCGAACTGGCGCGAGGCCGGCGTGATCGAGACCGGGCGCGGCGGCGTGACCATCCATGACCCCGGCGCGTTGCGGACCTTGGCCGATCTCGACGCGATCTAAGCGCCGCCGGGGCCGGACCCGCAGCGCAAAAATAGTAAATCTGTGATCTAGTTTACATACGCCGCCTCGAGACTCTGCGAGGTAGACGCATGGCGGGATATACCGACCGAAAGAGCCTGTCCCCCCAAGGTCAGTCTCCCGGTCTTTCCGCCAAGACAGCGACCGGCTGCCCATCCAGTATTTTTCCGGCCGGTTGAGTGCGAGCCATGTGCCCCAACACATGGCTCGTTTTTTTTGGGGGGGCGTGTTCGTTTTTTTCGGTCGAGATCCGTCGTTCCGACCCGACCGGGCCAATCGTTAGGGCATGACCACCGCGGCGCCTGCGATGCGGGCGATCTGGGCCAGGATGTCCTTCAACACACCGGTCTGACCCTTTTTCGCATCCTTGATCTGTAGCCGAAGCGTTTCGCGTCCGCCTTCGGGGATCATGTCGTCCTTGTGCTTCTTCTTGAGTTGATGGATCTGATCCAACCAGATTTGCGCCTGCCGCTCGGAATACTGCAACGTCGGGCTTTGAATACCGCAGGCCTTCAGATCGTCAACACAGCGTTTCGCCAGCTTGTTCGCATTCTCTATGTGTTTGCTGTAGCGCTTGCTGGCTTCCTCGATCTTTTTCACGCTGGCCTTGTGCCGTTTGAGCTCATATTCGCATTGTTCGCGAAAATTGGTCAGTTCCCCGTATATCCCGCTGAGTTCGCCAAGCTTTTTCTTGAAATCGGCGAACTGCTTTGGGTTCATGCGCGGAAAGTTGAAATCTGTCGGCGCGCTCAGAACCGTGTCGGCCGTCGGCGCGATTTTCCGGTATTTCGCGTTATAGCCTTTCTTGACGATTTTCTGGTGTAGTGGCTTGGGCCAGCCGAAGGTTTTCAGCACATCAGTGGCGGCATAGCCTTTTGGAATACGCTCAGTTCTCAAATACTCATTGACCATATCATTACCTTTCAAGGGGTTACGCTTCAAAGCGGACATCCCCGGGGAGCGAACCCTTGAACCAGTGTTCCCCGATCAAGGCAACTTGGCAACCGGCTTGGCGTTTCCGGGTGGATCGCGGACCTGCTCATCGGTCCATGTCCCGCCCCGTGATCGCCCTGACGCGCCCCTGAGAAGGGCCGCAGAAGCGGCCTGCCGCACCGCTCCATCGCCGCGCAACGGCCCCTTCCTCTCCCCGTCTTGAGTCTTGCGGAAAGGAACGGCGCACAACGAAAAAGGCCGGGCTATGCGCCCGGCCTTTCCCCAGAATGTATGGTGCGATCAGTCTGTAGTACGATCAGTCAGTGCCGAGGCCCAGCGCGACAAAGCGCGGCTCCCCAGCGCGGCGGATCAGCAGCAGCAGCGATTTGCGCCCGGCTTCCTTTGCCGCCGCGATGCGCTCTTCAAGATCGGCGCTCGACGTGACCTTCTGCTGGCCGGCCTCGGTGATCAGATCCCCGGCGCGCAGCCCCTTTTCAAAGGCTTCGCTGGCTTCGTCCACGTTCATCACGACCAGCCCCTCCATACCGTCGGGAATGCTCAACTCCTTGCGCATCTCGTCGGTGGGCGGGGTCAGGGTCAGGCCCAAAAGCTCGGTCTTGCTCGGCTCCGGAACATCGCCCCCATCCATTGCTGCGGGTACGGCGCGTTCGGCCTCTTCACGGCGGCCAAGTGTGACCAACAGGGTCTTTGTGGCCCCCTCGCGGAACACCACCACACGCACGGCCTTGCCGACGGTGGTATTGCCGACCTGTTTGACCAGACCACGGGTGTCCTTCACGTCCTTGCCGTCAAAGCTGATGATCACGTCGCCCGACATCAGGCCCGCTTCCATCGCGGGGCCCTCGGGCACATCGGTGACCAACGCGCCTTCGGCTTTGGCGAGATTGATCGCCTCGGCCACGTCATCGGTCACGTCCTGGATCCGCACGCCCAGCCAGCCGCGACGGGTCTCGCCATATTCGCGCAGTTGCGCCGCGACCTTGCTGACCACGTTCGAGGCCATCGAGAAGCCGATCCCGATCGAGCCGCCATTGGGGCTGAGGATCGCGGTGTTCACGCCGATCACCTCACCCTCCAGATTGAACAGCGGTCCGCCCGAGTTGCCCCGGTTGATCGCCGCGTCAGTCTGGATGTAGTCGTCATAGGTGCCGCTCAGCGCCCGGTTGCGGGCCGAAACGATGCCGACGGTGACAGAGAACCCCTGCCCCAGCGGGTTGCCCATGGCCATGACCCAATCGCCCACGCGGGCGGTATCGCTGTCGCCAAAGGGCACAAAGGCGAGCGGTTTGTCCGCCTTGACCTTAAGCAGCGCGATATCGGTGTTGGGGTCGGTGCCGACGACTTCGGCCTTCATTTCTTCGCCATCGAAGAATTCGATCTGGATTTCGTCAGCGCCTTCAATCACGTGGTTGTTGGTGACCACATAGCCATCTTCGGAAATGACAAAGCCCGAGCCCAGCGCCGTGGAGCGCCGCGGACGATCTTTGCCCTTGTTCCCGTTGCGGTCCTGAAACTCCTTGAAGAAATCCTCAAAGGGGGAGCCATCGGGAACGATGCCCTGAGGGCCGGTGCGGCCCTCGACAAGTGTCGTGGTGGTGATGTTGACGACCGCCGGGCTGATCTTTTCGGCCAGCGGCGCGAGGCTCTCGGGCCTGGCCTGGGCAAGCGCCACCTGCGCCAGCACAAAGATCATGGTCAAAACGGTCAGTCCGATCAGCCGCATACGGGTGATCGGGCCGGCCTGCCCGTTCGGATATGTGAGTGCCTTTGGCTGCAACTGCTTGCCTCCTTGTCAAAGCGTGCGTTGATTCGAAACCCGCGCCCCAAGCTTTTCCCGAAGCGTGTGTCCCGTTCGGATATGTAGTCGTTCATCCCGAACCCGCAACGAGTGTTGCACGCAATCAACTGTATGTGAAAGGCGCGTGAGCAATAATGCCGCCGCAAATGTAGAAAACCGGCGCCGCGCCGCGCATCGGGGACAAACAGCGGTGTGGTCCGGGCAAAGGATAGGGAAAAGGAGGCGGACGCAGGCCACCTAGGGCCATTCGATCCGTTGGAGGCAATCCGTTTGGCGTTCGGTCCCGCACAGCGGGTCCGAACGGCCACGCGCCGCCCCGGTCGGGACGGCGCGTGGCGTATCAGGGCGCGTTCTTGATCACGGAGCGATCTTGATCACTGCTCGTCCTTGGTCGCATCCGGGTCGGCCTGACCGACGCCGCGAAAGATGAACTTGAACGGCAGCGCCCAGAGCAGGCCGAGCACCACATAGATGATCAGCTCGACCAGAATCGAGGGCCGCTCGAGCCAGTTCACCACCGTGACCGCGGCCACGATATAGGCCGGCATCCCGACCAGCAGAATCACCAGAGACCAACGGCGGCGGGCCTTGTAGCTGAGACGGGGGGTGTCGGACATCTGGGCGGCCTCAATCAGCAAAGGGATCGGTGACGAGGATGGTATCCTCGCGCTCGGGCGAGGTGGACAGCAGTGCGACCGGGCACTGGATCAGCTCTTCGATATGGCGCACGTATTTGATCGCGTTCGCCGGCAGATCGTTCCACGAACGCGCCCCTTCGGTCGATTCGCTCCAGCCCGGCACCTCTTCGTAGATCGGCACGCAGCGGGCCTGTTGGTCGGCCGCCGTCGGCAGGTAATCCAGCTGTTTGCCGTCGAGATCATAGCCGATGCAGATCTTGAGCGTCTCGAACCCGTCCAGCACATCAAGCTTGGTCAGGGCGATGCCGTTGACCCCGGAAACGGCGCAGGTCTGGCGCACCAGCGCGGCGTCGAACCAGCCGCAGCGGCGCTTGCGGCCGGTCACGGTGCCGAACTCATGGCCCCGCTCGCCCAGACGCTGGCCATCGTCATCGTCGAGCTCGGTCGGGAACGGGCCTTCGCCCACGCGGGTGGTATAGGCCTTGACGATGCCAAGGACGAAATCGATTGCCCCCGGCCCGATGCCGGTGCCGGTGGCGGCCTGACCGGCGATCACGTTGGACGAGGTGACAAAGGGATAGGTCCCGAAGTCGATGTCCAACAGCGCGCCCTGCGCCCCCTCAAACAGGATGCGTTTGCCGGCGCGGCGCTTCTCGTTCAGCACCTTCCAGACCGGGGCGGCGTATTGCAGGATCTCGGGCGCGATCTCGTTCAACATCGCGATCAGCGCATCCCGGTCGATCGGCTCCTGCCCCAGACCAGAGCGCAGGGCGTTGTGATGCACCAGCGCGCGGTCCACCCGCAGTTCAAGCGTGGCCTTGTCGGCCAGATCGGCGACGCGGATTGCGCGGCGGCCAACCTTGTCCTCATAGCACGGCCCGATGCCGCGCCCGGTGGTGCCGATCTTGGCAACACCGTTCTGCGCCTCACGCGCGCGATCCAACTCGCCATGAAACGGCAGAATCAGCGGCGTGTTCTCGGCGATCATCAGCGTCTCGGGGGTGATCACCACGCCCTGTTCGCGAATCTTCTCGATCTCGTTCACCAGATGCCAAGGGTCCAGCACCACGCCGTTGCCGATCACGCTGAGCTTGCCGCCACGCACCACGCCGGACGGCAGCGCGTTCAGCTTGAAGACCTCGCCATCAACGACCAGCGTATGGCCTGCGTTATGCCCGCCCTGAAACCGCGCGATCACATCGGCACGTTCGCTGAGCCAGTCAACGATCTTGCCTTTTCCTTCGTCGCCCCACTGGGCGCCGACCACGACGACATTGGCCATATCCGGTCCTTAGCTGCGTTGTTCAAACCCGCGTCGGTATAGCGGTGCCAAGGCCGCAGGAAAACCGGTATTTCGACGCAGCAGCGCTTGGGGCTGGACAACGGCCCCCGCTTTGGTCAACTTTACGTCCACCTCAACACTGACGGGATAGAGCGATGGGCCTGTTTCTGCGCTGGATGTTTGCCTTTATCCTGATTGCGCTGACCTACAACCCGACCCAGTGGAACTATGTTCGCTGGTCGATGGCAAATTACAGCTCGTTTCTCTCTTTGACCGTGCTGATGGGGCTGGTCCTGATGATCGGCTACATCGTTTACCTGCGTGCGACCCTGCGCTCGATCGGGGGAATCGGAATGTTTCTGGTCCTCTCAGTGGTGCTGGCGCTGCTTTGGGTGCTGACGGATGTTGGGCTGCTGGCCCTGAGCAACCGCGACCTGAACGTATGGCTGGGCATACTGGCGCTGTCGGCGGTTCTGGGGATCGGGCTGGGCTGGAGCCATGTGCGCCGTCAACTGTCGGGCCAAGCCGATATCGACGATATCGACGAGTAGAGCGGCGACACCTAGAGCGGCACGAGCGCCGGGCGCCTCGCGAACCAAGGGGCGCGCAGATATTTCGTCAGCACCGCTCCGCTCTCCCCCGTCAGGCCATCACACCCCGTCGGGCAGATGCACCGGATCCCCGTGCGGGGTCGCAAGATAGGCCGCCTCCCAGGCATCGCGCAGGTTCTGCACGTCCTGCGGTGCGGTTTGCCCCAGATCCACCAGCAGCGATTCGAGTGTTTCCAGCCAGGCGTTGAAGTAATCGTCGCCGCCGTCGAGCTGCTTTTCCAACCCACGGCGCGCCAGCGTTTGCGAGAATCGCGCGGTCCACTCCGGCCAGTCAAAATGCCCCGCCTCGTTCAGAGAGACGGTCAGCGCAAAGACCTGCCCATGCCAAGGCTGGGTGAAAACGGGTTCGGGGGATGTGGCCCCGGTGGTTTGATCGCTCATGCCGGCTCCAGATAGGATTGCCACAGATCAAGGGTGACCTCGTCGCGCGGATTCTCGGGCGCGGCCCAAAGTTCGCCCGCCGGGAACACCACCGTGTAAAGCGGCTCGGGGGCCTCGCCCAGCCCGTGGGCATGGGCGTCGGGCAGCACA
This sequence comes from Pseudodonghicola sp., assembly GCA_033791545.1. Taxonomy (GTDB): domain Bacteria; phylum Pseudomonadota; class Alphaproteobacteria; order Rhodobacterales; family Rhodobacteraceae; genus Antarcticimicrobium. Next base: position 9,946 of record JASJGL010000160.1, on the reverse strand, counting down.
TGTGCGCCATGACAGCGCAGCACGGCCCCCACCGCCCCTGCGGCATAGGCCGGCAGCCGGGTGTGGCCGCCATCGACCAGCCGGTTGGCGGCTGGGCGCAACGTGCGCACCCGCTGGCCGGGGGCAAAGGCAGGCTCCGCGTCAAACGGCCGGTCCGTCGGCCCGCCCTTGGCAAACGCCGCCGCAACGTTTTCCGCCTTGAGCGCCCGATCGGCCAGCAAATGGCGGCCCGCATCGCCCTGCCCGCGCAGATCGTCCGTGCTCAACACCCCGGTCTCGACCAGCAGATCGGCCAAGGCGGCGGTCCATTTCTCGAAATAGGAGAACCCGGCATAGTCCTTTGGGGCCAACCGCTCGCGCGCATGCCGCGACATGTCCAGATTCCACTGTCCCAGCGCGCCAGCGGCGAGGGTCATCGCCAGGGCCCGCGCGTGCCAGTCCTGTTCAAAGACGGGATCGTCGGGGGCGCCGGGATTGATCGTGCCGTCGCCAAAGCGTCCGCCCATGTCGTGCACGCGGGTCATGCGCTGGGGCTCCGTGCCACGCCGGTGCCCACCATGCTGTCGCGGGTCACCAGACGGGCCAGATCATCGACGCCCATCCCCTCGGTGCCCTCGGGGCGGCGGGGAATCACCAGATAGCGAACCTCGGCGGTCGAATCCCAGACCCGCACGGCGGTCTCGTCTGGCAGGGTGACACCGAATTCGGCCAGCACCTTGCGCGGCTCGCGCACCGCGCGCGACCGGTAGGCATCGGATTTGTACCACGCCGGCGGAATGCCCAGCAGCGGCCACGGATAGCAACTGCACAGGGTGCAAACGACCATATTGTGCTGTGTGGCGGTGTTCTCGACCGCGATCACATGTTCGCCCTGACGCCCGAAAAAGCCGAGATCGGCCACCACCGGCGTCGCGTCTTGCAGCAGGGCGGCGCGAAACTCCGGATCGGCCCAGGCGCGGGCGACCACCTGCGCGCCGTTCCGCGGGCCGATGCGATTCTGATAGGTATCAATGATCTCGTCCAGCGCGGCGGGCTCGATCAGCCCCTTGCGCGCCAACAAGGTTTCCAGCGCCCGCACCCGCAGCGCCGGGTCAGGCGGCAGCAGGGCATGCGGGTCGTCGTGGTCGTGGTCATGGTGATCATGTGGCATGGCAACAGATTGCCCCCGGTCACCCCGATTTGTCCAGTCCGCAGCGCCGTGCGAGCCGCCATCGTCAAACTGACTGCTTGCCCCCCGCGACAAACTTGCCTACACACCCGGCGACACCGGGAAAGCGCTGCAGGAACTCATGGAAAACGTCGTCCTTATTATCCACCTTCTCCTGGCCGTCGGCCTGATCGCCGTGGTATTGCTGCAACGCTCCGAAGGCGGTGGGCTGGGCATGGGCGGCGGAGGTGGCGGCGCCATGAGCGGCCGTGCGGCGGCAACCGCGCTGGGCCGGGTCACTTGGGTTCTGGCGGCGGGCTTTATCGTCACCTCGATCCTGATGACCATCATCGCCGCCGAGAAATCGGCAGGCACCTCGGTGATCGACCGGTTGGGCAACGCCCCCGCCGCCGTGGAAGACACCGGCGACAGTGCCCCGGCGCTGCCAGCAGGCAAAGATCTGCTTCCCCCGGCCGCAGGAGACAACGCACCGCTGGTGCCGCGCGCCGACTAAACCACTACACCTAGAAAACGGGAAGAGAACCGCAACAGCATCTTGCGGTTCTCTTGCGCATGAGTTGCGAATCCTGTTACCATGAAGTCCCGTGATGCTGCGGTTTTTTGACCGCCCGGGCATCCGAAATACAGGCAATCACGGGGGCAGCCGAAAATGGCGCGTTTCATCTTCATCACCGGCGGGGTTGTATCCTCTCTTGGCAAGGGGCTGGCATCTGCGGCGCTGGGGGCGCTGCTGCAATCGCGTGGCTTCTCGGTACGCCTGCGCAAGCTGGACCCCTATCTGAACGTCGATCCGGGCACGATGAGCCCGTTTGAGCATGGCGAGGTCTTTGTCACCGATGACGGGGCCGAGACCGATCTGGATCTGGGCCACTACGAACGCTTCACCGGGGTCGCGGCGCGCAGGACCGACTCGGTCAGTTCCGGGCGCATCTATTCCAACGTGTTGGAAAAGGAACGTCGCGGCGATTATCTGGGCAAAACCATTCAGGTGATCCCCCACGTCACCAACGAAATCAAGGATTTCATCCACATCGGCGAGGATGAGGTCGATTTCATGCTCTGCGAAATCGGCGGCACCGTCGGCGATATCGAAGGGCTGCCGTTTTTCGAGGCGATCCGCCAATTCAGTCAGGAACAACCGCGCGGCCAGTGCCTGTTCATGCACCTGACCCTGTTGCCCTTCATCAAGGCCTCGGGAGAGCTGAAAACCAAGCCGACCCAGCACTCTGTGAAAGAGCTGCGCTCGATCGGGTTGGCCCCCGATATTCTGGTCTGCCGCTCCGAGGGGCCGATCCCGCAGAAAGAACGCGAAAAGCTAGCCCTGTTCTGCAACGTGCGCCCTGATGCGGTGATCGCCGCGCAAGACCTGAAATCCATCTATGAAGCGCCGCTGGTCTATCATGGCGAAGGGCTGGATCAGGCGGTTCTTGACACCTTTCAGATCAGCCCGGCACCGCGCCCCGAGTTGAGCCGGTGGGAAGATGTGGCGGATCGCATCAACAACCCCGAGGGCGACGTCAAGATCGCCATCGTCGGCAAATACACCCAGTTGGAAGACGCCTATAAGTCGATCGCCGAGGCGCTGACCCATGGCGGCATGGCCAACCGGGTCAAGGTCGCGGTCGAATGGGTCGATGCCGAGATCTTCGACACCGAGGACCCCGCCCCCTATCTGGAAGAGTTCGACGCGATTCTGGTGCCCGGCGGATTTGGCGAACGCGGCACCGAGGGCAAGATCAAAGCGGCGCAATTCGCCCGCGAACGCAAGGTGCCCTATCTGGGCATCTGTTTGGGCATGCAGATGGCGGTGATCGAAGCGGCGCGCAACGTCGCTGGCGTCACCACCGCTGGCTCCGAGGAATTCGACCACGAGGCCGGCAAGAAACGGTTCGAGCCGGTGGTCTATCACCTCAAGGAATGGGTGCAGGGCAACTACAAGGTCAAGCGCAGCGCCAATGACGACAAGGGCGGCACCATGCGGCTGGGCGCCTATGATGCGGTGCTGAAAGAGGGGTCCAAGGTGGCGCAGATCTATGGTTCCACCAAGATCGAGGAACGCCACCGCCACCGCTATGAGGTCGACATCAAATACCGCGATCAGCTGGAGGCCTGCGGGCTGTGCTTTACCGGCATGTCCCCCGATGGTCGGCTGCCGGAAATCGTGGAATGGGCCGATCACCCGTGGTTCATCGGGGTTCAGTTCCACCCGGAACTGAAGTCGAAACCCTTTGAGCCACACCCCCTGTTCAAGGATTTCGTCCGCGCCGCGAAAGAGGCGTCAAGGTTGGTGTGAACCGGACCTGAAGACCCGATCAGACAAAATGCCCCGGAGAAGATCCGGGGCGTTTTGCTCAGGCACTGGTATTGGGCCCCGGCAAACCCGCCTAATGACAGTGCTCTTTCCCAGTGCTCGTTTGCTTATGGCAGCATTTCCCCGGCGGCGAGATTTTGCAGCATCCGCCCCCGTGTGAAACCTCCCCGCGCTCTGGAAACACGCCGGGTATCGGCGCAATGCCAGCCGCAACCTGCCCCGCCATCAGCGCGGAGACGTTGCAAAAGTCCACAGATCCCTCTTGCGCAATCCGCCCGACACCTCACCATAGGTCTCCCCAACTCCGGTTCCGCCATGCGTTTGATTGCCCTGCTCCTTGCCCTCTCGACCTCCGCCGCCACGGCGCAGGAGGTGATGCCGGTGCCTTACGGCGATCTCGAGACCCTCGCCCCGCATCTGGTCAATTTCGACCGGCTGCCTGCGAAACGCTATCCGGGCTATAATTTCGATCACGGCGTCGCCTTTCCCGGCGGCTATCTGGGCGAAGCCTTCCGGGGCCAAAGCGTCGAGGCCGAGCGAATCGACGATGGCGGCCCCCACGACGTGCTGCACGGGGCCCCCGCCGCGCCGCTGGCGATCCGCCCCGGTTTGCCGGGTCAGGTGGTGAGCCTGTCACAGCACGAGGGGTTCGGGAGCATGGCACTTTATCCGCTCGGGGCCTTGGGCCAACCGGATCCGCTGGCCCGTGGCGAGGGGGCGGTGGCGGTGCTGTTGCATCAGGACGCCTGCGCCGTGGGGCTGCGCATTCACACCGAATACACCAATGCGCTCGGGCTCAAGACCCGCCACCGGGGCCTTGTGACGCTGACGTTTTATGCCCGCGACGGCACCCTTCTGGCCCGGCTGCCGCTGGTCTTGCCCGACGGCATCACGGACCACGCGCTGTTCGACCCCGCCGCCCGTATCGCCGGGATGACGGTCGAAAACCGTGACCCGGGCGGCATCGCGCTGGACGATCTGCGCTTTGGCTGTCCCGCTCTCACCGGGTGACCCGTCAAGCGGCTTGCCAACCGCGCGCCCCGGCGGCAGACTTCGCGCAGCAAGCAAGGAGAGCAGACCATGGCAAAAGGCTATTGGGTGGGCCATGTGGATGTACGCAATGCCGACGTTTACGAACACTACCGGGACGCCAACGCCGTGCCCTTCGCTGAGTATGGCGCGCGCTTTCTCGTGCGCGGCGGACGGCAGGAGGTTCGCGAGGGCGAGGTGCGCAAACGCACCGTGGTGATTGAATTTGACAGCTACGACAAAGCGGTGGCCTGTTACGACAGCGCCGGGTATCAGGCGGCAAAGGAAATTCGCGCGGCAGTGTCCACTGGCGATCTGGTGATTGTCGAAGGCTACGACGGCTAGGATACGCTTGGCGCACCTGCGAATTACGGATAGGGTTTGGCCATGTTGAAAAAGCTGTTCCAATCGTTTCGCCCGGTCGAGCAGACCGCCCTGCCCGACCCGGACGCCGAACTGGCGCTCGGGGCGCTTCTGGTGCGGGTGGCGCTGGCCGACCGCGACTATCAGGTTGAAGAGATCAGCCTGATCGACCGCATCCTTGCGCGGCTTTACCAGCACAATGCGATTGAGGCCGCGAAGGTGCGCGCAACCTGCGAAAAGCTGCACGCCGCCGCGCCGGAGACCGACACCTTTGGCAAGCTGATCCGCGAAACCACCGGGCTGGAAGAGCGGCTGGCCGCCATGGAGGCGCTGTGGGAAGTGGTGCTGGCCGATGGCGCGCAAAAGGAAGGCGAGCTGAAGATCATCGAAGAGGCGCGCAAAGCCATGGGGCTCAGCGTTGCCGACAGCGCCGCCGCACGCGACCGGATCCAGGCCCGAATTTGACGCGCGACACTGACACCCGACACTAACGCGCGAATATGACGCGCGATTGTGGCGCGCCTGCGCCCTTGGCGTTCCGGTGCCACGGATATATATCGCAGTCATGTTCCGAGATTTCCTCTCCCGGCTGATCCAGCCCGAGCCCGCCGCGCTTTCCAATGATGACGCACGACTGGCGCTGACTGCGCTGCTGGTGCGGGTCGCGCGATCCGACAACGATTACGCCAGTTCGGAACGCGACCGAATCGACCGGGTGACCGTCGCGCGCTATGGGCTCTCGCCGTTCGAGGCCACCGGCCTGCGCGGCCGTGCCGAGACCTTGGAATCCGAGGCCCCGGATACCGTCCGCTTTACCCGCGCCATCAAGGATGCCGTTCCCTATGAGGATCGCCGCGCCGTGGTCGAGGCCGCTTGGTCGGTGGTGCTGGCCGATGGCGAGAGGGCGCAGGAAGAGGATGCCTTGCTGCGGCTGGTGGCGAACCTGCTGGGCGTGAACGACCGTGATTCGGCGCTGGCACGGCAAAGGGCCGCCGGGGTGTGATCGCCTGGCTGGGCATGTATGACATGGCCCCGCTGCGCGCTGCCAACGACCGATACTGGAGCGCGATCCGCAGCGCGCTGGGATATGGCCCAAGGACGCTAAACCGTGACGGCGACGCTTGGGCGGTATGGCAATCGCCTGCGCTGCTTCTGGCCCAGACCTGTGGCTTGCCCTATCGCAGCCAGTTGCACCGGGAGGTCACGCTGGTCGCCACCCCGGATTACGGCCTGCCGGGCTGTCCGCCGGGGCACTACACCTCCGTGATCGTGGTGCGACAGGAGGCGCAAGGCGACTCGCCAGAGGCCTTCGCCGATGGAACGCTGGCCTATGGCGAGGCGCTATCGCAATCAGGCTGGGCCGCACCCGCGACGTTTTTCGCCGCCCGTGGCCTGCGGTTTGACCGACTGCTGCATACCGGGGCACATGCGGCCTCGGTCCACGCGGTCGCGGCGGGGCGCGCCGATATCGCCGGGATCGATGCGCTTACATGGGAACTTCTGCGCGCATATGATCCGGTCGCGGCGCGGCTGCGCGTGATCGCCACCACCGCGCCAACCCCCGCCCTGCCCTATATCACCGCCGCCGGGCGCGACCCGGCACCGCTGCGCCGGGCGCTGCGTCAGGCCGTCGCATCCCTTTCTGCCGCCGACCGCGCCACCCTGCACCTGCGCGGGATCAAGACGCTGCCCGCCAGTGCCTATCTGTCGGTGCCGACACCGCCGTCCCCGGGCCTTTGACACCCCGGGCAGACGGCCCGCGAAACGCCCCTAAAACAGCTTGACCTATGGTCACTTCGGTGACCTCGCCCCCCTGCCCGGCGCATTGAAAGTTGCATTGCGCAAAAATCTCGGCCCTACTACCGTTCTGACACTGCAACCAAAACCGGAACCATCGTGGCCCAACACACGCCCGTCATCGAGATTCGCGACCTGCACAAAAGCTATGGCGAGCTGGAGGTGCTCAAGGGCGTCGACATCACCGCCCACAAGGGCGACGTCGTTTCGCTGATCGGCTCTTCGGGGTCAGGAAAATCCACGCTGCTGCGCTGCGCCAACCTTCTGGAGGACAGCCAGCAAGGCGATATCGTGTTCAAGGGCGAGCCGGTGAAATGGAAGGGAGGCGGCCTGCATCGTCGCCCGGCCGACCCGCATCAGGTGCTGCGCATTCGCACCAACCTGTCGATGGTGTTCCAGCAGTTCAACCTTTGGGCGCATATGAGCATCCTGCAAAACGTGATGGAGGCGCCGCTCACCGTGCTGGGCCGCCCCCGCGACGAGGTGGATCACGCCGCGCGCAAATATCTCGACAAGGTGGGGATCGGTGACAAATGCGACGCCTATCCGGCGCAGCTTTCGGGTGGCCAGCAACAGCGCGCCGCAATCGCCCGCGCCCTGTGCATGGAGCCCGAGGCGCTGTTGTTTGACGAGCCGACCAGCGCGCTTGACCCGGAACTGGAACAGGAAGTGGTGCGGGTGATCAAGAATCTGGCCGCCGAGGGGCGCACCATGATCATCGTCACCCATGACATGAATATGGCCCATGACGTGTCTGACCACGTGGTGTTCCTGCATCAGGGCCTTATCGAAGAACAAGGCCCGCCCGAAACCCTGTTCGGCGCGGCCAAATCAGAACGCCTGCGGGGATTCCTGTCCTCGACAACCCACGCGACGTGACCGTGAAATAACCAAGACCAAAATGGGAGTATCCAAATGAAAAAACTGCTTCTTGCCACCGCCGCCCTTGCGCTCAGCGCCGGGATGGCCTCTGCCGAAACCATTCGTCTGGGCACCGAGGGTGCCTATGAGCCGTGGAACTATATCAACGACAAGGGCGAGGTTGACGGCTTTGAACGCGAGCTGGGCGATGAGCTGTGCAAACGCACCGAGCTGACCTGTGAATGGGTCACCAACGAATGGGATTCGATCATTCCCAACCTCGTCTCGGGCAACTATGACGCAATCATCGCCGGCATGAGCATCACCGCCGAGCGCGCAGAGGTGATCGACTTCACCACCAACTACACGCCGCCGGACCCCTCGGCCTATCTGGCGCTGTCGCCCGATGTGGATGTCGAAAGCGCGGTGATCTCGGCACAGACCAGCACCATTCAGGCCTCTTTCGTGGCCGAGCATGGCTGGACGCTGGTTGAGTTCGCCACCCCCGAGGAAACCATTGCCGCCGTGCGCAATGGCGAGGCCGACGCGGTGCTGGCCGACAAATCCTATCTCGCGCCCTTCGCCGCAGAGGAGGACGATCTGGTCCTGCTGGAGCGTGAAGAACAGATCGGTGGCGGCGTCGGTATGGGATTTCGTAAATCCGACACCGCGCTGAAGGCCAAATTCGACGCGGCCATCCAATCGATGAAGGATGACGGCACCCTGAACGCGTTGATCTCGAAATGGGAAGTGGCCAGCACGTTCTGATCGCCTTCTGACCCTTCTTAACGCCCGCCCCCGGCCTCTATCGGGGGTGGGCCCTTGATCGCGCAGCATGTTCAATTTTTGCACAGATCCCGACACACTGCCAAAGCTGCAATGGTTTGCCTGTTACCTTACGACAGGCAAGCATATGGGATTCTATTTCTCTTTCGGGACCGTGCTGCTGTTGCTGGCGATCACCGCGCCGGCGGCGCTGCTGTTCGGGTTCGGCGGGGCGAGCGCGGCGCGCGCGCGGTTTCTGCCGCTGCGCTGGTTCGGCAAGGCCTATATCTCGATCGTGCGCGGCGTTCCCGATATCGCGTTTTTTCTGTTCTTCGTGATCGCGCTCGATCAGGCCTTTGAATGGATGCGGCACAAGGTGAAATGCCCCGACTGGGATCAGCCGATTCGTCAGGGCAATGATTTCGTCGTCTGCGACCAGGCCAAGCTGCCGTTGGGCACCGCGCCGCAATGGGTGCATGAATCCTATGGGTTTTCGCTTGCGGTGCTGACCTTTGCGATCGTGTTCGGGGCCTTTTCCGCCAATGTGATCTATGGCGCGATGCGCGCGGTGCCAAAGGCCCAGATCGAAACCGCCGAGGCCTATGGCATGAGCCGTCGCCAGACCTTCTGGCGCATTCTGGTGCCGCAGATGTGGGTCTTTGCGCTGCCCGGTCTTTCAAACCTCTGGATGGTGCTGATCAAGGCGACCCCGCTTTTGTTCCTGCTCGGGGTCGAGGATATCGTCTATTGGGCGCGCAAACTGGGCGGCACCGCCAATCCGCGCTTTACCGATTACCCCCACGCCGACTGGCGGATGTGGTATTTTCTCGCGCTGCTGGTGTTTTATCTGCTGTTCACCAAGGTCTCTGAGCTGGTGCTGGATCGGATCATGCGCCGCCTCTCGCACGGGCAGGACACCGCCGCGGGCGAGGCCCAGCGCCGCGCCGCAGGAGGGCCGCCATGAGCTGCTGGCAAACCGTTCAGGATTACGCCCTGCGCTCGGTCGGGATCGGCGAGCGGCTGTTGCCGCGCGAGGATTTCACCCTGTGCGAGCAGTTCACGCTGATCGGCTCGGGCATGATCTGGAACATCTATTTCGGGCTGGTCGCATTGCTGGCGGGCTTTTTCCTCGCCACCGCGCTGGCCATGGGCAAGGCGTCGCACAACCGCCTTTTGCGCAAGCCCGCGGAATGGTTCATCTTTCTGTTCCGGGGCTCGCCGCTGTTCATTCAGTTCTTCTTTGCCTATTTCCTGTTTCTCAGCCTCAAGGGGGTGAGTTCAGTCTTTGATCCCTTCACCTCGGCCGGGCTGGGGGCGGCAGTGGTGCTGTTTTTCAACACCGCCGCCTATACCGGCGAGATCTTTTATGGCGCGCTGCTGTCGATCCCGCGCGGTGATCTTGAGGCGGCGGATGCCTATGGGTTTTCCGGCTGGAAAAAGTTCCGCAAGATCAGTTGGCCCACCATGCTGCGGCTGGCCTGGCCCGCTTATACCAACGAGGCGATCTTTCTGTTCCACGCCACCACGCTGGTCTATTTCTCGGGCTTCCCGGCATGGCAGCAGCGCGGCGATGCGCTGTATTACGCCAGCTATTTCGCCGACAAGACCTTTAACCCGTTCATCCCCTATCCAATTCTGGCGATGTATTTCAT
>JASJGL010000159.1:0-94455 GCA_033791545.1 Pseudodonghicola sp. | reverse complement strand
AGGACGCCAGGTTTTCAACCTGGAAAGAGGGGTTCAACTCCCCTACGGGCTACCATTTTCCCGCCACGAAATTACAATCTGAAACGCGCCAACAGCGCGCGTGACATGCGGTCGCCCATTCGGCCCGCTGCAGCGCAAGCGCTGTCGGCAGCGTCCTCACATTGCCCGTATTTTTTTTGCCTTCGCCCTCTTGCGCCCGGTCGCGCAATTGCATAGACACGCGCTCACCGTGGCCCGTTCGTCTATCGGTTAGGACGCCAGGTTTTCAACCTGGAAAGAGGGGTTCAACTCCCCTACGGGCTACCATTTCTCTCTACCACTTCTCCCTGACGTCGCGGATCGCAGGTTTCGCGCCTGCCGCAGCCGCTTGCGACGCGCCGCGTGAAACGGGGAGTTTCCGCCCCGGATCGTACAGAACCGTTCGGGGTGCGGCTAAGCCCCGCCCAGCCGCACCAGATGATTGTCCCAGCGCACCTCGGCCCGATCCAGCGGCAGCGCCTGCCCGTCCCGCAGCCGCACCAGCGCGCCACTGCCGGAGGAGACGATAAATCCACCCGGGGCCGCCCCCACCCCGCAGACATCCGCCAGCGCCAAGCTGTGCGCCAGCGCGCCGGTCCGCGCGTCAAACACCTGCACCATGCCGCCGCGCGGAGAGGACACCGCAAGCAACCCCCCGTCACCGGAAAACGCCACGCTGCCGCCATAACCGTTCAGCGCATCGCTCAGCCCGTCGCCGCCCCACAGGCGCGGAGCGGTGCCACGCTTATGCAAGCCCAGAACCGGGGGTTGGTCGCCCTGCCCGCCTTGCCACTGCATGGCAAAGCCCACCAGCCCGTCGGCGCGCAGGTCAATATGGCGGATGGAATTCATATGCAGCGCGGGCGGCAATTCGACCGATTCAAGCAATTGCCCATCAAGGTCGAGGTAGCTGAGATTCGGCTGCATCACCGGAATGTTCAACTTGGCGCGCCCGCTGTCGGGATGGGTCTCAATGCCGCCATTGGCGATCACCAGCGTCTTGCCATCGGGCATCAACCGGATCTCATGCGGGCCAACCCCACCGGAGGAGACTTCGCCCAGTCGCGTATATCCTGCCGCAACGTCCCAGACGCCAATAACCCCCGCAGCGGTGTCATAGTCATTCTCTGTCGTGAAAAGCCGCGTACCGTCGCGGGAAAACGCCCCATGACCATAGAAATGGCGGCCCGGTGGTGCGCTCAGCTCGGCCACGGTCTGGCCGGTGACACAATCGAGCACAAAGGCAAAGGTGCCCGGTCGGCGGGCAAAGCCGATCGCCTGTGCCCGATGCGGATGGGCGGCAGCGGCATGACCGCGCCCCGGAATCGCTTGGCGAAACCGAATCGCGCCCTCGGCAGAGAGGCCAAACAGGAAATGCGTCCCGTCCGGCCCCTGCCCGGCCGACAGGTAATCGGGCGCCCCCGCATCGGCCCATGTTGCCACTGGGGCCAGCCCGGCGGCCAGCATCCCGATCAGAAACCCGCGTCGTGATGTCATGGTCAGTCTCCGTCCAGCGAGTTGAACCCGGCCGCGACACCCAGCGCCGGACCCATGTCTTCATTGGCCGCAGTGCGAATGGCCGTGATCGCCTGTTGCAACACCTCAACCCGCAGCCGCCCCTGTGGCGTGGCGACCCCGGCGAATACCGGGTCCTCCAGCCGCTCTGCGCGCTCCAACGCGGTGTCAAAACCATGGGTCATCCGCGCCGCGAGATCGCCGTCTTCCCCCGCCAGCAGATCCGACAGTTCCTCCAGCGATTTCAACGAGACCTCCACATGCCGGAGCGAGCGGCCCGAGCGGCGCGCCTCGGCCCGCAGCGGGCGCGGCTTGCCGATCTGTCCCATGGGCCGACCCAGCCGCAGATCTGCGTTGATCTCAAGCCCGGTGGTGAACGCCTTGAAGAATTCCTGCAGCACCTCTTCATCGCTCTGATAGGGGCCGTCCGGCCCCGGAATGCGCATCAGCCCGGCATAGTGTTCGCTCCAGTCCCGGCTCAGTTCGGCGGCGGTGCTGGCCATGTCGGCGGTGATCGCGCGCAGCAGGGTGCAGCGATAGGGGGCCATGCCCAGCGCCGCGATCTCGGGATCATAGAGCAGGTACTCCAGCGCATAGAATCCCCGGCCCGCGACCGAGACGGTGGCAAAGCGCGCAGGGCTGTCCACAACCGGGTCAGCGGCGGCGATCAACCCGCGCAGGGTCTTGGGTGTCATGCCGCGCGTATCCGGCCAGAAGGCGAGTGCAAAACCGCGCGCCTGCGTCTCGGCCGGGCCAAAGCGCAGATGGCTGACGCCGATCCATGCGTCGAAAGCGGTGCCAAAGGCCGAACGCAGCGCGACGCCCTCGGGGGTGCAATCGGCGCGCGCGGCGGCATCGAGCGCCGCCGTGGTTTCAGCCAGCGTCTGCATCTTCGGCAGCACGTGGCGGTCAAGGATCGCGTCGATCTGGCCCCCCGCCAGCGCGGGGAGCGCGGCCAGCGAAAAGACCGTGGTGACAAGGGCGGAAATCAGATGTCGCATGGGTTACAAGCTCTCCAGAAAACGGATCAGGGCGGTACGGTCGGCGGGCGGCAGCGCGATCACCCGGTCGCGATGGGGCTGCGCCTCGCCGCCATGCCAGAGGATCGCCTCAAGCAGGGTGCGCGCGCGCCCGTCATGCAGAAAGCTGGCCTGACCGCTGACCGTTTCGGTCAAGCCGATCCCCCAAAGTGGAGCGGTGCGCCATTCCTGCCCGGTGGCGCGGCCCTCGGGGCGATTGTCGGCCAGACCGGGGCCCATGTCATGCAGGAGCATGTCGGAATAGGGCCAGATCAGTTGGAAGCTTTGCGCCGGCTGCTCAGGCAGCACATGGGTGACGAATTTCGCCCGGTGGCAGGCGTTGCAGCCGGTGTCATGGAACAGCTGTTTGCCACGCAAGACCCGCGGGTCGCCCTGATCGCGCCGGGCTGGCACCGACAGGTTACGGGCATAGCGCGTCACCAGATCAAGCCCGGTTGCGTCCACCTCGAACAGCCGCGCGTCTTTGTCGCCGTGCGGCGCGCTGCGGCACGTCGCCTGCGCCGCGCTGCAATCGCCCCATCCGGCGGGCAGCAGCGGGGTGGACAGGCCCAGATCATCGGCAAAGGCCCGCGCGCTTTGATCGCGCAGGCTGGGTTGGGCGGCCTTGTGCCCGAACCGGCCCAGCATCGGGCGCTGATAGGTCATCGACCAAACCATATTGGCGCGCCCCGAGATGCCGTCGCCATCGCCATCCTCGGGGTCTGCTTGGGCAAGGATATCGGCCGCCGGGATCGCCTCCAACAGGCCCAGCCCGATCATCTGCGGCGCGGCTCGGGAGCTGATCATGGTGTCGGCTGCCAGCGGGCCATAGGCCAGATCGTTCAGCCGATAGCGCGGGGCGCGCAAGATCGCGCGTGCGCCGCCCGCAAGCGGGATCTCGATTTCGTCGTGATCGATCGAGAGGCGGTATTCGGGGGACAGACCACGCAGCGCGCGGGTCTGCAATTGGCGGCCATAGACCGGGTCGGGAGCGGTCGGATGCGTGCCGGGGATCTGGGCCCCCCCTGCCTCGGTCACCACCGGACGCGACAGGTGCAGCACCAGCCCGACCGGCACCTCGCCCGGGGCTGGCGGGTGACCGCGCCCGTCGCGGATATGGCAGCTTTCACAGGCGCGCGCGTTGTAAAGCGGCCCCAGCCCGTCAGAGGCCAGTGTCGAGGACGGCGACGACACCCAGAGCTTTTCAAACAACGCCTTGCCGGTGCGAAAATCAAGCTCGCTCTCGAAATCCAGGGTGGCGGCGGGCTGGGCAAAGGCCTGTTTGTCCGCGCGCCGCACGGTGGCGGCCCCGGCGGGGTTGGCCTCGAACGGCTCCGGGCTGGAGAAATCCCGCACCGGGCGCAGGGCCGTTGCCGCCCGCACCGCCTGCGCCGCGCTGGGGGGGGCGGGGGCCAGATGCGGGTCCGCGTCCGCCCCGATCATTCCATGGCCCGAGGCCGCCAAACCGATCAGGGACAACCCGGCGAGCAGCCAGCCGTTACGCGCGGCGGGTGGTCGTTTGTATCTCCACATCATCTTCAGCATTGTCGTCACTTTCAGCACGGGGCGATGCAGGGCGATACCCCCCAACCCCGGTTTGTCTGCGGCACAGGGTGCGCCGCCAGCGGGCCGGGGTCAAAGGATGATGCCCCGGCCCGCCCCTGTCAGTCTAACCGCCGAACGGGATCACCAGATTGACCCCGAACAGCCTGTCTTCGACCCCGGCCTCATCGACCCGGGCCAGCGCGCCGCCCAGCGTCATGCCGTTGGCCAGTTCATACTCGGCCCCGACCGAGACCAGATCGGTGCGCCCGGCGCTGTCCACGTCGCGCATGGCATAGGTGCCCGAGAGGGTCAGCTCGCCAATCGCATAGGCTGCGTTGAGCGTGGCATAAGTGGCGTTGTCGGCGCTGCCGCCATAACCGTCAAAGGTCGCCACTTCACCGAAAAGGTCGAGCCCGTTGCCCAGCGAATGGCCAAGCCCGGCGACGATGCCGGTTTCGTCGCTCACGTCGCCGGTTCCGGCAGTGAGGAAGCGCGCCCCCACATAGGCAAAGGTTCCGCCCCATTCCTTGGACCATTGCAGCGCGGCGTTGTTCAACTCTCCGGTGTTGCCAGCACCGCCGGCGGTGGAGGAATTGCGGCCCCGGTTGAAGCCGATGGAATCGCTCAGCCCGGTATCGTCGGCATAGAACAGGCCCATCGCCAGCGTACCGGCGGTGCCAAGATCGAGTTCGGCCAGCACGCCGATCTGTTCGCTCAACTCGTAATCCTCGGCCAGCGCCGAGCCGTAAAAGCCCGCTGCGGAGTCCCACGCGGTGCCGAAGGTGGGCGAGACCTTGCCGATCTGGAAACTGGCCGCGCCGGTTTCGAACTGCAGGCCCAATTCGTGGAAATAGAAACCGTAGCCGGTGTTGCCACCGGCGTCCTCAAGCTCCTCGAAGGTCAGCCCGCCAAAGATCGACACCCGGTCGGTCAGCGCATAGGCGGCGTTGAATTCGCCAGAGCCATAGGCGGTATCACCTTCATTGGCGGGAACGTCGGAGTCAAAGACCGATTCATAGTCGATTTCGATCTCGCCATCCCACGTGAAGCGGCTGGCCTCCTGCGCCAAGGCGCCGGAGGCATTGAAAAGAAACGGCGCGCCGAGGGCCAGCGCCGCAGTCAGGGTCTTACTCATGTCTTTGTCTTTCTTATGGAGTAAGGCCGGGCTTGCGAGGGGCTGGCTTGGCCGTGAAATTGGTGGGATTGCTGAGTTACTGGAAAACGGCGTTCGGGTTGTCGAGGCTGTCGGAGCCTTCAAACCCCGTCTGGTCCAGTTCCAGCGAGGTCACGATCCGTTCAATCGTCTTGGTCTGATCAATCAGCGCGTCAACACCACCCATGATCAGCGCCTCGCCCGCCGTATTGCCGCGCGCCAGCATCTGGTCATAGGCAAGCCCGGATTCGGCGGCGATCTTGATCCGGCCCAGCGCCTCCATCGTCGCGCTCAGCTTGGCCTGCATCTCGGCATCCAGATCCGGGTTCGCCTCGACCACCAGATCAGACAGCGAGGGGCCCGAGAGCAGTTCACCATTCACGCGCAGATAGTGCCCCAGATAGACGTTCTGGATGCCCTTACCGTCATAGAAATGGCTGTTGTAAGTGTTGTCGGAGAAACAGTCGTGCTCTTCCTCGGGGTCGTTCAGCATCAGGCCCAGCCGCATCCGCTCGCCCGCCTGCTCGCCATAGGACAGGCTGCCCATGCCGGTCAGCATCGCCGAGACGGCGGCGTTTTCGTTCTGCATCAGGTTGGCCCGCGCCGCACCATCTGCGGCCCATTGCGCCGCCATCCAGCCCAGATCACTGACCAGCAGATCGGTCGCGGCCTTGAGGTACTGGGCGCGGCGGTCGCAATTTCCGTTGGTGCAGTCATCGCCCTTGGCATAATCGGTCCAAGGGCGATTGCCAGCGCCGGGCCCGGTGCCGTTCAGATCCTGCCCCCAGAGCATGAATTCGATGGCGTGATAGCCGCTGGCCACATTGGCCTCGATCCCGTCGGCCTCGTGCAGGGCGCCTTCGATCAGGGCCGGGGTGATCTTGCTTGCGTCCACCTCCTGCCCCGCGATGGAGAGCTTGGGTTGCGCCACCACGTTCAGCGCCGCCAGCGGGTTTTCGTCCGACGCCCCGCCATAGGCTGCATCGACATAGTCAATCAGCCCCTCGTCCAGCGGCCAGCCGTTTACCTTGCCCTCCCACTCGTCAACGATGGGATTGCCAAAGCGGAACGCCTCGGTCTGCTGATAGGGCACGCGGGCGGCAAGCCAAGCGGTTTTCGCGGCTTGCAGGTTTTCCGCCGAAGGGGCGGCGATCAGCGTCTCGACGGCCCGCTGCAACCGATGGGCGGTGGCGGCGCTATCACCATAGGCGGCCTGGGCGATATTGGCGTAGGTGTTGATCACCTCGGCCTTTTCGACGGCATAGGCGGCAGTCCCGGCGCAGCCAGCCAGCAGCGTCGCGCAAAGCAGTTTGGATTTCATCTTGTCTGTCCTCTCGGTCGGTTTATCGGGGCCGGATCCGCGTGGATGCGTCGGGGCGCATCGATGTGGAACGGTACAGATCGTCCAACCAGTCGAGCTGGAAACACGCCGCCTCGCCACAGCTTTCGATCTGTGCGCAGCGCTCGGCGCAGCACAGTGACAGCAGCGGTTCTGGCAACGGTGCAGTCCAGTCTGACAGATGGGTTTCACGCGGCATAAAAGCCCCCTTTGGTTGTCTTGCGGGCTTCTCCGCCGAGGGCAGAGTGGCTGTGCAAGGGTATAACTGAGTGATTGCCTCAGGTTTGTCAACGGGGGTTTTCGGCGTGCAAAACGGTATGGTCCGGCCGGACGCAACAGCCGCAACGCATCAGCCCGCCGGAGCATTTGCCCGGCGGTGCTGCGTGCCTTCGGTCTTGGCGAATTGAAGTCGGGCTAAGGCCGCCCCTTACATCACCGCTTCGATCAACACCGGGCCGGGGGTGGCAAGCCCCGCCTCCAGCGCAAGGGCGAATGCGGCGGTATCCTCGACCCGGGTGGCCTCTACCCCCATGCCGCGTGCCATATCGACCCAACCCAGCGTCGGGCGATCCAGCGACAGCATGTCGATGGCGCGGGGACCGGGGTTCTGCACCCCGACATTGCTCAGTTCGCCGCGCAGGATATTGTAGGCGCGGTTGGCAAAGATCACGATGGTCACATCCAGCCCTTCGCGCGCCAGCGTCCACAGCGCCTGAACCGTATACATGGCGCTGCCGTCACTGATCAGCGCCAGCACCTTGCGATCAGGACGGGCGATGGCAGCGCCAATGGAAACCGGCAGCCCATAACCGATGGAGCCGCCGCAATTGTTCAGCCAGCTATGCGGCGCCGCCCCCGTTGTGGCCGCCCCAAGCCCGCGCCCGGAGGTGATGGATTCATCCACCACGATGGCGTTTTCCGGGATCGCGCGCGCGATCAGCGGCGCAAGGCTGTCCGGCGTCAGCGGGCCGAGCGGCGGCAGATCGGGCAGATCGGGGTTCGCCAGCTGCGCGACAGAGCCCCCTGCCCCGGTGGCCTGCACCAACGCGTCCAGCGTTGCCGTCAGGTCCGCTGCGGCCCCGGCCAGTTCGAGGATCTCGGCCTCGGGATGGGTCAGCCGCGCGGGTTTGCCCGGATAGGCGAAAAACCCGATCGGCGCGCGCGCCCCGACCAGAACGATGCGCCGATAGGGCGCCAAGGCCTCCAACGCCAGATCGATCGGATAGGGCACCTTGGCCATCGCCACCCGCCCGGCACCCCGTTCGGCCCGGGCGCTGGCCCATTCCGACATCAGGGTGCAGCCGGTTTTCGCCGCGATCTGTCCCGCCAGTTCCAGCGTCTGCGCCGACATCGCGCTGCCGCCCAGCAACAACAGGCTGTCCGGCCCATCCAGCGCCTGCGCCGCCTGATCCACCAACGCGGTGTCGAGCTTGGGCTGGGCATGTGGAGCCAGCGCCTCGGCCACGGCGCCCCCCATGCTCCACGCGGTATCCCCGGGCAAGATCAGGGTCGCCACCTGTCCCGGTGCGGTGCGCGCGGCCCGCACGGCGCGGGCGGCGTCAAACCCGACATCGACCGCCGAGGACGAACTGCGCACCCAATGCGACACCGGCCGCGCGATTCCCTCGATATCCGAGGTCAGCGGCGCATCCAGCGCGACATGGCTCGCGGCATGTTCGCCGACGATATTGACCACGCCGGACCCGGCCTTTTTCGCGTTGTGCAAGTTGGCCAGCCCGTTGGCGAGGCCCGGACCCAGATGCAGCAGGGTCGAAGCCGGTTTGCGCGCCATGCGCCAATAGCCATCCGCCGCCCCGGTCGCCACGCCTTCGAACAGCGCCAGCACCGAGCGCATGCCCGGCACATGATCCAGCGCCGCGACAAAATGCATCTCGGACGTGCCGGGATTGGTGAAACAAACCTCCACATCGCTGGCAAGCAGGCTGCGCACAAGGCTTTCGGCACCGTTCATCGGCTCTCTCCGGTCATTGAACATGAAAAAGGCGGGTGCCAGATGGCCCCGCCCCATACCATTCCACGCCGCAGGGGGCGGCGCCAGATCGGAATCGGTTTCGGCTACTTAAGGCCGCGCTCGATCCGGTCCAATGTCTCCATCGCGGGCAATGTCTGGGCAACCGAGGCGTTGGGTTCGCGCCCCTCGCGAATGGCCGCGACGAATTCGCGGTCGATCAGCTCGATTCCGTTGTTGGACACCGTCACGTCGCTCAGGTCGATTTGGGTCTCGTTGCCATCATAGAGATCGTCATAACGCGCAAGATAGGTGCCCTTGTCGCAGATATAGCGAAAGAAGGTGCCGAACGGCCCGTCATTGTTAAAGCTCAGCGACAACGAGCAAATCGCGCCCGAGGGCGCCTTGAGCCCAATGGCCATATCCATCGCGATGCCCAGATCAGGGTGCAGCGGCCCTTGCAGCCCGAACGCCTCGACCGCGGTTCCGCCGGTTTGGTACTGGAACAGATCGACGGTGTGGCAGGCATGATGCCACAGCAGGTGATCTGTCCAGCTGCGCGGCTCGCCCTTGGCGTTGGTGTTGGTGCGGCGGAAGAAATAAGTCTGCACATCCATCTGCAGGATCTTCAGCTCGCCAGCCTGAACCTTGTTGTGAATCCACTGGTGGCTGGGGTTGAAGCGGCGCACCTGACCGGCCATCGCGACCAGACCGGTTTCGCGCTGCTTTTCCACCACCGCCAGACTGTCGGCCAGACTGTCCGCCATCGGAATCTCGACCAGAACATGTTTGCCGGCCTCCATGCAGGCAATCGACTGGGCGGCGTGCATCTGGGTCGGCGTTGCCAGAATCACCGCATCGACATCCTCGCGCGCCAGACAGGCCTCAAGGGTGTCGGCGGCATGGGGAATACCACGTTCGGCGGCAAAGGCTTCGATCTTGGCCTTGGTCGGCCCCATCACCGAGGTCACCTCGACATCGTCGATATTGGCCAGCGCATCCAGATGCTTGATCCCGAAGGCGCCATAGGCACCGGCCACGCAAATTCTCATCACATTCTCTCCGTTCGCCGCAGTTTAGTCGTGGTTTCGTCGTCGTTTACTCGTGGATTACTCGTGGTTTTCCAGAATGATATGGCCCACCGCCGTGTTCGAGGCGGGCACGTGGTAGTGGCGGTGAACCTCGGTTACTTTTTCGTCCAGCGCGCCGCGCATGACCAGCCACATCACCATTTCGATGCCCTCGGAGCCGGTCTCGCGCAGGTATTCCAGATGGGTGATCTGGCGCGCCGCCTCGGGGTCGTTCGCCATGGAGTCGAGAAAGCGGTTGTCCCATTCCGGGTTGATCAGGCCGGCCCGTTCGGCCTGCAACTGGTGCGACATGCCGCCGGTGCCAAAGATCATCACGTTGAGATCTTCGGGATAGCTGTCGATCGCCCGGCGGATCGCCTTGCCCAGATTATAGCAGCGGTTGCCGGTCGGGGCCGGGTATTGCACCACGTTGACCGCCAGCGGGATCACCGGACAGGGCCATTCATCGTCCACCCCATGTCCGCCGAACATCACCGACAGCGGCACGGTCAAGCCGTGATCGACCTCCATCTCGTTCATGATGGTCAGGTCGAATTCGTCCAGAATGACCGATTGCGCGATATGGCTGGCCAGTTTCTGATGGCCCTTGACCACGGGCACCGGGCGACGACCCCAGCCTTCGTCGGCGGGGGCGAACTCTGCCGCGCAGCCCAGCGCGAAGGTCGGGATGCAGGAGGCATCAAACGCGGTGCAATGGTCGTTATAGACCAGAAAGATCACATCCGGCTTGTTGTCCTTCATCCATTCGCGGCTTTTGACGAACCCGTCGAACAGCGGTTTCCAATAGGGTTGGTCGGTAATGCCGGTGTCCATTGCCACGCCGATGGCCGGTACGTGGGAACAGCCCACCCCTGCGGTGATCCGCGCCATTATGTCTTCTCCCATTCGGATTTATAGCGGTTGCCCTCGATCGGGCGGCCCCCGCGCAGCATCATGTCGCGATACTCCTCATTGGGCACGCCGGTCATCTTCGCGGCAAGCTCCTGAAAGGTGATGCCGTCATTGGCCGCCAGCTTTGAGGTGTAATAGATGTTCCCGCCCAGCCGCAAAAGCTCCATCCAGTCGCGCGCCAGCACGGCCTGACGCTGTGCCGGGGTCATCGGATAGCGATCCAGATAGGTCCCCTCGTCGGCGCCAAACGCGGCGCGGTTGTCGGCCAGCCGCAGCGAGATGCAGAACATGTTCAGGTGATAGCCCTCGCGCGAGCGATCGGCGTCGAACACGAAGGTGCCGGGAATGTCGTCATAGGGTTTTTCGGTACGCTCGGTCATCTGTGCTACTCTCCCTGTTGGCCCTGTCTGTCGGGCCCTGCCATCTGTGCGATCCCGTCGGTGCGGTCCTGTCGGTGCAATCCGGTCGGGGCGCGCAGCGGCGCTGCCCTCCCCTATCAGTCCCGGCCTTGGGACCAAAATTCAATGCCGGGGGTTTGCATTCGTTTCTGTTATAGATGCACTCACCTAGCCTAATATAGATGCACTCACCTAGCCTGATTTCGGATCATATCCAGAAACCGCGCCTGCGTCGGGGTCGGGCGCCAGTTGGCGCGATAGGTCAGGCCAATCGGTCGGGCGCTGTCGCCAAGCTCGATGGGCAGCGCGGCCATGATGCCGTATTGCTGTTCCACCTCGATCTGCTTGTGCGACATGATGGTAACGTAATCACCCCGCATCATCAGCCCGCGCACCAGCACCAGCGAATTGGCCACCACCCGCACCGGCGTGTCGGGCAGTTGCGGGATGCGCAGACTTTCATAGAGATAGGTGCCGGTGGGCGTCGGCAGCGGCGGCGCGATCCAGGGATAGGCCAGCGTATCTGCAAGCGTCAGACCCGGCTTGCCCGCCAGCGGGTGATCGCGCGCCGCCACGACAGAAAGCGCATCCTCGAACAAGGCCTCCTGCACCACGTCGTCGGCTGGCAGTGGATCGCGCAGCGCACCGATCAGAACATCAAGGTCGCCGAACCGCAGATCCCGCAGCAGCGCGCCATAAGGGCCGTCAACGCATTGCAACTGCAACCGCCCCTCGCTTTCGCGCAGCAACTGGTCAATCGCCGCTGGCAGGATCGCGGTGCGCGACAGCGGCATCGCCCCGATGGCGATATGGGTGGAATCCCGCCCCAGATATTCCCCGACCTCAAAATGTCCCTGCCGGATCTCGGCCTTGGCCAGCCGCACGTTGTGGGCAAAGGCCTCGGCGGCGGGGGTCAGCATCACGCCCCGGCGCACCGGATCGAAGAACACCAACCCCGAGAGCCGCTCCAGATCGCGGGCGGCGCGGTGCACCGCGGGTTGCGAAACGCCAAGCTGCTGCGCCGCATGGCTGAAATTGCCGGTCTGGGCCACCGCAGTCAGCGCGCGAAGCTGCACCGCCGTGGTCAGCCGGTGGAAATCGCGCCGCCCGACCGGACCGGGGCGCGGCGCCTTTTTGCGCGCCTGCCGTTCGCCTTCTTTCAGCAGCGCCAGCGCGCGGTCGACCCGGCGCAGAAAAATCTCGCCCACCTCGGTCGGGAACATCCCTTCGGGGCGACGATCGAACAGGCGCGCCGACAGCGCCGTCTCCAGCTTGGCCACGGCTTGCGTCACCGCTGGCTGCGACAGGTGCACGGCGGTGGCGGCCAGATTGATGCGGTGCTGTGCCGCAACCTCTTGCACAGCAAGCAGATGGCGCACGTTGGGAAACACGAAATCCACTGGAGCCTCCCCGTAAATTCGCGGCATCTATAACATAAACCAATCAAAGCGTCCAAGCTTCCAACTGGCGCTTTCGGCCCCGATGGACCTAATGTCGCGGCCAACCCCGGCGCCCCCTGCCACAGCGCGTGAAAGACCAAGGAGACCGCATAAATGGATCCCGATTATCTGCCGTTCCACCCGGCCCCCAAGACACCGGATTTCAAGGTGCCCGCCGGCGCGGTGGACGCCCATTGCCATGTCTTCGGCCCCGCCGATACCTTTCCCTATTCGCCCAAGCGCAAATACACCCCCTGCGATGCGCCCAAGGAAAAGCTGTTCGCGCTGCGCGATCATCTGGGATTTTCGCGCAACGTGATCGTACAGGCCAGCTGCCACGGCACCGACAACGCCGCGCTGGTCGATGCGCTGGAGACGGCGGGCGATCTGGCGCGCGGGGTTGCCGTGGTTTCGCCCGATGTGAGCGATGAGGACTTGCGTGCAATGGATGCCGCCGGGGTCCGCGCGGTGCGCTTCAACTTTGTCAAACGGCTGGTGGATGCCACCCCGAAGGAAGTGTTCCTTGGCATTGCCGAGCGGATCGCCAAGCTGGGCTGGCATATCGTGGTTTATTTCGAAGCGCCCGATCTGGAAGAGTTGATCCCCTTTCTGGAAAGCCTACCGGCAACCATCGTGGTTGATCACATGGGCCGCCCCGACGTGACCAAGGGCGTCGATCATCCTGATTTCCAACGCTTTGTCGATCTTCTGGCGCGCAACGACAATATCTGGACCAAGGTCAGCTGCCCGGAACGTCTGACCGTCGCGGGCCCGCCCTATGATGACGTGATCCCCTTTGCCCGCCATCTGGTCGAGAGTTTTCCCGACCGGGTGCTCTGGGGCACCGACTGGCCGCATCCGAACATGAAATCGCATGTGCCCGATGACGGCCAACTGGTGGACGTGATCCCCCGGATCGCGCCCAGCGCGGCGCTGCAAAAGGCGCTGCTGATCGACAACCCGATGCGGCTGTATTGGCCGAACGAGACCTGAGCGGAGGAGAGATGATGGATATCACCGAGTTCGACCATCACAGCCCGATCCCGGGCACCACGATCTTTGATGGCAAGATGGCAATGAAGGGCTATGCGCTGAACAAGATGTGCTATTCCTTCAACGCCGCCGAGGCGCGCGCCGCCTATCTGGCCGACCCCGAAGGATACATGGAGACTTTCGGCCTGAACGACGAACAGAAACAGGCCTGCCGCGACAAGAACGTGCTGGCGCTGATCGCTGCCGGTGGCAACATCTATTACCTCGCCAAATTCGCCGGCATCTTCCAACTCGACGTGCAGGACATCGGCGCGCAGCAGACCGGCATGACCAAGGAAGAATTCAAGGAAAAACTCAGGAAAGCGGGAGACTGACCATGGCCAGAATTTTGGGCGGGCTCACCACCTCGCATATCCCTGCGGTCGGCAATGCGATCCACAACGGGCTGTTCGACGATCCCTATTGGAAGCCGTTCTTTGACGGCTATCCGCCGATCCGCGACTGGCTGGAGGAACACAAGCCCGACATCGCGATCAACATCTACAACGATCACGGGCTTGGCTTTTTCCTCGACAAGATGCCGACCTTTGCGATCGGCGCGGCGCAGGAGTACCGCAACGAGGACGAGGGCTGGGGCATTCCGCAACTGCCCCCCTTCCCCGGCGCGCCGGAGCTGAGCTGGCACATCATCGAGCGCATGGTGGAACAGGAATTCGACATCACCTCGTGTCAGGAACTGGCGGTAGATCATGGCTTTGTCGTGCCGATGCAGCTGTTCTGGCCCGGCGCGCCGGATAACCCGGACATGCCACGCACCATCCCGATCAGCGCCAATACCGTGCAACACCCGATCCCGACGCTGAAACGGGCGCTGGATTTCGGCAAGGCGCTGCGCCGCGCGATTGAAAGCTATCCCGAGGATCTCAAGGTGGTGGTGCTGGGCACCGGCGGGCTGAGCCATCAGTTGGACGGCGAACGCGCAGGCTTCATCAACAAGGAATTTGACCAGTACTGCATGGAAAAGATCGTTACCGATCCCGAGGCGCTGACCAAGATCAGCCGCAGGGAACTGGTCGAGAAGGCCGGCGCGCAGGGCACCGAGTTCTTGATGTGGATGATGATGCGCGGCGCGTTGGGCGACACCGTGGTGCAGCGGCACGCCAATTACCACATCCCGATCTCCAACACCGGCGCGGGCACGATGTTGCTGGAATGTGTGGAGTGATCTGGGCGGGGTGAGCGGGCTGAAGCGGGGCGCTGCCCCCGTCGCCTGCGGCGCCTTCCCCGGAGTATTTTCCGCCAGAAAAAGGGCCGGTGCCGGGAACGGCGCTGGCTCCCGTGCGTTCGCGGGCTATAGTTTCGTGAAACCTATAGCGTCAGGACAGGCGAGCGAATATCCCGATCATGGCAGATGACACCCCGCTGAACGCAGTTCTCGTGGCCCATGGCCAGCCCTCGGCCCCGGCCCCGGCCGAAGCGGCGCTGGCGGCGCTGGCGGCAAAGGTACAGGTACTGGCGCAAGTGCCGGTGGGCGCGGCGACGCTGGCCGCACCGGGCGCGCTGGAGGCGGCGCTGCAGCGGTTGGCCCCCGAGGGGGTAATCTATCCGGTTTTCATGGCTGATGGGTTTTTCGTGCGCAAGACGCTGCTGGCGCGGCTGGGTGGGCATCCGGCGCGGGTATTGCCGCCGATGGGCCGTGATCCGGGTCTGCCAGCGCTGGCGGCGGCGCATCTGGGGGCCGAATGCGCGGCGCGCGGGTGGGACGCGGCGCAGGTGTCTGTACTGATTGCCGCCCATGGCTCGGCGCGCGGGCCGCGCGCGGCGGCGGCGGCGCATGATTTCGGCGCCGCGCTGGCCGCGCTCTGGCCGGGGGCCGCGCCGGGGTTCGGCTTTGTCGAGGAGGCACCTTTTCTGGCCGACGCCGCACAGGGGCTGCCGGAACGCACGTTGTGTCTGCCGTTCTTTGCCGCAGCGGGCGGGCATTACCGCGAGGATGTGCCGCAGGCGCTGGCCTGCGCCGCCTTTCCCGGAGTGCTATTGCCGCCAATGGGGCTGCACCGCGACGTTCCGGCGTTGATCGCGCGGGCGCTGGCGGGCTGAAATGGGGCCGGGCAGTGCTTGCGTCCGCTTTCATAGTCGATAAAGTCGCCCGCGAAGCGCCCGGCGCGCCCGTCTGTATCGTTGCCCGATCCGGCGCGGCCCCGCCGCCCCCTGACCGGCCCCAGCCAACCGCGAGGAATGCCCATGAAATACTACAAACCCGCCACCTTCGAGGAGGCCATCGCGCTCGTCGCCGGGGCCGAGGGCGTGACCCGTATCCTTGCCGGCGGCACCGATGTTCTGGTCCAGATGCGCTCGGACATCATCACCCCCGACACGCTGATCGACATCAAGGCGATTCCCGGCACCCATGAGATCACCCGAACAGAGGATGGCGGTTGGCGGCTGGGCATCGCGGTGACCGGCGCCGAGATGAGCGAGCATCCCGAGTTGGGGCGCGACTGGCCCGGCGTGGTCGAGGCGATGGACCTGATCGGCTCGACCCAGGTGCAGGGGCGCGCGACGCCCGTGGGCAATCTGTGCAACGGCTCTCCTGCCGCCGACTCGGTGCCTGCGATGATCGCCGCCGGGGCCGTGGTGACAGTGACCGGCCCCGAGGGCAGCCGCGAGATCGCGGTGGACGAGATCCCCGTCGGCCCCGGCAAGACCAGCTTGGCCAAGGGCGAGATCATCACAGCGCTGACCCTGCCGCCACGCGGGGCACAGGGGGGAGATGCCTATCTGCGCTTTATCCCGCGCACCGAGATGGACATCGCCGTGGTCGGCTGTGCCGTCAACCTGCGGCTCAACGGCGATGTAATCACCGAGGCGCGCATGGTGCTGGGCGCCGTCGCCCCCACCGCCGTTGTGGTCCATGCCGCCGCCGATGCGCTGGTGGGGCGGACGCTGGACGAGGACGCGCTGAGCGCGCTGTCGGATCTGGCCGAGGCCAGTTGCAACCCGATCGACGACAAGCGCGGCACCATCAAGTTCCGCACCCATACCGCCGGCGTTCTGGCCCGGCGGGCTGCCAAAATCGCCTATTCCCGCGCGAAAGGAGCCAAGGCATGAGCAAGACACATGTCACCACCAAGGTGAACGGCGACGAGGTCGAGTTTCTGTGCGATCCGCGCGAAACGCTGCTGGATGTGCTGCGCGACCGGCTGCACCTGACCGGCGCCAAGGAAGGCTGCGGCACCGGCGATTGCGGCGCCTGTTCGGTCACCGTTGATGGGCGGCTGGTCTGTTCCTGCCTGATTCTGGGGGTCGAGGCCGAAGGCAAGGAGATCGGCACCGTCGAGGGTATCGCCGAGGGCGAGACCCTGCATCCGCTGCAACAGAAATTCATCGAATATGCCGCGCTGCAATGTGGCATCTGCACCCCGGGCATTCTGGTCGCCACCAAGGCACTGCTGGAAAAGAACCCGGACCCGAGTGAGAGCGAAGTGCGCTATTGGCTGGCGGGCAACCTGTGCCGCTGCACCGGGTATGACAAGATCATTCGCGCCGTGATGGACACGGCCGCCGAAATGCGGGAGGCCTCGTGATGGCGCTGGACAGCTCGAAAACCACTGGGTTCAAATACGTCGGCACCCGCCCGAACCGGCCCGACGGGCTCGACAAGGTGACGGGGCGCGCAAAGTTCGGCGCCGATGCCTATGCGCCCGGCATGTTGCATGCTGCGATCAAGCGCAGCCCGCATGCCCACGCCCGGATCGTCAAGATCGACACCTCCAAGGCGCTCGCGATGGAGGGGGTCAAAGCGGTGGTCACCCGCGCCGATTTCGCGACCGGGCTTGAGGGCGAGTTCGGCGATATCCTTGAAAACGTCATGGCGGGCGAAAAGGCGCTCTATGACGGTCACGCCGTCGCCGCCGTCGCCGCCACCTCGGCGCTGATCGCGCGCGACGCGATCAAGGCGATCGAGGTCGAGTACGAGATCCTGCCGCATGTGACGGATGTGGATGCCGCCATGCAGGCGGGCGCGCCAGTGATCCGCGCGGACGCCGCCGATGCCTCGGTTCCCGAAGGGCTGCATCCGAACGTGGTGCGCTATTACGAAAGCGGTCATGGCGACGTCGAGGCCGGCTTTGCCGAGGCCGATCTGGTGGTCGAGGATCACTTTCTTACCGAGGCTACCCACCAGGGCTATATCGAGCCGCACGCCTGTCTTGGCACGCTGGGTTCTGATGGCAAGGGCGAGCTTTGGTGCTGCACCCAAGGCCATTGGTATGTGCAAAAGGTCTGCGCCGCCTGCCTTGGGCTTGAGACCAGCCAGCTGCGCGTGACCGCCTCCGAGATCGGCGGCGGATTTGGCGGCAAGACCACCGTGTTCATCGAACCCGTGGCGCTGGCGCTGTCGCGCAAGGCCAATCGCCCGGTCAAGCTGGTGATGACCCGCTCGGAAGTGTTCCGCGCCAGTGGCCCGACCTCGTCGACCTCGATGGACGTCAAGATCGGGATGAAGAAGGATGGCACCATCACCGCCGCGCAGGGCACCTTCCGCCTGCAGGGCGGCGCGTTTCCCGGTGCCCCCTGCGAGATGACGGCGATGTGCGCCTTTGCCCCCTATGATCTGAAACATGTGCATCAGGTCGGCTATGACGTGATGTCCAACCGTCCGAAACAGGCGGCCTATCGCGCGCCCGGCTCGCCGATGGCGGCCTTTGCGGTGGAATCGGTGATCGACGAGTTGTGCGGGCAACTGGGGCTCGACCCGATCGACACCCGGCTCAAGAATGCCTCGCGCGAGGGGACGCGCGCCAGCTTCGGGCCGACATGGCCCCGCATCGGGCTGGTCGAGACGCTGGAGGCAGTCAAGGCGCATCCGCATTACGCGGCCCCTCTGAAAAAGGGACAGGGTCGCGGCATTTCCTGCGGGTTCTGGTTCAACCACGGCGGCGAAACCGCTGTTTCGCTTGCCCTTTCCGAGGATGGCAGCGCGCAGGTGGCGGTCGGCACACCGGATATCGGCGGCTCGCGCGCGTCGATGGCGCTGATGGCGGCCGAGGTACTGGGCATCCCGTACGAGGATATCCGCGTCACCATCGCCGACACCGCCACGCTGGGCTATAACGAGATCAGCCATGGCAGCCGGGTGACCTATGCCTCGGGGCTGGCCACCATCAAGGCGGCCGAGAGCGCGGTGCAAAAGCTTTGCGCGCGGGCGGCAGCAAAATGGGGCATTCCCGAGGATGCGGTCTATTGGGAGGATGGCTATGCCAAGCCCTCTGGCCCCAATGCAGGCGATTTCGAGCCGCTGCATATCGACGAGATCACCGCCACCATGGGCGCCACCGGCGGCCCGATCTGCGGTCATTTCGAGGCCACGCCAGAGGGGGCAGGCGTCAGTTTTGCCGCCCATATCGTCGATGCCGAGGTTGATCCGGAGACCGGCAAGACCTCGGTCGTGCGCTATACCGTGGTGCAGGACGCCGGCAAGGCGATCCACCCGACCTATGTCGAGGGGCAGTTTCAGGGCGGTGCCGCACAGGGCATCGGCTGGGCGCTGAACGAGGAATATATCTATGGCGCCGATGGGCGGTTACAGAACGCCGGGTTCCTTGATTACCGCATTCCCGTCGCCTCGGACCTGCCGATGATCGACACGGTGATCGTCGAGGTCCCGAACCCGGGCCATCCATTTGGCGTGCGCGGGGTCGGCGAAACCTCGATCTGTCCGCCCTTGGCGGCGATTGCCAACGCCGTGTCAAACGCGGTCGGCGTCCGGATGCGGCAATTGCCGATGCGCCCCTCGCGCGTGCTTGAGGCGTTGGAGAGCGCGGCGGATGGTTGACGTCGCGCTTTGGTCCGGCCTCCGCCCTTTGGTCGGGGGCCGCGACAGCGTCGCGGTCGAGGGGGGCACCGTGGGTGAGATCCTCGACGCCCTGCGCCGGAACTACCCGGCGCTGGTCCCGACGCTCGATGCCGGGGTTTCGGTGGTGGTCGATGGCCGCGTGATCGCCTCCAGCCTGACCGAACCGGTGAAGCCCGACAGCGAAGTCGTGCTGATGATGCGCCTGAAGGGGGGGTAGCCCTCCGCTTTCGCTCGAAAGACCTGCGGGCAATGCCCGTCGCCGCCCCGCTGGTCGCAGGGGATCCGGATTCTCGAAAAATTCCACGCTTTGCGGCTAAAACTGTACCAACCTCCCCTTGCCGGGGTTGGACAGCGGCGTAAATTTCCGTAGGCAAGGTGCAAATCAAATTTGCCCGTTCCTGCTGGAGATCTGCCGTTGTCCCTGTTCCTGATCGCGGCCCTGCCATTTCTTGGCGCGGTGTTCCCCGCCCTGCTGATCCGCGCCGGTCGCAATGCCGCCGCCGGCTCGACCTTTGCCGTTACGCTGCTGGCGCTGATCGGCCTTCTGCTGCACGCCCCGGCGGTCCTGCGCGGCGAAACCGTCTCGGCCCGGCTCGACTGGTTGCCGACGCTTGGGCTCAATGCGAACTTTCAGCTCGACGGGCTCGGGCTGCTGTTCGCCGGGCTAATTCTGGGGATCGGCCTGTTGATCATCGCCTATGCGCGCTTCTACCTCGCGCGCGAAGATCCGATGGGCCAGTTCTATTGCTTTCTGCTGCTGTTTCAGGGCGCGATGGTGGGCATCGTTCTGTCCGACAACATCCTGCTTTTGCTGGTATTCTGGGAGCTGACCTCGCTCTCGTCCTTTTTGCTGATCGGCTATTGGAAACACCTGCCTGAGGGGCGGCAAGGCGCGCGCATGGCGCTGGCGGTGACCGCCTCTGGCGGGCTTGCCATGATCGCGGGGATGCTGATTCTGGGCAATATCGTCGGCAGCTATGACCTGAGCGAGATCCTGCAACACCGGGATCTGATTCAGGCCTCGCCGCTTTATGCCCCGGCGCTGATCCTGATCCTGCTGGGCTGTTTCACCAAATCGGCACAGTTCCCGTTCCATTTCTGGCTGCCGCACGCCATGGCGGCCCCGACCCCGGTTTCGGCCTATCTGCATTCGGCCACGATGGTAAAGGCGGGGCTGTTCCTGATGGCGCGGATGTGGCCAGTGCTGTCGGGAACCGACCTGTGGTTCTATATCGTCGGCTCGGTCGGGCTGATCACCATGATTCTGGGCGCGGTGATCGCGCTGTTCAAGGATGACCTCAAGGCGCTGCTGGCGTTTTCCACGGTCAGCCATCTCGGGCTGATCACCATGCTGCTGGGGTTCGGAACCAAGGTGGCCGCTGTCGGCGCGGTGTTCCACATCATCAACCACGCCACCTTCAAGGCGGCGCTGTTCATGAACGCGGGCATCGTCGATCACGGGGTGCATACCCGCGACATCAAGCAATTGGGAGGGCTGCGCCACCTGATGCCAGTGACCTTCACGCTGGCCACCATCGCGGCGCTGTCGATGGCGGGCATTCCGCCGTTCAACGGGTTCCTGTCCAAGGAGATGATGCTGGAAGAGGCCACCCATGCGGTCTGGGCCGGTGTGCCTTGGCTGGTACCGGCGCTGGCGGTGTTCGGCGCCCTGTTCTCGGTCGCCTATTCGCTGCGCTACATCGTGCATGTCTTTCTCGGCAAGACCCGCCATGATTACCCCACCAAGCCGCATGACCCCACCCCCGGCCTGTGGTTGCCGCCGGCGGTTCTGGTCGCGCTGGTGGTGCTGATCGGGCTGTTTCCCAATGTCATCGCCACCCCGATCGTATCGGCAGCTGCCCTTGCTGTGACCGGCACACCGGTCGAGTTCCACCCCGCGCTCTGGCACGGGCTGACCCCGGCGCTGTACCTGTCTGTCGTGGCGGTTCTGGGCGGGGCGCTTTTGCTGGCGGCACATCACGGCGCGCTCGGGATCTGGAACAACCTGCCCCGGCCCGAGGCCAAGGTGATCTTTGACGCGATCATCCGCGCCACCACCGCCGCCACGCGGCGCATCACTGACACGCTGCACGACGGATCGCTGACCCGCTATGCGGCGATCTTCCTCGTGTTCACACTGGCCATATCCTATTACGCTTTTGCCTCTGGCGTGCTGGGGCCGCAGACGCATACGTCGCTGCCGATCTCGGTGATGCCGGTTCTGGGCTGGGTCTGTCTGGTCGGCTCGGCGCTTTGCGTCGTGGCCTTCCACCGCAACCGGCTGCTGGCGCTGGTGCTGATCGGGGTCAGCGGGCTGATCGTGTCGCTGACCTTCAACTATCTCTCGGCCCCGGATCTGGCGCTGACCCAGATCTCGGTCGAGGTGGTGACGATCATCCTGTTGTTGCTGGCGCTGAACTTCATGCCGCAGCAAACACCGCGCGAAAGCACCCCGGCGCGGCGGACCCGCGATGTGGTGATCTCGATCACCGCCGGACTGGGCGTCGGCGGGCTGATCTATGCGCTGATGACCCGCGATTTCGCCATGCCCTCAATCTCGGAGTACCATGTCGCCAATTCCTACAAGGGCGGCGGCGGCACCAATGTGGTCAACGTGATCCTGGTCGACTTCCGGGGCTTTGATACCTTTGGCGAGATCATCGTGCTGGGCATCGCCGCGATCATCATCTTTGCCATCACCGAGGCGGTGCTGGGCAGTGGCGTGCGCGCCCGGTTGCTGAACCGCAAACCCTCCTATCCGCTGGCCGGCGATCCGCACCCGCTGATGATGGTGGTGGCCACCCGGGTGATGATGCCGATCGCGCTGATGGTGGCGGCCTATATCTTTTTCCGGGGCCACAACATGCCCGGCGGCGGTTTTATCGCCGGGCTGATCGCCGCGATCGCCGTGGTGATGCAGTATATGGCCTCGGGCTTTTCCTGGGCCACTGATCGCCAGCGCCTGCCCTATCACGGCATCATCGGCACCGGCGTTCTGGTGGCCGCGATCACCGGCATGGGGGCCTGGTTCAACGGCAAACCCTTCCTGACCAGCGCGTTCGGATATGTGCATCTGCCGTATCTGGAGAAATTCGAACTGGCCACCGCCGCGCTGTTCGATCTTGGCGTGTTCCTCGCGGTGCTGGGGGCGGTGCTGCTCGCGCTGCAAAGCCTGGCGCGCTATGCGTGGCAACCCGGGATCGTGAGCGAGCACCCGATGGACATCAACCCCGAGCGCGACGACGCGTCCGAGACAATCGAGGGGCACTGAACAGATGGAGATCCTTCTGGCCAGCGCGGTCGGCATCCTGACCGCCTGCGGCATCTACCTGATCCTGCGGCAACGCACATTTCCGGTCATCATCGGATTGTCGTTGCTGTCCTATGCGGTGAACCTGTTTCTGTTCGCCACCGGGCGGCTGGCACTGAACCAGCCGCCGATCCTGAACAAATACGCCGACGTCTCCTATACCGATCCGCTGCCGCAGGCGCTGGTCCTGACCGCGATCGTGATCTCGTTCGGGATGACGGCCGTGGTGGTGATGATCGCGCTCAGCTCGTACCTGTCGGCGCGTGACGACGGCATCAACATGACCGACAAGGGCGGAGAGGACGCATGAACCACTGGATCATCGCACCCATCGTCCTGCCGGCGGTGGTGGCGCCCTTCATTATCATGGTGATGCGGTTTCACCGCGACCTGCAACGGGTGTTCTCGGTTGCCTCGGTCGTGGCGCTGAACATCATCGCGCTGGTGCTGCTGACCAGCGCCATGGACGGCACGATTTCCGTTTACGAGTTGGGCAACTGGCCCGCGCCCTTTGGCATCATTCTGGTTCTGGACCGGCTGTCGGCGATGATGGTGATGCTGACCACGGTACTGGCGCTGGCGGTGGTGCTCTATGCCATCGGCTCTGGCTGGGACACGCGCGGGCGCCATTTCCACGCCCTGTTCCAATTCCAACTGATGGGGGTGCTCGGCGCGTTCCTGACCGGGGACGCCTTCAACCTCTTTGTCTTTTTCGAAGTGCTGCTGATCGCCTCTTACGGGTTGATGATCCACGGCGGCGGCACCACCCGGCTGAGAGCCGGTGTGCAATATGTGGTCTATAACCTGCTGGGCTCCAGCCTGTTCCTGATCGCGCTCGGTACGCTCTATTCGGTGACTGGGACGCTGAACATGGCCGATCTGGCGGTGCGGGTGGCCGAACTGCCGGTCGAGGATACCGCGCTGCTGCGCGTCGGCGCGGTGCTGCTGTTGCTGGTCTTTGCCATCAAGGCCGCCGTGCTGCCGCTGCATTTCTGGCTGCCGGCCTCCTATGCCAATGCTCCGATGCCGGTGGCGGCGCTGTTCGCGATCATGAGCAAGGTCGGCGCCTATGCCATCCTGCGCATGTACACGCTGGTGTTCGGCCCCGGGGTCGCGATCACCGACGGGCTGGTGGGCACCTGGCTGCTGCCTGCCGCGCTGCTGACGCTTGCGGTCGGATCTTTCGGCATCCTCGGGTCACGCAATCTGGCGCGGCTGGTGGCCTTTGGCGCGATCACCTCGATGGGCACGCTGCTGATTGCCATTTCGCTGTTCACGCCACAGGCCACGGCGGCGGCGCTGTATTATGCCATCCACTCCACCTTCACGGCGGCGCTGTTGTTCCTCATCGCGGATCTGGTGCTGGAGCGGCGCGGCGGCGCGCTGGTGCCGACGCCCCCGATGGCGCAAAGCGGGCTGATCGCGACACTGTTCTTCGTCGGCGCCATCGCGATGGCCGGGATGCCGCCGCTGTCCGGGTTCGTCGGCAAGCTGCTGGTGATGGATGCCGCCCGCGCCAGTGCGCATGTCTGGGCCATCTGGGCGGTGATCCTGACCACCTCGCTGATCACCATTCTGGGCTTGTCGCGCGCCGGAAGCATCCTGTTCTGGAAACCCCATGACGCCAGCATGGCGCCCTTCCCCCGCCCCGAGGACGAGGAGGACGCCGCCGACAAGGATCCCTTGCTGGCCCCTGAACCGGTGCCCGGTCTGGCCTTTGTGCCGGTCTTTGCCCTGATCGCGGCGCTGGTGGCGCTGACGGTTCTGGCCGGCCCGGTGATGCGCTATACCGAGGCAACCGCCGCACAGCTTTTTGCCCCGTCGGATTATATTGAAACCGTTCTGCAAAGGCCCGGATCATGAGGCTGCTTTCCCGGATCTTCCCGCACCCGTATCTGACCGGCCTGCTCACCGCGGTCTGGCTGTTGCTGGTCAACAGCTATTCGCTGAACTCGCTGCTGTTCGGTTTCCTGCTGGGCATCGTGATCCCCTTTCTCACCCGCCCGTACTGGACCGACCGGCCCGAGTTGCACCACCCGCTGAAGATCGTGGAATACTTTGCGATCGTGATCTGGGACATCATCGTCGCCAATGTCGTCGTGGCCGGGATCGTCCTGTTCAAACGCAACGCTGATCGCCATCCGGCCTGGGTCTGCATCCCGATGGAGCTGCGCAGCCCCGAGGCGATCACCGTGCTGGCCGGCACCATCACCCTGACCCCCGGCACGGTCAGCGCCGATCTGTCGGCCGGGGGGCATTTCCTGTTGGTCCATTGCCTTGACGCGCCCGACCCCGATGCGGTGCGGGACGAGATCAAGGACCGCTACGAGCGTCGCCTGTTGGAGATTTTCGAATGATCACCTATGCCACCTATTTCGCCACCGCCTGCTTCGGCCTCGGTTTCCTGATGAACCTGTGGAAGATCGCCACCGCCGAGGGTGTCGGCGACCGGGTGCTGGCGCTGGACACCATGGTGATCAACGCCATCGCGCTGATGATCCTCTATGGGCTGTCGCGCAGCACCGAGATCTTTTTCGAGGCGGCGATGATCATCGCCATGCTGGGGTTTGTCTCGACCGTGGCCTATGCGCGCTTCATGCTGCGCGGCAACATCATCGAATAAGGAGGCGGGTATCATGGACCTAGTACTGGAAATCCTGATCGCGGTCTTCCTTGTCATCGGCGGCATCTTCGGGCTGGTCGGCTCGTTCGGGCTGATCAAGCTCGACGACGCGATGTCGCGGCTGCACGCCCCGACCAAGGCGACCACGCTGGGGGTCGGCGGCGTGCTGATCGCCTCGATGCTGCATGCCTATGCCTATGAGGGGCACCTGTCCTGGCACGAGCTTTTGATCACCCTGTTCCTGTTTCTGACCGCTCCGATCACGGCGAATTTCATTGCCAAGGCGCATATCCACCGCCATGAAACACCCGACAGCCTGCCAGTGGCTGGGGAGGACCTGAAATGGGCCACCCATGATATCGCGCCCGAGAAGAAGAAGAGCGACAGCGCGCCCACCGACCGCAGCTGATCCAGCGCCAAGAGGATCCCCGCCGTGCACCAGTTCCCACCGCCCCTGACCCGCGATCTCGTTCTGGTGGGCGGCGGGCATACCCATGCGCTGGTCCTGCGCAAATGGGGCATGGACCCACTGCCCGGCGCGCGGCTGACGGTGATCAACCCCGGCCCCACAGCGCCCTATTCGGGGATGCTGCCCGGGTTCGTGGCCGGCCACTATGACCGCGATGCGCTGGACATCGATCTGGTGAAACTGGCCCGCTTTGCCGGGGCGCGGGTGGTGCTTGGGGCCTGTACCGGGCTGGACCCCGAGGCGCGGCTGGTGCATGTGCCCGGTCGCCCGCCGATCGCCTATGATTTCTGTTCGGTCAATGTCGGCATCACTTCTGACATGCCCAGCCTGCCCGGCTTTGCCGCGCATGGCATCCCGGCCAAGCCGCTTGGCCCCTTCGCGGCGCGCTGGCAAAGCTACCTTGCGGGCGATGGCCCTGCACGCGCTGCCGTGATCGGCGGCGGGGTGGCGGGGGCCGAGCTGATCCTGGCCATGGCGCATGCGCTGCACGCAAACGGAAGACTCGGAGAGCTGAGCCTGATCGACAGCAGCCGCGCCCTTTCGGCCTTGGGCAATGGTGCAGCAAACCGGGTGCGCGCCGCGATGCAGCGGCTTGGCATCACGCTGCGCGAGGGCGTCGAGGTCAGCGCCCTCACCGTGCAGGGGGTTGAACTGGCCGACGGCAGCACCATTGCCTCCGACTTCACCACCGGGGCGGCGGGCGCGCGCGCCTATCCTTGGGTTGCACAGACCGGGCTGGCGCTGACCGATGGCTTCATCACCGTCGACGCGCATCTGCGCAGCAGTGATCCTGCGGTCTTTGCCGCCGGCGATTGCGCCCATCTGTCGTTTGATCCGCGCCCCAAGGCCGGGGTCTATGCGGTGCGCGAGGCGCCAATCCTGTTCGACAACCTGCGCGCCGCGCTCGAGGGCAAACCGCCCCGGCACCGCTATCGACCGCAAAAGGATTACCTGAAACTGATCTCGCTGGGCGGCAAATCGGCGCTGGGCGAACGCTTCGGGGTGCCGTTTTCCGGACCGCTGATCTGGCGCTGGAAGGACCGGATCGACCAGAAATTCATGGACAAGTTCCGCGCCCTGCCTGCGATGCAGCAGCCCGCGTCGCCGCGCATCCGCGCCGCCGGGCTTGACGAATTGCCCGGCGACAAGCCGATGTGCGGCGGCTGTGGTGCCAAATTGGGGCGCGGGGCGCTGCGCGCAGCCCTCTCCGCCCTGCCCAAAGGGACCCGCAAGGATATCACGGCCCTGCCCGGGGACGACGCCGCGCTGTTGACCCTGGGCGGCGTACGGCAGGTGTTGAGCACCGATCATCTGCGCGCGGTCACCCCCGACCCGGTGCTGATGGCCCGGATCGCGGCGGTTCACGCGCTGGGGGACATCTGGGCGATGGGGGCCGCGCCGCAGGCGGCGACGGCCACGCTGATCCTGCCGCGCATGACGCCCGCACTTCAGGCCCGCACCATGTCCGAAATCATGGAGGCCGCCAGCGAGGTGCTGCACGACGCGGGCGCCGAAATTGCCGGCGGCCACAGCTCCATGGGCGATGATCTGACCATCGGCTTCACCCTCACCGGCCTGCTGGAACGCGATCCGATCACGCTGTCCGGGGCCCAACCGGGCGATGCGGTGATCGTGACCAAGCCGATCGGCTCCGGCGTGCTGATGGCGGCCGAGATGCTGGGGGCGGCGCGTGGCGACTGGATCGCGGCGGCCTATGCGCTGATGACACAGGCCCAGGGCGATGCCGCGCGGCTGCTGGCGGGCGCGCATGCGATGACGGACGTGACCGGTTTCGGGCTGGCGGGCCACCTGCTGAACATCTGCGAAGCCTCCGGCGTGGCGGCGACGCTCACCCTCGACGCGGTACCGCTGATGCCCGGCGCGCTGGAGCTGTCACAGGAGGGGCACCGCTCGACCCTGTTCCCGGACAACAAGGCGCTGGCGCCAGAGCTGCCTTCCGACCCGCGCGTTGATCTGCTGTTCGATCCGCAGACCGCCGGCGGGTTGCTCGCCGCCGTCGCGCCAGATCAGGCCGGACCGCTGGTCGCGCAGCTGCGCGCCGCCGGCTATGGCGCCGCGCGGATAGCAGAGATCACCGCCGGCCCCCCGCACCTGAGCCTGACCTGACGTCCGGCGCCTGCACGTCTTCGCGCCGCCGCCCCTTCTTCTTGTTGAAAATACTCCGGGGGAGCGCGCAAAGCGCGCGGGGGCAGAGCCCCCGCTCCGCGTCACGCCAGCGTCACGTGCGGGTGGCCGCGTCCCAGGCCGCAAGCGCCTGCTCGATCTCCGACGCGGCCGCCTCCAGCCCCTCACCGTCCAGACTCTCCGCCACCACCCGGTCCAAAACCTCGGCCCCGATCGTCTTGCGCGATTTGGCATAGGCAAGGTCATAGTGATCGACCATCAGCCCCCGGGTCAGCCCCGGTTTGTCGCCCTCTGCGATCCGCTCGAACCAGCCATCCACCACCGCGTGGCCGCGATGGGCGCGCAGCAGGTCAAGCTTGGCGTAGAGCCGCTCTGAATCCGACAGGATATCTTCATAGGCCTGCACCAGATAGGCGGTGCGCGCCTCCAGCGGGGCCTCGACCTCGATCCGGGGCGCGGCCTTCATCGCCGCCCAGAGCGCGGGCGGCACCATCCGCTCCCCCACCTTGCTCGATTCCGCCTCGACCAGCACCGGACGCGCCGGGTCAAAGCGGCTGAGCGCGCAGACAATCGCCGTCTCGAATGCCTTCTGGCTGGGCTGCGGCGTGGCCATCTCGCCCAGAAGCGAGCCGCGATGCGCCGCCAGCCCCTCAAGATCCAGCACCTGCACCCCGCGTCGGTCCAGGATATGCAGCAGATCGGTCTTGGCGGTGCCGGTATAGCCGTCAAGCAGCACCAGCCGATGCGGCAAGCGCCCCTCATAGAGCACGCGATAGACCAGCCGGCGATAGGTCTTGTATCCGCCCATGATGCTCTCGGCACGCCAACCGATCTGGCCCAGCATCCAGGTGAACGATCCCGACCGCTGACCGCCGCGCCAGCAATAGACCAACGGGCGCCAGCCGCCCGTCTTGTCCTGCAGCACCGTCTCTATGTGGCGCGCGGCATTGTGAAACACCAGCGCCGCACCGATCTTGCGGGCGCGAAACGGGCTCTCCTGCTTGTAGATGGTTCCGACCCGCGCGCGTTCCTCGTTGTCGAGCACAGGCAGGTTGATCGCGCCGGGCAGGTGATCTTCGGCGTATTCCGCCGGGCTGCGCACGTCAATCACGGTATCGAACCCGTGATCGAGCAGCTCAGCCAATGTGTGAAATTCCTTGGGCATAAGACCCTCTACCGCGCCACGCGGGCAAGGAAAAGCGCGGCGATGGGGGATTGAGAAAATCGCACCCGATCCGCGAGATGCAGACTTGAAATATACCCGTACAAAAGTCATCATTGCCCCGGCCCGCACAACCGGAGGCAATATGGATATCCAGTCAACTCCGGGGCACCTGATCCGACGGCTCAACCAGATTTCCGTGGCCCTTTTCATGGACCGGATGGCGCAGGCGGGACTGAACCTGACCCCGGTGC
Organism: Pseudodonghicola sp.; assembly: GCA_033791545.1. Lineage (GTDB taxonomy): Bacteria > Pseudomonadota > Alphaproteobacteria > Rhodobacterales > Rhodobacteraceae > Antarcticimicrobium. The sequence goes on along the minus strand of JASJGL010000159.1, from coordinate 65,265 downwards.
AATATGCCGCGCTCAGCGCGATCCGGGACCATCCCGGCATCGACCAGGCCACGGTGGCCGGGCTGGTGGCCTATGACCGAGCCACATTGGGCAAGGTCATCGACCGGCTGGATTCGCGCGGGCTGGTGCGACGAACCACCTCGCGCAGTGACCGGCGCGCCAAGACCCTTACGCTGACCGCCGAGGGGGCCGAGTTGTTAAGGCTGGTGCGACCACATGTGAATGCGCTGCAACCCGATATCCTGACCGGGCTGGACAGTGAGGAGGCCGAGCTTTTTCTGGCGCTGTTGAAAAAGGCCACGCTGGCGGGCAATGGCAATAGCCGCGCGCCGCTGAAAACCCCAGCCACCCGCCCGACCCGCCCGCGCGCCTAGCCGCGTTCAATCCGGGCTAGGGGCGCGATCAGCTCTGCCCCCGTTGCCCGGTTGGAATTCACCGCCGTTCCGACCCGGTACCAGTCAAACACATCGCCCGGCGCCGGCCGCATCAACCGGGCCGCCCCGCGCCCGGCCTCGCCCAGCCAAAGCGGCCAGTCGGCGGCCTCAAGCACCAGGGGCATACGGTGATGGATCCCCGACAGCGCCGCGCTGGCCTTGGTGGTGACAATAGCGCAGGTGGGCTGCGGATCGGGCGCGCCCCAATCCTGCCAGACCGCGCCAAAGGCCAGCGGCGCAGCGTCGCGCCGATATATGTACCACGGCAGGCGCTGCCCTTCGTCGGTTTTGGTCCACTCATAGAATCCGCTCGCAACCACGATGCAGCGCCGGTCGCGACAGGCGGCGCGAAAGGCAGGTTTCTCGGCCAGCGTTTCGGCCCGGGCGTTGATCAGCAGCGGCCCGTCTGAGGGGGTCTTGTACCACTGTGGCAGGAAGCCCCAGCGCATCGCCAGCAACCGCCGACCCGCATCCCCTGCCCGCACCACATGCACGCGGGTCGTCGGACAGACGTTGAAGTTGGGAACGGCGGGCAGATCGTTCGAAGGCTGCGCTGCAAATATCCGCGCCATCGCGTCATTGGGCAGGGTCACCGCGAGCCGTCCGCACATATCATCCCTCTCTGCTCAGATCGCAATCAGCGGTGGTGCTGAGTTGCGCCATGTCCGGTCTGTTTTCACAAACTGGATTGCACCTGTCAGCAACCGATTTATGTACCTGTTTCATGACACAAAATGCCCCATTCGCGACAGCTCAGACTTTGCTCATGCGTGCAGAGTACAAGGCGGCGCTGAAAACCGTCAAACCCGCCATGGCCCGGTACCCAAAGGATCCGCGCTTTGCCAATCTGGCGGGGCTGGCGATGTGCGGTCTGGGACAGCAACGCGCCGCAATCGCGATGTTCCAAAAGGCGATCCGGTTGGACCCGCAGTTTGTTGATGCGCAACGCAACATGGCACAGACCCTGATCCTGCTCGACATGCCGGAAAAGGCATTGAAGATGCTGGACCGCATGGTCGCGAACGCTCCCGGAGACGAAGGGGCCCACTATCTTCGGGCACAGGCACTTGCCAATCAGGGCCAGACCGAAGCCGCAGAAGCCGCCGTCACGCGCGCGGTCGAGCTGGCGCCGCGCCAGCCGCGCAACTTCAACCTGCGCGGCGTGCTGCGCAATACGCTGGGTCTGACCGATCTGGCGCTACAGGATTTCGAGGCCGCGCTTGTGCTTGATCCCAACAATGTCGACACATTGATCAATATCAGCCTGCCGCTGGCCCGTCAGACCCGCTATGACGCGGCTCTGGACGCCGCCCGCCGTGCGGTGCAGTTGGCCCCAGCCCATATCGGCGCGCATCTGCGTCTGGCGGCAAGCTATGTCGAAACCGGCGCCCCTGTCGCCGCGCAAGGCGAGTATCACCAAATCCTGACTTTGGAGCCGCAGAATTCCGAGGCGATCGAACAGCTGGCCGCGCTGCAAAGCCGCGAGGAGAACGCCGCGCTCTCCAAAGCGGCGCGCGCGGCGTTGAAACACGTGGGATCGCGACACCAAGAACGCGCCAGCCTGAATTTCGCGCTGGCCCGGATCGCCCAGCAGGCGGGCGATACCCCGGCCGAGGCGCGGTATCTGAACGATGCCAACCGCGACATGGCCCGCGCTCTGCCCTATGACGCGATCCGCGACAGCGCGCTGAACCGCGCGATCATGGACCGTTTTGCCGCGCCGCCCTCGCAGACCGGAGCAAAGCAGCCGATCCGGCCGATTTATGTGCTGGGGCTGCCACGTTCGGGCACGACGCTGGCGGAAACGATGCTGGGCGCGCACCCCGATGTGCAGGCCTTGGGGGAACAGATCACGGCCGGGCGACTGCTGTATCCGCTGATCGAGGCAGGCACCCCCTTTGGCGCGGGTGAAATCGCGGCCTATCTGGACAAGGAACAGCGGATGCGCCCCGCCCTGCCTGAGGGGATCGCCACCTATACCGACAAGATGCCCGAGAACTATCGGCTGATCGGGTTTCTGAAAACCGTACATCCCGAGGCGCGTTTCGTACATCTACGCCGCGATCCACGCGATGTGGCGCTGTCGATGTGGCGCGGGCATTTTTCAGGCCGCGCGCTGAACTACACTTATGACCTGCGCGCGATGGCGCATCGCTTCAACCTCTACGCCGAAATCATGGCGTTCTGGCACCGGCTGCTTCCGGGGCAGATCCTTGATCTGTCCTATGAAGACATGACCGTCGATCCAGAGGCCGCCAGCCGCACGCTGGCCAGCTATTGCGGATTGGACTGGGCGGCGCAAATGGCGCGGCCCGAGCAGACCGATGCCGCGGTCCTGACCCTCAGCGCCGGGCAAGTACGCCAGCCGGTGCACCGCAAGTCGGTCGGTCGCTGGCGTGAGCACGAAGCGGTGCTTGCCCCGTTCATCGCCGGCCTCGCCCCGGCACTCTGGCCCGGGCTGGAAGGGTAAGCCCAGCCTCGGCTCGAACATGAACCGGGGGGCGCGCTCTCCCCCCGGTGCCCCTTGAAGATCACGTTTTACTTCCGCGTGATCCGCCCATCGGTATAGGGCTGATAGGGCGCATGCGCGGCAAGATACTCGGCCGTCACATCCGCCAGATCCGGGCCGTAGTCATAGGCGTTCTTGTCATCGCCCGAGAACATCTTGTAGCCATCTCCACCGTTGCGGACATAGTTGTTGGTCACCGCCAGATAGGTCGCGCCCGGATCAAGCGGCACAGGGCCATCACCGCTGGCCACCATCACGTCGGAAATCCGCGCCCCCACCGGCGCGGCGGGATCCCATGCAAAACTCATGCCCGCCACCTGCGGAAAGCGACCGGCCACCTCTTCAACCTGGCTGACGCCATTCTCCAGCGCGTCGATCAGACCTTGGCCCGTGATCTCGAAGGTCGACAGCGTGTTCTGGAACGGCAGCACTGTCAGCACCTCCCCCATCGTCACCTCGCCCGCGTCAATGCCGGCCCTGAGCCCGCCGGAATTGGCAATCGCGATGCGCACCCCCTGCGCGGCCCCCCGCGCCAACATCGCATCGGCGACCAGATTGCCCATCGCGCATTCCTGCACCCGGCACACCGCGCCGCTGCCCTCGACAGCTTCGAGGGTTTCGGCCACCACCTTTTGCCGGATCTGCTCCAACGGCTGGGCCAGCTCAGTTATGCGCGCGACGGTGGCACCATCCTCGCTCACGCCCGCATCCATGATCAGCGGCTCGCCGCGCGCCTCGATCAGGGTGCCGGCATCGTCAAAGCTCACGTTCAGCTCGCCCAGAAACTTGCCATAGGCATAGGCCGATACGATCGCCACGCCGTTGACCATGGTCGGATAGGGGCCGACCGCCCGGTCCGAGACATTGCTGAGATAGGTGTTGGTATGCCCGCCCACGATCACATCGACGCCGGTGGTCTCGGCGGCGACGCGTTGATCGACGTGATAGCCGGAATGGCTGAGCACGATGATCTTGTTGACGCCCTGCGCAGCCAACCGGTCAACCTCGCCCTGAACGGCAGAGACCGGATCGCTGAAGTGCACATTGGCCCCGGGGCTGGCCAATTCATCGGTATTCTCGGGGGTCAGCCCGATCAGCCCCAGCTTTTCGCCGCCGCGCTCGATCACCGTGGATTTCAAAAGCTTGCCCGCCAGATGCGCCTCGGCGGAGAAATCCGCATTCGACATCAGCACCGGAAAGCCGACCGCATCCATGAAACCGCGCAGCACCTCTGGCCCGTCGTCGAATTCGTGGTTGCCCACGGTCATCGCGTCATAGCCCAGCTTGGTCATCATCTCGGCCGCGACCTTGCCCTTGTAATAGGTATAGAACAGCGTGCCCTGAAACTGGTCGCCGCCATCGACAAGGATCGAATTGTTTGAGCGTGCCCGCGCCGCCGCCACCGCCGAGACCAGCCGGGCAGAACCGCCAAAGCATTTGCCCGCGGTGTTATCCTCGGCCGAGCAGCCGCTGTCGTATTTGCTGATCGGCTCGAACCGGGCGTGGAAATCATTGGTATGCAAAATGGTCAGTTGATAATCGGCCGCCGCCGCGCCGGCGCTGAGTGCCAGCGCCGCGAGCGGAGTGAAAAAGCGCATCGTCATGGCAAAATCTCCCTGGTGAAAATTCGTGACAATGCTGCTCTGACACGGCTTCCGAGTCAAAGATTCGCCCACCCCTGCGCGGCGGATCACGCTTGATTCCGCCGCGCCGTCGGGGCATCACCGCGAGCATGCTGATTTACAAGATATTCCGCGCCGACGAATGGGCCAGCCTGCAACAGGCGGGCGAGACCGAGGGCGCGCCGATCGACAAGGCCGATGGCTTTGTCCATTTCTCAACCGCCGAACAGGCCGCCGAGACCGCCGCGAAACATTTCGCCGGGGCCGAGGGGCTGATGCTGCTGGCCTGCGACAGCGCCGCGCTGGGAGAGGCCCTGAGATGGGAGGTCTCGCGCGGTGGTGCGAAATTCCCGCATCTGTACCGCAGATTGCGGATGGCTGATGTGCTTTGGGCCAAGCCGCTGCCGCTGGTGGCGGGCGTGCATCGCTTTCCGGAGGAGATGGCGTGACGCTGGTGGAAAAGGCCGGGCTGGCGCTGTTGCACCGGGTCGACCCCGAGATCGCGCACGGGCTGTCGATCAAGGCGCTGAAGATGGGTCTGGTGCCCACCCCCGGCCCCCTGACCTCGCCGCGTCTGCGCACGAAGCTTGCGGGGATCGCACTGCCCAACCCGGTTGGTCTGGCGGCGGGTTATGACAAGAACGCCGAGGTGCTGTCCGCGCTGTCCCGCTGCGGCTTCGGGTTTATCGAGGTCGGGGCAGCCACCCCGCGCCCGCAGCCCGGCACCCCGAAACCGCGCCTGTTCCGCCTGACCGAGGATCGCGCCGTGATCAACCGCTTCGGCTTCAACAACGACGGCATGGAGGTGATCGCCGCGCGGTTGGCGACACGTCCGAAAGACGCGGTGATCGGCCTCAATCTGGGGGCCAACAAGGACAGCGCCGACCGCGCCGGTGATTTCGCCCGGGTGCTGGCCCATTGCGGCGCGCATCTGGATTTCGCGACCGTCAATGTCTCCTCCCCCAACACCGAGAAACTGCGCGATCTGCAGGGCAAGGCGGCGCTTTCAGTGTTGTTGGCAGGGGTGATGGGGGCACGCGATGCGCTGGCGCGCCCGATCCCGGTGTTTCTCAAGATCGCGCCGGATCTAAGCGAGGATGAGCTGGTCGATATCGCCGATGTGGCGCGTGCCAGCCGGGTGGACGCCATCATCGCCACCAATACCACGCTGTCGCGAGACGGGCTGAGCAGCGCCCAACGCGACGAGGCCGGCGGACTTTCTGGTGCGCCGCTTTTTGAGAGCTCCACCCGCGTTTTGGCGCGTCTCAGCACCCTGACCGAGGGGCAGGTCCCGCTGATCGGGGTCGGCGGCATTTCTTCACCCGAGCAGGCCTATGCCAAGATCCGCGCCGGGGCCAGCGCCGTGCAGCTTTATACCGCGCTGGTCTATCAGGGCATGAGCCTGGTGCGCGAGATCACCGCCGGGCTCGACGCCTTGCTGGCGCGGGACGGGTTCGCAAACGTCGCCGAGGCCGTCGGCACCAGCCGAGAGGATTGGCTATGATCGAATACTGGCACAACCCGCGCTGTTCGAAATCGCGTCAGGCTCTGGCGCTGCTGCAAGAGCGCGGCGTCGAGGTCCAGATCCGGCGCTACCTTGAAGACGCGCCCAGCGCCGCAGAGCTCGCCGCCGCCCGCGCTGCGCTAGGCACGCCACCGGTGATCGAGATGATGCGCCCCGGCGAAGCGCTGTTCAAGGAGCTTGGCTTGTCCAAGGGTGATGACGACGCCCGGCTGATGGCCGCGATGGCGGATCATCCGATCCTGATCGAACGGCCGCTGGCAATCTCGGGCGAGCGCGCCGTCATCGGCCGCCCGCCGGAAAAGGTGTTACAGTTGCTCTGATCCCGATTGCGGCTCAGGCGTCGGGCAGAGCCGCGCGCGCCACGTCCTTCCGTGGCAGCTTCTTCTTGTTTCAAATACTCATTTCTTCTTGTTGCAAATACTCAACTTGCAAACCCCACCGCCTCGACGCCGCGGGAAGATCCGGGGCCCCTACCCGGATGCCCGCGCCTCCAACGCCGGATAGCGCAGCCCAAGTGTGACCGCGCGCGCAACGAACGAGATAAGCAGCGCCAGCCATAGCCCGTGATTGCCGAGTGTCGGCACCAGCAGGGCCAGCGCGGCGGCATAGATGGCAAAGCTGACCGCCATCATGTTGCGCATGTCCCGTGACGCGGTGGCGCCGATGAAGATCCCGTCCAGCATGAAGGCCGCCACACCGGCCAGCGGCGCCGCGACCGCATAGCCAAGAAAGACGCGCGCCTGCACCCGGACCTCGGGCGCGGTGGTCATCAGGTCGATGATCGCGCCGCCCGCAGTGGCAAAGACCAGAGACAGCACCAGCACGCTGCCCAGCCCCCAGCCGCCGGTCATCAGCGCGGCGCGGCGGATCCGGTCACGGGCGCGCGCCCCCATCGCCTGGCCCACCAGCGTCTCGGCGGTAAAGGCGAACCCGTCGAGCGCAAAGGCGGAAAAGGTCAGGAACTGCATCAGCACCTGATTGGCCGCCAGCGTCACGTCGCCAAAGCCCGAGCCGATGAACAGGAAGCTGACGAACATCGCCTGCAACAGCAGCGACCGGATCAGGATATCCCCGTTCACCGCCATCATGTGCTTGAGCCGGGCCGGTTCGAACACCAGCGCCGGATCGCGCCAGCCGGGCCGGGCAAAGGCGGCGCGGCAGAACCACAGGCCCAGCGCCAGCCCCGACCATTCGGCGAGAAAGGTGGCGATGGCCACGCCCTGCACCCCCCAGTCCAGCCCGAGCACGAACCACAGGTCGAGCACGACATTCAGCCCGTTCATCCACAGCTGTAACAACAGCACCGCGCGGGTGCGCTCCTGCGCGATCAGCCAGCCGGTGATGCCATAAATCGCGATCGCCGCCGGGGCCGACCAGATCCGCACCCGCATATAGCCGGTGCTCAGCGCCTCGACCTCGGCGGTGGCGGGGGCCGCGCGCAGCGCCGCCCAGAACAGCGGCACCTGCAACACGATCAGCGCCGCGCCGCCCGCCACACCGATCAGCAGCGCCCGGGTCAGCAGAGCCGAGACCTCGCCCCGATCCCCGGCCCCCAGCGCCTGACTGGTCAGACCGACGGTCCCCATGCGCAGAAATCCAAAGATCCAATAGACCGCCGAGAGGATGATCGCCCCCAGCCCCACCGCCCCGATCGGGCCGGGCAGACCCAGCTGGCCAACCACACCGGTATCGACCGCGCCCAGCACCGGCACGGTGATATTCGACAATACGATGGGGATCGCGATTCGCAGCACCCGGGTATGGGTGATCTGCCCCAGCGTCGCGGGGGTGGTCTGCGTCACGCGGTCTCGTCCGCCGGCGGCGGCGGTGCCATCAGGAAATGGCCGGTCGCCTGGGCATAGAGCTTGTCATGATGGTCCTGCCAGGCTGCCACCTGAACCGAGGCATAGCGGCGCCCCGAGCGGTTGATCGTCGCCCGTGCATAGGCGTCACGCGGCAGGCCCGAGCGCAGGTAATCGACCGTGAAATCAATCGTCTTCGGCATTCGCGGCAGTCGGCCTGCGGCGATGTCCTGCGGGTCCAGCGCGCCACTTTCGATCTGCGGCCAGACCTGCGCCCAGCCCAGCGCGATGATCGCCGTCACCTCCAGAAAGGCCGCCGTGGCACCGCCGTGCAGCGCCGGCAGAAACGGGTTGCCGATCAGCTTGTCGTCGTAATTCAGAACCGCGGTCAGCTCATCGCCTCGACGATCAAACTCGATGCCGAGAAAGCGGATATAGGGCACCGCGTCGACCAGCGCCTTGAGCGCCGAGTCGCGGCGCTGTTTGACCACCTGAATCGGTTCCGGACGGGGACGGGCCATCAGCGTTTCTCCACGGTAAAGGTGCCGGTTGCGGTGGCGACGGGACGCTCGGCGTCATCGTCCACCGCGGTGGCACGAACAAAGGCGACGCTGCGGGTGATGTGATAGCAGGTGGCGGTGGTGGTGATGCGCTGCCCCGGAGTGGCCGCACGCATATAGTCGATGCGCAGGTCCATGGTGGCGGTGCCGCCGGGGGCGGACGGGTGGCTCATTACCGCCGCGCCACAGCAGGTGTCCATCATCGCCGACACCGCGCCGCCATGAATCACCCCGGTTTCGGGATCGCCCACAAGGCGCTTGTCATAGGGCATGCTGATCACCGCACGCCCGTCATCAATCTCGGTCAGCTCCATGCCCAGCGCGCTGGCATGGGGGACCGCTTCGATGAATTGTCGCGCTATTTTGACCTTGTCGATCACGGGGAATGCTCCTGTCTCGGCTTTCGGCCTATATCATCCTCCCCATGCGCCAAGTGCAAGCCCCGGGGGCATTGCGCTTGCTGCTACGTCGCCATAAGTTGCGCCGCGTGGGAGAAAGATGAATGTCTGATCATCGCTTGTCGTTCAAGGAAATGTGCACAGAGTTCGATGTGACTCCGCGTACCTTGAGGTATTACGAATATATCGAGCTTTTGACGCCCGAGCGCGAGGGACGGTCCCGCTACTATGGCCCGCGCGAACGGGCCCGCATGACCTTGATCATGCGCGGCCGCAAGTTCGGCTTTCAACTTGAAGAGATCCGCCAGTGGTTGCTGATCTATGAAAACGAGGGCACGCAGGCGCAGCTTGCCGCCTTTATCGAGATGGCGGATCGCCAGACCAAGGCCCTGCAGGAGCAGCAGGTCCAGACCGAAGAGGCGCTGAGCGAGTTGGCGCAGCTGCGCAAAGACATCCTGCGCAGCTTGGCCTGAGCCACAGCTCCGGGTCGGGCTAGGCACCAGACCGCAGCAAGCGCCCATTTCCAGAATTTCATCAACGAATTCAGTGTGAAAGCGCTGAATCCGTCTGCATGGGGTTCGCTCTTTCCGGATCGGCGCCGTGATCTCACGTCACGGCGAAAGTGACGCAACGTATGGGTTACGTAAACGTCAACATCTTGTTGTATGCTAGCCCATGACCGCACAGATCTCAGACAGAGAAACCTGCGCGCCCCCGACGTCGAGAGACCGAAGATGACAAAAAAGCTGATGACGATCCGCGAGATGTGCGATGCCTATGACGTGACCCCGCGCACCCTGCGGTTTTACGAATCAAAAGAGCTTCTGTTCCCCGAACGTCAGGGTCAGAAGCGGCTGTTCACCAAACGCGACCGCGCCCGGCTGAAGCTGATCCTGCGCGGCAAACGCTTTGGCTTCAGCCTTGAAGAGATCCGCCAGTTGCTCGATCTGTATTATGTCGGCGACCAGCAGCTGACCCAGTTGTCGCGCACCTATGACATCGCGCGCGACCGCCTGAGCGACATGGAGCATCAGCGCGCCGAACTGGACCACGCGATCACCGATCTGCAAGCGCAACTCAAATGGGGCGAGCGCGTGATTGCTTCGATGACCGAAACCCGCAAGGCGGCCGAATAGACCCGCCCGACCCGATACAACCCCATACCGACCATACCGAAATTCTGAGGGAGGCCCGACATGCCCAGCTATACCGCACCCACCAAGGATATGCAGTTCATCCTGCATGATGTGCTCGCCGTGACCAAGAGCGACATTCCCGGCTATCAGGATCTGGAAGCCGATTTCACCAACGCCATTCTGGAAGAGGCCGGCAAGATCAGCTCCGGCGTGCTGCAGCCGCTGAACATGGTCGGAGACACCGAGGGCTGCCGCCTTGAAAACGGTGTGGTCCATACCCCCACCGGCTTCAAGGCTGCGTTCGAGCAGGTCAAGGCGGGCGGCTGGCCCGGGCTCGACATGCCCGAGGAGTTCGGCGGCCAGAACATGCCCTATGTGATCGGCACGGCCGTGGGCGAGATGTTCTCGGCTGCCAACCAGGCCTTTACCATGTATCAGGGCCTGACCCATGGCGCCGCCAGCGCCATCCTCGCCCATGGTTCGGACGCGCAAAAAGCCACCTATCTGCCGAAAATGGTGTCCTGCGAATGGACCGGCACCATGAACCTGACCGAACCCCATTGCGGCACAGATCTGGGGCTGATGCGCACCAAGGCCGAACCGCAGGCTGACGGCAGCTATCGCGTCACCGGGCAAAAGATCTTCATCTCGGCTGGCGATCACGACATGGCCGAGAACATCATCCATCTGGTGCTGGCCAAGATCCCCGGCGGCCCCGACGGGATCAAGGGCGTCTCGCTGTTCATTGTGCCCAAGGTTCAGGTCAACGAGGACGGCAGCCTCGGCGCGCGCAACGCCGTCTCGGTCGGCAAGATCGAGGAAAAGATGGGGATCCACGGCAACTCCACCTGCGTGATGAACTATGACGGCGCGGTGGGCTATCTGCTGGGGCAGGAACACAAGGGCATGCGCGCCATGTTCACCATGATGAACGAGGCCCGGATCGGCGTCGGCATGCAGGGGCTGGCCCAGGCCGAGGCCGCCTATCAGAACGCGGTGATCTATGCCAAGGATCGGCTTCAGGGCCGCGACGTCACCGGCGTCAAGAACCCGGACGGGCCGGCCGATCCGCTGATCGTGCATCCCGACATCCGCCGCAGCCTGATGGATCAGAAAAGCTTTGCCGAGGGCGCCCGCGCCTTTATCCTTTGGGGCGCGATGTTGATCGATCAGGCCCATCGCGGCGGCGATGCGGCGGCCGACGGGCTGGTGTCGCTGATGACCCCGGTGATCAAGGGTTTTCTCACCGATCAGGGCTATGACATGACCGTGCAGGCGCAACAGGTCTATGGCGGCCATGGCTATATCGAGGAATGGGGCATGTCGCAGTATACCCGCGACGCCCGCATCGCGATGATCTACGAGGGCGCCAACGGGGTGCAGGCGCTGGATCTGGTGGGCCGCAAGCTGGCGCAGGACGGCGGCAAGCACGTGATGGCCTTCTTCGACATGGTGAAAAGCTTCTGTAAGGACAACAGCGGCAGCGATGCGGAGTATGACCGCGACTTTATCGAACCGCTGAAAAAAGCCTCCAAGGATCTGCAGGCGGCGGGGATGTATTTCATGCAGAACGGCATGAAAAACCCCAACAACGCGCTCTCTGGCTCCTATGATTTCATGCATATGTTTGGCCATGTCTGCCTTGGCCTGATGTGGGCGCGGATGGCCAAGGCGGCCAATGCAGCGCTGGCCGAGGGCGGCGCGGATGCCGCCTTTTATGAGACCAAAGTGATGACGGGGCGCTATTATATGGCGCGCCGCCTGCCCGCCACCGCCCTGCACCTGAGCCGCATAGAGAGCGGCGCAGAGACGGTGATGGGGCTCGACGCCGCGCAGTTCTAAACCCATCGCGGGTCCGGGCAGGTGCCCGGGCCCCGTTGCGACCGGAGGAGACCCGATGCCCAAACGATTCCGCCTGACCCGACGCTTTCCCGCCGCCATGACCGAAGACGGCTATCGGCGGCTGAAAACCTTTGCCGCCAATGCCGGGCTCGACGAGGGCGAGGCGCTGTCGTTCCTGTTCGAGAATTTCGACGCCGTCATCGATGACGAGCGTCTGGGGCTCCGGCTGCGCCAGTTCAATTCCGAGTTGGACGCACGAAAACGGTGACGATGCGACGGGGAAGGATCATGATGTTGCAGCGAAGCACCCGGGCATCGAGTTTGGAAGCCTCCGGCGGGAGTATTTCGGACAAGAAGAAGCGACCCGGGGCACCCCGCCATCCGGTGCCTGTCCTGCTGGGGCGCGACAGGGCGGGACGGCGGGGCTTCTCCTTGTGCGGTCATCGGCTCTCCAGCCTGTACCGCCGCGGCAGGATGCTCCGATCTTCGTTAAGGCATCGTTACCGGGGGGCGGCCTGTTCGGCTTCTTCTTGTTGCAAATACTCAATTCCAACAGCAGCCAATCGCGCCTGGGGAGGGCCTGAAAGATGACCATCAAACTTTATTGTTTCGGCGAAAGCGGAAATTCCTACAAGGCGGCGCTGGCGTTGCAGTTCAGCGGGCTGGCGTGGGAGCCGGTCTATGTCGATTTTTTCAACGGCGAGACCCGCGCACCGGAGTATCGCCAGAATATCAATGCTTTGGGCGAGGCGCCGGTGATGGTGGGCGGTGAGTTTCACCTCAGCCAGTCGGGCGTGATTCAGCAATATGTCACCGACAAGTCCGGCAAGTTTGGCGGCACCAGCGATGCCGAGCGCTACGAGGTTCTGCGCTGGGTGCTCTGGGACAACCACAAGCTCAGCTCGCAGGCGGGCATGACCCGGTTCCTGATGAATTTCCTGCCCGAGGACAAGCGCCCGGCCGAGGTGATCGGGTTCAACCTGGGCCGTCTCAAGGCCGCCTATCAGGTGCTGAACGCCCATCTTGAGGGCCGCGACTGGATCGTCGGCGACGGTATCACCAACGCCGATCTGAGCTGTTGCGGCTATCTGTATTATCCCGAGCCCTTTGGGTTCGAGCGGGCCGACTGGCCCCATATCGACGCCTGGCTGACGCGGCTTTCCGAGCAGCCCGGCTGGAAACACCCGTATGATCTGATGCCCGGCAACCCGTCGGACCGCGCATAAGGAGACGACCCATGACAGATGCATATATTTATGACGCGCTGCGCACCCCGCGCGGCAAGGGCCGCAAGGACGGCGCCCTGCACGAGGTGACCTCGTTGCGGCTGTCCGCGCTGACGCTGAACGCCCTCAAGGAGCGCAACAATCTCGACGGCCACGCTGTCGAGGACGTGATCTGGGGCAATGTCACCCAGGTGATGGAACAGGGCGGCTGCCTCGCGCGCTCGGCCGTTCTGGCCTCGGATCTTGATGAATCGATCCCCGGGCTGGCGATCAACCGGTTCTGCGCCAGCGGAATGGAGGCGGTGAACCTTGCCGCCAACCAGATCAAGGGCGGTGCCGGCGAGGCCTATATCGCCGGTGGTGTGGAAATGATGGGCCGCGTCGCCATGGGCAGCGACGGCGCCGCCATCGCGGTGGACCCGACGCTGGCGATGGACAGCTATTTCGTGCCGCAGGGCATTTCGGCGGACATCATCGCCACCGAATATGGCTTTAGCCGCGCGGATGTGGATGCGCTGGCGGTAGAAAGCCAGCGCCGCGCCAAGGTCGCCTGGGACGAGGACCGCTTTGCCAAATCGGTGATCACGGTGCGCGACCAGAACGGCTTGGCGATTCTGGATCGGGACGAATACATGCGCCCGGAAACCAGCATGCAGACGCTGGGTGCGCTCAACCCGTCGTTCCAGATGATGGGCGAGCAGATGCCGGGGTTCGACAAGATCGCACTGCTGAAATACCCGCATATGGAAAAGATCAACCACGTGCACCACGCGGGCAATTCCAGCGGCATCGTCGATGGCTCTGCCGCCGTGCTGATCGGCAACAAGGAATTCGGCGAGAAATACGGGCTCAAGCCCCGCGCCCGGATCAAGGCCACCGCCAAGATCGGCACCGATCCCACCATCATGCTGACCGGCCCGGTGCCGGTGACCGAGAAGATCCTCAAGGACAACGGCATGGAGATCGGCGACATCGACCTGTTCGAGGTCAACGAGGCCTTTGCCGCCGTCGTACTGCGCTTCATGCAGGCGTTTGACGTGGACGCCTCCAAGGTCAATGTCGGCGGCGGCGCCATCGCCTATGGCCACCCGCTGGGGGCCACCGGCGCGATGATCATCGGCACCGTGCTGGATGAATTGGAGCGTCAGGACAAGCAGGTGGGTCTTGCCACCCTTTGTATCGCGTCGGGCATGGGCGCGGCCACCATCATCGAGCGCGTGTAAGCGACGGAACGGGAGACTGGAAATATGGCTGAATTTACCCTGACCCAAGACGCAGACGGCGTCGCCACCATCACCTGGGACGTGCCGGGCAAGTCGATGAACGTGATGTCCTTCGACGGGCTGGCCGAGCTGGAGGCCTGCATCGATGATGCGCTGGCCGATGATGCCATCAAGGGGATCGTCATCACCTCGGGCAAGGAGGGATCATTTGCCGGTGGCATGGATCTTAACCTGCTGGCCAAGATGAAGGACGACGCGGGCGACGATCCGGCGCGCGGTGTGTTCGACGGCATCATGCAGATGCACGCCCTGTTGCGGAAGATCGAGCTGGCCGGCATGGACCGCAAGACCAAGAAGGGCGGCAAGCCGATCGCCGCCGCCCTGCCCGGCACCGCAGCCGGGATCGGGCTGGAGCTGCCGCTGGCGACCCATCGCATCTTTGTCGCCGACAACCCCAAGGCGCGGATCGGTCTGCCCGAAATCCTGATCGGTATCTTCCCCGGGGCCGGGGGCACCACACGGCTGGCGCGCAAGCTGGGCGCGATGGCGGCCTCGCCCTTCCTGCTGGAAGGCAAGATGGTGGAGCCGGCCAAGGCGAAATCCGCCGGGCTGATCGACGAGGTGGTCGCCGATCCGCTCGCCGCCGCGAAAGCGTGGGTGCTGAGTGCCAAGGACGCCGATATCGTCAAGCCGTGGGATGCCAAGGGCTACAAGATGCCCGGCGGCGCCCCCTATCACCCGGCGGGTTTCATGACCTTTGTCGGCGCCAACGCCATGGTCAACGGCAAGACCAAGGGCGCGTTCCCCGCGCCCAAGGCACTGCTGTCGGCGGTCTATGAGGGCGCGCTGGTCGATTTCGATACCGCGCTCAAGATCGAGGCGCGCTGGTTCACCCATGTGCTGATGAACCCGTCGTCGGGGGCCATGATCCGATCGCTGTTCCTGAACAAGGAGGCGCTGGAGAAAGGCGCGGTGCGGCCCAAGGACATTCCCGATCAGCGGGTCAAGAAACTGGGCGTGCTCGGTGCTGGCATGATGGGCGCGGGCATTGCGCTGGTCTCGGCGCAGGCGGGTATGGAGGTCGTGCTGATCGACCGCGACCAAGCGGCGGCCGACAAGGGCAAATCCTATACCGAGGCCTATCTCGACAAGGGGATGAAGCGCGGCAAGGTGACGGCCGAGAAGAAAGAGGCGATGCTGGCCCGCATCACCGCCACCCCCGATCTGGACCACCTCAAGGGCTGTGATCTGATCATCGAAGCCGTGTTCGAGGACCCCAAGGTCAAGGCCGAAATGACCCAGCGGGTCGAGGCGATCATTCCCGAGGATTGCATCTTTGCCTCCAACACCTCGACCCTGCCGATCACCGATCTGGCCAAGGCCAGCAAGCGGCCCGAGCAGTTCATCGGCATCCACTTCTTCTCGCCGGTCGAGAAGATGCTGCTGGTCGAGATCATCAAGGGTAAGGAAACCGGGGACCGGGCCGTGGCCAAGGCGCTAGATTACGTGCGCCAGATCCGCAAAACGCCGATCGTGGTGAACGACGCGCGGTTCTTCTACTGCAACCGCTGCATCATTCCCTATATCAACGAAGGTCTGCGGATGATCACCGAGGGCGTCGCCATGCCGCTGATCGATCATGCCGCCGAACAGCTTGGCTTTCCGGTGGGGCCTGTGCAGCTCAACGACGAGACCTCGATTGATCTGGGCGCCAAGATCGCGCGCGCGACCAAGGCGGCGATGGGCGATGCCTATCCCGACAGCCCGGCGGATGATCTGATCTTCTGGTTGGAGGAACTGGGGCGTCTGGGGCGCAAGTCCAAGGCTGGCTTCTTTGACTATGACGAGAAGGGCAAGCGCACCGGCTATTGGACCGGCATGGCCGAGAAATATCCGCTGGCCGAGGAGCAGCCTGACCTGATCGAGGTGCAGGAACGGCTGATGTTCTCGCAAGTGCTGGAAGCGGTGCGGGCGCTGGAAGAGGGTGTTCTGATGGACATCCGCGAGGGTGACGTGGGCGCGATCCTGGCCTGGGGCTTTGCCCCCTGGTCGGGTGGCCCGCTGAGCTGGCTCGACATCATCGGCACCCCCTATGCCGCCGAACGTTGCGACCAGTTGGCGGCGAAATATGGCGAACGCTTCGCCTGCCCGCCGTTGCTGCGCGAGATGGCAGACAAGGGCCAGTCCTTCTATGGCCGCTTCAGCCCGGAGAAGCAGACCGCCGCCTGATCGTCTTCAAACACGCATGACCCCGGCCCGGCCCCTTAAGTGGGGCCGGGCCTTTTTGTTCCGGGATCAGGGGGAAGCCTGCGAAACCGGATGTTAACCAAGCTCGGCCACAGTTTTGCCACACTCCCCCGCCCCCCAAACGGAGCACCGAGCGGCGGGACAGGACAAGAGGCGGCCTGACCTTGCATGGAACCATTCTGATTGCCGATGCCGATGCCACCCGGCGCCTGATGTTGGAGTTGCAACTCGGCGCCGCGTGGTACCGGGTGGTGATGGCAACGCGGCTTTGCGATGCGTTGGTACTGGCGCGTCGGGTGCAGCCCGATCTGATCCTGGCCGCGATGACCCTGCCCGATGGCGATGCCCCGGGGCTCAGGGCGCAGTTGCACCGCGCGCCGGAGGTGCGGCGGGTTCCAATGATCGCGCTCACCGCCCAGAACGACCGCGCCGCACGGCTCAAGGCGCTGGCGGCGGGGATCGACGACGCGCTCTGCCCGCCGGTGGACGACCGGTTGCTGCAGGCCCGCATCCGCAGCCTGATCCGCACCGGTTACAGCGCCGAGGGGCTGTGCCTGACTACCGGAGCGGGCGGGGCTGCCGGGGCCAACGCGTTGAGCGGTCTGTCGGAGACTGCGGCGGGCTTTGCCCATCGCGCAACGCACGCGCAGATCGCGCTTTTGACCGCCACAGCCGCAACAGCAGATCGCTGGCGCAGCGCGCTGAGCCGCCTTGCGCCGCATCACCGGATCACCTGCCATCGCATCAACACGGGCGGGCCTTTCCCGATCTCGCCCTGCCCTGACGCCGCGGTGATCGAATTGCGCACAGATGAGGCGAACGATGCGCTGCCGCTGCTGGCCGGGCTGCGCGCGGGCGGGTCCACCCGCGACATGGCGGTGATCGCGGTGCCACCGGCAGGGATACCACCGGAAGAGGCCGCCCGGCTGGCC
Organism: Pseudodonghicola sp.; assembly: GCA_033791545.1. Taxonomy (GTDB): domain Bacteria; phylum Pseudomonadota; class Alphaproteobacteria; order Rhodobacterales; family Rhodobacteraceae; genus Antarcticimicrobium. The sequence goes on along the minus strand of JASJGL010000159.1, from coordinate 47,809 downwards.
GCCGAGGCGCTTGATCGTGGCGCCCATGACGTCACCGCACCGGGGTTCGACCCGGAGGAGCTGGTACTGCGGCTGGCGACGCAACTGCGGCGCAAGGCCCGCGCCGAGCAATTGCACAGCACTGTGCAGGACGGGATGCGCGCGGCGCTGCACGACCCGCTGACCGGGCTTTATAACCGCCGGCACGCCCTGCCCCATCTGCGCGAGGCATTGCGCGCGACGACGGATTGCGGCGGCATGTTGGCCGTGATGCTGGCCGATCTGGATCGTTTCAAAGGGATCAATGACCGCCACGGCCACCCGGTCGGAGATGCGGTGCTGATCGCGGCAGCGCGTAGATTGCAACAGTCGCTGCCGACCGATGCCATGATTGCGCGTTATGGCGGGGATGAGTTTCTGATCGTGATCTCTTGCACCGGACGCGCAACGGCAGCGCAGGGCGCCGCGCAGCTTTGTCAGCGGTTTGAGCGAACCCCGATCCGCGGTCCCGGCCTCTCCGCGCCGGTGCCCGTCACGCTCAGCATCGGGTTGGCGTTTGGCCCCTGTCCGGGGCTGGGGGACGAGCCGGCAGCGGCGCTGATACGTCAGGCCGACCGGGCGCTTTATGCGGCCAAAGACGCCGGGCGCAACCGGATTTCACTCGCCCCGGCGCGGGTCTGAGGCCGGGCGCCCGCCCCGCCCCGCCGAGTCAAGGTTTGTCCTTGTGGTCATGGTCGTCGCGCGCCATCGCCTCGGCCAGCCGGTCGGCATAGGCTTCGCGCTCGGCCACGCTCATGCCTTCGATCCGATGCAGCCAAGCCTTGCGCATCACCTGCTCCAGTTCGGAATGGCGACGGGCCTGTTCGTCCAGAAAGGCCGCGACGCGCTCTGGCTCGAATGGCACCGTGCGCAGCGCCGCATCCAGTTCCGCGTTATCCGCACGCCGACGCTCGGTCCGCTCGGCGCGGGAGCCAAAATTGTCATCGCGCAAGGCCCTTCGGTCCTGCCGCGGCAGTTCGCGATACAGGATCGCCCCCAGCGGCTGCGGCCCGCGCATCTTTTCCGGCCCACCAAAGCGGATCGCGGCCCCCACGGCCAGCCCCGCCACAGCAAGGTTCAGCGCCAGAGACACCCCCAACAGAACCCGCACCCACGGGCGCATCCGAGGCGGTTTGCGATCAGTTTCTACGGTCATCTTACCCTTCCTCCGGCAGTACCGAGGACAATGCATAGCTATCCAACATGTTCACCTCGGTGTCGTATTGCACCATCAGCCCGACCGGGTCGGGCAGGAAATCCGGCGGCGCAACACCGATCCAGACCCCGGCGGCAGAGGCTGCCACCAGCCCGCCCAGCGCCGGCCAGCCGCCCAGCACCCGCATGAATTGCTTTCCCAATCCGGCTACGGCAGCGAACAGACCCCGGCGCAGCGGTTCAGTTGCGGGACGCATCACCGGCACCTGCTGGGCTTGCACCCGGGCGGCATCGGAAAGCATCCGCGCCTCCAGCGCCAAAGACATCCCGGCATCCACACGTCGTGCCGCCGCGAAATGCGCCTCGAGAAAGGCGTCTTTGATGTCGTTCTCAGCCATCGCTATACCCCAGTTCTTCCCGTCGCCCGGCCAAAGCCGCTGCCAGTGTCCGTTTGCCGCGGGCGGTCAGACTTTCGACCGCCTCGACGCTGATCTCCATAATCCCCGCGATTTCGGGGTTCGAAAGTTCTTCGATATGGCGCAGAACCACTGCCTGACGCTGCCGCTCGGGCAAGGTCATCAGCGCGCTCTGCAACGCATCCGATCGCGCCCCGTCCTGCATCCGCTCGGGCGCAGTACGGCCCGGATCTGGCGGATCTGGCACGTCGTCCAGCCGCAGCGCTCCAACCCGCTTGCCGCGCCGCTTGCGATCAAGACACAGGTTCAGCGTCACCCGATACAGCCAGGTCGAGACCTGCGCCTGCCCCGGTTGCCAGTCCGGCGCCATGCGCCAAAGCCGCATCATCGCCTCCTGCGCCACATCCTCGGCCTCGTCGTGATCGCCCAGCACACGTCGGGCAACCGCAAGAGTTCGTGGCCCGAGGCGGGCAGTCAGTTGCCGCGCCGCCTGCTCGTCGCCATTGGCGAACAAGGCGAGCAGCGCATCATCGGACAGGGACGCATCCCCGCCCTCCTGCGGCAGGTTGCGACCGTCGGGCGGCGCGGCAAAACTGCCGCGCACGCCCTTTGGCCCGGATATGGTCCCGATCCGGGCCATCAGACTCAGTTGTCGTCCATTTTCTGCGGGCGCGCAGGGCCATCGCAGTCACCACCCATCCGGTGCTCATGCATCCGTTTGTGGTCCCCCATGCGGTCGCCCTTACGGTCGCCCTTGCGATCCATGTCCCGGCCCATACGATCCCCCTTGCGGTCCATATCCCGGCCCATGCGGGCATGGGCACGATCGAATTCCTCTTTGCTGAGACCACCGTTGTCGTCGGCGTCAGCGCGGGAGAACATCTGTTCCATACGGCTTTCGCGGCGCTGGCCGGGCATCTCGTCGAATGTCACGGCACCATCGCCGTTCTGATCCATCCGCGACAGCATCTTTGCGGCCATGTCATCGGCCCGCTTGCGCGCCTGTTCCTGCATCTCTTCCAGGCTCACCTTGCCGTCGCCATCGGTGTCGATGGCATCGAACCGGCCCTGAGCATGGGCCATCATCTCGGCCGAGGTGACGGTGCCGTCCTTGTCGACATCCAGTTCTTCAAAGGTCGGGCGCTGATGCATGCCCATCCCCCCCATCGGTCCGGGCATTTGCCCCTGACCCTGCGCGAGAACCGCGCCAGTGCCCAGCACGCCTGCCGAGAGAACCAGTCCTGCGATGAAATGACGATGTTTCATATCTGCGTTCCTTTTGATGCGCGACGGCCCTTTGCCGCCGTTCATATCCTTCAAACGCCGCACCGCGCAAAGTCCGTCGCAAAATTCATCATTTTATTTTCGGGCCAAATCTGCGACATCCTTTGCGACATCGGGACGCAAGATCGCCTGCCCCCCTTTCCCTTTACATCTGCAGCCCCCAGATTGGAGGCAATCAGCGAGAGAGTTCCATGACCGATCAAACCATCTCAGCAAGTATCGAAACCGACCGTCCGCTTTGGCCCGCGCTGTTTCGGGGATTTCGGCGCAAATGCCCCAGTTGCGGCGAGGGCGAGGTGCTGCACAACTTCCTCAAGGTGAACGACAACTGCTCGGTCTGCGACGAGGACTTGCACCACCACCGCGCCGATGATGGCCCGGCCTATCTGACGATCCTGATCGTCGGCCACCTGATGGCGCCACTGTTGCTGATCGTATTCGAGGTATTTCGCCCCGATCCATTTGTATTGTTCACGATCTTTGCGGTTGGTTGTCTGGGGCTGTCGCTTTATCTTCTGCCTCGGCTGAAGGGCGCGGTTGTCGCCTTTCAGTGGGCGCGGCGGATGAACGGGTTCGGCGGATCCGACTGAGCGATCTGAAGGCGCGAGAAAACGGAGGGGACATGACGACGACCACACCACAGGACAAGACCGCTGTGCGCAACGCCGCCACGGTGATCGTGCTGCGCGACCGGATGGACAATCCCGCCATCCTGATGGGCCAGCGCGGCGCAAAGGCCGCCTTTATGCCCAACAAGTTCGTGTTTCCCGGTGGTGCTGTCGATCCCGGCGATGCCCATATCCCGCTGGCCACGCCATTGCCCAAGGTCTGCCGCGACCGGTTGGAAGACAACGCGCCAAAGGGGATGCAAAACGCCCTCTCTGCTGCTGCCGTGCGCGAGTTGTGGGAAGAAACCGGCCTTGTGCTGGGCAAGCCCGGTGTCTGGCCGGGCGACGCCCCCGCCGACTGGCAAAGCTTTGCACGGACCGGATACATCCCCTCGGCCGAGGCGCTGCAATTCGTGTTCCGCGCCCTCACACCGCCGGGGCGGCCACGTCGGTTCGATGCGCGGTTTTTCCTTGTTGATGCCGGCGCGATCCAAAACGATCTGGACGATTTCACCGATGCCTGCGACGAGCTCTCGCATCTGCAGTGGATCCCGCTGAAAGAGGCGCGCAAATTCGACCTGCCCTTTATCACCGAGGTGGTTCTGGCCGAGGTCGCGGCACGGGCGCATCACATCGAGCCGCCAAAATCGGTGCCTTTTTTCCGCAATAACGAGGAAGAAAGCCTGTTTCTGCAGCTCAAGGGCTATCCCATGCCCGAGCATTGCTGAGCGCGCGGCCCGCGTTCAGGCCGCGCCTAAATCGTCAGGACCAGTGCCAGGATCGACAGGCCCAGAAGGCCCATTCCTGCAATCTCGCGGGCTGTGATCTTTTCGTGAAACACCAGTGTCGAGGCCAGCAGGCTGAGCAACAACTCGACCTGCCCCAGCGCCTTGACATAGGCCGCGTTCTGCAAGGTGAAGGCCAGAAACCAGCAGAACGAACCGGCCATGCTGGTCAGCCCGACAAAGGCGGCGGTGTTGCGCGCCGCCCAGACTGCCCGCAATTCGGCCCGGTCACGCCACAACATCCAAAGCCCCATCGACAGCAGCTGAAAGCAAACGACGCAGGCCAGCGTCACGGCGGCACGAAACACCGGATCGGGATCGTGCAGCTCCAGCGAGGCGCCCCGGTAGCTGACCGCAGAAAAGGCGAACAAGACGCCCGAGCCCAGCCCAAGCGCCGAAGCGCGATTGCCCAGATGCCGCCACCAAGCGCCGGTGCTGCCCGGTGCACGCGACAGCACCAGCACCGCGGCCAACCCCAGCAAGATCGCGACCCAGCCGCCCGCGCTGATCTGATCGTTCAACACCACCAGCCCCAGCAGCGCGGTCTGGATCACCTCGGTCTTCTTAAAGGTGATTCCGACCGCGAAATTGCGCTGTTTGAACAGCGCCACGACGCAGATGGTGGCAAAGATCTGCGTCGTGCCGCCGAGCATTGCGAACAGCCAGAACCGCAGGCCCAGATCCGGCATCCCGCGCCCGGTCGCCCAAAGATAGGCGACAAGCGCCAGCACGATCACCGGTGCCGAATAGACGAACCGCGCAAATGTCGCGCCGGTGGCCGAAAGCCGCACCGTGCTCAGGGTCTTTTGCAGCATGAAACGCGCGGTCTGAAAGCTCGCTGCGGCAAGGGTGACAGGGATCCATAAACTCATGGCCGCCCTTCTGCCCGCAAATCAACCCCGCCGCCAGAGCGGATGAGCCACCGGATCCTTGCGCCAAAACAGAAAGCGACGGATCACCTCACCATAGGAGCGATAGACATAGTTCTCGTTGCAGCTCAGATACCGCGCCTGCCCGGCCCGATAAAGCTGTGGCAACCGGTACCACGGGGCGGTGGGATGCATGTGATGAACCACGTGCAGGTTGTTGTTCAGAAAGAGAAAGGCCAGCAGCCCCCGATCCTCGACGATGACCGTGCGGGCCCGCGATTGCGCATGCGCGCGATGCTCCAGAAAGGTGCGGATCTTCAGCACCCCCAGCGCCCCGTAGCACGCCAGAAGATAGGTCCAAAGCGGCAGCGGCGCGACCGTCACGACCCAGAGCACGGCCAAAGCCCCCGGCAGATGCAGCGCCCAGGCCAGCCACACCGCCCGCACCCGGCGCTGCGCCCAATCCCCGGCCATGAACCGCGCCTGTCCGATCGCCGGGCCCAACAGGATGCGCCCCAGCAAGGTATTGTTCATCGCATAAAGCCCCCGGCTCCACCGGGACAGCCCGGCCCAGATCGCCGGGTCGAGATAGTTCGATTCCGGATCATCATAGGGATCGGTCAGCCGCGCATCGAGGTGATGCGCCAGATGCAGATCGCGGAACCGCCCATAGGGGATCGCCAAGGTCAGCGGCAGCGCCATCAGCGCCTCGTTCACGGCCCGCGACCGGAACGGATGATCATGCAGGGCCTCGTGGCTCAACGACGAATGCAGCACCAGAACCGGCACCAGTAGAACCGCCACCAGCCCCGATGGCAGCGGCGCAAACAGCAGCATCAGCGCCGAGGCGTAGCAGCCAAGGATCAGCGCAAAGGTCCGCCATTCCGGTGCCGTGGGCCGGTTTGAGCGGGACTCAGACATGGCGGCCCCAGCCGATATTGGCCCAGAGCCGCTCATATCCCACATACATGACCAGACCCACGCCGGTATTGATCAGCGCCATTGTGCCGCCAAGTGCCACCGACCCGGTGGCAATCAGCCCCACCACCGCCATCACCGTCAGCCCGATCAGGTTCCAGATCACCGCCTTGACCAAAGATCGCTTGCGCGTTTCCATCCTGCCCTCATGCCCTGTTTCGGCCTCAGCTAACGCTGCGCCGCGGCATGTGACCATTCTGAATATGATTAACAATTCTCACATTCTGTGATATTTATCACCTCATGCCGGAAAAAATAGACAAACGCCTGCGCGCCCTGCAATTCCGTGACCGCCTGAGCCAGGCGATGCGGCACGCTGGCCTGACCCAAAGCGCCCTGGCCCGCGACGTCGGGGTTGACCGCTCTACCATCTCGCAACTTCTGGGCAATGAGGGCGCGCGGCTGCCCAATGCGCATGTTGTGGGGGCCTGCGCCGCCGCGCTCGGGGTTTCGGCCGATTGGCTGCTCAGCCTGTCGGACCGCCCGGAAAGCGCCGCCGATCTGCTTCAGGCCAGTCTCAGCCTGACCGAAGCCGCCCGTGCGCTGGTCGATGAGCGGATATACGACTGGCACCGCGAGGCGGCGGGCTACAAGATTCGCCATGTGCCTGCCGCGCTTCCCGATATGCTCAAGACGCGGGCGATGCTGGAATGGGAATATGCCCCGCATCTGGGGCGCACCGCCGATCAGGCGATTGGCGCGTCAGAGGATCGGCTGACCTGGATGCGCAGATCGCAGTCGGATTATGAAATCGCCCTGCCGCTGTACGAGTTGGAAAATTTTGCCCACGCCACCGGCTATTACGCGGGCATTCCGGCCGATCTGCGCCGGGACCAGATTGACCGATTTCTCACGCTGTCGGAGCAGCTTTATCCGCGCCTGCGCATCTATCTGTTTGATTCCAGACGCCTGTATTCCGCGCCGGTCACGATATTCGGGCCACTTTTGTGCGTCTTCTATGCGGGCGGACACTATGTCGCCTTCCGCGACCGGGACCGGATCGAAACCTTTACCAGCCATTTCGACCATCTTGTGCGCGAGGCCACGACAACCGCGCGCGCGCTGCCCGACCACCTGCGCCACCTGCGCGAACAGATCATCTGAGCGCACCTTGCGACGGGGGAGCCTTAGCCCCCCGCCGCACTATCACAGATGCGGGACACAGCCCGCGTTCGGCCTAAAGCACCTGATCGACCGCGTTTTTCAGCCGCGCCAATGTCGCCGGCACATCATAAAGCTTGTCCAAACCGAACAGCCCGAGCCGGAAGGTTCGGAAATCTTCGGGCTCATCGCATTTCAGTGGCACACCAGCAGCGATCTGAAACCCCAAGTCGGCGAACTTCTTGCCGGATTGAATATCAGGATCCTCAGTATAACTGACCACAACCCCCGGCGCGCCAAAGCCTTCGGCAGCGACCGAGACCACGCCCTTGTCTTTCAGCATCGCGCGGGTGCCATTGCCCAGCTCCCACTGCGCCGCGCAGAGTTTGTCAAAGCCATAGGCGCGGGTTTCAGCCATCGTATCGCGAAAGGCGCGCAGCGCATCCGTCGGCAGGGTGGCGTGATAGGCGTGGCCGCCGTTTTCATAGGCCTGCATGATCTGCCGCCATTTCTTGAGATCGAGCGCAAAACTGTCGCTTTCGGTCTCGGCCAGACGTGCCTCGGCACGCTCTGACAACATCACCAGCCCGGCAGAGGGAGAGGCGCTCCAGCCCTTTTGCGGCGCCGAGATCAGCACATCGACCCCGGTCGCGCCCATATCCACCCAAGCGCAGCCCGAGGCGACACAATCGAGCACCATCAGCGCGCCGACCTCATGCGCGGCACCGGCCAACGCCGTGACATAGCCCTCCGGCAGGATCACACCGGCAGCGGTTTCCACATGCGGGGCAAAAACGATGCCGGGCTTTTGCGCGCGGATGGCTGCGACCACCTCTTCGATTGGGGCCGGGGCAAAGGGCGCGGGCCGGGCGTTGCCGGTCTGGCGCGCCTGCATCACCGTGGCGGTCTCGGTCAGCCCGCCGGTTTCGATGATCTGGGACCAGCGATACGAGAACCAGCCGTTGCGCACCACCAGCGCCGCTTGCCCACGGGCGAACTGCCGCGCCACCGACTCCATCGCATAGGTGCCGCCACCGGGCACCAGCGCCACACCCTGGGCGCCATACACCTCGCGCAGCATCTCGGAGATATCGCGCATCACCTGCTGAAAGGTGGCGGACATGTGGTTGAGCGAGCGGTCGGTGAACACGACCGAGAATTCTTCCAACCCTTTGGGGTCAACGGTATCGAGCAGTGCCATGTGCAATCTCCTTGTTTCCTTGCTCATAGCGCGCGGCAGCGGCGCGGGCAAAGACAAAGCTGCGCTGTTCAGCCGATCGGCCCCGGTCGGCGCTCCTCGCTCAGCACCACATTGGCCTCGACTTCTCCCGCGCCGGGCAGCGTCATGATGCGGCGGCGCAGCACGCGCTCGAAATCCGACAGATCCCGCGCCACCACCTGCAACCGGTAATCATAGCGGCCCAACACGTGCTGCACCGTCTGCACCTCGGGGATGGCGGACACCGCGCGCTCAAAATTTTCAAGGCTGCCGTGCCCCTTGGCGACCAGTTTGATGCCCAGAAACACGGTCACGCCAAAGCCCAGCGCCTCGCGGTCAAGATCCAACCTGCGCCCCTTGATCACCCCCGCCTCGGTCAGCCGTTTCACCCGCCGCCAAGCGACAGACTGGCTGACCCCCGATTGCCGCCCCAGTTCCGCCGCCGTCAGCGTGGCATCCTGCTGCAACGCGCGCAAAAGAGCGCGGTCGGTGTCGTCCAGATCGATCACAGTGGCAGGGCCTCCACATCCTTGATGGTCGAAACATGCATCAGCGCCTCGACATCCACGATATGCGGCAGGGTCAGAATACGGCCGCGATAGACCTCTTGGTAATGCTGCATACTGCGCGCCAGCACCGTCAAGCGCACATCGACCCGGCCCAGAAAGGTCTGGATCTCGGACACTTCCGGCACCGCGCGGGCCGCGGCGATGAATTCGTCAAAGGCGCGCGACTCGGTCTTGTCGAGACTGACGCGCAACGACACCTCGACCACGTAACCCAGCGCGCGCCAGTCGATCACCGCGCGCTGCCCCTTGAGAACGCCCATGGCCTGCAACCGCTCCAGCCGCTTGTAGGCCTTGCTTGCCGCCACGCCCGAGGCGCGGGCAAGTTCGGCCACGGATTGCGCCGGATCGGCCTGAAGATGGCGCAACAGGCGCCTGTCCGTGTCATCGAGCATGAATTTCCCGCGATTCATCTAGTTTGCGAAACGTTTTCTAACAGAACCTAAAAAGGAATCAAATTCCGGTGCTGATCTTACGCTGAGATAGGGGCATGTTACCCGGGACAGAACACAAACCGGAGAGACGATATGCGCGTATATTATGACCGCGATTGCGACATCAACCTGATCAAGGACAAGAAAGTCGCCATCCTCGGCTATGGTTCCCAAGGCCACGCCCACGCGCTGAACCTGCGCGACTCGGGCGCCAAGAACCTTGTCGTCGCCCTGCGCGAAGGCTCGTCGAGCGCCAAGAAAGCCGAGGCCGAAGGTCTTCAGGTCATGGGCATCGCCGAGGCGGCCGCATGGTGCGACCTGATCATGTTCACCATGCCCGATGAACTGCAGGCCGAAACCTATAAGAAATACGTGCATGACAACCTGAAAGACGGCGCCGCGATCGCCTTTGCCCACGGTTTGAACGTGCATTTTGGTCTGATCGAGCCGAAACCCGGCGTCGATGTGATCATGATGGCGCCCAAGGGCCCCGGCCACACCGTGCGCGGCGAATACACCAAAGGCGGCGGCGTGCCCTGTCTGGTGGCCGTTGATCAGGACGCGTCCGGCAAGGCGCTGGAACTGGGCCTGTCCTATTGCTCGGCCATCGGCGGCGGCCGCTCGGGCATCATCGAGACCAACTTCCGCGAGGAATGCGAAACCGACCTGTTCGGCGAACAGGCCGTGCTGTGCGGTGGCGTGGTCGAACTGATGCGCATGGGCTTTGAAACCCTTGTCGAAGCGGGCTATGCCCCTGAAATGGCGTACTTTGAGTGCCTGCACGAGATGAAGCTGATCGTCGATCTGATTTATGAAGGCGGCATCGCCAACATGAACTATTCGATCTCGAACACGGCGGAATACGGTGAATACGTCTCCGGCCCGCGGGTGCTGCCTTATGAGGAAACCAAAGCCCGGATGAAAGAGGTTCTGACCGACATCCAGAACGGCAAATTCGTCCGTGACTTCATGCTGGAAAACTCGGTCAGCCAACCGTTCTTCAAGGCGACGCGCCGGATCAACGACGAGCACCTCGTCGAGCAGGTCGGCGGCAAACTGCGCGGGATGATGCCTTGGATCACCGCTGGCAAGCTGGTCGACAAAGACAAGAACTAAGCGCCGAAAACCAAGCGGCGCGGGGCAAGCTCCGCGTCCTCGCCGCATAGACAGGGGGCCTCGGCATGCAGCCGGGGCCCCTCTCTCGTTTCAGATGCGCTTGATGCGACAGGCCCCTGAAAACGCGTCGAAAATACATGATGATCCGCGCCCGAAGCGGAACGGCTCCGGCCCTGTGTGCGCTGGGGATTACTCTGGTCGAGCCTCGGCGCGTCCTACCCTCGCGCGGCCAGCCACAGGCGTTGTGCTTGGACTGTCTCACGCACGTCATGCACGCGCAGGATCTGCACCCCCTGCGCCAGCCCGGCAAGCCCCACGGCGATAGAGCCGGGCGCGCGGGCCTCGGGGCGGGGTTCCTGCCCGATGGTCCCGATGAACTTCTTGCGCGACACACCAAGCAGGATGGGGCAGCCAAGCCCGTGGAACAGGGAGAGACCGCGCAGCAGGGTCAGGTTGTGGTCGCGCGTCTTGCCAAAGCCGATGCCGGGATCGGTGACGATGCGGGCGCGCGCAATGCCCTGCCGCTCCAACACCGCGATGCGTTCGGCAAGGAAATCGTAAACGTCGAGCAGCACGTTATCGTACTGCGGGTCCTGCTGCATGGTTTCGGGGTCGCCCTGCGAATGCATGACGCAGACCGGAACCGCCCGCTCGGCACACAGCGGCGCAAGATCGGCGTCAAAGGTGAAGCCCGCCACATCGTTGACCAGATCGGCCCCGGCGTCGAGCGCGGCGCGCGCGACCGCGGCCTTGCGCGTGTCGATGGAAATCGGGATCGCGCTGTCGCGGCGGATCGCGGCGATCACCGGCGCGGTGCGGGCAATTTCGGCGTCGGCGCGCACCTCGGCGGCACCGGGGCGGGTGGATTCACCGCCGATATCAAGAATGTCGGCCCCGGCGTCGATCATGGCGCGCGCACCGGCAAGCGCGGCCTCGGCGGCGTGATGTTTGCCGCCATCGGAAAAGCTGTCCGGCGTGGTGTTGAGGATGCCCATGATCGCGGGCCGCTCGATTGGCAGCGCGGCCACCGGGGCACGCGGGGCGATTAGCGGTTCGAGATCGTGATCGGGCACCTCCCAAGCCGGAATTACACGCGCGCCCTGCCCGCGCGCCAAGGCCTCGACATGGGTGAACCAAAGCGGGCCGCCAGCCAAGGGCAGCGCATCGTCGGGGCGCGCTGCCCCATGCTGAACCAACGGGCGATAGTAGAAGGTCATAGGGTTTGCTGTTCGACCGAGGCACCGCGCAATGGCAGACCGGGATCGGCGGGCAATGCGGCCCCGATCACCAGCATTTCCTTGGCGGTAAAACTGGTGGCGAACCATGTCGCCAATGCCACCCCGTCGCCGGGCTGGGCGGTGGGGCCATCGACCGCGTCGAGCACGATCTTTGACGGCGCCCAAACGCTGATCTGACCATGCTTCATGGCCCAGTCAAGCTCAGTCCGGGTTTCGACCACGACACAGCGCGGATCGCGGGCGGCCAGCACCCATGCGTTTTGCTCAATCGCCAAAAGGTCGATGCGGCGCTGGGTCATGCGATGGCCGGTGCGCGGCGTGGGCAGATCAGGCGCCCCGACGCAAAGCACAAGCGGGCAGTCGCCCTGTTCCAACTGGTCGAGCCAACCGGACAGGTTCTGAGAGGCGACGGCCGCATTGGAGAGATAGACCAGCCGCGGATGTGGGCGGTCATCTTCGACCAGCGGGCCATGCGCGGTCTGGGTGCGGGCGCGCACGATCTCGACCCCCAAGGCACCGGGGCCACGGTCAAGTTTTTCAACACGCACAAAGGCACGGATTGCCTGTGGTTCCAGCAAGATACGCTCGGCAATGCGTTCGGCGAGGGTTTCAAGCAGGTTCAGCCGCTCGTCGGCCAGTTCATGTTCGATCGCCTCGGTCACCCGGTCATAGGACAGGATGCGGTCGACATCATCGTCGATCGGGCCGGTGAGCGGCTCGACCTCGACCACGACATTGAAACAGACCCGCTGGGTGGTGCCACGTTCAGCCTGAAACGCGCCAATCTCGACCTCGACCACATGGTCGCGCACCGAGATGCGGTCAAGCGGCCCGCGTGGCGCGGTGGCCGCAGCCCGCTCCGAAGGGTGTGCGAAGGCGAGACGGATTTCGGTGGTCATAAGCTTTGGCCTTTGGTCCGGGGCGGTATCAGCCCGGGGTATAGGCTGTGCGCCGCCTTGTAACAGGCCCGTAGGCGCCGCACCAGACGCGGAAAACGGCGTGCGCTAAGGTCGGCCCGTCCCTCCGTCAGCCTAGTCGGACGAGGCGGTCCGGACGTTATTGCGATAAAAGATATGGACCCCGATCCGCGCGGTCTGCTCAAAGACCCGGGCCCAACGCGGTTTCACTGCCGTGGTGTGGTAATAGGTGGCGCCCTTGGTCAGATCCTCGGCGCGCCCGTCCATCACCGCGCGCGCGACTTTGGAGACGCGTTCAAACGCCTTGGGTTCAGAGATCACCTCGGCATGGCCGTCGCAGGTATAGGTGAACTGGCACTGATACCGCTTGCCGGTGCCCTGACGGATCACACCGCAAAGGCTGTTGGGAAAACGGGTGCTTTTCACCCGGTTCATGATCACCTCGGCCACCGCGAACTGGCCCTTGACGGTTTCGCCACGGGCCTCGAAATAAAGCGCCTCGGACAGGCATTCCCAGTTTTCGCCGCCTTCGGCCTGCGGCTGTTCATCGAGCCAGGACTTGGAAAAGGCCAGCGGCGCCTGCTTGCCGGTGTCACGTTTCGGGCGCGACACGTTGAGCAGCGATTTCAACCGGCTTCCCGGAACCGCATCGAGCGTCGATTGCTCGCGCTGGAAAAGCCCCCGGAGGCCAGTGTCGGCCTGTACGGCCAAAGGAGAGAACACCGTGCAAATCACGGCGGCAGCGGTCAGAAGTTGTTTCATCGGAACCCCACAACGCATTGATTGCGCCAAGCCTCCCCACAGCAAGCGCAGTGGGCCACCTAGCCCAAATGGATTGTAAAGTCCAGTTCAGCCCGGAATTCGGGCATTTTGCGAACCCGGCACCGCCCCGGAAGCGCCTTACTGGCGCACAGGGCGGGGCGTTCAAGCCTACATGTTTACAGGGGATTAACCACGATCTGACCCGGATTCGGCGGCGATGGCGAGCTGCGCCGCGGCCAAACGCGCCACCGGCACCCGGAAGGGCGAGCAGGAGACGTAATCGAACCCGGCTTCGCGGCAAAAGGCGATTGATTCGGGGTTGCCGCCGTGTTCGCCGCAAATGGACACCGTCAACGCCGGATTGGCGGCGCGACCACGTTCGGCGCCGAGCTTCAACAGCTCCCCCACCCCTTCGATGTCGAGCACATGGAACGGGTCTTCGGGGAAGACGCCCTTGCGTACATAATCGGACATGAACCGCCCGGCATCATCGCGCGACAGACCATAGGTCATCTGCGTCAGGTCGTTGGTGCCAAAGCTGAGAAAGGAGACATAGGGCGCGATCTCGGCCGCGCGCAACGCGGCGCGCGGGGTTTCGACCATGACACCAAGCCGAAAGGTGAACTCCTGCCCACGCTCGGAGCGCACGGCGGCAGCGACGGCGTCGATCCGCGCCTTGATCAGCTCGACCTCGCGCTTGGCCGAGACCAGCGGGATCATGATCTCGGGCACCACCGGCGCCCCGGAGCGATTGGCCTCCAGCGTCGCCTCGAAGATGGCGCGGGCCTGCATTTCATATATCTCGGGCACGGTGACCCCAAGACGCACACCGCGCAGACCAAGCATGGGGTTGTATTCCGCCATCGCCTCGATCCGGCGGGTCACGTCGGACACCGGCAGGTCCAGCGCCTCGGCCAGTTCACGCTGGCCAGAGCGGCTGGCGGGCAGGAATTCGTGCAGCGGCGGATCAAACAGGCGAATACAGACCGGGCGGCCTTCCATGATACGGAAAAGCTGAATGAAATCCTCGCGTTGCATCGGCAGCAGCCGCGCCAGAACGCCGGCGCGCCCGGCACTTGTATCGGCAAAGATCATCTCGCGCATCACGGTCAGACGACCGGAGTCGAAAAACATGTGTTCGGTCCGGCACAGCCCGATGCCCTCGGCCTCGAAATTGCGCGCGGTCTGGGCATCGGCGGGGGTGTCGGCGTTGGCGCGCACACCGATATCGCGCGCCGCATCGGCCCAGCCCATCAGCGTCTGAAAGGCATCGTCGAGCGTTGCCTCCAACATCGCTGGTTCACCGGCCAGCACCTGACCCGAGCTGCCGTCAATGGTGATGATATCGCCCTCGCGCAGCACCCGCCCGTCGGGCGCCTTGAGGATCTTGTCGCGGGTGTTGAAGCCAAGCTCGGACGCGCCGACGATACAGGGCAGGCCCAGCCCACGCCCGATCACAGCAGCGTGGCTGGTCATGCCGCCCTTTTCGGTCAGAACCCCGACCGAGGCATGCATGCCGCGCACATCCTCCGGCGCGGTTTCACGGCGCACCAGAATGCAGGCTTCGCGCCGGGCGGCGCTGGCCTGCGCGGCGGTGGCCGAGAACACGATGCGCCCGGTGGCGGCGCCCGGGCTGGCGCCGATGCCATTGGCCAGCACATCGCGGGCCGCGTCCGGGGCAACCTGACGGTGCAGCAACTCGTTCAGTGAATTCGCCTCGATGCGCATCACCGCCTCTTGCCGGGAAATGATGCCATCCTCGGCCAGACGCACCGCAATGCGCACCGCCGCGCGTGAGCTGCGCGGCACCCGCACCCCGTCAAGGATATGCACCGCGCCGTCCTGAATGACGAATTCCACCTGCATCTCTTCGCGCAGTTTGCAGCGCATCAGTGCGGCGTCGCGTTTAAGCGCCTCGAACGCCTCCGGGGCGAGCTCTTCCAGCGAGGCGCCGCGCGGATCTTTCTCCAGATAGAGCGCGGCTGCCCCCGCCCCCAGCGCGTCACGCCCCTGACTTTGGCTCAGATAGCGGCCCGTGATCTGTTGCAGCCCGGTGATCGGATCGATCAGTTGCAACACGCCCGAGCCGCATTCCCTCTGTCCCAGCCCCGGGATCATCTCTTGCACCACAAGCCCGAGCCCGGCATCGGCCGGCGCGCCCTTGGCCTGACGCAACAGGCGGGCCGATGTCCCCTCCCACGCGCGAGCCATGGAGCGCAACACGCCGCTGAGCTGGTCGGTGCGCGACTGCGGGAACGGTTCGTCGGCCTCGTCCTCATAGGTGCGCAGCATGCGTTGCAGGCCCTTGGGGCCCTCATCCTGGTCAAAGCCGAACAGGTCGGGATCAAGCCGCGCGACATGGGTGGCATAGCCCTGCACAAATCGGGAATAGAGCACGGCAGCGGCCTTGGGCCCCAGGCTTTCGGACAGTTTTTCGTATTGCGCGTCGTTCATGCCGATATTCAGCACCGCACCGGGACCGCCCCAGTCGGGATCCTCGGACGAGGGGCGTACGCAAAGCAGCGCGCCGACGTCGAACTGTTCATTCACCGCATCGATATCGGGCATCTGGCCCGCAGCGATACGTTTGACCGCCGTGAACGAGAGCGAGATGGTGCGCGGCACCGGCAGATTGAGCCGCACCAGACGTTGCAGGCATTTGGCCCGCCCCCCATGGGTGGCGGCGTCAATCGGCGCATCGGCGGCGACGAGGGTGGTGAGGAGATCATTCTGCACTGCGGCACCTATCGCTATGTTTGCAGCATAGGCCCGCGCGCGGCGCGCGCAAGGGAAAGTGGTCAGCAGCGGCGTCGGCGCAGCATGATGGGGCCTTGGGGCGCGGGAGCGTCGGCTTTGGCCCCTGCCTGCCCGTATAGGATGCTCGTGCCAGGTGCCCGTTTCCGGTGAAAGGAACGGCCGCGCACCGCGCTCGGACTGACAGTCGCAAAAGCAAGAACGCGCCCCGAATGGGGCGCGGCCTTCGGCGAGGATACTTTTAGCGAAAGGAAAAACCGGTGGGGCGAGGCGGAAGACGGCACGGAAAGGGTGCAGAAGAGGGCGCGGAAGACGAGGCCGCAGGGGGCCGGGGCAAGGTTGGAACTGGCCCCCGCCGCCCGCCTGCGCCTTAGCCCGCGATCAGGGTCAGATCGGCCACCTTGCCGCAGGTGGTGCAGATCTGGTGCAACAGGTTCAGACGATTGCGGCGCAGGGTTTCATTGTCGGAATTGACCTGCACCTCGTCAAAGAAGGCGTCGATCGGACCGCGCAGGGCCGCCATCGCGGCCATCGCCTCGGGGAAATCCTCAGAGTCGAGCGCGGGGGCAATCTGGGTCTGGGCGGCGTCGAGCGCTGCAAACAGGGCGCGTTCGCTGTCGGTTTCGGCGAATTTGGCATCGGCCCCGAAGGAATATTCCACCCCGTCCTTTTCCTCGGCCTGGGTCAGGATGTTGTTGGCGCGCTTGAAGCCCTGGATCAGGTTCTCGCCATCCTCGGTCTGAAGCACCGCGCCGAGAGCGGTGGCGCGTTTGACCAATTGATTCAGGTCGTCATGCCCCGGCATGGCGATACAAGCGTCGATTACGTCGTGGCGGATGCCCTGATCGCGCAGATAGACCTTGAGCCGGTCGTGCAGGAACGCCATCAGGTCGGTTGAGAGATCGGGGATCAGGTTGCCGACGCTGTGCAGCAGGGACGTCTCTGAGGTATCCACCTCGGGGTTGGCGTCAAAGCGCGCCAACACGGTCCGCAAGGCTGCGCCGAAAACGCCATGATCGGCGATCTCGTCGTTGATATCATGCAGGGCGGCGATCTGGGCCTCATCCGCATCATGGTTGAGCTGGATCTTGTGGCGCAGGATCTGGCCGTCGATATAGCGGTCAAGCGGCAGCCGCAGGTCATTGGTCAGCACCAGCCGGATCACGCCCAGCGCGGCGCGGCGCAGGGCAAAGGGGTCTTTGGAGCCGGTGGGTTTCTCGTCGATCGCCCAGAAGCCGGTCAACGTGTCGAGCTTGTCGGCCAGCGCCACGGCGACCGAAAGCGGCGCGGTGGGCACATCGTCCGACGGGCCGAGCGGTGAGTAATGCTCTTCTGCCACGGCAGCGATCTGGTCGGACAGACCGGCGGCAGCGATGTAGTAGCGCCCCATGACGCCCTGAAGTTCGGGGAATTCATAGACCATTTCCGACGACAAGTCGGCCTTGGCAAGCTCGGCCGCCTGTTGCGCATCGCTTGGATCGGCGCCCACGGCGGGGGCCAGATCACGGGCCAGTGCGGCGATGCGGCGGATACGCTCGCCCTGGCTGCCGAGTTGGTTGTGAAAGGTCACGTTTTCCAACGCTCGGGTCCAGACCGTGAGGTCGGATGTCGCCACCCGCAAATCGTTTTCCCAGAAGAACTTGGCATCTGAAAGCCGCGCCGCCAGCACCTTTTGGTTGCCAGCCAGAATGGTGGCGCCGTGATCGGTGGTTTCGCGGTTGGCGACGGTGACGAATTTGACGATGCGACCCGATTTCGGATCGCGCACCGAAAAGAACTTCTGATGTTCTTTCATCGAGGTTTGCAGCACCTCGGGCGGCAGGTCGAGGAAATCCTCGCCAATCTCGCCCATCAAGACCACGGGGCATTCGACCAGACCGGCGACCTCGGCCAAAAGCCCATTGTCCTCGACCACCTCAAGACCGGCGGCAAAGGCGCGGTTGGTGGCATCGGCCCAGATGTGATCGGCGCGCTCAAGGGGCGACAGGATCACATGGGCGCGTTTGAGCCGGGCGTTGTAATCGTCGAACGAGGTAACCGAAAACCGTCCCGGCGCCATGAAGCGGTGGCCCTCGGTGCTGTCGCCGGCGACGATGCCGTCCACATCCAGTGGCACCACCTGCGCCCCGGCCTCATCGCTCAGGATGCACAGGATCGAATGCAGCGGGCGCACCCAGCGCAGGGTGCCGGTGCCCCAGCGCATGGATTTGGGCCAGGGGAAATTGCGGATGGTCGCCTCGAGCACCTCGGCCACGATCTCGGCGGCGGGGCGACCGGGCTTTTCGATGCTGGCGAAATAGATCGCGCCCTTTGGGGTGTCGCGCTCTTCCAGTTGATCGCGGGTCAGGCCGGCCCCACGCAGGAAGCCTTCGATCGCCTTGTCCGGCGCGCCGACCTTGGGGCCCTTGCGTTCCTCGCGCAGGGTGGGCGACTCGGCCAGCAGCCCCTCAAGCGTCAGGGTCAGGCGGCGCGGCGTCGAGAACGCGGCGGCCCCGGCATAGGTCAGCCCCGCCTCGACCAGACCATCGGTCATCCGCTTTTTCAGATCCTCGGCGGCGCGCGCCTGCATACGGGCCGGGATTTCCTCGGAAAACAGTTCGATCAGAAGGTCAGGCATGGGATGTCCTCGGGTATTCGGGAGAGGCGGTCGGTCAGCGGATACAAGCGTCGGGTCACAAATGGCAAGAGCGGGCTCATCCCCCTGCCCCCGTCGACCCCGGCTGCGGCCGCGATGGGCATTCTTCCCCCACCGGGGTGCCGTCATAGTTCTTGTGGCCGCAATCGTTCAGCTCGTGCCAAGCCCAGCCGTGGCCATCGGAGCTGATGCCGACAACGCGGTCGACGCCATAGTCGATATTCTTGCGCGACAGAAATACGCGGATGGTTCCGGCCTCGATCCCCGCGCCGATCGCCTCGGCGTCAAAACAGTCGAACCAGCCGGGCGCGACGCGCGGCTCGCCGCCTTGCCGCTCGACATAGGTGGCAGCGAGGGTATCGGCGCTCAGGTCGGTGGTGAAACAGGCGCGATAGCGGATCGGAGAGCTGTTCGCGTCGATGGCCTGAAAATTGGCATAGGGGATGGGGTCCGCGACATCGCTGTTGCGGGCGACAAGCAGCACGTCATGGCCGGGCGTCGGAGTGACACGGTCATAATAGCCATACATCTGGAGATAATAGATCGCGCCGCCCGCCACGAGGGCGATGAGCAGGATCAGGGAGGCGACCAGTTTACCGTTCATAAGAGTTCTCCAGTCCGGCGCGCCACTTGCGGAAAACGGCAGGCGGACAGAATGCAGACGGAAAGGCGCTGCGGCACAGCCTGTCCATGATCCCTGTCGCGACCGACCTGAGCGCGAGCCGGTTCAAGACCCTGCTGCCGGGGTTCGGATAGGGTCGCGCCCATGCCGACCGGGCGGGTCATGCCGCCACGTACCCGCCGGCCTCGGTCAAGACAAAGGCATCGGCACATTTCTTGGCCAGCGCCCGGACCCGGCCGATATAGGCCTGCCGTTCGGTGACCGAGATCACGCCGCGCGCATCCAGAAGGTTGAACAGGTGGCTGGCCTTGATGCACTGATCATAGGCGGGATGCGCCATGATGATGCGCTTGCCGGTCTTGGGGTCAATCTGCGGATGTGCCAGGATCGACTCGCATTCGGCCTCGGCATCCTCGAAATGGCGCAGCAACATATCGGTCTCGGCGACGTCAAAGTTGAAGCGGCTGTATTCCTGTTCGGTCTGGCGGAACACGTCGCCATATTTCAACGCGATCGGCGCCTGCGGGTCGTTATAGGGCATGTCCATCACGTGATCGATGCCCAGCACATACATCGCCAGACGTTCCAGCCCATAGGTCAGTTCGCCCGAGACCGGTTTGCAGTCATGGCCCCCGACCTGCTGGAAATAGGTGAACTGCGACACTTCCATACCGTCGCACCAGACCTCCCAGCCCAGCCCCCAGGCGCCCAGCGTCGGGCTTTCCCAGTCGTCCTCGACAAAGCGGATATCGTGCAGATCCATGTCGATGCCGATGGCTTCGAGACTGCCCAGATACAGATCCTGCAGATCCGGCGGGCTGGGTTTGATCAGCACCTGAAACTGGTAATAATGCTGCAACCGGTTGGGGTTTTCGCCATAGCGCCCGTCGGTCGGGCGACGCGACGGTTGCACATAGGCCGCCGCCCAGAATTTCGACCCCAGCGCGCGCAGGGTGGTAGCGGGGTGAAAGGTGCCGGCGCCAACCTCCATGTCATAGGGCTGCAGCACGGCGCAGCCTTTGGCCGCCCAATAGGACTGCAAGCGCAGGATAATCTCCTGAAAGGAGCGCGGGGGCGTCAGTTTTTCGGTCATGGGGCCGCTCTTTCCTGTACCGTGCAAAGCGCGCCTTTCCTATGCCGCCTGCGGACAAGGGTCAACGCGCAACAGGGGGAATTCGATGGCTTTTAGACCATGGTCAACGGGACCAATTCCTGATTATCTGCACCAAATATTCGTGTTTGACACAGCAAGAGAGCGATAATGCCCAGACTGTTTGCCGCGTTCGTGATTTTTGTCTTTGGGCTGCTGCGCCCGGCCCTCGCGCAAGAGGTCGCCTGGGTTCAGGTCGAGGCCCATCCAAGCCTGCTCACCGCGCAAGAGCGGGCCAGCCAGTTCGCTGGCCGTCTCGCCGACGTCAACGGCTTTGCTCTGGGCGGCGGCTGGTACGGCATCGCGCTGGGGCCCTATACGCGCCCCGACGCGGAACGGGTGCTGCGGGTCTACCGCCTGCAGGGCCAGATCCCGCAGGACAGCTATGTGGTGGACTCCGGAGCGTTCGGTCAGCAATTCTGGCCGGTGGGCGACAACGCACAGCTCACCGCCCCGGCGCCCCAGACCCAGGTAACACAGGCCGAACCCGTCCCCGACCCACAGCCAGCCGCGCTCCCGGATGAGACCCTGGCCGAGGCGCGGCGCGGCGAACGGGCGCTTGACGCCGACGGGCGGCGCGCGTTGCAGGTGGCGCTGAAGGCGGCCGGGTTCTATGCCTCGTCGATCGACGGCTCCTTTGGGCGCGGCACGCGGGCGGCAATGTCGGACTGGCAAGCGGCGCGCGGCTATGAGCCCACAGGCGTGCTGACCACCCGCCAGCGTCAGGCGCTGATGGATGAATACAATGCGCCGCTGATCAGCGTCGGCATGCGCAGCCATAGCGACAGCCGGGCCGGGATCACGATGCAATTGCCGTTGGGGGTGGTGAAATTCTCGCATTATGAATCGCCCTTTGCCCATTATGACGCCACCGACGATCTGGGCGTGCGGGTGCTGCTGATCAGCCAACCCGGCGATCAGGCCACGCTTTATGGCCTCTATGACATCATGCAAACGCTGGAGATTGTCCCGCTTGAGGGGCCGCGGTCGCGCGATGGCAACAGCTTTACCCTCGAAGGGCGCGGCAAGGGGATCGTCTCGTACTCTCAGGCCAAGCTGACCGCTGGACGGATCAAGGGCTTTACCCTGATCTGGCCGGTCGGCGACGAGGATCGCCGCAGCCGCGTGCTGGCGCAGATGCAGGCCAGTTTCGAGCCGACCGAAGGCGTGCTTGATCCCGGTGCCGGTGCCGATGCACCGCAGAACGTTGACCTGATTTCCGGCTTGACCGTACGCAAACCCAAGCGCTCGCGCTCGGGCTTTTACATCGACGCATCGGGGCTGGTGCTGACCACGTCAGAGGCGGTCGAGGGCTGCAGCCGGATCACGCTGGATCACGACTATCCGGCACAGGTCGCCGCACTCGACGCAGCCCACGGGCTGGCGCTGCTGCGCCCCGAACAAGCCTTGGCACCCATGACGGTGGCGCGGCTGCGCAGCGACGAGCCACGGCTGCAATCGGAGGTGGCGGTCTCGGGCTATTCCTATGGCGGGGTGCTGGGCGCACCGACCCTGACCTTTGGTACTGTGGCTGACCTCAAGGGGCTGGCGGGCGAGCCGGGGCTGACGCGACTGGCGCTGGCACCGCTGCCGGGGGATGCCGGCGGGCCGGTGTTCGATACGGCTGGCGGTGTGGTTGGGCTGCTGCTGGCGCAGAAGAACGATAGCCAGCGGCTGCCCGAAGATGTCAGCTTTGCCGCCGATACCGGCGTCATCCGCGCGATGTTGAGCGCGGCCGGGCTGGAGATCGGCACCGAGATGCCCGCTTCGACACCGCTGCCGCCGGACGATCTGAGCAAACTGGCGCTTGGCATGACCGTTCTGGTGGGCTGCTGGGACTAACCCCGGCCCCTTTGACACGGCACACGCCCGGGCGGGATAGATCCCCGTCCGGGCGTTTTCATGTGCGCCCCCATCCCCTCCGTCTCGGTCCTTTCCGGAAGGAAATGCCCCGAGGGAGCCACCCCGGCGGGCGGCGGGCGGCAAAGCCCCCTTTCCCCCGCGCGGCAAGCTGCTAGATTACCCGCAACCATCGATAGGGAAATCCATGCCCCGCTACGAATACAAGGTCATCCCGGCCCCGGCAAAAGGACGCAAGGCCAAGGGCGTGAGAACGCCCGAGGCGCGATTTTCGCTGGCGATCGAGACCACGCTGAACGATCTGGGCGCCGAGGGATGGGAGTATCTGCGCGCCGAATTACTGCCCAGCGACGAGCGCAGCGGGTTGACCGGCTCGACCGTAAACTGGCGCAATGTGTTGGTGTTCCGCCGCCTCAAAGACGGCGCGACCGAGGCGTTTCACCCCCGCCTGATGGAGTCGCCCGATCTGACAGCCCCCGTTTCCATGGCCCCAGATCCTGTCTCAACAGACCTCAAAACACCCGCCGCCGCAGGGCTTGCCGCCGCAGCAGGGCCAGCCCCCACGACACTGGATAGCACGGCGCCAGACCGGACGGCACTGGCCCCCACCGCACTGGCCCCCACTGCACTGGCCCCCACTGCACTGGATCGTACTGCACTGGCACCGCCGGAGCCCGGCGCACCGGCGATCTGGCCGGTAACTCCAGGTGAGCCGCCATTGCACGCCGACGCGGAAACGGACGAGGCCGAGGAGGATAACGGGGTGGAGGACATACAAGAAGCCGCCGGTCTTGGGGCCGCTCTGAAAGCACGGGCCAGAAAAGCCCGCGCAGCATTTGAGGCAAGCGCCGACAAGGTCGACGACAATACCAGTGACGAAACTGGCGATGATCCGGATGCAGGCAGCGGGCGCGCCTGAGCGCCGCGCCGCGATACTCATCGCGATCCCTAGAGCCCCCCGGACTAGTCGTCGATCTCAAGCGCCAGCGCATGGATGCGGCCAATCAACTCGGCCCCCAGCGCCGCATGCACCGCGCGATGCCGCGCGATGCGGCTTTGGCCGGCAAAATCGGCGGCGCGGATCGCCACGCGAAAATGACTTTCGCCGCCGTCGCGATATCCCGCATGACCACGGTGACTTTCGCTTTCGTCGATCACCTCAAGCGCGTATGGCTCAAACGCCGCCCGCAGCCGGGTTTCAATTTCTGTTTTTACGCCCATTTCTGTTCTTACGCCCATTTTCCGCTCATACGGCAAAAAATTTGCCGATCCCTCTTCTATCTCCCGCCACTTAGATTAAACTCTGGCGTCCGAGTCCAGAACGCCCCCCTCGAAAAGGAGCAGCGCATGTCAAAACCGGATCCTTTTGGCTTCGATATGTCAGTAACAAATTCCAAGAAACGCAACCCACGCGGGAGGCGAAGTGTGTCTGGCGCGTCGGAAACCTCGACCCGGACCTGCGACCATGACGGCTGTCAGGAGCCGGGCAAATTCCGCGCGCCCAAAGCCCCGGACGTGCTGGATGACTATCTTTGGTTCTGCCAGCAACATGTGCGCGAATATAACCAGAAGTGGAACTTTTTCGAAGGCACCACCGAGGCTGAGATCAACGCGCAGGCCACCAAGGACAAGGTGTGGGAACGCGCCACACGACCGATGGGTGATCCGGAAACCCGCGCCTGGGCGCGACTGGGGATTGAGGATGCGCATCAGGTGCTGGGCGCGAATGCCACCCGCAACCCCGGCAAGGGCGGCACGATCAACCGCCGCCTGCCCCCGACCGAACGACGCGCGGTCGAGATTCTCGAAGCCAAGGACAACTGGACCAAGACCGAGGTGCGCCGCGCCTACAAGAAGCTGATCAAGGTGCTGCACCCGGATATGAACGGCGGCGACCGCAGTCAGGAAGAACAACTGCAAGAGGTGGTCTGGGCTTGGGACCAACTCAAGGAAAGCCGCAACTTCAAGAACTGAGGGCGGTCGCGCGCAGGACGGCACGGCGGATAGCGCCGGCGCCCTGCCCCGCCCAGGCCGGCTTGAAAAAGGCTCACCCCGTTGATGCCGTGCCGCTTGCCTGTGGCCGAAACGGCTGGACTCGGGCAGGACACTTGCCCGAACAAGAATAGGCGGCTAACCTCTTAGCGGTATTAGTCTGTTTCTTATTCTATCCAGGAGTGTTGCGGATGGCCCTTGCCACCGGATTTTCCAATGATTTCGTCTTTTACGATCCGTTTTCCTCGGACTTCGACCGATGGGAGGATGCGGGCGGGATCGATGTGCTGATGCTGCCGGATTTCCTTTTCATGCCCGATCATACGATCACCTATGACGGGAGCGCGCTGACGGTGCGGTATGATAGCCAGGCACTGACCATTCCCGACATCATTCCGGGGACGCCAAGCGTGGAATTCCTTGAATACCGTGCCCCCACATACTCGGTCGAGGATGTGCCGGCATCGTTGGGCACCCTGCGGCTGATCACCGATCCAGCCGAGGCCACCACTGGACATGCCGCGGTGATCGGAACCGATGGGAACGATGTGATTGATGCCCCCACGAATCCAGAACCTGTCTCTGGGTTCTCGGTAATCTTCGGCAATGGCGGAAACGACCGGATCAACTTGACGCCCACTCAGGACGTCCGCGCCTTTGGTGGGGCCGGTCGCGACGTGATCCTGGGCAAGGCCGCGGACGATTTCATTTCCGGCGGCAACGGTCGCGACAAGCTGGCGGGGGGCGCGGGACGGGACGAGATCCATGGCGGGCGTGGAAAGGACCTGTTGCGCGGCGGGGCCGGCAACGACTGGCTTTACGGTGACGATTTCGATTTCCCGCCGATAAACGGATTCGACGACAGCATCTTTGGCGGGCGCGGCGACGACAACATAATCGGCGGCGGCGGGGCTGATGTGCTGACCGGCGGGGCTGGCGCCGACAGCTTTCATTTCCTGCTTGGGCAAACCCTTGACGGGGTCGCCCGGATCACCGATTTCGAGGCGGACAGGGACCGTCTTCTGATCGACACCGACACGATTCCGGGTGTGATCCGGATCAACGCACAGGGCGACGATACGCTGGTGCGCTATGTCGCCGATTATTACGGCGAAACCATGCGTTATGACATTGCCTTGCTGGAGGATGTCACACTCGGCAAGTCGGACATTGATTTCGGCTGGTAACGCCGGCCTCGACGTTGGGGCTTCAGATCCTGGCCAGCCCCCGCTCAGGCCGGTTTGAACACCAGGCTCACCCCGTTGATGCAGTGCCGCTTGCCGGTGGGCGGCGGGCCGTCGTCAAAGACATGGCCCAGATGACTGCCGCAGCGGCGACAATGGCATTCAGTGCGCACCATGAACAGCAGCTTGCGGTCGGTTCTGGTGCCAATGGCCTCCGGCAGGCTTTGGTAAAAGCTGGGCCAGCCGGTGCCGCTGTCAAACTTGTGATCCGAGGAATACAGCGGCAGTTCGCAGCCCCGGCAGTGATAAAGCCCGGCACCGTATTGCTTGTCGAGCACTGAGGAATGGGCGCGCTCGGTCGCCTCTTGCCGCATCACCGCGTATTGCAGATCCGTGAGCATGGCGCGCCATTCGGCCTCGGTCCGGGTGATCTCGAAGCTCTCACCGGTAGAGGCGGCGGCAAGCGGGACGCGGCCCGCCAGTGTGGCGGCGCCCCCGGCGGCGCCAGTCAGGAACGTTCGACGGTGCATGGCATCCTCTTTCGATCAGGGCGTGAAACGTGGCCGCATCATAGCAGCATTATAGCAGAACATGGCGGCCCGGTCCCCACGATCTGCGGCCAAAGTGGGATACAGCGCCGCGACAAAGCGCCGAGATCGCTCCTCCAACGGCGGGCAATCCGGCGGCTGTGGCGCAGCGGTGACACAGATCCGCGCACGCGGCGCCGTGACGCGGGGTTTCTGCGCCGCGCGCCTTCCCCTTGCCTCTGGCGACGATATGTTGCACCAGAGGACGGAACACGAGCAGGGATCAAGGACTGGCAGATGGCTGACGGCGCGACGAACCAAAACGCAAAGCCCACCGAAACCATTTCGGTGCGCGATGTGTTCGGCATTGACACGAACATGACGGTAAAGGGCTTTGCCGAGGCAACGGATCGCGTGCCCGAGCTCGACAACACCTATAAATTCGACCCAGACACCACGCTGGCGATTTTGGCGGGCTTTTCCCATAACCGCCGGGTGATGATCCAGGGCTATCACGGCACAGGCAAATCGACCCATATCGAGCAGGTGGCAGCGCGGCTGAACTGGCCCGCCGTTCGGGTCAACCTCGACAGCCATATCAGCCGGATCGACCTGATCGGCAAGGATGCGATCAAGCTGCGCGACGGCAAACAGGTGACCGAGTTTCACGAGGGCATCCTGCCTTGGGCGCTGCGCAACCCGGTTGCGATCGTGTTCGACGAATACGACGCAGGCCGCGCCGATGTGATGTTCGTGATCCAGCGGGTGCTGGAGCATGACGGCAAGCTGACGCTGTTGGATCAGAACGAAATCATCACGCCGAACCCCTATTTCCGCCTATTCGCGACCGCCAACACGGTGGGTCTGGGTGACACCACCGGCCTGTATCACGGGGTCCAGCAGATCAACCAGGCCCAGATGGACCGCTGGTCGCTAGTGGCGACGTTGAACTATCTCAGCCATGACGCGGAAACCATGATCGTGCTGGGCAAGGCGCCGCATTTCAACTCTGAAAAGGGTCGCAAGACCATTGGCCAGATGGTCACGGTGGCCGATCTGACCCGGACCGCCTTCATGAACGGCGATCTCTCCACGGTGATGAGCCCGCGGACGGTGATCAACTGGGCTTGGAACACCGAGATTTTCCACGATGTGGGCTATGCGTTCCGGCTGACGTTCCTGAACAAATGCGACGAGTTGGAGCGCCAGACAGTGGCCGAGTTCTATCAGCGCTGTTTCGACGAAGAACTGCCGGAAAGCGCAGCAAGCGCCGCACTGGTCTAGGGCCGCCGGGGCTTTCCGGCCCCGCCCCAGTCGAGAAAATACAGGGCGTGGATCGGCAACGGTCCGCGCCCTTGCTTCGTTGAAGGACCAGCACAGGCGCGAATTACCGCCTGCCGCGACGATGTGTTGCCCGACCGACAGGCTCTGTTTCACCGGCCCCTATGGTCAAGGCGCGGGAATGGCTCTAGGTTGCGCGGGTATACAAAAGACCGGACCAGACCCCGCATGAGCAAACCCACCGACAACCCCGCCGATCCGTTCAAGAAGGCGCTGGCCGAAGCCACCAAGGTGATGGCTGACGACCCCGAGTTGACCGTAAGCTATTCGGTCGATCCCGCCGGGCTGTCGGGCGACTCGATGCGACTGCCGCAGGTCAGCCGCCGGATGACCCGTGACGAGGTGCTGCTGGCACGTGGCACCGCGGATGCGCTGGCGCTGCACCGCAAGTATCACGACGAAAGGGTGCACGCCCGCTATGCCCCACCGGGGGATATGGCGCGCGATCTGTACGAAGCGATGGAGACCGCCCGCTGCGAGGCAATGGGCGCACGCGACATGCCCGGCACCGCCAGCAATATCGACGCCAAGATCGGCAACGAGGCGATGCGGCGCGGCTTTGAGAGCATGACCGAGGCCTCGGAAGCCCCCCTGCCCGCCGCCGCCGGCTTCCTGATCCGCCACCTTGCGACCGGGCGCGACATGCCGGCAGGCGCGCAGAACGTGATGGATCTGTGGCGCGGCTTTATCGAACAACAGGCTGGCGGCACGCTGGAGGATCTGCAGGACAGGCTGTCGGATCAGTCGGATTTTGCCCGCTTTGCCCGTCAGATCATCTCTGATCTGGGCTATGCCGACCAGTTGGGGGAAGACCCCGACCAACAAGATCAGGATCAGGAGGATCAGGCCGAGGAAGACGCCGACGAACAGCCCGATCCCGACAGCACCGGTGACGACGATCAGGACGAACAGTCAGCCGAGGCCGATCCCGAGCAATCCCAGGACGAACAGCAGGACCAGGCGCAGGCGCAGGTCAGCATGGACGAAAACGCCGAAGACGAGATGGGAGATGAGGCCGAACTGCCGGAAGGCGACGCGCCGCAGGACCCGCCGCCACCGCCGGCCGCGTCGGAAGCCGACCCCAACTACCGGGTCTATCTGGCCGCCCATGACGAAGAAATCGCCGCCGAGGATCTGGCCGAACCCGCCGAGTTGGAGCGGTTGCGCGCCTATCTCGACCAACAGCTTGATCCGCTCAAAGGCGCGGTCGGGCGGCTGGCCAACAAGCTGCAGCGGCGTTTGCAGGCGCAGCAGAGCCGGTCGTGGGAATTCGACCTTGAAGAAGGCACGCTGGATGCCGGGCGGCTGGCCCGCGTGGTGGCCAACCCGACCACGCCGCTCAGCTTCAAGCGCGAGAAGGATACCGAGTTTCGCGACACCGTGGTGACGCTGCTGCTGGACAATTCCGGCTCCATGCGGGGGCGGCCGATCTCGATCGCGGCGATCTGCGCCGATGTGCTGGCGCGCACGCTGGAACGCTGTGACGTGAAGGTGGAAATCCTCGGCTTCACCACCCGCGCCTGGAAGGGCGGACAGGCGCGCGAGGCCTGGCTGAACGCGGGCCGGCCGCAGCAGCCCGGACGGCTGAACGACCTGCGCCACATCATCTACAAAAGCGCGGATGCGCCGTGGCGACGGGTGCGCGACAACCTGGGCCTGATGATGAAAGAGGGGCTGCTGAAGGAAAACATCGACGGCGAAGCGCTGGAATGGGCGCATCGACGGATGGCGGCGCGGCGCGAGCAGCGCAAGATCCTGATGGTGATCTCGGACGGCGCGCCGGTGGATGATTCCACGCTCAGCGTGAACCCGGCAAACTATCTCGAAAAGCACCTGCGCGACGTGATCGCGATGGTCGAGAAACGCAAGATGGTCGAATTGTTGGCGATCGGCATCGGCCATGACGTGACGCGTTATTATGACCGCGCGGTTACGATCACCGATGTGGACCAACTGGCCGGGGCGATGACCGAGCAACTTGCAGCGCTGTTTGATTCCGATCCCCGTGCACGGGCACGGATCATGGGGATCAGAAAAGCGAGTTGACCTCGCGCCGGGGCGCGGGCGTCACGCCTTGCGCCTCCGGCGGGAGTATTTAGGCCAAGAAGAAGATGTGACGGACAGCCGCCCCTCCGTCGTTCTGCCACTTGGCGGATAAATTTGTGGGGTTCGAGAAGGGGCGAAGGCCCCCTGCTCCAGGCTCCGCGCCGAAAATGAGTGATCTACAGGAGACCCCATGTTCCAGACATTCGACGTGACCGCGCGCCCCGAACAGGGGCCGCCGCGGCTGGCGCAATTGCGGGCCGAGTTGGAGACCGAAGGGCTGGATGGCTTTCTTGTGCCACGGGCGGACGCGCATCAGGGCGAGTATGTCTCGGACCATGACGCGCGGCTGGCTTGGCTAAGCGGGTTCACCGGCTCTGCCGGGTTCTGCGCCGCGCTGCGCGATGTGGCGGGCGTTTTCATCGACGGGCGCTATCGCACCCAGGTTAAGGCGCAGGTGGCTGCCGCGTTCACCCCTGTGCCTTGGCCCGAGATCCAGCTTGCCGATTGGCTGGTCGAGCAATTGCCGCAGGGCGGGCGCGTGGGATATGACCCATGGCTGCACACGGTGGCCGAGATCGAGCGGAGCAGCGCCGCGCTGGACGGCACCGGCATCGAGATGGTGCGCAGCGACAATCTGGTGGACCGGATCTGGTCCGACCAGCCGCCGGTGCCGATGCAACCGGTGAAGCCGCATCCAATTGAATTCGCGGGTGAAACCTCCGCCTCGAAATGCGCGCGGTTAGCCGCAGATCTGCGCAAGGCGGGGCACCGGGCGGCAGCGATCACGCTGCCGGATTCGATCATGTGGCTATTGAACATCCGCGGCTCTGATATTCCGCGCAACCCGGTGGCGCATGGGTTTGCCCTTTTGCATGACGATGGGCGGGTCGAGCTGTTCATGGCTTCCGCCAAGTTGAAGGATCTGGGCGATCATCTGGGGGGGGCCGTCACCGTGGCCGAGCCCGATGCCTTTCTTGCCCGGTTGGCAGAGCTGGAGGGGCCGGTGCGGCTGGACAAAAGCACCGCACCGCAGCGTCTGGCCGATGTGTTGGGCGCGCGTGCGGTCTTTGGGGCCGAACCCTGTGCCCTGCCCAAGGCGCGCAAGAACGCCGCCGAGATCAAGGGCGCAGCAGAGGCGCATTTGCGCGACGGGGCGGCGATGGTCGACCTGCTGTGCTGGCTTGACGCGCAGGCCCCGGGCAGCGTCAGCGAGATCGACGTGGTGACCCGGCTGGAGGACTGCCGCCGCCGGGACAACGCGTTGCGCGACATCAGTTTCGACACCATCGCCGGCACCGGACCCAATGGCGCGATCATGCACTATCGGGTGAGCGAAGAGACCAACAGCCGGTTGGAAGCGGGGCAAATGCTGGTGCTGGACAGCGGCGGTCAGTATCTGGACGGCACCACCGACATCACCCGCACCATCGGGATCGGCGCGGTCGGCGACGAGGAACGCGCCGCCTTTACCCGCGTGTTGCAGGGCATGATCGCGATCTCGCGTCTGCGCTGGCCCCAGGGGCTGGCCGGGCAGCATATCGAGGCGATCGGGCGGCAACCGCTCTGGCTGGCGGGGCAGGATTTCAACCACGGGCTCGGCCATGGCGTTGGCGCCTATCTGAGCGTGCATGAAGGACCGCAGCGGCTGAGCCGGATCAGCGACGTGCCGCTAGAGCCGGGGATGATCCTGTCGAACGAGCCCGGTTATTACCGCGAAGGGGCCTTTGGCATCCGCATCGAAAACCTGATCGTGGTAGAGCCCGCCCCCGCCCTGCCCGGCGGCGATAGCGAACGCGCGATGCTGTGCTGGCGCACGTTGACCTTTGCGCCGATTGACCGGCGGCTGATCGTGGTCGACATGCTGAGTGCTGACGAGCGCGCCTGGATTGATGCCTATCACGCTGACGTCGCCGAAAAGATCGGGCCACGGGTTGCCGGAACGACGCGCGACTGGCTCAAAGCGGCGACCGCGCCGCTTTGACGTACCGTCAAACGGGCAGCAGTGTCGCAGTTGCCCCAAATGCGTGACTGCAATGACACTGGCGTGTTACAAAGCGCGGCCAAGCAAAGAGACGAACGAGACTGTAGGGGAAGGACAAGAGATGGCAAAACATATCAAAATTCGCAAAGTACCGGGGTTGTGGACGGTGCGCTCCGGTGGGGCGGTGCTGGGAGAGACGACCAACGCGCTGGAACTGAGCGAGGGCGATTTGCCTCCGGTGATCTATTTCCCGCGCGGGGATGTCGCGATGGCCTTTCTGGACCGCACTGACAAGGTGACCCATTGCCCGCACAAGGGGGATGCCAATTATTATTCCATCGTCAACAAGTCCTCGGTCGCAGAGAATGCGGTCTGGACCTATGAAACCCCGCTCGACGCGGTGGCGGAGATCAAGGATTACTTGGCCTTCTACACCTCTGAAAGCGTCAAGGTGGAACAGATCTGAACGCCTCCTTGGTGGAGGACGCCGAAACGAAAAAACGCCCCGGACCGTGAATGGCCGGGGCGTTTTTCTATTCTCAAGTGCCCGGCGTACCGGGCGCAGCGGGCCAGATTAGGCGGCCAGATCAGGCGGAGGGCAAAAGCCAGTCCGAACTGGCCTCGAGCTCGGCCACGGTGACGTCATCCAGAAGAACAACCGCGTCGCCGTCATAGGACAACACCGTGCCCGTCCCGCTTGCCGCCAGCGACACATTTGCGGCCAGATCTGCAGCGCTATAGCCACTGCCGTCTGCCGCCATCAGCGTCAGGGTTTCGCCCGCCGCCAAGTCGAAATCCGCGATTTCGGCCCCGTCATAGAGGTCGGATTTGACCATGATGAACGTATCGGTCCCGGCACCGCCGAACAGGAGATCGTCGTAATCGCCGACCAGGGTGTCGTCGCCAGCGCCGCCTCTGGTCACGTCGGCCCCCATGTCGGCCCCCCCGGCCGAAAGCAGCTCTTCGCCCAGGGAATCGGCGCGGGCGCCACCGCGCAGCACATCATCGCCCAGGCCACCATCCAGCGTGTCCTTGCCTTTGCCGCCGCGCAGAACATCATCGCCAGCCCCGCCCGACAGCGTATCGGCCCCGACATTGCCCCAGATCATGTCGTTGCCATCGTCGCCATAAAGGCGGTCGGCCCCAAGACGGCCATAGATTTCATCCGCATCGGCGCCGCCGCGAATGATGTCGTCACCGGCATTGCCCACGATCCGGTCCACGCCAGCACCGCCAGACAGGACATCATTGCCATCCTCGCCCCAGATCCGGTCATCGCCATCACCGCCGCTGATCTCGTCATCGCCGAAGCCGCCGTACAGCACGTCGTTGCCGTCATGGCCCCAGATCGTGTCATTGCCATAGCCGCCCTCGGCGTAATCGTCACCGGGACCGGCCGAAAGGGTGTCGGCGCCCAGATGACCGCGCAGCTCGTCATTGCCGCCAGCGCCGTTGAGGAAATCGTCGCCGTTGCCGCCGCGCAGGCTGTCATCGCCGCCATAGCCGCGGATTTCGTCGTCGCCATCCCCGCCGTTGATGGCATCGTCGCCACCGGTTCCGATCAGAAGATCATCGCCGCTGGTACCGGTCAGCACGATGGACGCGCCACCATTGATTGCGGTGAACAATTGGAAATCGGGGTAGAGGGTAAAATCGGATGCAGCCATGGAAACATCTCCCAACAAATGGTGCGGCACAGAGAGCAGCAGCGTTAATGATCTATTAACAACTTATTTACCATTTCTGGCCACACGTATAGAGACATTGTTTAATTTATTGAAAACACTACATAAAATTTAGAAATTGGACACTGAATCGAGATAGTCAAACGAAGGTCACTCGATTGTTTCCGGATTGTCAGGAATGCTCTTCGGCGGCCGTGGCCGCGAGGGCGCGATTATAGGCCTTGAGCGCATCGATCTGATACAGCGCGCCAAGAATCTCTGGCGGCGCCTCGTCGGTGCCACGCAGAATCACCGGCACGAAGTCGACCTCGGCACGGTCAAAGATCGGCATCGCGGCCTCCAGCGTGGCGCTGGCCTCGATACACAACCCCTGCGCGACCATCTCGCGGCAAGGCCCCTCTTCGGCACAGCGGGGATCGGTCACCGGGCGCATCACCGCACCGGCGCGCAGCATCGCCAGCAGATAGGCCTGTGGCCCGGCGGCCAGATGGATGCCGCGCCGCTCCAACTGGGTCAAGAAAAAGGACCGGTCGACCAGCCGCGAGGCCAACGCAGTGGACAGGCTGACCGAGGCCATCACCGCGATGCCGATCTGCCAGTCGCCGGTCAATTCAAACACGATCATCGTGGTCGAGATCGGCGCGCCCAGAACGGCGGCGGCCACCGCCCCCATGCCGGCAAAGGCATACAGCGTGGATGTGCCCGACACGTCCGGCAACACCCCGGTTGCGACCAGACCGAACGCCAACCCCGAAAGCGCGCCGACCATCAGCGAGGGCGAGAACACCCCGCCCCCCATGCGCCCGCCAAAGGTGATCGCCACCGCCAGTGCCTTGACCAGCGCGAACACGATCGCCTCGCGCAGCGGGAACGCCCCGGACAGCGCGAGGCTGGTGGTTTCATAGCCGACGCCAATGATATGGGGAAAGAAGATCGCCAGCCCCCCCAGCATCGCACCGGACACCCCCGGGCGCAGCCAGCGCGGCAGGTG
Organism: Pseudodonghicola sp.; assembly: GCA_033791545.1. GTDB lineage: Bacteria > Pseudomonadota > Alphaproteobacteria > Rhodobacterales > Rhodobacteraceae > Antarcticimicrobium. Next base: position 13,575 of record JASJGL010000159.1, on the reverse strand, counting down.
CAGCCAGCCTTGCAATTGGCTACCGACATCCTCGGCAAGAAAAATCCCCCGCATCAGCAGCACCGCGATCAGCCCGCTGAGCAGACCAAGGATCAGGAAGGCAGGCAGTTCGACATAGAATTGCAGCGATCCGGGCGTGGTCAGCACGAATTCGGTCACATCCCCGTATTCCATCCGGCTGATCACCGTGCCCGCGACCGAGGCAATGACGATGGGAGCAAAGGCATGCACCGCAAAATGACGCAGCACCACCTCCAGCGCGAACAGGGCACCGGCGATCGGAGCGTTGAAACTGGCGGAAACAGCGGCGGCGACGGCGCAGCCCAGCAGGTCGCGCCCGGTGATGCCGTCAGCATGGATGCGGTTGCTGATCCAGGTCGACATCACCCCGGCCATATGAACCACCGGCCCCTCGCGCCCGGACGAGCCACCAGAGCCCAGCGTGATCAACGACGCGGCGATCGAGGCAAACCCGGCGCGTTTTTCAACCCGCCCGTTGCCCATCGCCGCGCCCTCGATCACGTCGGCCACCGCGCGCACCCGCCCGTCCGGGGTGAACAGATGCAAAATCACCCCCACGATCAGCCCGCCAGCCACCGGGATCAGCAAGATCCAGTACCACGGCAAATGTTCGGCATAGCTGTGCAGGCGTTGCACATCCTCGGTGCCATACAGCCACGCCTGAAGCGCATCGATCCCCATGCGGAACCCAAGCGCGCCGAATCCGGCGGCGATGCCGATGACCAGCGCGATGAACCAGAACTGAATCTGGCTGGGGCCGCGATAGCGCAGAATATGCCAGCCGTCGCGAAACGCCCGGACGGCCAGGTCAAATTGCTGTGCGAGAATCGGGCGGCGGGGATCGGCCATTGGCTATCCGTTGCTTGCGTTGCCCCCTGTTTAGGGCAATGCGCACGCGGCGGAAAGACGCCTGCGGGTCCGGTCGCGCCCGACACTGTGGAAAACTGGGTATTTTCGCTTCGAGACGCAGATTTAGCCGCCGGAGCTGCCATATCGCTTGAATTTGCACCCGGTACGCTGCGCTGTTCGCTGCGGCAGGCCCTTGCTCTCTTGGATCAGGCTATCGGGTCAGGCGCTCAACAAGGCGCGCGCGGCGGCGCGGGCCTCTTCGGTGATGGTGTCACCGGCGACCATGCGGGCGATCTCGTCGACCCGGTCGTTAGGCGCAAGCGGCGTCACGGTGGACAGGGTCACACCGTCGGCGACCCGCTTTTCCACCCGCCAATGATGCGCGCCTTGGGCCGCCACCTGCGGCGAATGGGTCACCACAAGAACCTGCCCGTTCTCTGCCAGGGCGGCCAGACGTCGGCCCACCGCATCCGCCGTTGCGCCCCCGACGCCACGGTCAATCTCGTCAAAGATCATGGTCACGCCGCTGTCCACCCCGGTCAGACAGACCTTGAGCGCCAACAGAAACCGGCTGAGTTCGCCGCCAGAGGCGATCTTGTTCAGCGGCCCGGCCGGTGCGCCGGGGTTGGTCGCGACGGTGAAGGCCACCGTATCGATCCCCTCGGGGCCCGGTTCAGAGCGCGACATCCGGGTCTCGAACACCGCGCGCTCCATCTTCAGCGGCGCCAGTTCCGCCATCACCGCTGTATCCAGCCGCACGGCTGCCTCGGCCCGCGCCGCGCTCAGCGCTTCGGCCCCGGCGTCATAGGCGGATTGCGCCTGCGCCAGCGCGGCGCGCTTGTCCTCCAGATCGCTTTCGCCGGCGTCGAGTGCGGCCAGTCGCGCATGCAACGTGTCAGAGAATCCGGCCAGTTCGTCGGGCTGAACCCCATGTTTGCGCGCCTGCGCCCGGATCGCGAACAGCCGTTCTTCGACCTGTTCCAGCTCGGCCGGACTGAATTCCAGCCCCGCAAGGCTGCGCTCGATTCCGTCCTGTGCCTCGCCCAGTTCGACCATGGCACGGCCCAGCGCGGCGATCGGGGCCTCCAAGGTCTTGTCCGCGTCCTGCACCACCCCTTCAAGCCAGCGCAACGCCTCGGCCATCGCGGCCTCGGCCCCCTGCCCGCCCAACAGCGCAAAGGCGCGGGCCACATCGTCGCGGATACGCTCGGCGCCCTGCATGCGGCGGCGGGTGATATCCAGTTCGCCATCCTCGCCCGGCTGCGGCGCAAGAGCGTCAAGTTCGGCCACCGAATGGCGCAGGAAATCCTCTTCCTCGCGCACCGCATCCAGCGCCGCCTGGGTTTCGTTGACTGCCTTTTTCGCAGCCTGCAAGGCGCGCCAACTTGCGCGCAACCCGGCCACATTGAGCCCGCCGAAAGCATCCAGCAGAATGCGATGGCCGCGTGGGTTCAACAGCCCGCGGTCATCCTGTTGACCGTGCAGTTCGACCAGCGAATCGGACAGTTGGCGCAGCACCTCGCCGGAACAGCGCCGGTCGTTGACCCATGCAGTCTTGCGCCCGTCTGCGGTATTGATCCGCCGCATCACCAGTTCATCAGCGTCGGGAAGCCCGGCCTCTTGCAGCACGCGATGCGCCGGATGGTCTGGCGGCAAATCGAACACCGCCACCACCTCGCCCTGAGCGGCGCCCTGACGGACCAGTTCGGCCCGGCCACGCCAGCCCAGCACAAACCCGAGCGAGTCGAGCAGGATCGATTTGCCTGCGCCGGTCTCGCCCGTCAGCACATTTAGACCCGGCTGGAAGCTCAGCTCCAGCCGGTCAATAATCAGCATGTCATGGATATCAAGAGAGCGCAGCATGGCCCCGGCCCCAGTTCCCGTCAGAGCAAACCCGGATCAGAGCCATTTCCCCTGAATCGATTGGCGGTAAATTTGGCTGAGCCAGTTGTTGCCGATGCTCCGGGCTTTCAGCCCCCGCGCGGTCAACAGCTTGTAGCTGTCCTCGTACCAAACCGAGCCCTTATAGTTGTAGCCCAGAATCGCCCCGGCGGTCTGCGCCTCTTCGGTCAGCCCCAGCGAAAGATAGGCCTCAACGAGACGGTGCAGCGCCTCGGCGGTATGGGTCGTGGTCTGGAAATCCTCGACCACGACGCGGAACCGATTGACCGCAGCCGTATACTGCTTGTGCCGGAGGTAATAGCGACCAACCTCCATCTCCTTTGCCGCAAGGTGGTCAAAGGCGAGGTCGAATTTCAGCATCGCGGGCGTGGCATATTCGCTGTCGGGATAGACCTCGATCACCGTGCGCAGCGCCTGCAGCGCCTGAAACGTCAGCCCTTGGTCGCGGCCGACCTCGTCGATCTGGTCATAATAGCTCAACGCCAGAAGATATTGGGCATAGGCCGCTTCTTCGTCGGTGGGATAGAAGTCGATATAGCGCTGCGCGGCGGCGCGGCTTTCGGGGTAATCCTGTCCCTTGTGATAGGAAAACGCCTGCATGATCAACGCGCGCTTGGCCCATGAGGAATAGGGATAAAGCCGCTCGATCTCAGAGAAATACCACCCCGCATCGCCGGTGCGCCCGCGCGTCAGTTCGAATTCGCCACGCTCATAAATCTGTTCAGGGCTGAACCCTTCCAGATTCTGAGACTTGTCCACTGGCCCACCGCCGCACGAGGCCAGAACGGCCATCAGAATGAATGCCCCGATGACTTTTGCCCCAGACCTGACGCCGATCATACTTGCCAATCCTCATCGCCTTGTAAGGCGGTCCTGCTGTTCGGGCCGCCTGTTCGGGGCTCGGTCTAGCACATTAATTTCCGGTGCAAAACGCCTTAAACGCGCCTGGGCGTCAGGCTTTGTCAAGTCGGGTCGCAGGTTCAGGCGACGTTGGGAATCTCGCCCCACTCCAGCCCCTTGCCCGGGAGGCGCGCAGCAGTCTGAGCATCGCACAGAACCGCCCGCACCGCATCGGGGGCACTGAACAATTCGCGCAGCAGCGCATTGGTCAGGGTGTGACCCGCGCGCTCGCCCACGTAATGGCCCAGAATCGGGCCGCCGGCCAGCGCCAGATCCCCCAGCGCATCCAGCATCTTGTGGCGAACCGCCTCGTCCTCGTGGCGCAAACCGCCCGGGGTCAGGATGGTATTGCCATCGACCACCACAGCATTTTCCAGCGTCCCGCCAAGGCCAAGACCGTTTTCACGCATATGCTCTACGTCGGCACGGCGACAGAAGGTGCGGCTGTCGCAAAGTTCACGCGCGAAAGTGCCGTTGCCCATGTCGAGCGTTTTACTTTGCCGGCCAATGGCGGCGTCAGAGAAATCAATATGAAATTCGATCTCAAGCCGGTCGGCGGGGCGCAACGAAGCCCGCGCACCGTCACGCTCGACCGTGATCGGGCGCAGCACCTGATAGGCCAGAATTGGGGACAACTGGCCGCGCACCCCATGCGCCATGATACCACGCACAAAGGGCGCGGCAGAGCCGTCGAGAATGGGAATCTCGGGCCCGTCAATTTCAATCAGCGCGTTATGCACACCACAGCCAGCCAGCGCCGCCATCACATGTTCGACGGTCGAGACCGCCACGCCAGCAGCATTGACCAACCGGGTGCAGAGCGGTGTTTGTTCCGCAGCAGAGTACAAAGCCGGGATCAGCGTATCGCCCAAGGCGATGTCGGTTCGCTTGAACCAGATGCCATACCCCGCCGCAGCCGGGCGGATCACCATGGTGGCCGGAGCACCTGAGTGCAGACCGACCCCTTTGAAGGTCACCGATGTTCTGAGCGTGTGTTGCAAAGTCGGCCTCTTTCCGTGGCGTCCGGCGATCCCCAGCGCCGGTGCGTCTGAAGTAGTCGCCCACTCCGTTTGGCTCAACTCAATCTTTGTAACTGAATGAAACATCATTGAAACATTTAGGCAAAAGCCCGCTTAGCTTCGACTAACCTACTGCGATATAACGAAAAAAGCCGCCCATCCGGGCGGCTTCCTCGATCAATAGTGTACCGTTTTCAGTTGGCTTGGCGGCGCAGAAACGCAGGGATTTCAATCCGCTCCTGATCCGGATCCGGCGCGGCGGCAGGTTGCGCCGATCCTTCAGACCGCTGCATCTGTGGCTGTTGGCGGGCTGGCTGCGCGGCGCCCCCTACGCCCCCTGACATGGGGGTGTCGCCAGCATGGCCCGTCATCCGGTCAATCAGCCGGTTAAAGCCAAAGCGGCCTTTTTCCTGCGGCGCGGGGGCTGCTGGCTGATGCAGACCCTGTTGCGGCGCGCGCGGTGCGTTGCGGGCGGCGGCATGCAGCCGGGCCAAGGCCTCGGGCGATGGGGTGCCCGGTGCCGGAGCTCTGGGCGCGATGTAATTTTCGGCGCCGTCCTCTTCGATGTTCGAGCGCGGATCAAACACCGGTTCTGCCGGACGGTAGGCCGGCGGCGGCAGGCCGTCATCCTGTTGCGCGACATCTTCGGCGTAACCGCTATCCTGATACGCGGCCTCCTGCTCGACTGGCTCATCCAGCCCTTCGAACAGGCTGGGTTCCTGCGCTTGCTCGGCCGCGATGGGCTCCATCGCCGGCGCGGGCTCCTCGATCACGGAGTCAGCAGCAATCGGAGTGTCGAGTTCCAGCGGCGCTTGCGGCTGGCGGATTTCTTCGGCCGAAACCCGCTTTTTCAGCGGCTGCGACAGCGGGCGACGCGCGACCGGAATGTCGCTGTGCACCTCGGTGACATCAATGCCGGTGGCGACAACGCTCACCCGCATTCTGCCGTCCATCTCGGTATCTAGGGTCGAGCCGACGATGATATTGGCCTCCGGATCCACTTCTTCGCGGATACGGTTGGCGGCCTCGTCCAGTTCGAACAAGGTCAGGTCATGACCGCCAGTAATGTTGATCAGAACGCCCTTGGCGCCTCTGAGGCTGATTTCGTCCAACAGCGGGTTGGCGATTGCCTTTTCGGCGGCCTGAACGGCGCGATCTTCGCCCTCGCCCTCGCCGGTGCCCATCATCGCCTTGCCCATCTCGTCCATGACCGAACGTACGTCGGCAAAGTCGAGGTTGATCAAGCCCGGGCGCACCATAAGGTCGGAAATTCCCTTCACGCCCTGGTACAGCACGTTGTCGGCCAGCGAAAAGGCTTCGGTAAAGGTGGTCTTTTCATTGGCGAGCCGGAACAGGTTCTGGTTCGGAATGATGATCAGCGTATCGACGACCTTTTGCAGGGCCTCAACCCCATCTTCAGCCTGACGCATCCGCTTGGCGCCCTCAAACTGGAACGGCTTGGTCACCACGCCGACAGTCAGAACACCCAATTCGCGCGCGGCTTGGGCAATGATCGGCGCCGCTCCGGTGCCGGTCCCGCCGCCCATGCCGCCGGTGATGAAGCACATATGCGACCCGGCCAAGTGATCGACGATCTGCTCAATGCTTTCTTCGGCCGCCGCAGCACCGACGCTAGCACGCGCCCCCGCGCCCAGCCCCTCGGTAACCTTGATGCCCAGCTGAATTCGGTTCGGCGCGTTGCTTTGTTGCAGCGCCTGCGCGTCGGTATTGGCGACGACGAACTCCACGCCTCGAAGTTCTTTTTCGATCATGTTGTTGACGGCGTTGCCACCGGCACCCCCGACACCGAATACGGTAATCCGCGGCTTCAGTTCTTCCTGTCCGGGCATCGAAAGGTTCAATGTCATGCTCTGTCCGCCTGTTCACAATCGTTTATCATCACGCCACCGTCTCTGCCGGACGGGTCTGCCTACAGGAGACGATAACAAGATCGCAGCGTGAGGTCACCAAGAAAACAAGAGTTTCACACAAAATATGGCAAAAAACTGGCACGGACCGGCGGCATCTTGCCAAAGAGCCTATATCTTGCGGGTTTGCAGCCGCACACCAATAGGCCCCGGCAAGAGGCCAGAGCACAACAGGGCAGTGCACAAACGGGCGAACGCGGTCGGCGCAGCCCTCGTCTCACTATGTGTGGGGTCTCTGCTCGACCCTCCAGCCATCTTTTATTCGTGTGGCTTGTTGAAAAGATAACATGCCGGTTTCAGCCAGGCCACCCAAAACCGCCACTGTTCCTGTCGGTTTTCCGGGGCGCGTATTGCCTGACTCCAGCCTGACCCTTTGGCCCAATCACCAGTTGTCGCGGAACCACTTTACGGCGCGGCGCAACGAGCGCGCCGGATAGCGATCCACCGGCACCTCGAAATCCCACCATTCGTCCTGCGGATGCGCTGCGAACAATGCCAGTCCGACCGCGCCTGCAAACCCCGGCCCGGTGGCGGATTGCGGCAGCCCATGCACCCGCAGCGGTCGGCCCAGCCGCACTTGTTGGCCAAGAATGCGGCTTGCCAGCCCGTCCAGCCCCATGATCTGGCTGGACCCGCCGGTCAGAACGATCTGCTGGTTGGGCAGGTGATCAAAGCCGGCCGCGTCAAGCCGCACACGTACCTCTTCAAGTATCTCCTCGACGCGGGGCCGCATGATCCCGATCAGCTCGGCCCGCGACACGGTGCGCCGGTCATGTTCCCAATCGCCGGTATCGCCGCCGATATCGATCATGTCGCGATCATCGGCCCCGGTGGCATGCACGCCGCCGCAAAAGGTCTTGATCCGCTCGGCATTGGCCATCGGCACCCCAAGCCCCATCGAAATGTCGCCGGTAATGTGATCACCGCCCATCCGCACGCAATCGGCAAAGATCATGTGCTTTTTCATGAAGATCGAAATGCTGGTGCTGCCGCCGCCCATGTCGATACAGGCCGCGCCCAGCTCCTGCTCGTCCTCGACCAGCGCCGAGATCCCCGAGGCATAGGCCGAACTGGCGATGCCTGCCAATTCCAAATCACAGCGCTTGATGCAATGGACAAGGTTCTGGATCGCGGCGGTGCCCACCGTCAACATATGCATGTCCACCGCCAGATTTTGGCCAATCTGGCCGCGCGGATCGATCAACCCCGACCGGTTATCCAGCGCAAAGTTCACCGGCTGCGCATGCAGCACCTCGCGCCCAATACCATATTCGGGCACCTCGCAGGCGGCCAGAACACGGGCGATCTCGGCCTCGGTCACCACCTGGCCTTCCAACTCGACCGTCGCATCCAGCCCGTAAGAGCGCGGGCTCGCCCCCGAGAAACAGGCGATCACGTGATCGACCCGGATCTCGGCCATTTTCTGCGCCGCCTGCAGCGCGGTGCGAATGGCGCGCTCGGTCTCCTGCATGGCGGTGATTTCGCCAAACTGCACCCCACGCGACCGGGTGGTCGCCGCGCCAACGACGCGAAACCCGCTCTGCCCTGCAAGCGAGCCGATCGAATTGTCCTCGCTCAGCCTGCCGGTGCCGTCGAACCGCAGGATCAGACAGGCCGTCTTGGAACTGCCGACATCTAGAATGGCGATCACACCGCGCTGCATCGCCTGCCGGCGCATCTGCCGCATCGCCCGTTGGGATTGATAGAGATCTGTCATCTGCTACTGCCCATATCCGTTTATTTTTCTTATTTTCCACCAGTCTTCGACCGCGTTCTCGGACATCCGCACCGTGGGCCGCGCGCGCAGGCGCATATCCACCACGGTCACGTCACGATCCAGCAAATCGCGCACCTCGCTTAAGGCCAGCACCCGCTCCAACGCGCGCACCGGCTTGTCAGGCGGCAACATGATGCGCTGACCACGGTCCAGCACCACATCCCAGCGCCGTGCGCCCACCCGTACCAGCCCGCGCAGCCGGTCGGCCAGTGGCCCCGCCGCCGCGATCAGCGCCAGCGCCTCGGGAACCGCAAGGTCGGCCCCCTGCCCGGCAATCAGCGGCAGGTCCGGCCGCGCGAGCCGCGCCGCGATATTGTCCACATGCGCCCCGGTCCCATCCAGCATCGACAGCCCGGCGCGGCTGCGCCAGATCACCGAGGGCTGGCGTTCGGTCACGTCGACCTGAAGGATACCGCCGGGACGGATCCGCACGCTGGCGGCCTCGACCGGGTCAAGCTCGATAACTCGCTGGCGGATCTGCTCCAGATCCAGATCAAAGGAGCTGACCGGAAAATCCAACGCTACCGCCTCGCGGATATCCTCGGACAGGTTGCCGCCAGCCCCATCGATCGCCATCAGCCCGACCATGAATTCGGGCCGCTCCTGGATCGAGGCGCGCAGATCGGACAGGAACAGGGTCAGCGCATCGCGCCGCTGCGGATCGGCCATAAAGGCCGAACCCAACGCAAAGCACAGGCAAAACGGGATCCCGACGCGCAACCCCAGGCGGATTCCCGGCGTCAACAGCCAGCGCTGCACCCGGTAATTCAGCCGCGACGGCGCCGGATCAGAGCGATTTTGCACCCGGCGCGGGGCTTGCCCTACCTGTTGCATGAGGCATCCTTCACCAGCCAGGCGCAGAGTTGGCCAAAGGTCATCCCGATCTCACCCGCCTGCTCGGGACTGAGCGAGGTCGGCGTCATGCCCGGCTGGGTATTGACCTCCAGCAGAAACAGCCCCTCGGCTCCGCGTGCTTCGTCCCAGCGAAAATCGGTGCGGCTGACCCCGCGACAGCCGAGCGCACGATGCGCGCGCAGCGCATAATCAAGACACAGATCAAAGATCTCACGTGGGAGATCGGCGGGAACCACATGGCGCGACCCACCGGGTTTGTACTTGGCGTCGTAATCATACCAGCCATCGGTCAGGATATCGGTCACCGTCACCGCGCCGGGATCGGTGTCGCCGCCCCCCACCACCGTGGTGGTCAGCTCGCGGCCTGGGACATATTGCTCGACCATCACCTGCGCCGGCATCGCCGCATCCAGCCGCGGCGGCGCGTTGGCGCTTTCCTGCACGATATAAATACCGACCGAGGAACCTTCGTTGTTGGGTTTGACCACATAGGGTGGCGCCATCACATGCGCCGCTTCCACCGCCGATTTGTTGACGATCAGGCTCTCGACCACCGGCAGACCGGCGCTGCGGAACACCTCTTTGCTGCGCTGTTTGTCCATCGCCAAGGCCGAGGCCAGCAGCCCCGAATGAGTATAGGCCAGACCCAACCATTCCAGCATGCCCTGAACGCAACCATCCTCGCCCCAACGGCCATGCAGCGCGTTGAAAACGACATCGGGAGAAATTTCTCGCAATTGCTCACAGAGGTCCTGGCCGGCATCCAGCTCGACCACCTCATACCCTTCGCCCCGCAGTGCGGTAGCGCATTCGCGCCCACTGGAGAGAGACACCTCGCGTTCGGCGGAGGGGCCACCCATCAATACCGCAACAAGGGGGGTCTTTCCGCTCGACTGACCCACTTTGTGCCTCAAAATGCCCGGACCTTTGTGGCCCGTGTTCCTTCCCCCGGACTCCGCGCCCCCTTTTTTGCCTGTGGGGTGTCGCGTTCGGGGTGTTATTCTGCGGCTGACCCACCTTCTGGCTCGCCCACCCGCATGATTTCCCATTCTAGCTGTATGCCGGTTGTTTCGTAAACCTTTTTTCGCACCGCTTCGCCCAAGCCTTCTAGATCGGCGGCGCTGGCCGCCTCCGCATTGATCAGGAAATTGGCGTGTTTCTCGCTCATCTGCGCGCCGCCCAGCCGCGCACCGCGCATCCCGGCCTCCTCGATCAGCTTCCACGCCTTGAGGTCATGCACGTCATCGGCGCGCCCGGTGCTGGAAAATCCGGCCGGATTGCGAAAGGTCGATCCGGCGCTGCGGGCCTTGGTCGGCTGGCTCTCGTTGCGCTTGCGCAGTTGATCCTCCATCCGCTCCAGCAAAGCCTCGGGATCGTTCGCCGGACCTTCGCCCTCGCCCGCTGCGCCCTCGAACGTGGCCTCGATCAGCACCATCCCCTCGGGCAGGGTGCTCTGGCGATAGCCAAAGCGCAGATCCTGCGCGCCCAGCGTGACAATCTTGCCGCTGCGCGTCACCGCGCGGGCCGAAACGAAGACATCAGCCACGTAAGAGCCGTAGCACCCCGCGTTCATCCGCACCGCGCCACCGACCGATCCCGGGATGGTGCGCAAAAACGTCAGGTCGACCCCGGCCTCTGCCGCCCGGCGCGCCACATGCGCATCCAGCGCGGCGGCCCCCGCGCTCACCCGGTTGCCCGCAACCGAAATCCCGTTGAAGCCGCGCCCCAGCCGGATCACCACCGCGCGCAAGCCGCCGTCGCGCACGATCAGGTTAGACCCGACGCCCATGGGAAACACCGGCACATCGGGGGCCAATGCGGCCAGAAATGCCGCCAGATCGTCGGCATCGGCAGGTTGAAACAGCACATCTGCCGGCCCGCCCACGCGCAGCCAGGTCAGATCGCAAAGTGGTTTGTGCCGGCTCAGCCGCCCGCGCACCTCAGGCAGATCATCACACATCATGCCCCCTGCTAGCGCCCCCTCGGATCAAGAACAACCCAGCCGCCTTCTTCTTGGCGCAAATACTCAGGGGGTGAGGTCGCTCAAGGGCCACGACAGAGCAGCAGGGGCAGCGTCCGGTCCTTCTCTGCATCATACTCCAGTGACAGCAACCCGCAGAATCTGTTGAAATGCGTTCTATCGGAGCGCGAGCCAACAGATTCGAAGACGTCCTTCCCGCAAGCTCATACCATAACCACCAGCATCACGAATTCGAGTTCCCGGTTTTCAGAAACGGCAACGCTTGGCCCACATGGTACGAGCGCATGCCAAAAGTCGCCGGGCCGTCGACAGGTGAATCGGCACCGGCAAGTTATCCCATCTGAATCCGAAGCCAATGATCTGGAACCAGTATGTGAAAACGACAATGCAAAATTGAGCCCCGGAAGTGGCGGGATAGTCCTGCTGCTGGCAAAGTAAAACTTTGCCACTTTGTCCCTTTCTGTTTGCAGGGAGGGCGGGGGGATTTTCAGCGTGGAACTTTACAGGAAGGTCCGCCTCGCGCGTCGAGGCGGCATGAAGTGTCAACGGCGGCGCAAAATTAGGCCAATTAGGGGCTGTGGTTGGGGGGCAAATGAATCGCCCCGGGTCTGTCGGAGAAAATCAAATTAAGTTGTCCGTCGTCATATAAAATGGGGCTTCAGAACGGTTTGAGCATTGGAGGCTCAGGCTCGTTTGTGTGATTGATTATGCTGCTTGTTTTTGATGTTGCGAGCGGCGTTGGCGGATCGTCTGTTTCTTGATCTTCTCTCTTTCTCTCAGAATGGCGTTGTCTCGGCCAAAGTAGACGTCGGCGGGTGTGACGTTGTTCAGGCTCTCATGGTAGCGTTGGTTGTTGTAATACGCGACAAAGGCCCCGATCTGCTGCTCGAGATCCCCGGGCAGGTAGTAGTTTTCCAGCAGAACCCGGTTCTTCATGGTCTGGTGCCAGCGCTCGATCTTGCCCTGAGTTTGAGGGTGGAATGGTGCGCCGCGGACGTGCTCCATCTTTCTATCTTCCAGCCATTCCGCCAAATCGCCCGAGATGTAGCACGAACCATTATCACTGAGCAGACGTGGCTTGTGGCGCACAACGGCTTGGTCGCAACCGGATGCTGTCAGGGCCAGTTCGATTGTTTCGGTCACGTCCTCGGCCCGCATATTTGTGCAGAGCTTCCAGGCGATAATGTAGCGGCTGTAATCGTCCAAAATCGTGCTGAGATAATACCAGCCCCAGCCAATGATCTTGAAGTAGGTCAAATCTGTCTGGCACATCTCGTTGATTGCCGTGGTTTTGTCAGTGAACTCTTTGGCTGCTTTGATCACCACATAGTCGGGCGCCGTGATCAGATCGGCCGCTTTCAAGATACGGTAAGCCGATGATTCAGATATAAAATATCTCTTCTCATCAGTGTATTTGACAGCGAGTTCGCGTGCGGTCAGAGCCTCATGTTCCATTGCGAATTCAATCAGATCATCGCGCCGGTCTTGTGGAATGCGGTTCCAGACTGACCCAGGCCGTGGCGAATGATCCGTCAGCGCATCAAATCCACCCTCAAGATACCGATCATACCACCGATAAAATGTGGTGCGCGGGATGCCCAGCATATCAAGCGTCTTTTTGGTGGGCAGATGCGACCCTTCGACCGTGCGAATGATCTCCAGCTTCTCAGATGCCGAGTATCTCATGCCTCGTTCCCCCCAGCCCCTGTCATACTTTTTTTTGAGCAAGCGGTTTTCCAAGGTGAGATCGGCCACGCATTCCTTCAACGCCAAAGCTTCCGAACGCAGGTCCTTCACCTCAGGCGAAGTTGCTTGGCGGGCTGTGTCGCCCGACAACCGCCGCTTGCCAGCCTCGAGAAATTCCTTCGAGCAGTTGTAATACAAGCTTTCGGCTATGCCCTCTCGGCGGCACAGCACCGAGATGCTTTCCTCACCGCGTAACCCGGCCAAGACAATGCGGATTTTCTCTTCCGCTGAATAGGTCGTGCGGGTCTTGCGGCGGATGTTCTTGACCAGCTTGTCAGCTGCGTCCTTCGACGTTTCAGGTTTCTTCATCATCTCGATCTCCTAATCGATAAGATGAACCAGAAATCCTCTGCTGATGGCGTGGATGCCCCTCCCGACGGCATCGCAATGTGCCATTGTGGTGAGTGTTGAAGCCATCACAGTAGGAAGGAGCATCCATGTCCGAAGTTACTATTATCGGTGTCGACTTGGCAAAGCGCGTTTTCCAGTTGCACGGGGCATACAATGACGGATCCGTCGCGTTTCGTAAGAAGCTTTCACGAGGTCAATTTCTCGCGTTCGTGGCACAGCAGCCTAAATGCATGATCGCCATGGAGG
>JASJGL010000158.1:0-32681 GCA_033791545.1 Pseudodonghicola sp. | reverse complement strand
AGATGCCGGTATTGAGCGCCATCAGGGCGTAGACGACATAGGGCGTGCGCCCTGAGGGGTTGTGATCGCGGATTGGCAGCATGGCGCGAAGCTGCGGCCAAACCGGGGCGGCGTCAAGCGCGGAAACCGGTTGCGCGCCTGACCTTTTGGGGCCTGACCGTTGGCCGGTCTTCCGGCGTCAGCCCATGCCGCCGAGCAGCGCGGCGTTGCCCCCTGCGGCGGTGGTGTCGACGCAGACGTGGCGTTCGCCCATCACCCGGGCGCGGTCGGGCAGGCCGGGGATCAGCGGCAGGATCGGACCGTCGCGGCGGCTGAGGGCCTGTTCGAGTGCGCGCGCGGTTTCCCCGTCGCCCCACCAGAGCACACCACCGATGCCGTCTAGATGCGCCAGCCGCTGCGGGTCGAGCTGGCCGGTGGCGCGGATCGCCCGACCGCCAAGGGCACGGACCGCAGCGGCCTGTTCGGTGGCGGCCTTATCGCCGGGGCCAAGGCAGAGCAATGGCGGGCGCGGGATCAGGGACAGGCGGTTGGATTCCCCGGTGGGGCCGGGCAGGGTGGCGGGATCTGGGTGCGGGGCATCGCCCTCGGGGGCGGGCAGATCGGCCATGGTGTCGGGCCAGTCCTGCGTGCTGTGCTGCCGGTCGGGGGCGCAGAAGCGGGGCATGTACTGCGGGCCGCCCGCCTTGGGGCCGGTGCCCGACAGCCCCTCGCCGCCGAACGGCTGGCTGCCGACGATGGCGCCGATCTGGTTGCGGTTGACGTAGATATTGCCCGCGTGCAGTCGCTCGGTCACATGTTGCACGCGATCATCGATCCGGGTTTGCAGCCCGAAGGTCAGCCCGTAGCCGGTGGCGTTGATGGCGTCGATCACACGATCCAGATCGTGGGATTTGAAGCGGGCGACATGCAGGACCGGGCCAAAGATCTCGCGCTCCAGATCGGCGATGCCGGTTATCTCGATCAGGGTGGGGGACACGAAAGTGCCGACAGTGGGGGCTGGAAGCTCTTTCATAACCCGTCCTTCGGTGCGGGCGCGCTCGATATGGGCGGTGATCCCGGCCTGCGCCTCGGCGTCGATCACGGGGCCGAGATCGGTGGAGAGATGCCACGGATCGCCGAGGGTGAGCGCCGCCATCGCGCCCTTGAGCATGCTCAGCAGGTCATCGGCCACGTCCTGTTGCACATAGAGGCAGCGCAGGGCGGAGCAGCGTTGGCCCGCTGACTGAAAGGCGCTCTCCACGATGGCCTGCACCGCCTGTTCGGGCAGCGCGGTGCTGTCCACGATCATGGCGTTGAGGCCGCCCGTCTCGGCGATCAGTGGCGCGCCGGGGGCGAGGTGGTCGGCCATGGCGGTGCGGATCAGCCGCGCGGTGTCGGTGGAGCCGGTGAAAGCGACACCATCGACGCGGGGGTCCGAGGTGAGCGCCGCCCCCACCGCCCCGGCGCCGGGGAGCAGTTGCAGCGCGCTGCGCGGCACGCCGGCCTGATGCAGCAGGCTGGTGGCGAAATGGGCGATCAGCGGTGTCTGTTCGGCGGGTTTGGCCAGCACCGCGTTGCCGGTGGCCAGCGCGGCGGCGATCTGGCCGGTGAAGATGGCGAGCGGAAAGTTCCACGGGCTGATGCAGGCAAAGGTGCCCGCAGGGGTGCCGGAGGGGAGGGTGGCGGCGTAGTAGCGCAGGAAATCGACCGCCTCGCGCAACTCGGCCACCGCGTCGGGCAGACCTTTGCCGGCTTCGCGCGCGACGAGGGTGAAGATTTCACCGAAATGCGCCTCGTATAGGTCGGCGGCGCGGTTCAGCACCTCGGCGCGCTGCTGCGGGGGGGCGTCCCAGATCCGGGCGCCGGAGAGGGCGGTTTCGATATCGGCGGCGCTGGCCCAGGCGATGGTGCCGGGGCTGTCGGCACGGCGGGCCGGGTTGTGGATGGGCTGCGAATCCTCTGGTGCGCTTGGCCCGGCAAGGAGCGGCGCGCCGTGCCATTGTTGCGCGGCAAAGGGCGCGCGGGCCTGTTCGATGGCGCTGAGCGTCGGTGCATGGGCGAGGTCGAAGCCGCGCGAGTTGCGGCGCTCGGGCTGGAACAGGTCCGCGCCGCTGGGCAGCGGTGTGGCGGCAAGCTGTAGCGCGTCGAACGGGCAGGCGGCGACCACCTCGGGCGGCACATCCTCGTCGACGATCTGGCTGACGAAAGAGCTGTTGGCACCGTTTTCCAACAGGCGGCGCACGAGATAGGCGAGCAGGTCGCGATGCGCCCCGACCGGGGCATAGATGCGGCAGCGGGTCTTGTGCTGGTCCATCACCAGCGTGTGCAGCGTCTCGCCCATGCCATGCAGGCGTTGAAATTCGAACGGCTGAGCGTTTCCCAGATTGGTGGCCATATGCAGGATGGCGCTGACGGTGTGCGCGTTATGAGTGGCGAACTGCGGATAGATCCGGTCGGTCATGCCCAGCAGTTTGCGCGCATTGGCGATATAGGAGATATCGGTCGCCGGTTTGCGGGTGAAGACCGGGAAACCCTCCATCCCCGCGACCTGGGCGCGCTTGACCTCGGTATCCCAATAGGCGCCCTTGACCAGCCGCACCATCAGCTTGCGGTCATGGCGCAGGGCCATGTCATAGAGCGCGTCCAGCACGAAGGGCGCGCGCGGGCCATAGGCCTGAACCACCACCCCAAAGCCATCCCAGCCCGCCAGGGCGGGGTCGGCCAGAACGGTGTCGATCACCTGCAGCGACAGCGACAGGCGGTCGGCCTCTTCGGCGTCGATGTTCAGGCCCATGCCTGCGGATTTGGCCAGCAGCGCCAGTGCGCGCAGACGCGGCACCAGATCCGCCATCACCCGCGTCTCTTGCGCCACCTCATAGCGGGGGTGCAGCGCCGAGAGCTTGACGGAAATGCCGGGGTTGTCGCGGATATCGGCGTTTGTGCAGGCCTCGGCAATCGCCGCGATGGCGCGGGAATAGGATAGGTGATAGCGCGCCGCATCTGCCTCGGTGCGGGCGGCCTCGCCCAGCATGTCATAGGAATAGGTAAAGCCCTTGGCCTCCATCCCGGCGGCGCGTTTGAGGGCGGCGGTGATGGTCTCGCCCAGCACGAACTGACGCCCCATCTCGCGCATGGCGCGCCCGACGGCGGTGCGGATCACCGGCTCGCCCAGACGTTTGATGGCCCCGCGCAGGGCTTTGACCGGGCTGGGTTTTTCGTCGTCCAGGACCTTGCCCGTCAGCATCAAGGCCCAGGTCGAGGCATTGACCAGCGGTGAAGAGGAATGGCCCAGATGTTTGCCCCAGTCCGAGGGCGCGATCTTGTCCTCGATCAGGGCGTCGATGGTCTCGGCATCGGGCACTCGCAGCAGCGCCTCGGCCAGACACATCAGCGCGACGCCCTCGTCGGTGGAGAGGCCATATTCGGCCAGAAATACCTCCATCAGCCCGGGCGCGGTGCTGGCGCGGATGTCGCGGACAAGCCCGGCGGCGTGATTGCAGATCGCGGCGCGGTCCGCAGGGGAAAGTGCGGCGGTGTCGATCAAGCGGGCCAGCGCGGCGTCGGGATCGGCATAGGTTTGGGCGTCGATGCTGTGGCGCAGATCGGGTGTGGTGGCGGTCATGGCGATCCCCTGTCGATGTGGGTGGGTCTTGGACCTTTATAGTGGTAAAAATGCGGGACATTCGCCCGTTGATATGTAAATCAAGGTTCATTCGTCTGAATTTAGTGGGGGTTGCGGTGCAAAACGACTTTCTTGGGCTCGACCGGTTCGATCAGGCGATTCTGGCGGTTCTGGCCGAAGATGGGCGGATCTCGATCGCCGATCTGGCGCGGCGGATCGGCTTGTCGAAATCGCCGACGCAGGCGCGGCTGCGGCGGTTGGAGGCGGACGGGATCATCACCGGCTATCGCGCGCTGGTGGACCCGATCCGGCTGGGGCTGGATCACGTCGCCTTTGTCGAGGTGCGGCTGACCGACACCCGCGAGGCGGCGCTGGCGGCGTTCAACGCGGCCGTGGCCCGGGTCGGCGAGATCGAGCAGGTGCATCTGATCGCGGGCAATTTCGATTACCTGATGAAGGTGCGTACGCGGTCGATGGCGGAATACCGGCGGGTGCTGGCCGAGCGGATTTCGACCCTGCCGCATGTGTCGAGCACCTCGACCTATGTGGCGATGCAGGCGGTAAAGGAGGGCGGGCCGCTGGCCACCGGGGCGGTCGAGGGTTGAGCGCGCGGGGCGGGAGGAAAAATCCCGATTGTACCCTTGCGGGTGGGGCGCTAAATCAGGGGGGCCCTGAACGGGGCCGTCGATCTGAGATCGAGCGCGGGCGTGGTGGAATGGTAGACACAAGGGACTTAAAATCCCTAGGGCATAGCCCGTGCGGGTTCGAGTCCCGCCGCCCGTACCAACCCTCTGACCTAAATGTTAATTCCTTCTGATTCTATGGTTTTGGGCCTGCGCGCATGCTAGCCTTTGTGCGAAACTGCGGAAACAGGGAGAGTGACATGGCGCTGACAGTGCAGCAGATGATGGAAGCCGCGAATGCGGCGGTTGCGCGGATCGACGGGGCGCGGGCGCAGGAGATGCTGGCGCAGGGAGCGCTGTTGCTGGATATCCGCGATGCGCCGGAGTTGCAGAAATCCGGTCGCGCGGTGGGCGCGCACCACATTCCGCGCGGCATGTTGGAGTTTCGCGCCGATCCCGGGACCGATTTCCATGACCCGGAGCTGCGGTTTGACCGGCCCATCGTGTTGCATTGCGCCTCGGGTGGGCGCGCGGCGCTGGCGGGCAAGCTGCTCAAGGATATGGGCTATAGTGAGGTCTATAATCTGGGCGGGCTCGGCGATTGGAAGGCCGCCGGCGGGCCGATGATCGAACCGCTCGACCAAGGGATGTAATCCCGCGCACCGGCTTTGGGCCGCGCCCGGCTTTGCGGCGGGGGGCGGTCCGTGCTCAACAGATTTGCCGATGCGCCCGATCAGCCCGTTTGAGGCGGCTCAGGCGTTCAGGAACGCCCGCACCGTGGCCTCGAATTCGCGCGGTTTCTCCGCGTGCAGCCAATGGCCGGCGCCAGAGAGCTTGGCAAAGCGCGCATTGGGGAACAACTCGCGGATGCGCGGGCGGTATTCGGGGCGGATATAGTCGGACTCGGAACCGGCGAGAAACAGCGCCGGGCCGTCCCAGTGGCCGCTGACCTCGGGAAAGGACAGGATCTGGTCCATGTCGGCGGCCAGCGTGTCGAGGTTCAGCCGCCAGCGTTTGTCCTTGAGGTCGAGCGATTGGGTGAAGAAGCTTTGCAGCGCCTTTTCCACGCCGTGTTCGGCCAGCTGTGCCTCGGCGTCAGAGCGTTTTTCGAGCTTGGAGAGATCAACCGCGCGCATCGCCTCGATGAACTGCATCTGCGAATGCGCATAGGGCACCGGGGCGATATCGGCGACCAACAGCCGGTTCACCGCCGCGCCATGGGTGAGCGCCAGCATCATGCAGGCCTTGCCGCCCATGGAATGGCCCAGAACGTCGGCACGCCCGCCATTGGCGTCGATCACCTTGGCCAGATCCCCGGCCATGTCTTCATAGCGGTGACGTTCGGTCCAGGGGCTTTGTCCGTGGTTGCGCATGTCAACGGTGATGACTTGGCGTTCATCCGACAGGCGTTTGGCGATCACGCCCCAGTTGCGCGCAGAGCCATAGAGCCCGTGAACGATGAGAAGCGGTGGCGCATCGGTGGCGGTGCCATGGGTGATATAGGTCAGCATGGGCCTGTGATAGCGGCTGGCTGCGGTCTGCGCCAGACCCCACTGATCTTCATTGAGGCGCCCCATTGAGGCCCCCATTGAGGCTAGCCGCACGCGGCGCTAGATTGCCCGGCAGGAGAGGCTGATCATGACCCAAGCCGAGATCGAGACCCGGATCGCAGAGATTGCCGAGCTGATGCGCGCCAAGCTGGGCGGGCGCGGCACGACCCTGCGCGCGGTGCTGCGCAAGGCGCGCCCGCAACTGCCGCGCCGGATCCGGTCACGGGCCAAGCTGCTGGCCGATGCCGAGCCCTTTGCGCATCATCCGCAATTGCGTCTGACGCTGGATGCCGGGGCGCTGGAGCGCGCCGCGAGCGAGGTGGCGGCGCATCTCAAGGCGATTGATCTGGCGGACCGGCGCAAGGGCTGGTGGCTGGGGATGCTGGGCGGGTTGGCCTTTAACGTGCTGCTCATGGCGGCGGTGTTGATCGTGCTGCTGCGCTGGCGCGGTTTCATCTGACAACTGTCAGAAACGAAAACGGCCGCCCGGAGGCGGCCGTCTGTCGCAAGTGATCCGCGTGGGATCAGAGGTTGGGGTACAGCGGGAAGCGGGCGCAGAGCGCTGCGACCTCGGCCTTGACCTTTGCTTCGGTCTCGGCGTTGCCCTCTTCGCCATTGGCGGCCAGCCCGTCGACCACCTCGATGATCCAGTCGGCGATCTGGCGGAATTCATCCTCGCCAAAGCCGCGGGTGGTACCGGCGGGCGAACCGAGCCGGATGCCGCTGGTCACGGTCGGCTTTTCAGGGTCGAACGGCACGCCGTTCTTGTTGCAGGTGATATGGGCCCGCTCCAACGCTTTTTCGGTTGCGTTGCCCTTGACGCCCTTGGGGCGCAGATCGACCAGCAGAACATGGGTGTCGGTGCCGCCGGTGACCAGATCAAGCCCGCCCTTCATCAGCTGATCGCCAAGCGCCTGAGCGTTCTTGATCACCTGTTTCGCATAGACCTTGAAGTCGGGGCGCAGGGCTTCGCCAAAGGCGACGGCCTTGCCCGCGATCACATGCATCAAGGGGCCGCCCTGAATGCCGGGGAAGATCGCCGAGTTTACTTTCTTGGCGATGGTCTCGTCGTTGGTCAGGATCATGCCACCGCGCGGGCCGCGCATGGTCTTGTGGGTGGTGGTGGTGACCACATGGGCATGCGGGAAGGGCGAGGGGTGTTCACCCGCGGCCACCAGACCGGCGAAATGGGCCATGTCGACCATCAGGTAGGCGCCGACGCTGTCGGCGATTTCGCGCATCTTGGCAAAGTCGATCTGGCGCGGGATGGCCGAGCCGCCGGCGACGATCAGCTTGGGCTGGTGTTCTTTCGCCAGTTCGGCGACCTGATCATAGTCCAGCAGGTTGTCTTGTTTGCGCACGCCGTACTGGATGGCGTTGAACCACTTGCCCGACTGGTTCGGGCGGGCGCCGTGGGTCAGGTGGCCACCGGCATCAAGGCTCATCCCAAGGATGGTATCGCCGGGCTGGATCAGCGCCTGATAGACGCCTTGGTTGGCCTGAGAGCCGGAATTGGGCTGCACATTGGCAAACTCACAGCCGAACAGCTGCTTGGCGCGGTCGATGGCGAGGTTTTCGGCGATGTCGACGAATTGGCAGCCGCCATAGTAGCGCCGACCGGGATAGCCTTCGGCGTATTTGTTGGTCATCACCGAGCCTTGCGCCTCCATCACGGCGGCGCTGACGATGTTCTCGCTTGCGATCAGCTCGATCTCGTCGCGCTGACGACCCAGCTCAAGGCTGATGGCCTTGGCGATTTCAGGATCGCGCTCGGAGAGGGGTTGGGTGAAGAAGCCGGTATCAGGGGTGGGCGCGTTCATGGTCATTCCCATTAGCTGCGGTGGATGGCGGCGTTCCTACTGGAAAGCGGGGCGCGCGAAAAGCCTGTAATGCGACGCTTCGGCAACATGACGCGGCAAGGCTGGCAAAGACGGAGCAGATGTGCTTGTTTCGGACCCATAGGCGCATCACTGGAAACTCTTGTCATGACATTGAAAATTGCGTTCCTCGCCGGTCGGGCCCCGGTGGCGCAGACGGCGCGCGCCGAACTGATCGAGATGTATGGCGATGTCCCGCCCGAGGCGGCCGATGTGATCGTGGCGCTGGGCGGCGACGGCTTCATGCTGCGCACATTGCATGCCACCAAGAACCTGCCGGCCCCGGTCTATGGCATGAACCGGGGGACCATCGGGTTCCTGATGAACGAATACAGCGACGTTGATCTAAAGACGCGACTGGCCGAGGCCGAGGAAGAGGTGATCAATCCGCTGTCGATGACCGCCAAGGACCAGTCGGGTCAGATCCACCACGCGCTGGCCATCAACGAGGTCAGCCTGCTGCGCGCGGGGCCGCAGGCGGCCAAGCTGCGGATCACGGTTGACGGGCGGCTGCGGCTATCGGAACTGGTTTGTGACGGTGCCTTGCTGGCAACGCCGGCGGGTTCGACCGCCTATAACTATTCCGCGCATGGGCCGATCCTGCCGATCGGGTCCGACGTGCTGGCGCTGACCGCGATTGCGGCGTTCCGGCCCCGGCGCTGGCGCGGCGCGCTGCTGCCCAAGACGGCGCAGGTGCGCTTTGATGTGCTGGAGCCGGACAAGCGGCCGGTGATGGCGGATGCGGATTCCATTTCGATCATGGATATCGACTGGGTCGAGATCCGCTCTGATTCAGAGATCGAGCATCGAATCCTGTTCGATCCGGGGCACGGGCTGGAAGAGCGGCTGATCTCGGAACAGTTCACCTGAAAAAGGCGGAAATGGTCGAAAAAGAGTCGATTTTGGTCTGGATTTGTAATCCGTGTCACAGAAGCGAAACGAATTGCGGGTTATATTCACATCAACTGCTAAGCAGTTTGCCGGTTTCGTGAGTGGGCTGGCGAGGATAGTTAAAAGGTCATTCCAGTATCGAAGCAGGGCGCGGGATTTCCGCGCCCTTTTTCGTGTTCGGTCTTCGCCTCAGGCGTCGCGCTTTTCCATCTGCGCCCAGAGCGGATCGCACATGCGGCCCAGCCGGTCTTCGATGGCGATGCAGGCATCCACGGCCAGATCCTCGCGCCAGCGGCGGGCGACGATCTGAACATTGATCGGCTGCGGGCCGTTTGGCAGATTGGCCAGCCGGGCCGGGACGCTGGCGGCGGGAAGCCCCATGAAGTTCATCGCATAGGACCACAGCGCCGAGCCCAGCACCTCGCGCACGCCCTCGGCACCCTCGGTGTCGCGGTCGGGGGCAAAGAACGGTTGCGGCAGGAATGGGGTGAGGACCAGCGGATGTTTTTCAAGGAACAGCGACCAGACCCGGGCATAATGGGTGCGCTTGGCCATCATTTGCATCAGTTCAAGCCCCTCGTAGGGGGCGAACTGACGGAAATACTCGTCAAATATCGCCTGCACGGTGTCAGAGCCATGGGCGCGGATATCGGGCCCCATCAGCGCCAGCACCTCGCCCATCAGGGCGCGGTAGCCCTCCATCCCGGCGTCGCGCAGTAGCGGCGGGTCGATCTCGACCACGTTGTACCCGGCGTCGCTGAGCGCATCTCGGGCCGCATCCAGCGCGAGGGAGACCTCGGGGTGGAGATCGAATTCATAGGTTTCCTTGGTGAAGCCGACAGTGATCGGCCCCTCAAGCGCAGCCCCGCGCCAGGGTAGGGGGACGTGGAAGGGATCGCGCGGGTCGGGGGTGATGACACTGGGCATCGACAGGTGCAGGTCGCGCGCCGAGCGCACGATCAGCCCCTGCACCGACATCGCCTGCGCCAGAATACCGCGTTCTCCGGTCTGGCTGGGGTTATAGGCGGGCACCCGGCCCAGCCCCGGCTTGACGGTGACCGCGCCATTGGCGGCAGAGGGAAAGCGCAGGCTGCCGCCGATATCGTTGCCATGGGCCAGGGCGCCGATCCCGGCCATCACCGCAGCGCCACCGCCGCCGGTGGAACCGCCGGATGAGATGTGATCGCCCCATGGGTTATGGGTGCGCCCGAACAGCGGGTTGTCGGTGTCGGCGCGAAAGGAGAACTCTGGCGTGTTGGTACGCCCGATCACCACCGCGCCGGCGGCGTGCAGATTGTCGACGATGGGGGCATCGCCGGGTGCGATCAGATCCTTGAACGCCGTGACCCCGTTCGAGGTGGCATGGCCGGTCTGGTCGACGTTGATCTTGATGGTGACCGGCACCCCGTGCAGGGGACCGCAGGGCGCGCCGGTGGCGCGGGCCTTGTCCAGCGCGCGGGCGCGGGCGCGGGCCTCGTCGGCGAGGCTTTCGACCACGGCGTTCAGGCGTGGATTCACCGCCTCCATCCGGTCGAGCGAGGCGCCGATGGCGGTCTCGGCGGTGATGTCCCCCGAGGTGGTGCGGGCGGCGGTTTCGGCGGCGCTCAGGCGCCAAAGGTTTGTGTCTGACATATATGCATTCTCCTAGGTTGCGAACCTACGCAGGGGACAGGAGAGTGCAAGCGGAACCGATTGAATTTCGGTTCCGCCCGTTGGGTCAGCCCTTTTCGTAACCGATGCGGCGCAGCGCGATCCGGATCTCGTCCAGGATCGCGGGATCGTCGATGGTGGCGGGGATCTTGAAGTCTTCGCCATTGGAGATCTTGACCATGGTGGCGCGCAGGATCTTGCCCGAGCGGGTCTTGGGCAGGCGGTCCACCACCACCGCCAGCTTGAACGCCGCCACCGGCCCGATTTCCGCACGCACCATATCGACGCATTCGCGGGTGACTTCGGCCTCGGGGCGGTTGACGCCATTGTTCAGGCACAGCAGGCCAAGCGGCAGCTGCCCCTTGAGATCGTCGGCCACGCCGATCACCGCGCATTCGGCGACATCGGGGTGATTGGCCAGCACCTCTTCCATCGCCCCGGTCGAGAGCCGGTGACCCGCCACGTTGATCACGTCATCGGTGCGCGCCATGATGTAAAGATAGCCGTCTTTGTCGATCGTGCCGGCATCGCCGGTTTCATAGTAGCCGGGGAAATGATCGAGATAGCTTTTGCGGTAGCGGTCCTCGGCGTTCCACAGGGTCTGCAACGTGCCCGGCGGCAGCGGCAGTTTCACCGCCACGGCGCCCAGCGTGTCGGGGCCGACCGGGTCGCCGGCCTCGTCCAGGATCTGCACGTCATAGCCGGGCATCGGCACCCCGGAGGAGCCGATCTTGATCTGCATCTCTTCGATCCCGGCGGGGATGCCGGTGATGGCCCAGCCGGTCTCAGTTTGCCACCAGTGGTCGATCACCGGCACCTTGAGCTGGGCTTTGGCCCAGTTGATGGTGTCGGGGTCGGCGCGTTCGCCCGCGAGGTAAAGCGTGCGCAAGCCGCTGAGGTCGTATTTCTTGACGAACTCGCCCTTGGGGTCTTCGCGCTTGATGGCGCGAAAGGCGGTGGGGGCGGTGAAGAAGCTTTTGACCTTATGCTCGGAAATCACCCGCCAGAAGGTGCCGGCATCGGGGGTGCCGACCGGCTTGCCCTCGAACACCACGGTGGTGTTGCCATGCACCAGCGGCCCGTAGCAGATATAGGAGTGGCCAACGACCCAGCCGACATCGGAGGCGGCCCAGAACACCTCGCCCGGATCGACGTTATACAGGTTCTTCATCGACCAGTTCAGCGCCACCAGATGTCCGGCGGTGGGGCGCACGACGCCCTTGGGCTGGCCGGTGGTGCCAGAGGTATAGAGGATATAGGCCGGATGGTTGCCTTCGACCGGGACGCAGTCTGCCGGTTCGGCCCCGTACTGAAAGCCGTGCCAGTTATAGTCGCGCCCCTCTTCGAGGCGGGCGACCTCTTGTTCGCGCTGGAAAATGACGCAGAAGTCCGGTTGATGGGTGGCAGCCTCCAATGCGCCGTCGAGCAGCGGTTTGTAATGCACCACGCGGCCCGGTTCGATCCCGCAGGAGGCGGCGATGATCGCCTTGGGTTTGCAATCGTCGATCCGCACCGCCAGCTCATGCGGGGCAAAGCCGCCGAATACCACGGAATGCACCGCGCCAAGGCGGGCACAGGCGAGCATCGCTTCCAGCGCCTCGGGCACCATTGGCATGTAGATGATCACCCGGTCGCCCTTTTCCACGCCCTTGGCGCGCAGCGCCCCGGCGAGCAGGGCGACCCGGTTGCGCAGTTCGAAATACGAGATCCAGCGTTTGGTGTGGGTGACCGGGCTGTCGTGGATGATGGCGATCTGGTCGCCGCGCCCCGCCTCGACATGGCGGTCGACAGCGTTCCAGCAGGCGTTCACCTTGCCGTCAGAGAACCATTCATACAGGGGGGCGTTGGCGTCAAATAGCGCCTTGGTGGGTTTCTCGACCCAGTCGATGGCCTCGGCTGCCTCCATCCAGAACCGCTCTGGGTCCTGTTTCCAACGGGCGTAAATGTCCTTGTATGCCATGGTATTCCTCTCCCTCAGCGTCGGAATGGTGATATCGGGGCGGATGGGGCTGCGGCAAGAACGATCACGGACGTCGCGTCAGAATATCGCGATAAATTTGCAGAATCGGCAGGGGATGGCCTGCAAAGTTTTGCAAACCAAGGGATATTCGCAAAGTTGCAGTAAAAACCCGTGTGGTTTGCAAAAATTGCGTCCCAGCCCGTGCAAATGGTCGGGCGTAGAGATTCGCAGGTCGCGCGGGCAGGGATGTCCTGCGGCGCGCAGCCTGAGTCGCGTCAAGGGCACCGGGGCGCGCGCACCCCGGGACCGGTGTTTTAGCCGTAGTGGGCGACCGGGGTGCCGGCGATGGCGCTCATGTTCAGCAGCCCGCGCGTGGTGATCGAGGGGGTGACGATATGGGCGCGGTTGCCCATGCCCATCAGGATCGGGCCAACCTCGAGCCCGCCGCCCTTCATCTTGAGGATGTTGCGCACGCCGCTGGCCGCATCGGTATTGGCAAACACCAGCACATTGGCGGCACCCTGCATCCTTGTGTCGGGGAAGATGCGCGCGCGCAGCTCCGGGTCGAGCGCAGCGTCGATATGCATCTCGCCCTCGTAGCAGAAATTGCGCGGCTCCGAGTCGAGAATATCGAGCGCGGCGCGCATCCGCTGGCCGCTGCCATGGGCCAGGTTGCCGAACTGGGAATGCGAGCACAGCGCAACATTCGGGGCCAGCCCGAAACGGCGCACATGGCGGGCGGCACCGATCACGGTTTCGGTGATCTGTTCCGGTGTCGGTTCATGGTGCACATGGGTGTCGGCGATGAACAGCGGCCCGTCCTCGAGGATCATCAGCGACAGCGCCCCGACCGGGTGCAGCCCGTCGGTGCCGAGCACCTGCTGGATATAGTTCATGTGCCACAGAAATTGACCGAAGGTGCCGCAGATCAGGCTGTCGGCCTCTTCGCGCTGCACCATCACCGCGCCGATGGCGGTGGTATTGGTGCGCATGATGGCGCGGGCCAGATCCGGGGTGACGCCGCGCCGCGACATCAGGGAATGGTAGGTGGCCCAGTAATCGCGATAGCGAGGGTCGTTCTCGGGGTTCACGATCTCGAAATCGCGGCCCGGGCGGATGGTCAGCCCATAGCGTTCACAGCGCCGCTCGATCACCTCGGGGCGGCCGATCAGGATCGGGGTTTCGGTGGTCTCTTCCAGCACCGCCTGCGAGGCACGC
Source organism: Pseudodonghicola sp. (assembly GCA_033791545.1). Lineage (GTDB taxonomy): Bacteria > Pseudomonadota > Alphaproteobacteria > Rhodobacterales > Rhodobacteraceae > Antarcticimicrobium. The sequence continues at coordinate 19,311 of JASJGL010000158.1, read as the reverse complement.
AGCACGCGTTCGTCCTCGCCCTCGGCAAAGACGATGCGGCGCGAGGCGGTGCGGGCGGCCTCGAACACCGGGCGCATCAGCAGGGCGGATTTGAACACCGAACTGTCGAGCCCGCGTTTGTAGGCCTCCAGATCCTCGATCGGACGCGCGGCGACGCCGCTGTCCATCGCGGCCTTGGCAACTGCGGTGGCGACCACACCGATCAGGCGCGGATCAAAGGGTTTCGGAATCAGGTAGTCCGCCCCGAAGGTCATCTGTTCGCCGCGATAGGCGGCGGCGGCCTCGGCGCTGGTGGTGGCGCGGGCCAGCTTGGCGATCCCTTCGATGCAGGCGATTTTCATCTCGTCGTTGATCTCGGAGGCGCCGACATCCAGCGCACCGCGGAAGATGAAGGGAAAGCACAACACGTTGTTGACCTGATTGGGATAGTCCGAGCGCCCGGTGGCGATGATGGCATCCGGGGCGACCTTGCGGGCCTCTTCGGGTTGAATTTCCGAGGTCGGGTTGGCGAGCGCAAAGATGATCGGGCGCGCCGTCATCTTCGCCACCATTTCCGGTTTCAGCACATTGGGCCCGGACAGGCCGAGGAACATGTCGGCCCCCTCGATCACCTGATCGAGATCGCGCAGCTCGGTTTTTTGCGCAAAGGCGGCCTTTTGCGGGTTCATCTCCTGTTCACGGCCCTCATAGACCAGCCCGTGAATGTCGCAGAGCCAGACGTTCTCGCGCTTGACCCCGAGCTTGAGCAGCATGTTCAGGCAGGCGATGCCCGCCGCGCCGCCGCCGGTCGAGACGATCTTGATATCTTCGAATTTCTTGTTCGCCACATACATCGCGTTGGTCGCCGCCGCGCCGACCACGATGGCGGTGCCGTGCTGGTCATCGTGGAACACCGGGATGTTCATCCGTTCGCGGCAGATCTTTTCGACGATGAAACACTCGGGCGCCTTGATGTCTTCAAGGTTTATGGCGCCAAAGGTGGGTTCCAGCGCGCAAACGATATCCGCCAGTTTTTCCGGGTCGGGTTCGTTCAACTCGATGTCGAAACAGTCGATATTGGCGAATTTTTTGAACAGGACCGCCTTGCCCTCCATCACCGGCTTGGAGGCCAGCGCGCCGATATTGCCTAGCCCCAGCACCGCCGAGCCATTGGTGACGACGGCGACCAGATTGCCCCGCGAGGTATAGCGGGCGGCATTGGCCGGATCGGTCTGGATTTCGAGGCAGGCCTCGGCCACGCCGGGGGTATAGGCGCGGCTCAGGTCGCGTCCGTTGGCCATCGGCTTGGTCGCCCTGATCTCCAGCTTCCCGGGTTTCGGGTACTCGTGATAATGCAGGGCAGCTTGGCGCTGGTTCTGATGCTCGGACATGATGGATGCTCCTCGAAAGGGTATAGTTTAGTGTTAAACTATATTGTGGAGAGTCGAAACCTCGAACTTGCAAGTAGCTGTCTTTGCGTTGGCTTGCAAATCCCAGACGGCCGATCTGCCCGCCTCCCCCCTTGCATCCCGCCCGTCCAGTCGCATGATGGGCGAAAAACCGGAGAGTTTGCCGATGCCGTTGAAAGAGGCTGCCGCCAAAGTGCGAGAGAACGCCCACGCCCCCTATTCCCACTTCAAGGTGGGGGCGGCGGTGCGGGCCAGATCCGGTGCGATCTATGCAGGCTGCAATGTGGAGAACGTCGCCTATCCCGAAGGCACTTGTGCCGAGGCGGGGGCGATCGCGGCCATGGTGGCGGCTGGCGAGACCGAGCTGGACGAGGTTTACGTCATCGCCGATTCCCCGATGCCGGTTTCCCCCTGTGGCGGGTGCCGGCAGAAGCTGGCCGAGTTCGGCGGCGGACAGGTGTCGGTGATCATGGGCACGCTGGACGGGCAAGAACAGACCATGACCCTTGCCGAGCTGTTGCCCGGTGCCTTCAATACCGACCACATTCGGGGGCGCTGAGCCGATGGATGCGCGTTCGATACTGGTGACATTGCGCCGTGGCGAGGTGCCCGGCGAAGCGGAATTGCGTTGGTTCGCGCAAGGGCTGGCGGATCGCAGGGTGAGCGACGCGCAAGCGGGCGCCTTTGCGATGGCAGTCTGCAAGGGCGATCTCGGGGTCGTCGGGCGCACCGCGCTGACCTTGGCGATGCGCGACAGTGGCGCGGTGATGGCCTGGGATCTGGACGGGCCTGTGGTCGACAAGCATTCCACCGGCGGGGTGGGCGATTGCGTGTCGCTGATTCTGGCCCCGGCGCTGGCCGAATGCGGGGCTTACGTTCCGATGATCTCGGGGCGTGGTCTGGGCCATACCGGCGGCACCTTGGACAAGCTGGAGGCGATCCCGGGGTTTTCCACCGCGGTGCCGCAGGATCTGCTGCCAAGGCTGGTGGCCAAAAACGGCTGCGTGATGGCCGGGGCCTCAAGCCGGCTCGCGCCGGCGGACAAGCGGCTGTATGCGGTGCGCGACGTCACCGGCACGGTCGAAAGTCTGGATCTGATCACCGCCTCGATCCTGTCCAAGAAACTGGCCGAGGCCCCCGATGCGCTGGTGCTGGACGTCAAGGTGGGCTCGGGTGCGTTCATGAAAACGCGGGACGAGGCGCGGGCGCTGGCCCGTGCGCTGGTCGATACCGCCAATGCGGCGGGCTGTCGGACCACCGCGCTGATCACCGACATGTCGCAGCCGCTGGCCTCGGCGCTGGGCAACGCGGTCGAGATCGACGCGGTGATGCGGGTGCTGACCGGGCGCGAGGCCGGGCCGCTGGCCGAGTTGACGGCAGAGCTGGGCGGTCAGGTTCTGTTTGATGCGGGGTTGGCCAAGGATGCGGTGGCGGGCACGGCCAAGGTGGCCGAGGTGATCGCAGATGGCCGCGCGGCCGAGCGGTTTGGCCGTATGGTCGCCGCACAGGGCGGGCCATTGGGCTTTGTCGAGGATTGGGGGCGATTCCTGCCCGAGGCGACGGTGATGCACGAGATCCTTGCGCGCGAGGCGGGCTATGTCACCGCCATAGATGGCGAGGCCCTGGGGCTGGCTGTGGTCGGTCTGGGCGGCGGGCGGCAGGTCGAGAGCGACGTGGTCGATCCCGCCGTCGGCCTGTCCAATGTGGTCCGGCTGGGCACAAAGATCGAGAAGGGCGCGCCGCTGGCAATGGTCCATGCCGCGCGCGAGGATGGTGCGCGCCGGACCGCAGCGGCGGTGCGTGCAGCGATCACACTAGGCCCTGCGCCCGCGCCGCTGCCCGATCTTATCTATGAACGGCTCGTCTGCGAAAGACCGGGAACATGAGCCGCGCCTTTCTGGTGGTGATGGATTCGGTAGGCATCGGCGGCGCGCCGGATGCGGATCGCTTTTTCAACGGCACGGTGCCTGATACCGGCGCCAATACGGTTGGTCATATCGCGCGCGCCTGTGCTGCGGGTCTGGCCGAGCAGGGGCGCAGCGGGCCGCTGTACCTGCCCAACCTTGATGCCTTGGGTTTGGGCGCGGCGGTTCATCTCGCCTCGGGCATGGATGCGCCGGGGCTGGGGGCGGTCCCGGTCGGTCTTTGGGGCGCGGCGCGCGAGATCTCGCGTGGCAAGGACACCCCCTCGGGGCATTGGGAATTGGCCGGTCTGCCGGTGCCGTGGGACTGGCATTATTTCCCCGACACGCAGCCCGCCTTTCCCCCTGATCTGACACAGGCGGTGGCGCGGGCGGCGGGGACGCAGGGTATTCTGGGCAATTGCCATGCCTCGGGGACCGAGATTCTGGCCCGGCTGGGGGCGGAGCATCTGCGCAGCGGCTGGCCGATTTGTTATACTTCAGCCGACAGCGTGTTCCAGATTGCCGCCCATGAAGAGGCGTTCGGGCTGGAGCGGCTGCTGACGCTATGCCGCGACATTGCCCCGACCCTGCATGCGATGAAGGTGGGCCGGGTGATCGCGCGCCCCTTTGTCGGCGATGCCGAGACCGGGTTCACCCGCACCGGCAATCGCCACGACTATGCCATCACGCCGCCCGGCAAGGTGCTGACCGACTGGGTGCAGGATGCTGGCGGTCGGGTTCATGCGGTGGGCAAGATCGGCGACATCTTTTCCATGCAGGGGATCGACGATGTGGTGAAGGGGCCGGATGCCGTCCTGATGACCCATCTGGGCCGGCTGGTCGATACGGCAGAGGAGGGCAGTCTGAGTTTTGCCAATTTCGTCGAGTTCGACAGCCTGTATGGGCACCGGCGCGATATTTCCGGCTATGCTCGGGCGCTGGAGGTCTTTGACGCGGCGATTGGGCCGATCCTGCGACGGCTGCGGCCGGGCGATCTGATGATCCTGACGGCGGATCACGGCAATGATCCCAGTTGGAGCGGCACCGATCACACCCGTGAGCGGGTGCCGGTGCTGGGGGCCGGGCGCGGCGCGGGGGCGATCGGGCAGGTGGGATTCACCGATGTGGCGGCAAGTATCGCCGATCATCTCGGGCTGTCGAACGGCGGGCCGGGGCAGAGCTTTCTCTGATCCATGGGGGGGCGGCGCGGGAATTTCCGGCGGTTTGGCAGGTTGCGGGTTGCGGTGCAGAGCCGGGCAGGCCAAATATGGCGCCAGGCTGCGCAACCTGGAGTGAGAACATGTCCAAGCATCTGACCGTCGTCGACCATCCGCTGGTCCAGCACAAGCTGACCCTGATGCGCGACAAGGGCGCCTCGTCCGCCGAATTCCGTCGGCTGCTGCATGAGATCACGCTGCTGCTGGCCTATGAGATCACCCGCGAGATGCCGATGACCACGCGAGCCATCGAAACCCCGATGGAAGAGATGGATGCGCCGATCTTGGCGGGCAAGAAAATGGCGCTGGTGTCGATCCTGCGCGCGGGCAACGGTATGCTTGACGGGGTGCTGGAACTGGTGCCTTCGGCGCGGGTCGGCTTTGTCGGGCTCTACCGCGACGAGGCAACGCTGAAGCCGGTGCAATATTACTTCAAGGTGCCGGAGGGGATGAACAACCGATTGGTGATCGTGGTCGATCCGATGCTGGCCACCGGCAACAGTTCGGCCGCCGCCATCGACCTGCTGAAACAGGCCGGCGCGACCGACATCCGTTTCCTTTGCCTGCTGGCCGCGCCCGAGGGTGTCGCGCGGATGAAAGAGGCGCATCCGGACGTGCCGATCGTCACCGCCTCGGTCGATCGTGGGCTGAACAGCAAGGGCTATATCATGCCGGGCCTCGGCGATGCGGGTGATCGTCTGTTCGGCACCAAATAATGCGGGAGACCATCTGTTCGCCACCAAATAAGGTCGAACTGATCTCTTTACTGAGCGCGCGATTTGCGTCATCCTGCCTCCATATCTTGTGGGGGCAGGGATGAAGTTTACAAGAGTTATTGCTTTTTCGCTCATGGCCACGGCGATGAGCGCGCTTTGCGCGCAGGCGCAAAGCCTGCGCAACGCGTCACCTCCGGCGGAGTTTCCTTCTGCGTCCTATACCGGCAAGCAGTATGTGGACAGCCGGGGCTGCATCTATATCCGTGCCGGGATCGACGGCAACGTGACTTGGGTGCCGCGCGTCGGCCGGGACCGCAAACAGGTTTGCGGCTATAAACCGACGACCTTGGCTGGTGCCGCTGCTTCGGCCAGACCGCGCGCACAGGCCCCGGTCGAGATCACCCTTCCCGCTGCAGCACGGCCGGTGACGACGCAACCGGCGGCCAGCCAAAAGCCAAAGCCGCTGCCGGCAGCGGTGGCGCAACCGATGGCAAAGCCCCGGACCGCGCCGGTCGCCGTTGCCCAACCGCGCCGCGCCCCGGTGCAGGCTGCGGCGCCCGCCCCGATCACGGCCCCCGCCCCAATCCGGGTGCGCCGCGCGCCCGCGGCGACGACGGTGATGATACCGGCTCCGCGCCGTCAGGCGGCCCCGCAACCCGCGCAAGCAATTGCGCCTCGCAAGGCCCCGGTGCGGGCAGGCGGCGGCTGTCCCAATGCCTCTGCCTTCAGCCAGCAATTCATAAACAAGGGCGCCGGTGTGCGCTGTGGTCCGCAGGCCGAGCCGCCGATCACCTATGGTCGGGGTTGGGATCGCGAATCGGCGCTGATGCCACGGGGCGAACGCGCCCATATGGCCGCCGCCGTGTCGCCTGAGACCCGCGTCGTGCCACGCCATGTCTATGACCGCCGCCGCAACACCACCACGGTGTCGGTGCCCGAAGGGTACAAGCCGGTCTGGAGCGATGATCGCCTGAACACGCATCGTGCAGAACGCGGCCTGCGCCCGGCGCAACCGCGCGCGATCAGCGCGCCGCCTCAGGGCTATCTGGCAGTGGCACGCAGCGATGACCGGCTGAACACCCGGCGGGGTCTGCGCACGGCACAGGGCGACGCGCGTACCGATCAGATCTGGACCCGCACCGTGCCGCGCGAATTGGTGCCAGAGCCGACCGACCGGCAGATCGTCATCGTCCCGAAAGAACTGGCGAAATCCCCGGCCGAGGCCGAGCGCGTCGGTCTGCTGCGTCTCTCGACCCGCAATGCGCCGGTGACTGCTGGTGTTCAGCGGGTCAGTGCCGCGCCCGGTCGCTATGTGCGTGTGGCGACCTATGGCAGTGATCAAGAGGCCCGGCAGGTCGCGCAGGCGCTGGCACAGGGCGGGCTGCCGATGCGGTTGGGATCCGTCCGGCGTGGACAGGCGACACATCGTGTGGTTCTGGCCGGTCCTTTCGCCGACAGCACCGCCGCACAGGCGGCGCTGCGTCAGGCGCGTGCGGCCGGGTTCTCCGGTGCCCACCTGAACTGAACCCACACGAACTGACCCGTCCGAATGGAAAACATGTGGCGGCTGGGACGAGGGATCGTCTCAGCCGCCACAGATTCCCTGCAATAGCACCCAGTCACGGTCCGGCATCACCGGCTCCAACTCGCGGCCCGTCATCGGGTCGGCCTCGATCAGGCCAAGCACGCTTTCGCCGGTGATGTCACGGGCATAGGCATAAGGGGCCGAGGGCACCGAAGCCTTGGCAAAGGCGGCGAGGATTTGCGCGTCGCTCAGCTTCGGGCGCGGCGCCCTCAGCACCTGTTCGGCGTAGCGGTCGAGCGCGCCTTGCGTCACATGCCCGCTGGTCAGCAGGCGAAAGGTGGCCATCGGCCCGGCGTGGGTGAGGAATTCGGCCAACGGGTCAAGCTGTAGCGTGCGCGCACGTTCAACCAGAATATGGCCCGCCGCCACGGCCGGATCTTCTGACGCCTCGATCACGGAGCGGTTCATCAGGATGATGCCGCCGGGCAGGTGCAGCGTGTCGCTGACCCCGGTGCGCAGCACCACCAGACGCTTTGCCCCGGTGCGGCGCGCCAGCCGCTCCAGCACCGGCCGGGTTTCGGGGGTGTCGCAGGCGCGGCCCGCAACCCGCTCGATCCGGCCCAGCAGCGCCGCGCCGATCTCTTGTCGTTTGATTTCGGGGACCACTTGCACGGTGTGGCGCAGCATCGCGCCGGGCAGCCAGGTCAGCAGTACCAGCAGCACCGCTGCCACGCTTGTCGCCACGCCCAACAGCCGCAACCGACCGGGCCGGGGCCGTGCGCGGGTGACCGCCGCGCGCAATCTCTCGACGGCGTCGATCATCGCGGCTTCTTCGATGCTCAACTCCAGCGTTTCGCCGGGGTCGCCGTCGGGGTGGTAGATTGCGGGAAAGCTGCCGGGATTGTGCCGCTCAATCGCAGCGAGCGACCAATGCGCCAGCGCCCGGTCGTTCATATTGGCAATGGTCAACGTCGCCTCACCGACCGAGACGATCACCTCGCGGCGTTGGTCTTCGGGGGTGGCGCGCCAAAGCCCGCTGGCTTCCAGCCGTTCATATTCACGCAGCGCCGTCATGTCGCCTGCATCCGCCGTGCCTCTGGGTTTTCACCCAGAGTAGCACGGTGCAGGCCCGGGCGGCAAACGCCTTCGCCCCCCGAAACCATCTTGGGAAATGCGGGGCTTATGCGGGTTTGAAACCCAGCTTGGAAAAGATCAACGCGGCCGGACAGAACCCGGTGAAGGACGACTGAAACAGGTTGAAGCCGACGAAAACGGTCAGCCAAGCCCAATAGGGCGACACAGTCCATGTCAGCAGCACCGACAGCAGCACCATGAAGCCACCAAACGCCGTAACAGCTTTATTGATTGTCATTGCAATTCACTCCATCTCGCTCATGGCGCGTCTTCCGCGCCTTCGCATTCTGATTTAAGAATGTGTTTGTGGGAATGCAAGGCCGGATCGCCAGATTTTGGATTCAAGCGCCGCGCGGGCCTCTGGCATCGGACGCCACCGGCGGGAGTATTTTTCCAAGAAGAAGCCGGAGCGGGCCGCCGGGCGGACGAGGGCCACAGAAGCACCCCGCCTTCGGCCCGGACTTGGCAGGATGGTGAGCCGGAGGCGGGGCTTCTCCTTTGGCGGTCATCGGCACTCCAGGCTGTATCGCAAGGACCATCTGACCCGGATCGGGTAAACAAATGGTTTCCAGCCGGGCGCGTCCGCCTGCTTCTTCTTTGCTACAATACTCAAATCGTCCCGCTGTCCCAAGCTCTGCCCTCGCAGCTCGAAGCGCGCGGTTGCCGTCGCCTACAGCAATTTGGCCCGTTCGCGCAGCTCGAATTTCTGGATCTTTCCGGTCGAGGTTTTGGGCAACTCCTGAAACACCACCGCTTTCGGTGTTTTAAAGCCTGAAAGAACTTCGCGGACAAAGGCGATCAGCGCCGCCTCGTCGATCTCGGCACCGGGTTTGAGCTCGACAAAGGCGCAGGGCACTTCGCCCCATTGTTCGTCCGGTTTGGCGACGACTGCCGCGAGATTGACACCCGGGTGCGCCATCAACACGCCCTCGACCTCGACCGAACTGACGTTTTCTCCGCCCGAGATGATCACGTCCTTGGCCCGGTCGGTGATCTGGATATAGCCGTCCGGGTGCTGCACCGCGATGTCGCCGGAATGGAAATAGCCGTCGGAAAAGGCCTCGGCTGTTGCTTGCGGGTTCTTGTAATACCCTTTCATCACGCCGTTGCCGCGCATCATGATTTCGCCCTGCGTTTCGCCATCCATCGGGATTTGCGACATCTGCGGGTCCATCACCGTGATATGTTCAAAGATCGGCATCGCCACCCCCTGCCGCGCCTTGATCGCGGCGCGCTCGACGCCCTGCAGGTGGTCCCAATGCGCGCCCCAGGTGCATTCGGTCGCGGGCCCGTAGGTTTCGGTCAGCCCATAGACCTGGGTCACGTGGAATCCCATCGGTTCGATCTTGGCCAGGGTCGCGGGGGCGGGCGGGGCCCCGGCGGTAAACACCTCGACCCGGTGATCGAACGCGCGCCGTTCCGCTTCGGGGGCGTTGACCAGGGCGTTCAGGATGATCGGGGCGCCGCCGAAATGGGTCACGCCCTCGTCGGCGATGGCGTCAAAGATGGCGGCGGCGGTGATATCGCGGCAGCACACCAGCGTGCCGCCCAGCATCGGCATCATCCAGGTGTGGCACCAGCCGTTGCAGTGAAACAGCGGTACGATGGTCAGGTAGGTCGGGCGCAGCACCATGCGCCAGCTGAGGATCTGGCCCATCGCGTTCAAATAGGCGCCGCGGTGGTGATAGACCACGCCCTTGGGCCGCCCGGTGGTGCCGGAGGTATAGTTGAGCGCGATGCTTTCCCATTCGTCCTGCGGCATGATCCAGGCAAAGTTGTGGTCGGCATTGCCGAGCAGGGTGTCATAGGCGGTGTGCCGGCCGGTGGCGGGGTAACCGGCCTGCGGATCGGGGACTTCGATCAGGATCGGCGGGTGCCCCTCCATCTGTGCAATCGCCGCTTCGGCGAGGTCGATGAACTGGGTATCGGCCAGCACCACCTTGGCGGCGCCGTGATCAAGGATATAGGCGACCGTGCCCGCATCCAGCCGGATGTTGATGGTGTTCAGCACCGCACCGCAGGCGGGCACGCCGAAATGCGCCTCGGCCTGGGCGGGGATGTTCGGCAGCAGTGTGGCCACCACATCGCCGGGTTTGACCCCGAGCCCGGCCATCGCGCTGGCCAATCGGGTTACGCGGTCATAATATTCGGCATAGGTCTTGCGGTGGCTGCCATAGGCGACCGCCAGTTCATTGGCATAGACATGCGCCGCCCGCCCCAGTGCCGAGAGTGGCGTCAGCGGCACGTAGTTCGCCGCCGTCTTGCCTAGCCCGGTTTCATCCGCCATCCAGCCCATCGGCTCTCCTCCCTCGCGTCCGGTGTTCCTCTGGTCCGACTATTGCGTTCCCTGTCGTTCAAGGGAAGCCCCATGGTCAATGCGGCGATCAGGTCGCGACAGATGGGGGCAACTGGCAATGGGGGATTGCATCAAGGCGGTGATTGCGGCGGGCGCGAAATTGGCTAGGCTCGCGCCCCATGATCCTGAGCCCCGGGCGCGGTTACGTTTTCATCCACATCCCAAAGACCGGGGGCACCGCGCTGGCGCTCGCGCTGGAGGGGCGCGCGATGAAGGATGATATTCTGTTGGGCGATACGCCCAAGGCGCGCCGCCGCCGTCATCGGGTGCAGGGGGCGGCGGTGCGGGGGCGGTTGTGGAAGCATTCCACGCTGGCCGATATCGAAGGATTGGTGCCCGACCCGGTGCTGGACGGGCTGTTTGCTTTTACCCTGGTGCGCAATCCCTGGGACCGCGCGGTGAGTTATTATCACTGGTTGCAGTCGCAGAGTTTCGATCACCCGGCGGTCGGGTTGGCCAAGACCTTGGCGTTCGAAGGGTTCGTCACCCATCCTGAGATCCGCGCCGGGTTCCGCGCCACGCCGGCGGGGTCTTATATGCGGCGCTCGGACGGGCGCGAGCAGGGCTGCACCTATATTCGCATCGAGAGGTTCGAGGCGGACGCCGCGCCGCTGTTCGCGCATCTGGGCTTTCGGCTGGATCTGACGCGCGTCAACCGCTCGTCCCGCCCGGTAGATTACCGCACCGCTTATTCCGATCGCGCAGCGGCGGCAATCGCCGAGGATTGCGCCGAGGATATTGCGCGGTTCGGATACCGGTTCGGAGATCTGGCAGGGGTCTGAGCCGCTTTCGCTCGCCATCTTCGCGCCAATTCGCCCCTATTTCTGGCATCATCTATGCACTGGAAACAATGACACGACCTTTCCTTTTTTCCGGCCCAAGGTGGGCACGCTCCGGGGGTCTATTGGGGCGATATGATCAAATACGGTGCGGTTCTGCGCCCGCTCATCCGGAAGGACCCCCAATGCTGCGATTGCTGAAGGACTTGATCCGCGCCGCTGATCCGCCGGAAGATCCCGAAATCACCCCCGAGGGGATGGTGATCACCGGCCAGGGCGGGGTGCTGAGCGGCACGCTGGTGGCCACCGAGCGCGGCTGGCAACCGGTCGAGACGATCTGTGCCGGTGACCGGTTGCTCAGTTTCGACCGGGGGCTGCAACCGGTGATCGAGGTTCAGCGCGAAAGACCGCGCAGCCATTCGGGACATGCGGGGGCGTTGCTGCGCGCGATCGAGATTCCGGCGGGCGTGCTCGACAACGAGGTGCCGCTTTGGCTGATGCCGGATCAGGGGCTGCTGCTGGAAAGCGACAAGGCGTTGGAGATTCTGGGCGAACCCTTTGCCTTGGTTCCGGCCCGCGCACTGCTGGGAACAAAGGGCATTCGTCTGTCCGTGACGGGCCCGGGGGTCAGCATCACGACGCTGGCCTTTGAGCGGGACGAGGCGATCTATATCGCCGGGGGGCCGATGCTGTACTGCCCGCGTCCGCGCGGGGTCATGGTTGAGGCGGGCGGGAATGACATAAGCTTTTTCAGCGTCCAGACGCTGCAAAGCGCGCGCTATCTGGTCAAGGCGGTGGTCGAGAAGGGGGGCGCCAGCGCGCTGTGTGCCGCGCCGGAGGAGATCGCCGGTCAACTGCCCGAACTGTCGCCGCGCGTCCGGCCCCTAGCGGGCTAGGGCGCAGGGGAAAGCCGTGCATGCGCTGTAGCGATTGACGCCACCGGGGAAATCGCGCAGGAAAAGGGGCCCATCCTGCGGCCTTTGTCCTGCACTCTTTTCCCGGTCCCGCCCATGTCCTTTTCTTCCGATACCGCCGAAACTCTTGCCCTCACGGCGCTGGCCTGGCTGGTCGGCAACGAAGACTTGCTGCCGGTCTTTCTTGGGACAACCGGCTTGGGGGAGGACGACGTTCGTGAACGCGCACGTGATCCCGAATTCCTCGCCTCCGTGCTTGATTTCCTGATGATGGATGATGCTTGGGTGATGGCGTTTTGCGACGCCAGCACCACCCCCTATGAACACCCGATGCAGGCCCGTGCGGCGCTGCCCGGCGGGGCGCAAGTGCATTGGACCTGATTGCCGAAAAGGAGCCTGCGCCATGACCATCGACGCCATTCTGTTCGACAAGGACGGCACCCTGTTTGAGTTTGGCGCCACTTGGGAGGCCTGGGCCGAGGCGTTTTTGCTGCGTGCCACGGACGGGGATCGGGCCCGCGCGCAGGCCATCGGGCGCGAGATCGGCTTTGACCTTGCGATGCGGCGCTTTGAGACCGACAGCGTGGTGATCGCCGGTACGCCGGCCGAGGTGGCGCGCGAGTTGGGTCCGCATTTCCCGCAGATGACACCGGCCGCGCTGATCAACATGCTGAACGAAGAGGCCGAATCCGCCCCCCAGATCGAGGCGGTGCCCTTGGCGGCGTTTCTCGATGGGCTGCGCGGGCGCGGGCTGCGGCTGGGGGTGGCGACCAATGATGCCGAGGTGCCGGCCCGGGCGCATCTGGGCGCGGCAAAAGTGCTGGACCGGTTCGATTTCATCGCCGGGTTTGACAGCGGCTATGGCGCGAAGCCAGAGCCCGGCCCGCTGCTGGCCTTCTGCGCGGCGGTCGATGTGGACCCGGCCCGCGCGGTGATGGTGGGGGACAGCAGCCATGATCTGCGCGCCGGGCGCGCCGCCGGGATGCTGACGCTGGGGGTGCTGACCGGGATGGCCAGCGCGGAAGACTTGGCCCCCGATGCGGATGCTGTCCTGCCCAATATCGGGCACATCCCCGCCTGGCTTGCTGCGCGCGGCTGATCGCGGGCTGAAAACGACACAATCCGTCGCGGACAAGGCGGCGCGCGCGTCGCACCTGTTGCCTGCTGGAGATCAGACAGGCAGCGGGAGGGGCAGCCATGACGGAACAGGCGACACCGAGACGGCGCGGCGGTGGCCGTGCGGGCGCGGCGGCGCGGCGTGGCGGTGCCGTGATCGAACAGATGCCGTTCTCGCCTCCGATCAACCGCGACCGGCCGGTCGAGCCGTTGAGCGCCGAGGGCATTGCCGCCATCCATGACGGGGCCATGCGCATTCTGGAAGAGATCGGCGTCGTGTTCCTCAACCCCGAGGCCCTCGCCATCCTGCGCGAGGCGGGGTGTCGCGTCGAGGGCGAGACGGTGCGGATGGGGCGCGACTTCGTGATGGAGATGGTGGCTAAGGCCCCAACTCAGTTCACCCTGACCCCGCGCAACCCGGCGCATCGGATCACCGTGGGCGGCGATACAATGTTGTTCGGCAATGTCTCCTCGCCGCCGAGCTACTGGGACATGGAGATTGGCCGCAAAGTGTCCGGCACCCGCGAAAAATGCGCCGATCTGATGAAATTGACCCAGTATTTCAACTGTATCCATTTTGCCGGCGGCTATCCGGTGGAGCCGGTCGATATCCATGCCAGCGTGCGCCATCTGGACGTGCTGTTTGACAAGCTGACGCTGTGTGACAAGGTGATGCACGCCTATAGCCTCGGCAAGGAGCGGGTCGAGGACGTGATGGAGATGGTGCGCATCGCCGGTGGCCTGACCGAGGAGGAATTTCAGGCCACGCCCCGGATGTATACCAACATCAATTCCACCTCTCCGCTCAAGCACGACTTTCCGATGATCGACGGCTGCTTGCGGCTGATACGGCGCGGGCAGGCGGTTGTGGTGACGCCCTTCACGCTGGCCGGCGCCATGGCCCCGGTGACGATGGCGGGGGCGGTGGCGCAATCGCTGGCCGAGGCGCTGTGCGCGATTGCCCTGTTTCAGTATGTCCGCCCCGGCGCGCCCTGTGTGATCGGCACGTTTACCTCCAATGTGGACATGAAATCCGGCGCGCCTGCCTTTGGCACGCCGGAATACATGCGCGCGACCCAGATGACCGGCCAGATGGCGCGGTTCTATGGGTTGCCGCTGCGCAGTTCCGGCGTCTGTGCCGCCAATGTGCCCGACGGGCAGGCGATGTGGGAAACCTCCAACAGCCTTTGGGCGGCGGTGCAATCGGGCACCAACATGGTCTATCACGCGGCCGGCTGGCTGGAAGGTGGGCTGATCGCCAGCCCGGAGAAATTCATCATGGATTGCGAAGTGTTGCAGCAGATCCAGCGCTATATGCAGCCCGAGATATGGGAGACGGGCCCGGATGAAATCGCCCTGGATGCGATCCGGTCGGTGGGCAATTCCGGCCATTTCTTTGGCACGCAGCACACCCAGGACCGCTATACCACCGCCTTTTACCAGCCGTTTCTCAGCGATTGGCGCAATTTCGAGGGCTGGGAGGCCGCCGGGGCGATCTGGACGCCGGAGCGGGCGCATCTGCTGTACAAACAGATCCTCGACAGCTTTGAACCGCCGCCGATGGACGCGGCCATCCGCGACGAGCTGACCGCCTTTGTCGCCCGTCGCAAGGCCGAGGGCGGCGCGCCGACCGATTTCTGACCGCTGACGCAACGGTACTGGCTGACCGAAGCGGTATCTGAAGAGGCACCTGAGAGGCGGATTTTGATCTGTTGTTAAGAAATTCGGCCCCATGTTGTCGCAAGACGACAGTTGGGGAATCGGTATGCATGGTCTGGTCAACGGGGCGATCCAGTCTTTTGTCATCAACACCTATGGGCGCAAGCGCTGGACCCATGTGACCGAGGCTGCAGGGCTCGGGTTTTGCGAGTTCGAGGCGATGTTGACCTATGACGATGCGCTCACCGAGGCGGTGCTTGATGCGCTCTGCGCCGAGCTGTGCCGGGCGCGGGACGAGGTGCTGGAGGATCTGGGCACCTATCTGGTCTCGCACCCGGCGGTCGAGGCCTTGCGCCGGCTGTTGCGCTTTGGCGGTGAAACCTATGTGGAGTTTCTGCTGTCCCTCGACGATCTGCCGGACCGGGCGCGGCTGGCGGTATCGGACCTGCATCTGCCGGCGCTGGAGCTGCGGGAACAGGGGGCTGGGCGGTACGAGCTTTGCTGTGGGCCGGGTCTGCCCGGATTTGGCAGTGTGATGATGGGCATCCTGCGGGCGATGGCCGACGACTACGGCGCCCTGGTGATGCTGGACCATGACGGCAACCGGGACGGGGTTGAGGTAATCGTGATTACACTGATCGAAGTGGCCTTTGCCAAGGGGCGCGTCTTTGATCTGGGGGCGCGGGCCGGATGAGGGGGCAGAATGCGCTTGCAGATCTGTTGACCCAGCTGTGCCCGATGCACCTGATCCTGGATGAAGAGGGGGTGATCCGCGACGTCGGACCCACCCTGCAGAAACTGCGTCCCGACGCGCCGATGCAAGGGCGGCTGTTTCTTGACGTGTTCGACCTGACCCGGCCGCGCTCGGTCACCCGGTTTTCCAATCTGCTTGCAGAGCCGGGGGTCAAGCTGAACGTCGTGTTTCGCGATACGCCCTATACCGCCCTCAAGGGGCAGCTTGTGGTGACCCCCGACGGCGTGGTGGTGGCGCTGTCCTTTGGGATTTCGCTGCTGGAAGCGGTGCGCGATTATGCCCTGACCAGCGCCGATTTCGCCGCCACCGATCTGGCGATCGAACTGTTGTATCTGGTCGAGGCCAAATCGGCGGCGATGGAGGCGTCGCGCCAGCTCAACCAGCGGCTTCAGGCGGCCCGGATCTCGGCCGAGGAACAGGCCTTTACCGACACTTTGACCGGGCTCAAGAACCGCCGCGCCATGGATCATGTGCTGGCACGAAAATCGGGTGTCGGGCTGTACTATTCGGTGATGCATATCGATCTGGATTTCTTCAAGCAGGTGAACGACACGCTGGGCCATGCGGCGGGGGATTATGTGCTGCAGCAGGTGGCGCGGGTGCTGGTCGAGGAAACCCGCAGCGAGGATGCGGTGGCCCGCGTCGGTGGCGATGAATTCGTGGTCGTGTTCGACAATCTCACCGACCGGCCCCGGCTGCGACGGATCGCCCAGCGGCTGATCCAGCGATTGGAGCAGCCGATGCAGTTTCGCGGGCGCCCCTGTGCGATCTCGGCCAGCATCGGCATCGCACCATCGGTCGAGCAGCCCGACTGTGCCCCGGCAGAACTGCTGCGCCGGGCCGATCTGGCGCTTTACGCGGCAAAGCGGGCAGGGCGCGCCACGCTGCGTTTCTTTGATCCTCACGGCAGCGCGGCCGAGGTGGAAACCGCCCCGACGGCGCGAATGGGGCCAGCACCTTCGGGGGGAGAGATGCGGGGGAGGTGATGGGGGAGCCTTGGCGGAACCGTGCCAGTTGACCCGCGTTTTAGGCGCCAATCTTGACATAAGGCGCGCGGCTTGCTCTGCTAGCTACGAACGGTTAATCGCATTCTGACGTGCCGCTCTGCCAATTTTTGGGGAACCGGACCTTCCGGTGGCTTGGCGCGTTTCTTTAGGTGAGGAATTTAAGATGTGGAAACGTAATCTCTGTGCATCGCTGGCCGCTGCCAGCATGGTTTTTGTGGGTGTCGAACGTGCCAGCGCCAATGACGCCGCCTCGTTTCTGGGCGGGGCGTTGTTGGGCGGCATCGTCGTGAACGAAGTGAACAAGAACAAGGCGCGCCGCCCCGCTGCCCCCGCGCCCCGGACCACCCATGTGTATTCGGCGCAGCGCGAACAGAATCGTCAGGCGCAGCTCGCGCTGAACTATTTCGGCTACAATGTCGGGGGCGCCGATGGCGTGATGGGCCGCAATAGCCGCAATGGTATCCGCCGCTATCAGGCGGATATGGGCTATAACGTCGACGGCTATCTTGACCAGCATGAGATGAATTTCCTGCTGGGAAGCCACCAGCGGGCCATGTCCAGTGCTCATATGGCACCCTATGCCCAGATCGTCGCGACGCAGGGCCAGGCGGGCCTGCTGCGCACCTATCGCAACGAACAGTTGGGCATTGCCACGCCGGGCACCCAGATGGCTGCGGCCCCGATGCCGATGCCAGCCCCGATGCCTCAGGCTACCCAGCCTGAACCTGTGACCGCGCGCGCCAATACCGGCGTCACCAGCGGCGGTGCCATGCCGCAGTTCAGCTTTCCATCCGACGACCGCTCGATCCGCGATTATTGCGATCAGATCAATGTGCGCACCGCCGCCAATGGCGGGCTGAGCGTGCCGGGCAAGATTACCGATGCCGGCTTTGCGTTGAGCGAACAGTTCTGCATGGCCCGGACTCAGGCGATGTCTGACAGTGCTCGGATCGAGGCGTCGATCCCCGGCATGACGCGCGAGCAGATCGAGGCGCAGTGCGACGGGCTGTCCCAGGCCATCGCGCAGCAGATGCAGGGCATTGAAAGCCAACCGGCAAGCCAGGTCATGGCCCGAACCAAGACCTTCCTTGAAAATTCGGGTCAGCCGATGGCGCAACTGGTGTCCGGCGGCAAGGTTTGCTTGGGGGCTGGCTATCGTGCGGATAATGCCACGGTCGCGCTGGCCAGCGCGGTGCTGCTGACCTCGGCAGGGCAGGGCGGCTATGGCGAGATGGTCAGTCACCAACTGCGCGAAGGCTTTGGCGCCACGCAGGCGGCGCCGCAGTTTGCCGGCTCTTGGATGCAGGTGGCCTTGGCGGCGGTGGCCAACGGCCAGCCGGTGATGGGCCAGACGCCAGCACGCGTCGCGGTACTGCAGGCGGCCTCGGGGGGCGCGCTGCCGGTGTTCGGCACCATCAGCGAATGATCGCTCCCTGACTGACAGATGATCAAGGCCCGTCCCCGGATCAGGGGGCGGGCCTTTTTCTTTGTGCCAAGCTTGGGTTTGCCCAAATTGGCGCGGATAAAACGGCAGATGAGAACGCGCGGTCGGTTTAATCCTAACGGGGCCGAGCAGACCGTCGCGCGACGTCAAATGGCTTGTTTGCGCATCGCTCCGGGCATTTCGATCCAACGTCCGGAAGAGCGCAACCGCCCCTCACTTTGCAGACGTTTTATCAGGCGCGACAGGGTTTCCGGCTGAACCCCCAATATATCGGCCAGATCCTGGCGCGAGATTGGCAAATGCATGCGCCGGAAACGGCCGTTCTCTGTGCCATGGGCCGCCATCAACTGATCCAGCAACTGGGCCAGCCGGTCCTTGTTGGGACTGCGCGCCGCCTCTTGAATACGGTCGTGACACAGATCCAACTCATCCGCGCAGCGCACGGCGAGACGGGTCAGAACCTCGGGACAGGCGCGAACGACCTGCTTGGCATCGCGCTGTGCGACCACGCAGACCCGCGACGGCAGCAACGCCTGGGCTTCGGTCCGGTGGTCTCGCCCGGTCAGAAAGGCGCGGTATCCGATCAATTCACCGGGATAGGCCAGCCGCAGCAGGCTCGAGCTGCCGTCGGGGCCAAAACTGCGAATGGCGAACAGCCCGCGCGAGACGCAATAGACCCCGTCGCTGGGTGCGCCTTGATGATACAGTACGCTTCCGGTCTCCATCTCGCGACGGGTGAAGTTCCGGGCGAGGGTGGACATATTGGCGCCCGCTACCGGCCGCCACAAGCTTTGCTCGTAGTAGCTGCAGTTCGCGCAGGGGTGTTCCTTGTCCGTCATCCCGCTCTCCGCAGAGCCTGCGCGCGGCAGGTCCTGATTGCGCGGCAGCATCGGTGACAAGAAAGAAACAAAGTTCCCGGTCGCGTCTTGATCGAGATCAAACATTCATTGGAAATACCGCATTTCGCGGTCCGGCGGCGGGATTTTGACGTCACTCAATGGCGCCCGGACTCTCGGCCTGAGCCGCAGCCAGACACCATGCGGCGATAGCGTCGTGATCGGCGGGCAGGGGCTCGGCCAGCCCCTCGGCAAAGGCGTCAAACTCGGTGCGGCTGGCGTTTCCCACCCCGACCAAAACGGGAATCCCAAGCTCCAGCGCCGTGGCGATTGCCGCCCGGAATCCGCGGCCTGCAATCTCTTCGGGGCCGAATTTGTTGAGGATGAACATCCGGGCCCCGGCCAACCCGCCGTGTTCAAACTTTGCGACCGCCTCGGCAATCGCCGCAGGGTCCAGTCGGCAGGCCGCCGAGCCTTGGCCCAGATCCTGCGTGATCTTGATCACCGGGCCATCCGGCAGCACCCGCACCTTCATGTCGCAGCCGTTTTCAAAGGCACTGTC
>JASJGL010000157.1:0-6168 GCA_033791545.1 Pseudodonghicola sp. | reverse complement strand
TCGCGATCTTTTCAGGACGAATGCAGGCCGAATAGGCCTCGTCCGGCCCATCCGGTCGACGTGCCATCAGATCGGGCAGAACCGCACGGATCCGATCGGTGGGGATGATGTTGCTGCGGCCCATGAAATCCGCCACGAACCGAGTCACCGGGTGATTGTACAGCTCTTCCGGCGTTCCGGTCTGCACCACCGTGCCATGATTCATGCAAATGATCTTGTCGGCCAGTTCAAGCGCCTCTTCCTGATCGTGGGTCACCATCAATGTCGGGATGCCAAGCGCCCGCTGCAACTGTCGGATCTCGCCGCGCAACTCGGCCCTGACCTTGGCATCAAGCGCCGAGAGCGGTTCATCAAGCAGCAAGGCGCGCGGGTCCACCGCAATGGCGCGGGCCAGCGCGATCCGCTGTTGCTGGCCCCCCGACAGCTGGCCGGGCAGTTTGTCGGCCAATTGCGGCAGCTTGACCATCTCGAGAAGATCCCGCACCCGCGCCGAAATCTGCTCTGACGGCACGTTTCGGATCTTCAGCCCATAGCCGATATTGGCCGCGACCGTCATGTTGGGAAACAGCGAATAGGATTGAAAGACGATCCCGAACCCCCGCTTGCGCGCGGGCAGGCCCAACAGGGATTGATCCTCCAGCAGCACCTCGCCCTCGTCGATATCGGTCAGCCCGGCAATCAGCCGCAGCAAGGTGGTCTTGCCGCATCCGCTCGGGCCCAACAGGCACACAAACTCGCCCTTCTCAATCGAAATGGACACATCGTCCAATGCGGTGAAGGGGCCATAGCGTTTGGTGACATTTCGGACGGTCAGATACATGGGGGTGCGGTTCCGGGCTGTGGGGTGTCTTGGCCTTTGCCCGCGAGCACGGTCGCGCGCAAAGAAACCGACGGCGCGCGGAACCAAGCCCCGCGCGCCAATGATCAGCCGATCAGCGGCCGAATTTTTCTTTCCAGGTCGCCTTGATGGCGTTTTGCTCCGCCGCCGACTTCACAAAGTCCACCTTCGCCAGAACGGTGCTGATATCCGCCGGCAAACCGGCCTTTTCCGCAGCCGCCGACGCCCCGACACCGGGAATGGTGATCAGCGCCTTGTATTGGCGGTACAGGTCGATCGCCTCCTCCGACATGGTCCAGTCAAGGAAAGCCTTGGCATCGTCCTTGTTGTCGCTGCTCGACATCAGGCCCGAGGCTTCCAGCTCATAGCCGACACCGCCTTCGGGGAACACCATGGCCAGCGGATAGCCCTCTTCGATCGATTGCATCGCGGTGAAGGCCAGCGAAATGCCGACCGTATATTCACCGGTGCGCGCCGATTTACAGGGTTTCGACCCCGAAGAGGTGTATTGCGCCATATTGGGATCGACGGCGGCCAGTTGCGCCCAGCCGGCCTCTTCCCCCAGCGTTTGCAGAACCGCGTTCACATGCAGATATCCGGTCCCCGAAGAGTTCGGGTCCGGCATCAGGATTTCGCCCTTGAACGCCGGATCTTCCAGATCCTTCCAGCTTTTGGGCATCGGCAGCCCCTTCTGCTCTAGCCGCGCGGTGTTCACGCAGAACGCGCCCATATAGCCGACCGGCGCAAACCAGCGCCCCTCAGAATCGCGAAAGGCGTCGCCCAGAACCTCGGACCCTTTGGCCGCGTAGGGTTCCAGCATGTCCAGAATCTGCGGGTCCATCATCGCCGTGACGGCCCAGCCCCAGATCACGTCCGCCTGCGGATTGCCCGCCTCGGCCAAGATACGCGCGCCCAGCTTGCCGGTGGACAGGCGCAGAATATTCAGCTCGACGTCCGGCATCGTCGCCTGTGCCGCCGCCGCATAGGCCGCGATCTCTTCTTCTTCCAGCGCGGTGTAGACCGTGATCTCACCCGCCACGGCAGACGAGGCCGCCACAAGCGAAAGCAGCGAGGCGGAAACAGCAAAAATATGGTTTTTCATTGTCGATCTCCATGTTGAATTTTCACCGACAGACACCAGCCCACCGGATCGCTTCAGGCCTTCTGGCGTGCCTGCGCCCTGCCCGGCACTGCGCCCTGCCGCAGCGCGACGTTTGGGGTTATTTGTGTATTCTTGCATTTTTTTGGGTTCTGTCTACTACTATTTCCACATGCCCCCGGTTGCCGGAGCAAATCGAGCCCGCTGAGGAAAAATTATGCACACCCCCATGGAAACACCGGAAACCGAACCCTTGGCAGTGTTCGCGCGCGCGCTGGCCGAAAGCGCCACGCCGATGGCGCTTAGCTATTTCCGCACGCCTCTGGATATTGAAAAGAAAGAGGATTTATCGCCCGTCACCAAGGCGGATAGATCCATCGAAAGCGCCATGCGCGCGAAAATCATCGACAGATTTCCCGGTCACGGCATCTATGGCGAGGAACACGGCAGTTCCAATCTCGACAGCCCGAACATATGGGTTCTGGACCCGATCGACGGGACCAAAAGCTTTATCACCGGGATGCCAACCTTTGGCACGCTCGTGGCCCACCTGGAGCACGGAAAACCGACCATCGGGGTCATCTCCATCCCCCCCACCGGCGAAATCTGGGTCGGTCAGGCCGGTACCCCGACACAATTCTGCGGCCAAGCCTGCCGAACCAGCGGCTGTGCCCGGTTGGGCGACGCGCGGCTCTATACCACATCTCCGGACAGCTTTGACGCCGACGGGCTGGCCATTTTCGAGCGGATCAGCGCCCGTGCGGCGATGCGCCGTTTTGGCGGCGATTGCTACACGTATGGGCTGCTGGCCTCGGGTCATGTGGATGCGGTGGTCGAAATGGACCTGCAACCCTATGACTATCTTGCGCTTGTGCCGGTGATCGAAGGTGCGGGCGGGGTCATCACCGATTGGAACGGCGCGCCACTGGGCCTCGCATCGTCTGGCCGGGTGGTGGCGGCGGCAACGCCCGAGTTGCATGCCGAAATACTGACGATGACGCGGGACTGACACGGCGCGCGCTTGGCCGGGCTTGCGCGCGGGTCATTGATCTGGCCCGCCCCCTGCTGTCCATCGGTTTTGACAGCCAAGGCAAAAGACCGATCTCACGCCTCCGGGGGCGGCCTGCGTGTGCATTTGCGCGTCGTGACATTCCCCCGCGCCCTGCCTAGGCTGCCCACAGAGCAGACTCAGGAAAGGGCCCACGATGTTCGACCTTCTCATCCGCAATGCAACGCTTCCCGATGGCCGCAGCGGCATCGACATCGGCGTGCGCAACGGGCGTATTGCAGCGGTGGAGCCGGGGATCGCGGCCGAGGCGGGCGAGGTGATCGACGCCGCTGGGCTACTGGTCAGCCCGCCTTTCGTGGATCCGCATTTTCACATGGACGCCACCTTGTCGCTGGGGCTGCCGCGGATGAATGT
This sequence comes from Pseudodonghicola sp., assembly GCA_033791545.1. Taxonomy (GTDB): domain Bacteria; phylum Pseudomonadota; class Alphaproteobacteria; order Rhodobacterales; family Rhodobacteraceae; genus Antarcticimicrobium. The sequence goes on along the minus strand of JASJGL010000157.1, from coordinate 2,808 downwards.
CTCGGGCACCCTGCTCGAGGGCATCGCCCTTTGGGGCGAATTGCGCCCGACCCTGACGCACGAGGCTTTGGTCGAGCGCGCGATGCGCTATTGTGATCTGGCCGTGTCAAAGGGGCTGCTGGCGATCCGCAGCCATGTCGACGTTTCCGATCCGCGCCTTGTCACCGCCGAGGCGATGCTCGACGTGCGCGACCGCGTCGCCCCCTATATCGACCTGCAACTCGTCGCCTTTCCGCAGGACGGCTATTATCGCGGCCCGGACGCCGAGGCCGCGCTGACCCGCGCGCTCGACATGGGCGTAGACATTGTTGGTGGCATCCCGCATTTTGAACGCACCATGGCCGATGGCGCCCGCTCGGTCGAGGCGCTGTGCCGTATCGCTGCCGAGCGTGGGCTGATGGTCGACATGCATTGTGACGAATCCGACGACCCGATGTCGCGCCACGTGGAAAGCCTTGCCGCCGAGACCGTTCGATTTGGGCTTCAGGGGCGGGTGACCGGCTCGCATCTGACCTCGATGCATTCGATGGACAACTACTATGTCTCGAAGCTGATCCCGCTGATGGCCGAGGCCGATCTGCGGGTGATCCCGAATCCGCTGATCAACATGATGCTGCAGGGCCGACACGACAGCTATCCCAAGCGGCGCGGGTTGACCCGGATCCCGCAATTGATGGAGGCCGGGCTGACCGTAGGATTTGGCCAGGATTGTGTACTGGATCCGTGGTATTCGATGGGCACGGGCGATCTGCTCGACGTGGCGCATATGGCGATGCATGCGACCCAGATGGGGTCCGGGGAAGACAAGCGCGCGCTGTTCGATGCCGTGACGGTGAACTCAGCCAAGATCATGGGGCTCGACGGCTATGGGCTGGAGGTTGGCTGCAACGCCGACATGGTCCTGCTTCAGGCCAAAGACCCGGCCGAAGCGATCCGCCTGCGTCCGCATCGCCTGAAAGTGATCCGCCGGGGCAAGCTGCTGGCCGAGACCGCGCCCGAGATCAGCCGCCTGTCGCTGGACGGACGCCCCGCGATGGTCGATCCTGCCGATTACGCGCCGCGCCATGCATCTTGACCAAATGGTCAGAAGCTGCCCGTTTACGCGGCACTCCGACGGTATCCCCGGTTGTGATGTTAACAACCGACCTTGACAGCCGCGTGCGCGCACGTGCCGATAAGTAAGTCGCTGCCACGCAGCCATGAGAATGTCCGGCAAGGATCGGACCGAAAGAGGGAGTTAAGAAAATGACACGTATCCTGATGAACCGTCGCCGTCTGCTCGGCACCGGAACCGCGCTTGGCGCGGCCGCGCTTTTCGCGCCTGCTCTGCGCGCGCAATCCGCCCCTGTGAAGGTGGCTGGCATCCACGCCTCGCCGGTTGAAAACGCCTGGAACTCGGTCCTGCATGCCGCGATGGTAGCCGCCGATGCAGAAGGCGTTATCGAGTACAGCTTCTCCGAAGGGGTCTCGGGCACCGATTACCCGCGCGCGATGCGGGAATATGCCGAGGCCGGCAATGTTCTGATTGTCGGCGAATCCTACGCGGTCGAGCGCGAGGCGCGCACCGTGGCGGCGGATTATCCCGACACCGCCTTCCTGATGGGCTCGTCCGGCGAAGCTTCGGGCGACAATTTCGGCGTCTATGGCACCTGGAACTGGGAAGCGGCCTATCTTGGCGGCATGCTGGCGGGCGCAATGACCAAGACCGGCACCGTCGGCTCGGTCGGCGCGATCCCGATCCCCGAGGTCAACATGTTGATCAACGGCTTTGCCGCGGGCGTCAAGGCGGTGAACCCCGAGGCGAAACATCTGGTTAGCTTCATCGGCACCTTCTTCGATCCGCCCAAGGCGCGCGAGGCCGGTCTGGCGCAGATCGACAGCGGCGCGGATATCCTGTTTGGCGAACGGATCGGCACCGCCGACGCGGCACAGGAACGTGGCATCAAGGCGATCGGATCGCTGATCGATTATACGCCGCGCTATCCCAAAACCGTCTTTGCCAACGCGCTGTGGTCGTTCCGCCCGCTGCTGAACGCGGCGCTGGCCGACGCGGCATCCGGCAATCCGGTGGGCAAGAATTATACCCCGCTCAGCCTGATGAAAGACGGCGGCAGCGACATCAGCTATGTCGAAGCCGAGGTTCCCGCCGAGGCGGTCGCCAAGATGCTGGACGTCCGCGCCGCCATCATGGCGGGCGAATTTGAGGTGCCGCGCAACTTTGACGAGCCGGCCTAATAACGTGCCCGAAACGGCAGTGTTGCGCGCCCAAGTGGCGCGCGACATGATAAAAGACATGGTAAAAGTCACCGGTGCCTCCAGCGATGCGATCAGCCTTGCCGCTGCCATTGCCGGGGGCGCGCTGACTGCGGCAGAGGCGATGCGCCGCGCCCGGACCCGCGCCGCGCAGGTGGCGGATCTGGGCGCGCTTAGCTGGTTTGCGCCGGAAGACGCCGACCTGCCCAAGGGCGCGGCGACCGGGGCTTTTGCCGGGGTGCCGCTGCTGGTCAAGGATCTGGGCGGTCCCTTCGCCGGCATTCCCATGCGAGCGGGATCGGCGGCGCTGGCCGATAACACAGCAGAGGCAGACAGCGATTTTGCCGCGCGCTTTCGCGCCGCGGGCTTCCATCCCTTTGGCGCGACGACCGTCCCGGAATTCGGCCTGTCGCTGTCAAGCGAACCGGCCATCGGCCCGATCTGCCGCAACCCGCTCGACCCGTCGCGCAGCGCCGGGGGCTCTTCGGGCGGCAGCGCGGCGGCGGTGGCGGCGGGGATCGTGCCACTGGCCCATGCGACGGATGCAGGCGGCTC
>JASJGL010000156.1:0-11258 GCA_033791545.1 Pseudodonghicola sp. | reverse complement strand
CGACGACAGGTGGTTCGCCCGCAGATCATACCTGCGCGCCACGTCATTCACCGTCGCACCCGGCACCAGCGTTTCCGCCACAATCCGCGCCTTCACATCATTCGGCCACCGGCGATGCCCCGTCTGAGAGACCTCAACGCCCAAACGTTTGAGAAACTCTCTCGTAGTCTCCATGGAGAAACTCACGTCCTGCTATCCAACAGGCATTGAGTCTCAATTCATGCCGAAATCAGGAAGGTGGGCTTCAGACACCGCATACATAGATATCTCTGTGGAGTCATTTCATTGCTCCACTTCTATACGCCTGGTGCGTTTGATACATATGGCCGGAGAGGCCTGTTCATTGAGCAACGTTGGCGACAGGGTTTTCACTGCCGTAGAGACGCCTCGGGCACCAATCGGAGTTGGCGGCCCCAGACGTTTCAATCCGGAGCCTCGCACTTGAAACTCTATCACAAAGACGTGAAGCTCCATGCTGACACAGATCAATGCGGCGCCAGACGCCGGCACCTAGGTTCGAAGGCTCGAGATTGACGGATCTGGCTATCCAAAGGGCCCCAGCGCATGCCGGAGCAAGAAGAGATCACCGAGGCGCCCCTGTCCTCCAGCGGCATCGTGCATGCTGTTCGTGGTGCTGTCGTGGATGTCGTCTTTGCCGGGTCCACCCTGCCCGCGATCAATTCTGCACTTATGGTGGAATGGGACCGGCCGACGGATCTCATTCTCGAAGTCCACAGCCATCTTGACCAGAGCACGGTGCGCGCGGTGGCGTTCCAGTCCACGGCCGGGCTTGCCCGTGGCGTATCGGTGCATGCCACCGGAGCGCCGGTCACCATACCCGTGGGCCAAGCCGTCCTTGGGCGTCTGCTGGATGTGGTGGGCAATCCGCAGGACAACGGGCCTGCGCTGCCAGACGATATTCCGCGACGTTCGATCCATGCGCTGCCGCCGCTTCTGAAATCTCAGGCCGGTGCCACCGAAGTGTTCGAAACCGGGATCAAGGTCATCGACCTGCTGACGCCGTTGGCGCAGGGCGGCAAGGCCGCGATGTTCGGCGGTGCCGGGGTTGGAAAGACCGTTTTGGTGATGGAACTGATCCGCGCCATGGTGGAGAAATACGAGGGTATCTCGGTCTTTGCTGGCATCGGCGAGAGATCGCGCGAAGGGCATGAATTGCTGACCGAAATGCAAGGCTCAGGCGTTCTGGAACGCACCGTTCTGGTCTATGGCCAGATGAACGAGCCGCCCGGAGCGCGCTGGCGTGCGCCGCTGACCGCGCTGACGATCTCGGAATACTTCCGCGACCAGAAGCACCGCAACGTGCTGTTGCTGATGGATAACGTCTTTCGCTTCGTACAGGCGGGGGCCGAGGTGTCGAGCCTTCTTGGCCGCCTGCCCTCGCGCGTGGGCTACCAACCGACACTGGCGAGTGAGGTTGCAGCCCTGCAGGAACGGATCGCCTCTGTGGCGGGCTCTGCCGTGACCGCGATTCAAGCCGTCTATGTGCCGGCAGATGATTTCACCGATCCCGCCGTGACCACGATTTCCGGCCATATGGATTGCGTCATCAAACTGTCGCGCGCGCAGGCCTCCGAGGGGTTCTATCCGGCGATCGACCCTTTGGGCTCGTCTTCCATGCTGCTTGATCCGCTGGTTGTCGGCGAGGATCACTATCAGACCGCCGAGGCTGTCCGTCAGGCGCTGGCGCGGTTCCACGAGTTGACCGATATCATTTCGCTGCTGGGGGTCGAAGAGCTTGGCACCGCCGATCGCTTGATCGTCAAGCGCGCCCGACGGTTGCAGCGATTCCTGACCCAGCCGTTCATGGTGACAGAGGCCTTTACCGGCATGCCCGGTGCCAGCGTCCCACTTACCGAGACCTTGTCGGGGTGCCGGGCCATACTGGACGGCGCGGCCGACGACTGGTCCGAAAGCTCTCTCTACATGGTCGGCACGTTGGAGGACGCAAAAAAGAAAGAGGCTGACGGAAAAGCCGCCGACTCCGAGGACGCGGCATGAGGTTGCGGATCGTAACCCCCCTGTCCGTCGTGGTGGACGAAGATGCAGACAGCCTGCGGGCCCAGGACGCCAGCGGCAGTTTCGGTATCAGGCCCGGCCACGCCCCGTTTCTGACCGCGCTCACCGTTTCAATCCTCAGCTGGAAGACCGCCGGGGTCGAACGGTTCTGCGCCCTGCGCGGAGGGGTTTTGACCATGACCGGCGGCAGCACCATCGCCGTTGCCACCCGCGCGGCGGTGGCGGGCGACGATCTGGCAACGCTGGACGCGCAGGTTCTGGCCGGGTTCAAGGCCGATGCCGACGCGGAACGGGTTGAGCATGTCGAAACGATGCGCCTGCAATTGCACGCCATCCGCCGGATGATCAGCCGGTTGCAGCCGGGCACGGGAGAGTTCCGATGACCAAAAAACCTCCCGCCCCCCCTGAGACCGACCCGCTGGTCGAGGAAATCCGCCGTCACCGCGCGCGACGCGACCGCTGGCTGCGCGAGGGGGACATGTCGGTCGGCCGCCGTCTGGCACAGATTGGTGTGCTGGGCTGGATCTTCGTGGTGCCGACGCTCGCGGGGCTGTTCTTCGGGCGCTGGCTCGACGAACGGTTTGATGCTGGCATCTTCTGGAGTGCGCCATTGATGATGCTCGGGCTGTGCGTTGGCGGCTGGACCGCGTGGAAATGGATGAACGCACGATGATCGACCTGCACACTGTCCCGCTGTTTCTGATCCTGCCGGTCTGTTTCGCGGGCGGGCTTGTCTTGGGCTTCGTCCATTTTCGCGCCCTGCGCGCAACCGCCGACCTTCTCGTCCGGGGCGAGCGTCCACTTCTTGGTCTGGCGCTGACCCTAGGGCGGTTCGCCCTTCTTGGTGCAGGGCTTTATGTCGCCGTGCTGTCGGGTGGTCTTGCTTTGCTTGTGGCCTTGGCGGGGATCCTCTGCGCAAAGGCTTGGATGCTTCGCCAAGTACGAGAGGGCAACACATGAATTCCCCGCTCGAGTCGAACGTTCTGTACCAGCTGGGACCGTTTCCGATCACGCAGGCGATCATCACGACATGGGCGATCATGGTGGTCTTGGTGCTTGGGGCATTCCTGCTGACACGGCGTCTCGATCTCAAGCCGACCCGGCGGCAAGCCGCGCTGGAATTGCTGGTCACCACGCTCGACACCCAGATAACCGAGACGACAGGCGCTTCGCCCAAACCCTATCGCGGGTTCATCGGAACGCTGTTCCTGTTCATTCTCGTTGCGAATTGGTCCTCGTTGCTGCCGGGGATCGAACCGCCGACAGCGCGTCTGGAAACCGATGCGGCCTTGGCCGTCTTGGTGTTTCTGTCGGTGATCTGGTTCGGCATACGCGCCGGGGGTGTGGGCGGCTGGCTGAAATCCTTTGCCGCGCCCAATCCGGTGATGATCCCGTTGAACATGTTGGAAAGCGTGACGCGTGTCTTTTCCATGTTCGTCCGCCTCTTCGGCAACGTGATGAGCGGAGTGTTCGTCATTGGCATCGTCGCGTCGCTGGCCGGCCTTCTGGTGCCGGTCCCGCTTATGGCGCTCGATCTTCTGACCGGTCTGGTTCAAGCCTATATCTTCGCGGTGCTGGCATTGGCGTTCATCACCGCCGCCGTTGAGGACGGCCAGACAAAAGTGCCCGAAACTGCCCCCTCCCCGCCCCCAAAGAACAAGGATATCTGATGGATTACGCTGCAATTGTCAGCATCTTCTGTGCTGCCCTCGCCGTCTCCTTCGGCGCCCTCGGTCCTGCCTTGGCCGAAGGTCGTTCCATCGCCGCTGCGATGGACGCCATCGCGCGGCAGCCAGAGGCCGCGAATACCATCTCGCGGACGCTGTTTGTCGGTCTCGCAATGATTGAGACGACAGCCATCTACTGTCTGGTGATCGCGCTCTTGCTACTCTTCGCCAACCCGCTGCTGGGATGAGGATATGACGATCGACTGGTGGGGACTGGGCCTTCAGGCCGTCAACGTCCTGATTCTTGTCTGGCTTCTCGGTCGTGTGTTCTGGCAACCGGTCGCCGGGGCCATCGCCCGGCGCCAGGAAATGGCGCAGGCCATGCTGGACGAAGGCAAAACCGCGCAGGCCAAGGCCGAGGCCGCGTTGCAAGACGTGACCACAACCCGCGCCGGCATGGCGCAGGAACGAGAGAACATCCTTGCCGAGGCCCGGGCGACGGCGGAGGCGGCCAAGAAAGTCGCGCTTACAGAAGCGCAGGCCAAGGCCGACACCCTTATGGCCGCGGCCAAGACCATGATCGCGCGCGAGACCGAGACCGCGCGCAAGGAAAACGCAGCGCTCGCCTCCGAACTCTCGGTCGATATTGCCGAAAAGCTCCTCGATCGGTTGAATACACCTCTGGTGCAGAGCGCGTTCCTTGCCCAACTCGTCGAGGCGATCAAGGGCATGTCCGCACCCGACCGCGCGGCTCTGGTCAAGACCACCGCCGATCTGAGCCTCGTCACGGCAACAGATCTGGCGGAGGCGGAGAAAACCCGGATCGGACACGAGGTCGCCGAGGCCTTGGGTGGGACACCCAAACTGCAGTTCGTCACCGACCCCGACCTGATCGCCGGGCTTGAGCTGCGCAGTGCGCATTTCGTGCTGAAGAACAGTTGGCGCGCCGACCTTGAGCGTATCCTGAAGGAGTTGAAGGATGCCGCCTGACGCGTCGGATTGGTTCACCACCGCACGACACACGGTGCAGGGAGCCACATTGGGTCCACGTCCCGAACACCGGGGCCGCGTCGAGGAGATCGGGGATGGTGTGGCGCTGGTCTCGGGGCTGCGCGACGTTCGCCTTGACGAGGTTCTGCGGTTCGAGGGCGGCCAGTTCGGGTTCGCCCGGGTTCTGGACCCGGATCTGATTGGCTGCGTGTTTATTGACGCCGGAACGCAGGTCGAGGCGGGCGACGCCGTCTTCGGCACCGGTGAGGTGGTGAGCGTTCCCGTCGGCGAAGCGCTGCTTGGGCGGATCGTAGACCCGCTGGGCCGCCCGCTCGACGGCAAGGGGGCAATCGAGACCAAGGAGCGCTGGCCGATCGAGCGCCCGGCGCCTTCGATCATCGAACGCGACCTCGTGACCGAGCCGGTGCAAACCGGAATTGTTGTGATGGACACGCTGTTTGCGCTCGGCCGCGGCCAGCGCGAGCTGATCGTGGGCGACCATTCCACCGGCAAGACAACGCTGGCCGTCGACGCCATGATCGCGCAGGCGCACAGCGACATGATCTGCGTCTATGTTGCCGTGGGACAAAAGACATCAAGCGTGCGCCGCGCCATCGACGCCTTGCAGACCCATGGAAACTTTGCGCGCTGCATCGTGATGGTCGCAGGCTCTGCCTCCGCGCCCGGCCTGCAATGGATCGCCCCCTATGCCGGGGTCACGATGGCGGAATATTTCCGTGACAAGGGACAACACGCCCTTTTGGTGATCGACGATCTGTCCAAACACGCCGCCACCCACCGTGAAATCGCGCTTTTGACCCGCCAATCTCCGGGGCGCGAGGCCTATCCGGGGGACGTCTTTTATATCCATGCCCGCCTGCTGGAACGGGCGGCGAAACTGTCCAAGTCACTTGGTGGCGGATCGCTAACCGCCTTGCCGATTGCCGAAACCGATGCAGGGAACCTGTCGGCCTATATCCCGACCAACCTGATCTCGATCACTGATGGGCAGATCGTGCTGGGGGCGGATCTGTTCCATCAAGGGCAGAAACCGGCGGTCGATGTCGGGCTGAGCGTCAGCCGCGTCGGCGGCAAGACGCAGGCGCCCGTGCTGCGCGACGCGGCGGGCACGCTGCGGCTCGATTATGCGCAGTTTCTGGAGCTCGAGGTTTTCACCCGGTTCGGCGGCATGCCGGAGGGCCGGGTTCGCGAGCAGCTCAAACGGGGCGAGCGGATCCGGGCGATCCTGCGACAGCCGCAGAATGCGCCGCTTCGCCTCGCCGATGAGGTGGCGCTTTTGCTGGCGGTGCAGACGGGGTTGCTGGACCCCTTGCCGCTTGATGCTGTGGCGGCCTTTCGGGCCGAACTGCCGTCGGTCCTCGACCGGGACGCCGCCAAATCCCTCAGTGCCATTGCCGAGACCGGAAAACTGGAAGACGAGGCGCGGGCCGCCGTGATGGCCGCGATCACCCGCCTTGCCGCCTCGCTCGGCGCCAAAGACCCAGCGATATGACCGAACGGCTTGCCGATGTCAGCGCCCGGATCGACGGCATTCGCCAGTTGGGCGCCGTTGTGAACGCGATGAAGGGCATCGCCGCCGCCCGCGCCCGCACCGCCCGCGCCGAGATCGAAGCGATCGACAGTTATACCGCGACCATTGCCACCGCCATGTCCAGCGTGCTTGGCCCTGCTGGCCTCACACCGCCGACTGAGCCCACCGAGGGCCAAGCCAACACCCGCACCGGCCTGCTGGTGTTCTGTGCCGAACAGGGCTTTGCCGGGGCCTTCAGCGAACGCGTGCTGGACAGCATCGACGACGACCTATCGACCACCAACCTGTTTCTGATCGGCACCCGTGGCCTGTCCATCGCAACGGCGCGCGGGCTCACTCCGGTCTGGTCCGCGCCAATGTCCTCGCACACGCCCGGCATTCCAAAACTGGCCGACGGGATTGCCAAGGCGATCTTCCGCGCCGTCGACAAAGGCCGTTTTGAGCGCATGGATATGATCCATGCCGGATGGGCGGCGGGGAAATCCCAAATCGTCCGGACGGTTCTGTTGCCGATCGACCTGTCAGACCTGCCACAGCCCGAGGCGACACGCCCATTGACCCAGCTGTCCACCGATGCGCTGATCAACAGTCTAAGCGGGGATTACCTCCATGCACAGGTCTGCAAGGCAGCACTGCATGCCTTTGCTGCCGAGAACGAGGCGCGCATGGAGGCCATGTCCGCCGCAAGCAGCCAGATCACGCGCGAACTTGGCGAGTTCGAGGCGACGCTGCGCCGGGTGCGGCAAGAGGCGATCACCGCCGAGATCATCGAGTTGGGGACCGGCGCCGCAACCGCGCGCGACGCAAGGTAGCGCCAAACGTCGAGCGCACCGCACAGCGCGCGCGCTCAGAGCATTTTGATGAACCCCTACCATTCGGCACCGCAGGCGTCTCAAACAGGGTTCTCTCGGACCTCGACACCGGCCTTCGCCGTGGTATGCTCTGCTTCGGAGGCCTGTATGATATTTCGTATTCTGTTTTTTATCTTTTCCTTTGCACTGGCCGGTCCGGCCCTAGCCCTCGGAAATGGTGGCAACGGAGGGACTGGTGGGACCGGCGGCTATGGTGGCGGTGGCGCTGGCGGCGGTGATGGCGGTGGAGGATCGGTGGGCGGGATCTCCGGCCGGGTCACCAAATCGGTGATGCACAGCCTGAACAGCGGTTTCAAAAGCTGCCAACGACTCAAGGCGGTCTATCGATTCGATTGCTACCGGCAGGTCTATATGCGGGCTGCCAACCAAATGAACGGGATACCCGCCTATCGTCCCGCCAGACTGGCGCTGGAGGGAGTCGAAAACACACTGGATCAGATCGTCGCCCGCCATGCCGATCCGACTGCATCGCGCAGTCGCCAAGGGTTTCAGAGCTACCGCGCCATCACCCCCGACGCGGTGCCTGCCGCCAAACGCGACCTGACCCGCGCGCTGGAAGAGGCCGAGACAACGCTGTTGCGCTCTACCGGGCAGAGCAACAGCCAATTCGCCTCGATCGCCCAAGCGGTGCATTCCAACAAGGTGCTGTTGCGCTCGGCGTTGCTGGAGGTATTCGGGCCTGTTTTAGCGTTGCTAGACTGACGCCCCCTCTTGCATTCGCCGCGATTCTCGGCGATTTATCGGCGCATCGGGGCCGTAGCTCAGTTGGGAGAGCGCGTCGTTCGCAATGACGAGGTCAGGGGTTCGATTCCCCTCGGCTCCACCAAATCATCAGGTTAATACACTGAATTCAAACAGAATTTCCGAAAAAAACTTTCAGTCTACAAAATTTTTTACCATTTCAAGATCCAAGCACCGGAAAATTAGGGGCCACAGATAATCTGCACCTGTCTTTTCATGCTAGGGCCTTCCATGCGGTACACACGAAAACAGACAGGAAACAAGCGGCGCCCTAGCCAAACAACGCCAGCCAGACGCGCCCGCCGCCACCGAGTCGAGCGACATTTGCCTTGCGCGAGGCCAAATAGCACGCCCAGCCGAATTCAAGACAAACGATAACCGCCAAAGTCACGCTCTGCCGCGGGATGCGCCACGCCAACATCTCCGTGCTCGCCCCCCCCTTCCTCATTTGGGGCACAGGATCTATTGATTTGCTTGAGACTGCAAGGCTTGGATGATTCACCGTCCCTGAACCAAAGGGGGCTTGATGAGTAATCTATATTGGCTGAGTGAGGCTCAGATGGAACGGCTGAGGCCCTATTTCCCGAAGAACCATGGCGTGCCGCGCGTTGATGATCGGCGTGTCCAAATCGGCATTATCTTCATCAATCGCAAGGGTTTGCGCTGGCGCGATGCGCCGCGAGAGTATGGTCCGCACAAGACCCTCTACAACCGCTGGAAACGGTGGAGCGATATGGGCGTGTTCGCGCGGATCATGACGGGGTTGGCGGCAAAACCCCCCGACCACAAGACGATCTCCATCAGTGACCGCAGTCAGCCTTCTCTCCACAAGCGTCCGTTCTTGCGGATCGGGATAATCGGAACGGCGCAACGCTCTGAGAAGGGCGTAGGTGAACTGGTTAAGTTCCTATCCGGTGCAGAAAACATGTAGACGTTGACCGAAACCCGTCATTGGTGCAACCGCAGCGAAAGCCCGTTTTGTCCGCACGGCTGTCATTCGAGGGTCAGAGATGCTGCGTGATACACCAATGGCCGGTCTGGTGAAGCTGCGATGCGGCATCGTAACTGAATGCGGAGGTCGTCTCCTGGCCGCGATCTACAGGCGGCGTGTCGACCAACTGCTCGCCGTGCCGCACCGCAGCAAGTCGGCTTCGAGCCCGGAACGATCAGGCTGTCCTGTCTTTCTGTCTCCGGAGTTCCGTCCTCTGCGTTCGATCGTGCAGCTGGCATGATCAGAATAGATAGGCAAACGAAATGACCCAGATCGACAACACAACGCCACAGATCAGCGTGTAAGCACCATTCCATACCAATCCGACGCGGGTTGCGCTTATACCGCCAAATGAACCGATCAGAAGGGTCGTCGCCGTGAAGGGCGAACTCGCGCCGCTCAGCGCCCACCCCGATGTAATCGCGACAACGATCGCTACCGGCTGCACTCCAAGGTCAGTGGCTGTCGGAATGAGCGGAGCGATCAGCGTGACGGCGAGGATTGGGTTCATGCCGATCTGTCCAGCCAACGGGATGATCCAGACCAACGAGACCAGAATGATCCAAGACGGCAGGTAAGACGGGTCGAACCCGGTCGCCTGCATCATTGGCGCAAACAGTTGCGACCCCGCCGTGCCAATGAAACCCGCCATCATCAGCAAAGTCAGTTCCCCACGATAGCTGGGAAGCTCTTGCAGCACGTAGGTCTTGATACGTGCGCATGTGGTAGAAACTGGATTTTCGTTCCAATGCTGAAGAAGCATCCATACAACCGCGATACAAGGCACTAAGACAGCGACGATACCCACCACTCGAACCTGTGTCAGCGCGCTCAGTGTCACCACGCCAACGAGCAGAACCGCCAACAATACCGCCAACGGGAACATCGTTGCCCAGGTTCCTACCGGCGCACTGCGGACCGGCTTAACTGTCAGCCGAGGCTTGAAGATCGTGTCGAGTGACCAGCCGATCCCCGCAAGCAGGAACGATGTCATCAAGCCTGGAACCAATGCCTTGCTCCAGCTGGTGTCCGGAATGACGCTGACAGTGATCGCAACAGCAAAGGACAGCGGCGACCATGGCAAGGCCGAGACAAAGGCGCGTTGAATTGCCAGAAGCATTCGCCGAATACGGTGCCTGCGGATTTCCAGATTGGGTTCGGAGTTCGCATTGGCTGTCACCAGCGAACCAAGCAGCTGAAGCGACCCGTAGTTCAAAAGCAAGGCAAACGCTTGGCCGCCTACGGTCAATGCTGCATAGCGCCTGCCGGGGGGCTGACCTGCGAGAAAGGTTCCGGCTCGCTGGATCGCCGGAGAGGTCTGCGCCACCGTACGAAGCGTTGACAGCGCGGTGAAAAAGGCGCCGATGAACGCAGCGGTTTCGAGCCCACGTGTAATAATCCCGCGCCAATCAGTGTTCGTGGCGACCAGAGAGATACTGATGAGCATGGCCACGGCGACAAACGCCTTGCGGGACCATCGCACCTGAAAAAGAAGGATCGCAACGACGACAAGAACCAGAAACGGTTTGGCAGGTTGCGTCCACTCTGCGACACTCCATTCCCTGCAAATAACAAGCGCTGTGATCGCGCAAAGCAGAAGGCCGACCGTTCTGTTTGCCAAGCTGCCCATCGAAATGACCTTCTGTTCTCTGATAGGTTGTCGGTGTGCAGGCTGTTAGCACAAGTTGCAAGGTGAGGCCGCACGACAAGATCCTCTTCATACCGCGGCGATACGATAACGGTCATGAGATGTGTTTTGTCCCATGACCGACAATCAAGCCGCCGGAATGCTGCAAAATGCGCGAATGGCTGCAATGCGAAAGCTGCGACTCAGCTTTCTGACTGCCGACGGACGTCGGCTCAGGGCCGTTCAGTTCTCTCGGGCCGATCCATGGAATGGGCCATCGGGGCTTGCCGCAGCAGGTCCCGTGCGACATTGTCCGCGGACCCCACCGCAATGACTCCCGGCACCTTACCATGTCCAAGAAGACCCTGAACCAGGCCAACCTTGAAAAGCTCGGTGCGGAGACGCTCGCCGCTCTGGTCATGGACCTGGTCCAGGGGAGCGCCGCGCTTCAGCGTCGCGCGAGGATGGCGCTCAGCGCCGCCCAGGGCCCCAGGGACGTGGCCGCCGATCTCCGCAAACGCTTCGCCTCGCTGCGCCGCGCGACCAGCTTCGTTGACTGGCGCAAGCAAAGGGCGCTGGTCAAGGATCTGGAGGGGCTCCTGGCAATGATCGAAAACGCCATCGCCCCCCATGACGCGGATGAGGCCTTCGACCTGCTCTGGTCGTTCCTGCAACTGGCCCCCTCGATCCACGAGCGCACCGATGACAGCAACGGCGCGATTGGCGGTGTCATGAGTGATGCGGTGGAGTTGATCGCGAAACTGTCGCCCAATGTTTCCCA
>JASJGL010000155.1:0-13309 GCA_033791545.1 Pseudodonghicola sp. | reverse complement strand
ACATTACAGCCGGGTACACCGACTGACTCGCAGGATGGGAATCCCGGGGAGCCAGCCAGACGTGATTGACACTCTGCTTGAGCCCTTCGGCTATGGTTATATGGTCAACGCCATCTGGTGCAGCGCTCTGGTCGGGGTTGTCTGTGCATTCCTGAGCTCGTACCTGATGCTCAAAGGCTGGTCGCTGATCGGCGACGCGCTGAGCCATTCGGTGGTGCCCGGCGTCGCGGGGGCCTATATGCTTGGGTTGCCTTTCGCGCTTGGGGCGTTTTTTGCCGGTGGCTTGGCGGCGGGCGCGATGCTGTTCCTGTCGGGGCGCTCGGGGCTCAAGATCGATGTCATCATCGGGATCATTTTCACCTCGTTCTTCGGGCTGGGCCTGTTCATGGTCTCGCTGTCGCCGATGTCCGTCTCGATCCAGACGATCATCATGGGCAACATCCTTGCCATTACGCCCGGCGATACGGTGCAACTGGCGATCATCGGCTTTGTCTGCCTTGCCGTTCTGTTGGCCAAATGGCGCGATCTGATGGTGGTCTTTTTCGACGAGAACCATGCCCGCACCATCGGGCTGCGCCCCGATGTGCTAAAGGCTGTGTTCTTTGTCCTGTTGTCGGCTGCCATCGTCGCGGCGATGATCACGGTCGGCGCGTTTCTGGTCATTGCATTGGTCGTCACACCGGGGGCCACGGCCTATCTGCTATGCGACCGGTTCCCGAAATTGATCGTCATTTCCGTCGTGATCGGCACGCTCACCAGCTTTCTTGGCGCCTATGCGAGCTTCTTTCTTGATGGGGCGACGGGCGGAATCATCGTCGCTTTGCAGACGCTGATCTTTCTTCTCGCCTTTGTCTTTGCACCAAAGCACGGGATGCTGGCTGCACGGCGCAAGGCGGCGCAGGCGCTTGAACGCGATCCTGCGCGCCAATCCAACGCCAAAGAGGTCCGCCCATGATCGACACCCTGCTGCAACCGTTCCAGTTTCCCTTCATGCAGAACGCCTTTTGGATCTGCCTTCTGGTCGCGCCGCCGACGGCGCTGCTGTCGTGTTTTCTGGTGCTCAAGGGCTGGGCGCTGATGGGGGATGCGGTCAGCCACGCGACCTTGCCGGGCATTGTGTTGGCGTGGATCCTTGGGTTGCCGCTGATCGTCGGGGCCTTTGGCGCAGGCATGCTGTGTGCGCTGGCGACCGGCTTTCTGTCCCACAACAGCCGGGTCAAGCAGGACACGGTCATGGGCGTGGTGTTCTCTGGCATGTTCGGGGTCGGGATCATCATGTATACCTCGATCCATACCAATGAGCATCTCGACCATATTCTGTTCGGCAACATGCTTGGTGTCGGCACTGCGGACCTGTGGACCTCGGGGGGGATCGGGTTTGTGGTAACCGCGCTTCTTGTCTTGAAGTGGAAAGATCTGTTGCTGCACGCGTTTGATCCGGCACAGGCGCAGGCCTCGGGCTTGCCGACGAAACTGCTGCACTATGGGCTGCTGAGTGTGCTTTCGCTGACCATCGTTTCGACCTTGTCGTCCGTCGGTCTTATTCTTGCCGTGGCGCTTCTGGTCGCGCCGGGGGCGATTGCGTTCCTCACGGCCCGCAGTTTTGGCAAAATGCTTGTCGTTTCGGTCATGGTCTGTCTTGGCGCGATGCTGACAGGCACCTATGCGAGCTTTTTCATCGACAGTGCGCCGGCCGCGACGATCGTGTTGATCCTGACGGCGATCTTCATTGCAGCCTTTCTGCGCAGGTTGGCGGTGACGCGCAAAACATCGCGCAAGGCGGCCGAAGCTTTGGTGTGAGGGCGGGGTGTTTCATCCTTTTTAATTGCCAACTCAATAGCTTGTCCCTTGTCCCTTGTCCCTTGTCCCTTGTGCGTTCAGTCCGGGGGCGTGGCAGGGGCAGGATAGTCGCCGCCCCAGATCCGCCGACTGTCGCGGGCCAAGGTCCGATCCTCGGCCGCGCGCAGGGCCGCAAGGGCGAGATCGCGATCCCCCTTTGTCGAGCGTAGCGCGCGTTGCCAGATCCGAAAGGCCGAGCGCGCGCTCCACGGGAGATGGGCGCAGGCCAGCCAGCGGCGCAGGTCCGATGGCAAGGCATCAAACGCGGCCATCGGGTTGGAACATGACCGCCTGCGCAGTGAGGTGTTCAGGTTTCGGCGGCTCACACCAAGGTCCGCCTATGCCGCGGTCCGGCCCCAGACCGGGAAGGGATCGGGCAGTTTGTCCCAGACCTCGGGCGTGAAATCCGCCGAGGTGACCTGTGCCGCATTCAGCGCCGCGCAGATTGCCTCTCGGTCAAGGTCGGCGCCGATGAAGACGATCTCTTGGCGCCGGTCGCCCCAAGGTTCGGCCCAACGACGGGCGATTTCGGCCTGTGCTTCGGGGTGTTGCGGTAAACGATCCGGCGGCACGCTCGCCCACCAGCGCCCCAAGGGCGTGACCGAAGATATGGCGCCGGCCAATGAGAATTCAGCCACCCAATCGGGGCGCGTGGCGATCCAGAAATGCCCCTTGGCGCGGATGACGCCGGGCAGGGGGCCGGTTAATACGGCGTGAATCTTTGCGGGATCAAAGGGTTCGCGGGCAGAGTAGACGAACGAGGAAATCCCGTATTCCTCGGTCTCGGGGGTGTGGTTGGCAAAGCCGTAAAGCTCTTTTGCCCACATCGGATGGGTATGGGCCGTGTCGAAATCAAACAGGCCGGTATCAAAGATCGCGTCCGGGGCCACGCGCGAGTGGCTGGTTTCGATCACGCGGGCATCGGGGTTCAGCGCGCGGATGATCTTGCGGGCGGCGTCCAGTTGGGCCGCGGTGGCATCGCGCACCTTGTTCAGCACGACCACATCGGCAAATTCCATCTGTTCGGTCAGCAGGTCAACAAGGCTGCGTTCATCGCCAGCGCCCGCGGTTTCGCCCCGATCCGCCAAAAAATCATGGCTTGCGAAATCGCGCAGCAGGTTCACCGCGTCGACCACCGTGACCATCGTGTCCAACCGCGCGACATCGCTGAGGCTGATCCCCGCTTCATCGCGATAATCAAAGGTCGCGGCGACGGGCAGGGGCTCGGCGATGCCGGTGGATTCGATCAAAAGATAGTCAAAGCGCCCTTCATCGGCCAAGCGGCGCACCTCGTTCAGAAGATCGTCGCGCAGGGTGCAACAGATGCAGCCGTTTGACATTTCGACCAATTTCTCCTCGGAGCGCGACAGTTCCGCGCCCTCGCGGATCAGGTCGCTGTCGATATTCACCTCGGACATGTCATTGACGATCACCGCCACCCTGCGCCCTTCGCGGTTGTTCAGGACATGGTTCAAAAGCGTGGTCTTCCCCGCGCCCAGAAATCCAGAGAGGACGGTTACGGGAAGGCGGGTATCGGAGAGGGGGGCGGTCATGGAGATGCTCTACTATGTTACGATATAATATAACAATAAATTCGATAGATCCGCGCTGCAATAGGAATTTCCGTATCGGGCTTGGAGGCATCGAACCTTTGGCACCGGGCAAGGGTCGTCGCAGAAGGTGAAGAGGGGGGGCTTTCCAGTGCCCCTTGGGGCTGACCGTCGCCCGATGCACCGCGCCTTTAGGGGCGCAGCAGCGGTTGTATCGCGTTCGCGGTATCCTGAAGCCAAGGCAGGATTTCCTCATGGATACGGGCGATGTCCCAGGAATGCTCTGACACCGAGCAATGCACGGCGGACCAGGCCCGGCCATCGGGGCCACGAATGGCACAGGCGATTCCGAGTTCGCTCAGGATCATCTGGCCGTGGGTGATGGCGTGGCCGGTCTCGGCGACGATCCCGATCTGGCGGGAAATTTCGGCGCGGTCGATCGTGGTGCGCGGTGTCTGGGCATGCACAAGCCAGTCGCGGATCGCTGCGGCGCGCTCCTCCTCGGGGAAGGTCGCTAGAATGCATTGGCCGGCCGAGGTGCTGAGCGCGGGCACCGTACGTCCCGGCACCGAGGCAGCAAAGGTCGTGCGTTTGCAGGGCAGGCGGGCGGCATAGATGATCTCTTGCCCCGAGAGTTCGGCAAGGTTCACCGTCTCGCCAAGGTGTCGCGACAGGTCGATCAGCTTGGGCATGGCGCGGGCCACCAGCGCATCGGACCAGTAATAAGCATAGGCCAGCCGCAACCACGCATGTGAGGGGCGATAGCGCCGGGTCTCGGCATCCTTGTCCAGCATCCCTTCGAGATGCAACGTGTTGGCAAGGCGTTGCACCGCGCTTTTTTCGAGTCCGGTCATCTCGGCCAGTTTGGTCAGGGAGAGTTCGGTGTGGGTCTCGTCAAAGGCGCGCAACAGGCGCAGACCCTTGGCCAAAGTGCTTACGAAAAGCGTATTCTGCTTGGTTTTGGTCATCGTATTCTTTGCGATCAAATGAATGGGAGCGGTGTTTGAGATTTGGTCTTGATTTCCGGCGGCGTACGGGGTTTCTTTAATCATACTGCAATTTAGCGTATCATTATATAATATGTTTGTGCGCGTAAACGGGAAACTCGCAGACGCCGTAGCGTGCCTTCGGCAGGGAGAACATCTGATGAAAACCACCTTTCTGAAATCCACCGCGCTGACGCTGGCCCTATCGCTGGCTGCCAGCGGCGCGGCGCTGGCTGACAAGGCGAACGACACCTTGAAGGTCGCCTACACAAAAGAGCTGGAGAACGTCGACAGCTACTTCAACTCGTCGCGCGAGGGCGTGGTGCTGCAGCGGGCTGTCTGGGATGGTCTGATCTATCGCGATCCGAATACCAATGAATACAAGGGCAACCTTGCGACAAGCTGGAAGTGGATCGACGACAAGACGCTGGAACTGAAGCTGCGCGAGGGCGTGACCTTCCACAATGGTGCGGCCTTCAATGCCGATGACGTGGTCGCCACGGTCAATTTCGTCGCCAAGGAAGAAAACGGCGTCAAGACCCAGCGCAACGTGAACTGGATGGACCGGGCCGAAAAGGTCGACGACTATACCGTGCGCATCTACACCAAGAAGGTGTTTCCGGCGGCGATCGAATTTCTTTCCGGTCCGGTGTCGATGTATCCGGCGGAATACTATGCCGAAGTGGGCCCGTCGGGCATGGGCCTCAAGCCCGTCGGCACGGGTCCCTACATGGTTACCGAAGTCGTCCCCGGCCAGCATTTCGTGCTGAAAAAGAACGAGAATTACCACGACAGCCCCAAAGGCCAGCCGACAATCGGCACAATCGACATTCGCACCATCCCTGACGTCAACACCCAGTTGGCCGAGCTGTTTTCCGGCTCGATCGACCTGATCTGGCAGGTGCCGTCCGACCAGGCGGAAAAACTGGCCAGCATGGGTGACCGGTTTACCGTGTCGAACGAATCCACCATGCGCGTGGGTTACCTTGCGATGGACGCGGCGGGCCGGTCGTCGATGGATCCCAACCCCTACAAGGATCTCAAGGTGCGGCAGGCGGTGAACTATGCCATCGACCGTCAGGCGCTTGTCGACAATCTGCTCAAGGGCAAATCCAAGGTCGTCTGGACCGCCTGCTTCCCCAGCCAATTCGGCTGCGCGCAGGACGTGAAAGAATACCCCTATGACCCGGAAAAGGCCAAGGCGTTGCTGGCCGAGGCAGGCTATCCGGATGGGTTCACCACCGATTTCTACGCCTATCGCAATCGCGACTATGCCGAGGCGATCTCGAGCTATCTCAATGCCGTTGGCATCAAGACAGACTTCAAGATGCTGCAATACTCGGCCCTGCGCGAGTTGAACATGAAGGGCGAGGCGCCGTTGTCGTTCCAGACCTGGGGCAGCTATTCGATCAACGATGCCTCTGCGATGGTCAGCCAGTTCTTCAAACATGGCAGCCTTGACAGCACCCGTGACGATCAGGTGCTGGAAGCGCTCAACGTGGCCGACAGCGCGACGGATCCCGACACGCGGATCGAATACTATGGCAAAGCGTTGCGCCGGATCGCGGACATGGCCTTTTGGGCGCCGATGTTTAGCTACAACACCAACTATGTCATGACCAAGGAAGTGAACTACACCCCGACCCCGGACGAGGTGTTGCGCTTCACGGACATGACCTGGAACTAAACCCTTGGGAAAGCCCGGAGACGACCTGTGAGTCTCCGGGCTTTTCTGTTTCCGATTTGCCGCAATAGCCAAGCCGACAAGGAGACCGCAGCAGATGCTGCCATTCATATTAAAAAGGCTGGGCCTCGCGATCCTCGTGGCGCTGACGGTCAGTTTCATCAGCTTTTCATTGCTGTTTCTGTCTGGCGATCCGGCGGCGGCACTGGCCGGTGAAACCGCCAGCGGCGAGGATATCGAGGCAGTTCGTGTCCTGTATGGTTTCGATCGGCCGATGCTGGTGCAATACAGTGAATGGCTGATGCGGGCGGTGCGCGGCGATTTTGGCGAAAGCTACTATTTCAAACTCCCGGTCGCGAGCCTGATTGCCGAGCGGCTGTCGGTGACGATGATTCTGGGCGCCTGCGGAATTTCCTTTGCTTTGCTGACAGCTGTGCCACTGGGCGTGGTGGCGGCGATCCGGCCCAATTCCATCGTCGATCGTTTCGCGCTGTTTCTCTCGGTCGCCGGGCAGGCGATGCCCAGCTTCTGGTTCGGCCTCATTTTGATCGTGGTGTTCGGGATCAAGCTGGGGTGGCTGCCGCCCTCGGGGGCGTCGAGCTGGCGACACTTCATCATGCCGACCGTCGTGCTGGGCTATTATGCCATGCCCGCGATCATGCGGCTGACCCGTGCGGGCATGCTCGAAGTGTTGAACTCCGACTATATCCGCACCGCCCGCGCCAAGGGCGCAGGCGAGGGGCGGGTGCTGTTCAAACACGCGCTGCGCAATGCGATCATTCCGGTGGTCAGCCTTGCCGCCGTGCAAATGGGCTTCATGCTGGGCGGCTCCATCGTGGTGGAATCGGTCTTTGCTCTGCATGGCGCGGGCTATCTCGCTTGGGAAAGCATTGCGCGCAACGACCTGCCAACAGTGCAGGCGTTGATCCTGATTTTCTCGATGTTCTACATCGTTTTCACCTTCCTCGCGGACGTGCTGAACGCATGGCTTGACCCCCGAATGAGGAGTTCGTGACGTGTCAGTAAAGAAAACAACAGCCCCCCTGATGGAAGAGATCACCGGCCCGACGCCGCGCCAGATCCTGCGCAAGCGGGTGACCGGCCACACCGGGTTGCTCTTTGGCCTTGCCGTGGTGCTGATCCTGCTGTTTGTCGCGATTTTCGCGCCGCTGCTGGCGCCGCATGATCCCTATGCGCAAAGCCTGTCCAACCGTATGGTTTCGCCGGTCTTTCTGGGCGGCACCTGGGATCATCCGCTGGGCACCGACCATCTGGGCCGGGATTACCTGTCGCGTTTGATCTATGGCGCGCGTGTTTCGCTGTTGATCGGTGCAGTGGCGGCGGCGATCTCGGGGGTGATCGGCACCGCGATGGGGGTCGCGGCCGGGTATTTCGGCGGCAAGGTGGATGCGGTCGTGACCTTTCTGATCAACGTGCGGCTGGCGATGCCTGTCGTGTTGGTCGCGCTGGCGGTCGTCGCGATTCTGGGCGGCTCGCTTCAGGTGGTGATCGGGGTTCTTGGGTTGCTGTTGTGGGATCGGTTCGCCGTGGTCATGCGCGCCTCGACACTGCAGGTGCGTCGACGGGAATATGTCGCCGCGGCTCAGGCCATCGGGGCCTCGACCTCGCGGGTGATCCTGTCGGAAATCATGCCGAATATCGTCAACAACCTGATTGTCATCGTCACGCTGGAAATGGCCCATGCGATCCTGCTGGAGGCGGCGCTGTCCTTCCTTGGTCTGGGGGTGCAGCCGCCGACGCCAAGCTGGGGGCTGATGATCAGCGAGGGCAAGAACATGATGCTGTTCGAACCTTGGCTGGTGCTGATCCCCGGTGTCGTGCTGTTCATGCTGGTCCTTGCCATCAATCTGATGGGGGACGGGTTGCGCGATGTGACCGCCCCCGAGAACCGGAGTTGAGGCCATGAGCAAAGACATGACCAAACCGCTGCTCAGCGTGCGCGGGCTGACGTTGGACATTCCCTTGGCGCGCGGCACGCTACATGCGGTGCGCGGGATCGACTTTGACCTGTATCGCGGCGAAACGCTGTGCATCGTGGGGGAATCCGGGTCCGGCAAATCGCTTACCTCGCTGGCGGTGATGGGGCTGTTGGACAAGAACATCCAGCGCAGTGCGGACTTGATGGATTTTGACGGCATCGAACTGACGCGCGCCTCGAACCGCGAGATGCGCGCCCTGCGTGGCGATCGAATAGCGATGATCTTTCAAGAGCCGATGACCTCGCTCAACCCGGCCTATACGATTGGCGATCAGTTGATCGAAGCTCTGCGCCTGCACCGCAGCGTCAGTCGCGACAAAGCCCGGGCCCGCGCTGTTGAGCTGTTGGAAAAGGTCGGGATCTCGGCCGCCGCAAGCCGCCTTGGCCAGTATCCGCATCAACTCTCGGGCGGTCTGCGCCAGCGTGTCGTGATCGCCATGGCCTTGATGTGCGAACCGGAGTTGATCATCGCGGATGAACCGACCACCGCGCTGGACGTGACGATTCAGGCGCAGATCCTGCGGCTGCTGGTCGATCTGACCAAGGAAATGGACGTGGCGATGATTCTCATCACCCATGATCTGGGGGTCGTGGCGCGGGTCGCGGACAAGGTCGGGGTGATGTATGCGGGCGAACTGGTGGAAACCGGCCCCGCGGCCGAGGTCTTTGGCAAGCCCATGCACCCCTATACCCGCGGGTTGCTGCGCTGCATCCCGCAGCCGGGCATGACCGAACGCGGCGGCGAACTGGGCACGATCCCGGGAATCGTGCCGTCGCTGATCGGGGCGGTGCAGGGCTGTGCCTTTCGCACCCGCTGCCCGCATGCCTCCGAGGCCTGCGGCGGTGAAATTCCCGTGCGCGGGGAGCAATCGCATCGGTTCCTTTGTGTTTACGCCGATGGTGCCCGCAGCGTCGAAGGAGAGCCCGCATGAGCGCCCCCGTCCTTGAGTTGAAGAACGTCGCCAAGACCTATCGCGTCAAACAGGGGATGTTCGGCAAGCCAAAGCCGCTCAATGCTGTCGATGATGTCTCGTTGAGCCTGAACCGGGGAGAGGTGTTGGGCCTTGTCGGGGAATCCGGCTGTGGCAAGTCCACGCTGGCCAAGATCCTGCTGGGATTGGAAGAGCCCACCTCTGGGCAGGTGCTGGTCGATGGCGAGGCGATTGGCGGTCAGGACCGGCTTGCGCTGGCGCGGCGCATCCAGCCGATTTTTCAAGATCCCTATTCCTCGCTCAACCCGCGCAAGACCATCGCCGACATCGTGTCCTTGCCGCTGCGGGTGCATGGGGTCGGCGATGCCAAGAGCCGTGCCAAATCCGTGCGCGAGACCCTGGAACTGGTCGGTCTACCGGCGCGGGTGCTGAACACCTATCCAAGCCAGATGTCGGGGGGGCAGCGGCAACGCGTTGCCATCGCCCGCGCCCTGATCATGCACCCCGAGATCGTCATTTGCGACGAACCCACCTCGGCGCTCGATGTTTCGGTTCAAAGCCAGATCCTGAATCTGTTGAACGAATTGCGCGCCGAATTCGGCCTGACCTATCTGTTCATCAGTCATGATCTGGCGGTAGTGGAGCATCTGGCGACCCGCGTGGCGGTGATGTACCTGGGCCGCATCGTGGAAGAGGCGGATGTGGGGGATTTGTTTGACGCCCCGCGCCATCCCTATACGCGGGCGCTGTTGAATTCGGTGCTGACCCCGGACCCGTCGCTTGGCGTGCCCGATACGCAGCTTGGCTCGGCCTATCCCAACCCGATTTCGCCGCCCTCCGGCTGTCACTTTCACCCGCGTTGCCCCTTTGCCGAGACCCTGTGCAAGACCAAAGCCCCGCGCCCGGTGCCGCGTGCGGGCGGGCATGTGGAATGTCATCTGCACGATCCTGACAGCACGATGTATCGCCCTGATTTTACTGTCTGAAGCTAAAGGAACTGCCCATGTCTTCGTCTTTGTCCCGCACGATGCAGACCCACAAGGTCGTGATCGAAACCAAGGGCGGCGTGGTCGCGGCGCAGCATCGGCTGGCGGCCGAGGCTGGCGCCGAAGTCCTGCGGGCGGGGGGAGATGCGGTGGATGCTGCTGTCGCCACATCTTTTGCCATCGGTGTGCTGGAGCCCTGGATGAGCGGCCCGGCCGGGGGCGGGGCGATGATGCTTTGGCGTGCGGACAAGGGCGAAGCCATCGCGGTGAACTATGGCATGAAGTCCCCCGCCGGGCTGAAGATCGAGGATTTTCCGCTTTCGGGCGTCGGTGTCGCGGGCGACCTGTTCCCTTGGGAGCAGGTGGTCGGCAACGTCAACGTGCAAGGGGCCAAGGCGATTGCCGTGCCCGGTGTCGTCGACGGTCTGGGGCAGGTGCATGAGCGGTTTGGCCGAATGCCTTGGGCCGATCTTCTGGCCCCCGCAGTCGCCCATGCCCGCGAAGGGATGTTGGTCGATTGGTATGCTGCGCTGATCATCGCCTCGGCCACCCGCGCACTGTCCGAAGATGCCGATGCGGCTGCACTGTTTCTTGAAGATGGCCAATGGCCGACGATTTCGGGTTGGACGGCGCTGGCCGAAAAGCGGCTGGATCAAAGCCGTATGGCCGACAGTCTCGACACCCTTGCGCGCGAGGGCGCGCGCGCCCTGTATGAGGGTGATCTTGGCGCTGCGATTGCCCGCGATGTGCAGGACAAGGGCGGCTATCTCAGCCGGGACGATCTGCGCGCCTATCGCGCCGAGATGCAGGCCCCGCTCAGCCTGTCTTACCGCGATGCCCGTTTTCATGTGGTCGGCGGGCTGACGGCCGGGCCGACCTTTGCCCATGCCATGGGGGAAATGGAACAGCGTGACATGCGCCAGAAGCCGGAGGCCTTTGCCGCCTATGCGGACGGGCTTGAAGCGGCCTATGCCGCGCGGCTGGAAGGGATGGGCGACAGCGGCGAAAGCCCGGCGGCCCCCGGCTGCACCACGCATTTCTCGGTCGTGGACCGGGAGGGCAACATGGTGGCGCAGACACAGACCCTGCTGTCGATCTTTGGCAGCCGCGTCGTGTCGCCCTCTACGGGGTTCCTGATGAACAACGGCATCATGTGGTTTGACCCGGTACAAGGACGGGCCAATTCTCTGGCCGCCGACAAACGCTGCCTGATGAACGTCTGCCCGGTGATCGGCGAGACTGGCGCGCGTCGCTTTGCCTTTGGCGCCTCGGGCGGGCGCAAGATCGTTTCGGCGATGACGCAGATGGCCTCCTTTGTCACCGATTTCGGTATGGATGTCGAAGCGGCCTTTCATCATCCGCGCATTGACGTCTCGGGTGGGCCAAAACTGGTGGCGGACGAAACCCATAGCCCCGAGGTGTTGGACCGGTTGCGCCGCGATCATGAGGTCGTCACCACGCGGCGGACCGTCTTTCCCTATGCCTTTGCCTGTCCCGCCGGCGTGATGCGGGATCGTGGCATCAATACCGGCTGTACCGAAATCATGTCGCCTTGGGGTGACGCGGTTGTTGAGAAAAAGGACTGACCCATGACCCGAGACGCCGCCATCACCGCAGCCACCGCCTATTTTGAAAGCGGGACTTTTCAACGCGAGCTTGCTGATCTGGTTGCATATCCGACGGAAAGCCAGAACCCCGACGCCGCCCCTGAATTGCTGCGCTATCTGATCGAGGCGATGCAGCCGCGCTTGCAAAAACTGGGGTTCGAGACGGAAATCCTCCAGAATCCTGATCCGCGCGGCGGCCCGCTGTTGATTGGCGAGCGGCGCGAGGGTGATGACCTGCCCACGGTCCTGACCTATGGCCACGGCGATGCGATCCGCGCGCAAGAGGGCATGTGGCGCGCGGGGCTGTCCCCCTATGAGCTGGTGGAAGAGGGCGATCGCCTGTACGGGCGCGGCACCGCCGACAACAAGGGGCAGCACCTGATCAACATCGCAGCCCTAGAGGCGGTTTTGGCGGTGCGCGGCAAGCTTGGGTTCAACACGCGCATCGTGCTGGAAATGAGCGAAGAGGTCGGATCAAGCGGTTTGGCAGAGGTGTTTGAAAGCCATAAGGCGCAATTGACGGCTGATGTCCTGATCGCCTCGGACGGGCCAAGGCTGCAACCGGAGGTGCCGACCGTTTTCATGGGCTCGCGCGGTGGCGTGACCTTTGATCTGGAGTTGACGCTGCGCGAGGGGGCGCATCATTCCGGCAACTGGGGCGGCTTGCTGGCGGATCCGGCGATCCTCATGGCGCATGCGCTGGCGACGATCACGGACAGGCGGGGGCAGATCCAGATCGCCGAATGGCGCCCCGACAGCCTGACCGATACTGTGCGCGCCGCGCTTGACGGGTTGCCGGTTTCGGGCGGCGAAGGCCCCGAGGTGGATCTCGATTGGGGTGAGGAAAGTCTGACGCCGGCGGAACGGGTGTTTGGCTGGAACAGCTTTGCCGTGTTGGCGATGACCAGCGGCGTGCCCGAGGCTCCGGTCAACGCGATTTCGGCCTCGGCGCGGGCCACTTGCCAGCTGCGCTATGTCGTGGGCACAGAGCCGGAGGATATTCTTCCGGCCTTGCGCCGCCATCTGGACCGCCACGGGTTCCAAGCGATCACGATCCGCCCGCATGAGCGGGGGTTCTTTCGCGCGACGCGGCTTGACCCCAAGCACCCTTGGGTGGGATTCGTGACCAACTCGATCGAACAGACGGTTGGCCGCCCCCCGCATGTGCTGCCCAATCTGGCCGGATCGCTGCCCAATGACAGCTTTGCCGACATCCTCGGGGTTCCGACCGTCTGGATCCCGCATTCCTATCGCGGCTGCTCACAACACGCGCCGAACGAACATGTTCTGAAATCGCTGAGCCGCGATGCGCTTCGCGTTATGGCCGGGGTGTTCTGGGACATTGGCGAAGGCGGCACCCCCTCAGCTTGAGGGCGGCAGGAGACAAACAGCCCGAGCCGGGCCGGGCGGTGTTGGCCCATGGATGCGACCCGTGAGCCCGGTTCAGAGCGTTTTGATCATGACCCGCACGTCGCTGTCCTGAAACCGCGCCCGCTCAAACAAGGCGGCGGTGGGGGAGTTTTCGTTGAGCCGCAAAGACAGCGCTTGCACCCCCGCCTCGCCCAAGGCGCGGGGCAGGGTGGCGAGCACCTCGGTGGCGATGCCACGGCGGCGCACGGCGGGGCGGATATAGATCTCGTCCAGTCGCGCCTCCATCCCGGCGGCGGCGAGCGACCAGCCGAAACTCAGCGTGACATAGCCCAGCGGCGCGCGCGCCGGGCCGACC
>JASJGL010000154.1:0-10547 GCA_033791545.1 Pseudodonghicola sp. | reverse complement strand
TGCCGGGGATCGGTGCCGTCACGGCGGCCGCCATGCTGATCCTACTGCCGGAGATTGGCACACTCGAGCGCAAACAGGTGGCCAGTCTCGCCGGCCTCGCGCCCATCACTCGCCAGTCCGGTCAGTGGCAGGGCAAGGCGTTCATCGGGGGTGGGCGCAAACCTCTGCGCGATGCCTTATACATGCCCGCGCTGGTCGCCGTGCGCCACAATCCCGACCTCAAGGCCAAATATGACAACATGCGTATCGCCGGGAAGCCCGCCAAGGTCGCCCTCGTTGCCGTAATGCGCAAGCTCATCGAAATGGCAAATGCGCTAGTAAAAGCTGATCGCAAGTGGACCCCGAAAACCGCTTGATCAAGACGGATGCTTCCTTCCATTCCTGAGAAAGGATCGCACCATCAAACCGTGGGATCAAACACCTGGGCAGAACGAAATTTTCGCCAATGCGCGCAGGTATCGACAAGGTCGGGCGAGGCGTATCTGGGAGGGCGGGCGCTGCCTGCCCCGGCCTGTTAGCCCTGCCCGTCCGACCGGCTGACGATCTCGGCCCGTCCCAGCATGGCGTGCAGCAGCACGTCCGCGCCTGCGGCCAGATCCTCGGGTGCCGCGTATTCCTGCACGTTGTGGCTGATCCCGTCCCGGCACGGCACGAAGACCATCGCCGTCGGCGTCAGTGCCGCGATATTGGCAGCATCGTGCAGGGCGCCACTGGGCAACCTGAGATAATTCAGGTCCAGCTCCCGGGCCGCGGTCTCAACCAGGGCGACGCAGTCGCGATCAAAAAGCCGTGGCGGGATGGCAAGCCGCTCGGACACCTCGGCCTCGCAGTCAAATTCGGCGGCGGCGGTGCGACAGGATTCGGCGCAATCCCGCGCCAGCCGG
This sequence comes from Pseudodonghicola sp., assembly GCA_033791545.1. Taxonomy (GTDB): domain Bacteria; phylum Pseudomonadota; class Alphaproteobacteria; order Rhodobacterales; family Rhodobacteraceae; genus Antarcticimicrobium. Next base: position 9,663 of record JASJGL010000154.1, on the reverse strand, counting down.
TCCAGCACGTCCGCATCGGGATGGCGGATGTCGATGACCAGATCGGCATGGCCAACGATGGTGCTGGGGCCGTCCGTCGCTGTGGCCAGACGCCCGACGCTGACCCGCGCATCGTGCCCCGCGGCAAGCCCGGTCCGGCGCAGCGCCACCAGAATCGCCCCCGCAGCCAGCAATGCGTCCTTGCGCAGATCCAGCGGTGTTGTGCCGGCATGGGAATCGCGTCCGGTGATTGCCACATCCAGCCAACGCAGACCCTGCACCGATGTGACCACCCCGACCTGCGCGCCGGCACTTTCGAGAACCGGCCCCTGTTCGATATGCAGCTCGAAAAAGGAATCGAGCGTCAGATCTTCCGGCAGCATGTCGCCGCGCCACCCGATGCGCGCAACCTCGTCGGCAAAGCGCGACCCATCAGCCGACACTATGTTATCCAGCGTCTCGTCGGCGATCCGCCCTGCGAACCAGGCCGAGCCCAGCAGGCCGGGGGCAAAGCGCACCCCCTCCTCATTGGTCCAGTTTATCACGGCCAGCGGCGCCTCGGTCTCGATCCCAGCATCGTTCAATGCCTCGATGGCCTCAAGCGCGGCGAGCACGCCAGAAATACCGTCGAACCGACCGCCATGGGGCTGGGTGTCCAGATGACTGCCTGCGGCGACCACCGCACGGCTTGGGTCGCGCCCCGCCCGCAGAGCGAACATGTTGCCCGCCCGATCCGAGCGCAGGGTCAGCCCGGCCTCCCGGCACCACCCGGCGAACATGTCCCGCACGGTGCCATCTTCGTCCGACAAGGCCAACCGACAGTTGCCGACCTCCTCGACCACACCGACCCGGGCCAACTCCATATGACGTGACCAGAGACGATCGGCGTTCACATGCGGTGCGTTGCTCCGGCGCGGGTGTGCCACGCCGCTCAAAGCCCGCGATCCTTGCGGCCCGAGACCAGTTGCGAAATCATCACCGCCAACACCAGCGCCCCACCATAGAACAGATCTTGCACGAAGGTGCGGAACCCCAGAACCGACAGCCCGTTGATTCCTGTCACGAGGAAATAGACCGCAATGACCGACCCCCAAGGATTGAATCGACCGGGGCGGATGCAGGTCGAGCCCAGAAATGCGGCGGCAAAGGCCGGCAGCAACAGGAACGTGCCCGAACTGGGGTTCGCCGATCCGGTCGTGCCGGTGTACAGAATGCCAGCAAAAGCCCCCAAAATCCCCGACAGCACAAAAGCCACGAGCCGGACCCGGTCCACAGCGACCCCGGTCAATCTCCCGACCTCGCGGCCCCGGCCGGTGAACAGCAGTTGCTGACCAAAGGCGGTATAGCTGAGCATGTACCAAATCAGGATTGCCAGCCCGATGGCATAGTAGAAGGCGATCGGCACCCCCAACACACGCTGGATGATCACCCATTCCATCAGGATCGGAGAGACACCGGAAATGGTTTGCGAATTGCCGATCCACAAGGTGATGCCGTGCAGGAATGTGCCGACACCGAGCGTCACGATCAGCGAGTGAACCCGGAAATACAGCGTGATCGCCCCGTTGATCAGACCAATCAAGGCCCCCAACGCCAATCCCAGCGGCAACACCAAGACCAGCGGCAAATCCATCCGCGCATCCAGAATGGCAATCGTCATCGACACCAACGTCACGATCTGCGCGATGGACAGGTCGAAATCGCCGGCCGTCAGCGGGATCATCAGCCCAAGCGTCACGATCACGAGAACCGCTTCAGAGCCGAAAATGGTCGAGAAATTCGACCAGGTCAGAAAGGTATCGGGCCGCAGCGCGCCAAACAGCGCAATAAAGGCCAGCCACACGATGACCAGACCGAACCGTTCCAATTGATAGCTGAGATCGCTTTTATGCATGTTCTTCCGCCACTTCATAACAGGCCTTGGCAATTGCTGCTTTGGTCACGTCAGCCCCTTTGAGTTCCGCCTTGATCCGGCCCCTGTCAAAGACAAGAACCCGGTGCGCGATAATTTCCAGTTGTTCGAATTCCGATGTGGCGCAGATCACCGCACCGCCAGCGGCGCAGAGGGCCAGCAGGTGGTCATAGATCTCTTGGCGTGCGCCCACATCAATGCCCTGCGTCGGCTCATCCAGCAGCACCAGTCGCGGCTCAAGCTGAAGCCATTTTCCAAGCACCAGTTTCTGCTGATTGCCGCCCGACAACTCCGCAGCCGGCTGATCCGGCGAGGAGGCCTTGACGCTGAACTTGCGCATCACATCCGCAGTAGTCCTGCGATTGCGACGATGATTGATCGCGAGGCTGCCACGCAACAGCGGCAGGACCGCATTCTCGGTCAGGCTCAGGTCCGGCGCAATTCCGGCGGTCTGGCGGTCAGCCGGGATCAGCGCGATGCCCGCAGCGATACTGTCCGCGGGTGCCATCTGGTTCAGGTCATAGGTGCGGCCGTTCAGTGACAACTCCCCGGCACTGGCCGCGCGGGCCCCTGCAATCAGCATCGGCACCTCGTCATGCCCGGCGCCGATCAGCCCCGTCAGCCCCAGGATCTCGCCCGGCTGCACCGACAGGGCGACATCTTTCAAGATCTCTCCGCTCAGCCCGCGCACCTCGGCGATCGGCGCAGCCGGCGACAGCGCCAAAACGCGGCGATCCGCTGCGACAGCGCGGCCAACGATGGCCTCGACCAGATCAGCCCGGTTGGTGGCGGCTGTCTCGTAGGTGCCGATCACCTTGCCGTCGCGCAGCACTGTCGAGCGGTCGGTGACCTCAAGCACCTCGTCGATATCGTGGCTCACGAAAACGATCGAGACACCGCGCGCGGTCAGCCGTCGGATCATTGCGAACAACTCGCGCACGTCCTCCTGCGGCAGGAACGGCGTCGGTTCGTCAAGCACCAGAATGCCGGGAACGCCGTGGCTTCGATGCTCTTGCACCCGGTCCGCCGCCCGCACGATGGCCAGTTGCGCCCGCTGCACGGGCGACAGATCGGCGACGACCTGCTGTGGGGAAAGCTTGAGATGATGTTCGGCGAAAAGTTTGCGGGCGCGTTCGGCTTCGGCCCGCCAGTTGATCCGCCAGGGATTGAGACGTTCGTGATCCCCTGCGATCAGGTTTTCAAGAACCGTGGCCTCTGGCAACAGGCCGAGATTTTGATGCACAAAGGCAAGCCCGTGGGCTTCACTCCGCCCAAGCGGCATCGGCAGGGCAACCGGGCGCCCGTCGATTTCAAGCGTCCCCTCGTCCGGCGCATGGAAGCCAGACAGAACCTTGATCAGTGTCGACTTCCCCGACCCGTTGGTCCCGAGCAACCCGTGTACCTCGCCCGGGAGAAGAGTGAGGTCCGCGCTATCAAGCGCGCGGACCCCCCCAAAGGTCTTGGTCAGACCCTTGATGGCCAGACGTGGGATGACCGTCTGGCTCACTTCGTCACGTTCCACAGTTTGCGATAGCCCTCGACATAGGCGTCGCCATAGCCCTTGGACGCATCCGCCGGGTCGCCCACCTCGGAGATATTCTCGGCGGAGAAGACCCGCAGCGGCACCTTGCTGTCTGTCACCGGCTCCAGCCCGCAGATCAACCGCATCTCGGCATCCAGCATCGCATGGGCGATCCAGTCCAGATTCTCGCCGATATCCATCTCGACAGTTCCGTCGCGGATCAGGTCAAGCACGAAGGGCGTGCCGTTGAAGGTTGCGACCTTGACCGTGTCGCGCTTGCCCGAGATGGCGATGGCCGGGGTCACGAAGGTGGACATGCTGTCATAGATCGGGATCACATAATTGATGCCCGGGTTCGCCTGCAGCTTTCCTTGCACCGTGGGCTGGATGCGCGTCGCCCAGTCCACGATCGGCACGTTGACGATCTCATAGGTACAATCAGGGCATTTGGCGAAAGCTTCCGTCAGACCCTCCACCAAGCTGTCGGTCGAAAGTGCCTCGTTCGAGACAAGGATCAGCGCATTCACCTTGGCGTCGGTCTGCGTGATGGTCCAGTCGGCCATCAGCTTGCCCGCCTGTTTATAGTCGATGGCGGTATTGGCATCGACCCCCGCCGGTCCCGGAATCTCCAGCCCGGTGAGGTGCGAGGTCACGACCTTGACCCCGGCGGCCTGCGCCATCTTCACCTGCGGCTCGAAAAAGCGCGGGTCAGCCCCGGCCAGCAGCGACACCACGTCAAAGCCGTTGTTCGCGGCGTAATTCATGCCCTGGATCCACTGGGTCGGGTTGCCTTGGTTTTCCCACTGCGCGTGTTTGAACCCCAACTCCTTGGCCAATGCATCCTTGCCATCGGCAATCGTCTTGATGAAGGGGATCGCGCTGGACGCCGGAACCGTCAGGATGGACTTGCCCTCCATGCAGGCGCGCGCGTCGAACGGGTCTCCCGGGGGTGTGAATTCGGGGATACCCGAATAGGTCTCGATATTGACCATCGCAGCGGCCGCCGGGTCATCCTGAGCCAAAGCCGGAAGAGCCGAGGCCATCATCAAGGCGGACACCAGCCCCATTCCCTTGAACATCTTTGTCATTTTGCAGTCTCCCTGTTGGTTTGATTTTTATTGGGTGTCATGCAAGCCGGGATTACCGGCTTGCACGCAGCTTTTCGGTGGCCTCCAGATCCAGACGGCAGCCGTCCAGGATCGCCACACCGTAGTCCTCGCGCGCTGTATCGACATGCAGCAGCCCATCCAGCACGTCGTCGAGCACATCCTCGGGCGCGCGGGTGAACGGATCGCCATAGCCGCCACCACAAGGGCCATAGGCAACCAGCCGATCTCCCTTGGCGATCTGGCGATAGGGGATCTTCGACGGCAACGCCTCGCTCTGGCCATTTGCATGCACCAGATCGACATTGGCGGGCGACCCGTCGCGACCGCCGGCAAAGCCCCACGGCCGGAACTTCTGGCCATCGCCTTCGACCGAAACCGCCCCGTCTTCCAGAAGCTCAAAGGAGCGGATCGAACCGATGCCGCCGCGCCATTGCCCGGCCCCAGCCACGTTCTCGCGCAGTTCATAGTTCAGTACGCGCAGCGGCAGATGGCTTTCGATATCCTCGACCGGATTGTTGCGGGTGTTGGCATAGAGCGTATCAACGGCATCCATGCCGTCCTTGCCATAGCGGCCGCCATAGGCCCCCTCCATGATCTCCATATGCACCCAAGGCCCCGCTTTGGTCTGGCCCGAAAAGGCCATGACCCGCAAATTTCCGATCCCGGCGCTGACCTGCCTCGGCACCGCGGGCGCGATGGCCTTCATCACCGTGTCGGCCAGCGCGTTGCCGGGACAGAACCGGGCGATCACCGGCGCCGGGAAGATCGGGTTCGCCAGACATCCCTCGGGGGCGTGGATGGTGATCGGGCGGGTCAGCCCGCTATTCTGTGGGATCGCACCATAGCTGTCACTATCCAGCAGGATCGAGCGCAACGTCAGCCAGACGGCGCAATCCACCGTCCCCACCAGCGGCATATTGATCGGCTTGTTCGGCGTCTGCGGCGCGGTGCCGGTCAGGTCGACCAGCACATCGCTGCCCGTCACCGTCAACGTCACCTCGATCGGCAGATCCTTCAACGCGGGATCGTCACTGTCGAGATAGCCGTCGATGTAGGTGCGCGCGTTATAGCTGCCGTCGGGGATCGCCGCGATGGCGTCGCGCATCAGTTTTTCGGAGTAATCCAGCAGATCCTCATAGGCACCAGTCACCGTTTCAAGCCCGTATTGATCAAGCAGTGCAGAATACCGGTCCGCCCCAATCCGCGCGGCGGCGACCTGCGCCTCCATGTCCCCGACGACCAGATCCGCGATGCGGATGTTCGAGCGCAGGATCTGCCAGACCGGCTCGACCTTCTTGCCGGCGTCATAGACGCGCACGGCCTTGAATTGCAGCCCCTCGGCATAGGAATCGACCGCATCGACAATGCCGCAGCTGCCGGGAGACGATGCCCCGATATCCAAGTGGTGCGCCGTGGTAACCGAGAACCCGGCCAGCTTGTCGTGATGAAAGATCGGCACCGCGAAACCGACATCAGGCCCGTGCGAGGCACCGCCATAGGCATCGTTGTGCATGAAGACATCGCCGGGATGCACGGCATCGCCACGGGCCTCGAGCTCGCGCAGAATGCCCTCGATATAGCCGGGGATCGGCCCGGATTGCAGCGGTGTGGACATGGCGCATTCGCACAACTGCCGCCCGGTGGCATCGGTGAGCGCGGTGCCGAAATCCTCACTTTCACGAATGATGCTGGAATAGCTCATCCGCATCAGCTTGTGGCCCATCTCGATAGCGATGTTCTCTAACGCGCCGTGAATCACGGCCGCGAGAAACGGATCAACGCGGGTTTGCATCTGCATTCTCCTTAGTCCTCGTCTCGGGTCATCACGACGTTGGCAAAACGGTCCACCTCAAAGCTCCAGTTCGGCGGCACCATGGTCGTGCTGTCGGTCTGCAACAGGATGGCCGGCCCCTGCATCCGTTCTCCGACCGGAAGATCGGAGCGGTCGTAATAGGGGGTTTCAAAGCTTTTCAGCACATCATCGACCCGGAACACGCAATGCCCCTGCCCCACCGGGCTGGCCGCGACCGAGCCCTTTGCCTCGGGTGGTGTGCCCAGCTTTTCGACCTCGCCCAACCCGCGGAGCTTGACCGTAACGATCTCGATCGGCGCCGCCTCGAAGGCATGGCCGTATTCGGCGCGATGGCGCTCGTGGAAGGCCTGCCAGACCTGTTGCAACGCGGCCTCGTCCAGCGGTCCGTCGGGCACGTCGATCTTAAGCTCATAGCCCTGGCCAACGTAGCGCAGATCGCCCTCGCGCAGCATCCGGCGCTTTTCGACCGGCACGCCATCGCGATCAAAGATGTCCGACAGCTCCGTCTGCATGTCCTCGAACAGACCGGTCAGGCGGCCATGATCGATGCTGCCCTTGACTGCAAAGGCGGTCCGCAGCGCGTGGTATTCCAGATCCGCGGTAAGCAGACCCATCGCCGACGTGATGCCGGGATGCGGCGGGATCAGGACACGCTGCACCCCCAGCATACCCGCAACCTCGGCCGCATGCAGTGGACCAGCGCCACCAAAGCCGGAGAGCGTAAAGTCGCGCGGGTCGATCCCCTTTTGCACCGTGCGCGACCGGATCGCGTTGGCCATATTGGAGTTCAGCACCGTCAACGCACCCTCGGCGGTCTCTTCCGGGCTGCGCCCCAGTTGCGCGGCCAGTTTGCCAATCACCCGGCGCGACGCCTCGACGTCCAGCGTCATGTCCCCGCCAAGAAAATTTTGCGGCGCAAGACGACCCAGAACCAGATTTGCATCCGTCACGGTGGGCATCTCGCCCCCCTTGCCATAGGCTGCCGGCCCCGGATCGGCACCGGCGCTTTCCGGCCCCACGCGAAAGGCACCGCCGCGGTCGAGATAAGCGATCGAGCCCCCCCCCGCCCCGATGGTGTGAATGTCGATCATCGGCAGCATCACCGGGAAGCCCGCGATCGAAGCGCTGCGGGTATCGGCCTCGGTCAGCCTGCCATCCACGACGATGCCGATATCGGCGCTCGTCCCGCCGATATCGAGCGTAATCAGCCGATCCGTGCCCGCGTGCGTGCCGATCCAGGCTCCGCCCCGTACCCCAGCCACCAGGCCGGACAACAGCGTCGAGGCCGGTTTCTCGGCAATCATCTCGGGGGTGGCGACCCCACCGCTGGAGGTCATGACATGCAGCTCGCCCTTCAGTCCCTGGGCCGAAAGTTCGGCTTGCAAGTCCTCGATATAGCGGCGGACCTTTGGGCCGATGAAAGCGGACATCGCCGCCGTTGTAAAACGCTCGAACTCGCGGAATTGCGGTGCCACACCCGACGAGGTCGTGACAAAGGCCTCCGGCATCTCCTGCTGCACGATCTCGGCCGCGCGGCGTTCATGCGCCGGATTCACGTAAGAGAACAGAAACCCGACCAGCACCGACTCGACGCCCTGCGCGGTCAACTCGCGCGCTGCGGCGCGAACTGCATCCTCGTCCAACGCCACCAACTCGACACCCGCCGCGTCCAGCCGACCGGCCACAGTGTGACGATGCCGCCGCCGGATCAGCGGCCGGTTCTGCCACGGCAGATCCTGCATGATCGAATAGTGCTGCGGCCGCTGGTGGCGGCCGATATGAAGCACGTCGCGAAACCCGTCGTTGGTGATCATACCGGTCACCGCGCCATCGTGCTCCAGCATCGCATTCGTGCCCACGGTGGTGCCGTGAAACAGGCTGTCGACATCTGAAACCTTGATGCCGGCCTTTTCACAGATCGCCCGCAGACCGGTGACGACACCGATCGCCGGATTGGCCGGCGTCGACGGGGTCTTGTGGATCGTCAGTTTCTGTTTCGCAAGATCGGCCAGGATCAGGTCGGTAAAGGTCCCGCCAACGTCAACGCCCAAAACAATCATTCATCGCCTCCAAGTCGAGATGAAGAAATATTGATCCAAATGGATCTTTCTGGCAAGAAGTTTCTGGACAGGACTTGACGAACCCGCCGTCTCTGGGGTTTTCAGGAAGATATGAGCACAAAAAACAAGCTGAACACGATTTTCGCCTCGGACCTGCGCCATCTCATGGTCGTGAGTTACTTCGTTTTGGGCAACAACGCGGTGACCAACCGCTATATTGAACGCCGCTATCAATTGCCCGTGCAGGCATGGTCCACGCTGTTCTCGATCGTCATGTTTCCCGGCATACGCGCGAAAGAGGTCACGCAACTTTTCCCGCGCCCGCAGAACACGATCAGCCGCGCGATCTCGCTGCTCGAGACGCGGGGGCTTGTCCGGCACCAGACCTCGCCCACCGATGGGCGCGAAAAACGTCTCTTTGCCACGCCCGCCGGGGAAGATTTGCTGGCCGAGATTCGCGCCATTTCGGTGCAACGACAAGACGAGTTGTTCGCCCCCCTCACCGACGAGGAACGCGAAACCTTCTTCACCCTCGCCCAGAAGATCGCCGACGGGCCAAAGCTCCTCGAATCCGATGCCATGCCCGGCGACGTGGCCGCCACAAAGGAACGCAGCACAGCATGAAACTTCCCGACATGACCTTCACCGCGCTTGACTGGACCGCCCTCCCCCCTCTGGAGGTCCCCGGAGAGCAGAGCGTCGCGCAAGAGCGCAGCTTCGAACAGGGCGGATTGCGGGTGCGGCTGGTGGATTACCAGCCGGGCTACGTCGCCGATCATTGGTGTGACCGGGGCCACGTTCTTTATGTGCTGTCTGGCGAGATGACCGTGGCCCTCAAGGACGGGCGCGAAACCCGCCTGACGCCGGGCATGGGATTCTGCGTCTCCGATTTCGGCGATGCGGCCCATGCGGTACGCAGCGAAACAGGCTGCCGCACCTTCATCGTCGATTGACACCCCATTGTAGATTTCCGGCCTTATGTATCAAACGCATCAAGACTAGGTGTTTGATCCCACGGTTTGATGGTGCGATCCTTTCTGATGAATGGAAGGAAGCAGTATGGGACAAGTTCGTCACGGGAGCGCCACGACCACGCACGCCGTCAGAGCTGCAATACAGCGATCGCAAGCTTCGCTCGCGCAACTGAGCAAGGAACTGGGCATAAACCCCAAAACCGTCGCAAAGTGGCGCAAGCGTGCGACGGTCGAGGACTTGAAGACCGGGCCTAAGGAGCCGCGTTCGACCGTTCTCACCGAAGCGGAGGAGGC
>JASJGL010000153.1:0-43364 GCA_033791545.1 Pseudodonghicola sp. | reverse complement strand
GGCTCGCAGCAAGCGCGACACCGATGGCAAGATCATGCGGGCGCAGGTGAAGGACGAGGTCATCACCTCCTACACCCAGCTGGAGAAGCCCGCCGCCGCCTGACGAGGCAGTCTTGTGCCAGCAAAAGAGGGCCGTCCCGGTGGGGCGGCCTTTTTCATGGGGCGCGCGCGCCCTTATCGCATCCAGAACCCGTTGGACTTGATCCGGTTGCGGATCGCCTGTTCCTTGCGGGGCAGGTTGTCTTGGTCGAACAGCGCCCGCACCTTTTCGCCGCGCCCCTGATAGACCAGCCGCTTGATCGGCTCATAGCCTTTCAGCACCTTCTTGATCTTGTTGGGGGCGGCGACCTGCTCCAGCACTTCGACCACGCGGTCGCTTTCGCGGGCATAGAGCAGCGGGAACAGCCGGTAGTGGCAGGTCACATCGCCGTCCAGCAGGCCGGGGGGCAGCGCGTCGCGTCCGCCGCCAAAGGAATGCACTACCAGCGGCAGCGCGATCTGATCAAGCCAGGGATCGAGGCTTTGCTCGACCAGTTCGATCGGCGTGTCGTCGCGGATGCTGCGGGCATAGTCGAGAAAGCGCGCGCCGAACTCCCTCGGGCAGCGATAGAAGAAGTAGCCGGCGTTGAAATAAAGGTATTTCTGCCAGTATTCGTCCGGTTGGGTCGGATCAAGACTGCTCTCGAACTCCAGCCCGAAGCGATCATACAGCGATTTCCACATCGCCCCGTAGCCCGGCCCATAAAGGGTGGGTTCGGGCCATGTGCCCTCGCGCCGGAGCGAGGCCCCGGGGCGGTCGAAATCGAACGGCACATGGGCAAGATCCCCGGTCACCAACGTGTCGGTGTCAAAGAACACGAAGGGCTCGCCCGCGGGCAGGGATGCGAGGCATTCGATCTTGTTGCCCTGGGGGTAGGCGTCACCGAAGACCTGCGATTGAAACGGCACGATCTCGGCCCCGAGCCGCTCAAGCGCCTCAAGCACTTCGCTGTTGTGGATCGCGGGGTCGCTGGCCCAAAGCGGCCCGGCCTGCGGCACCGCAACGAACAGACGTCCGGTGAAGTCAGGCGACATTTCGCGCAACGAGGCGGCGAACAACAGCGCCTCGTATTGCAGCCGACCTGTCTGGCCGACAACAACGATATTGAACGCTTGGCGCGGGGGCGGATTATTTGCCATAGTTTCCCTGCCGCAGGAAGAATTGCGCGGCGACTGTTTGATGTGGGCACTATAGGGCGCGTGCGGCGTCCCCAAAAGCCCGCAATTTGATTTTGGATCAGGGAATTTCGGAGGGATATGATGCTAGAGCTTTTTCTGGTGATGTTTGCGGTGACGGTGCAATCCGCCGGGCAAGAGGTGGCGCGGAACGCGGCAGTAGTGCCGCAAGCCCCGGCGGCCAGGGTGATCGCCCCGGTAACGAACCCGGTAGCGAACCCAGTGCAAGAGACAGCCAGCGCGCCGCCGGCGTTTCTGGCCCCGGCGGGTAAGGCAGAACAGGCCGCCGTGGCAGCGCCGGTGTTTTTGGCGCCGAGTACGGCGGGGGCGACAGGAGGCGACGCGCCGCCAGCCTTCCTTGCCCCAAAACCAACCGCGCAGGCGGAGGCGGCTCCGGTCTTTCTGGCGCCCTCTGGGCCGCAGTTGATGGCCGAGCCGCAGATCCCCAGTGGCCGCTACACCACCGCGATTGAGGTCAAGCCGATCCTGTCGGCCACCAAGGCGAACTGGATCGCTGTGCGCCAATACGAGGGCTTGGATTACCTCTATGTGACGCAGATCTGGTCGTGGCGCTGTGGGCTGGTCCAGATGCGCTTTGGCGTCAATGGCGGGCCGCTGCAGGTCTGGCCGCTGCCCGCCTGTCACGAGGAATTCGCGACCCCGAACGCGATTCTTGAGGGCGACGGCAATCCGATGCAGGTCTATCCGCCGGGATCAATCGGCACGGTGGATATCGAGCTGACCTTTGATGATCTGAGCACCGATCGGGCGCAGTTTTCCCGCGCCAGCGTGCTGATGCCCTGACTCGGACTGTCCTGTTTGGCGCTTCTCTGCTGCGCATCTGCGGCTTGGCGGCGCGCAGACAGGACAAAACCGTCCACCCTCAACTGCTTGATTTTTAAGCATGAGAGACGGGGAGGAGATTTTTTGTGCCGAATTACAAATTTTACCAATTGATAAAAAATTCGTTTGTGGCAGTCTGGGTGAAAGAAAAGAAACAGGGAGACACCCAATGGCACAAGGCCATCAGGCATCCGGGATCGTGGCAGGTCGTCTGCCCGAAGATGAAATTGCATCAAATTTCAGTGACTTGCATGCCGCGTATGCGCCGCATGAGGCGGCCGTAGCGGCGGATCGCTGCTATTTCTGCTATGACGCGCCCTGCGTCACCGCATGTCCCACCGACATCGATATCCCGCTGTTCATCCGCCAGATTCAGGTGGGTCAGCCCGAAGGGGCGGCGCAGACCATTCTGAGCCAGAACATTCTGGGCGGCATGTGCGCGCGGGTCTGTCCGACCGAAACGCTGTGTGAGGAGGCCTGCGTCCGTGAGGCGGCCGAGGGCAAGCCGGTCGAAATCGGGCGGTTGCAACGCTTTGCCACCGACACCTTGATGGCGCGCGGCACGCATCCTTTCACCCGCGCCGAGCCGACCGGCAAGCGCGTGGCGGTTGTCGGGGCCGGGCCGGCGGGGCTGTCCTGTGCGCACCGTCTGGCCATGTTGGGCCATGACGTCACCCTGTTTGAGACCAAGGGCAAGCCCGGCGGGCTGAACGAGTTTGGCATCGCTGCCTACAAGAGCACCGATGATTTCGCCGCGCGCGAGGTGGACTGGCTGCTCAAGATTGGCGGCATTACGGTTGAGACCGGCAAGGCGCTGGGCTCTGGTCTGTCGCTGGAGGATCTGAAGGCGGACCATGACGCGGTGTTCCTGTCCATCGGTCTGGCGGGGGTCAATGCCCTGCACGCCGCGGGCGAGGATCTGTCCGGCGTGCGCGACGCGGTCGATTTCATCGAGGATTTGCGCCAGTCTGATGATCTGGGTAGCCTGCCGGTGGGCCGCAACGTGGTGGTGATCGGTGGCGGCATGACGGCGGTGGACGCTGCGGTGCAGGCCTCGTTGTTGGGCGCGCAGACCGTGACCATCGCCTATCGTCGGGGTCGGGATGCGATGCCCGCCAGTCCGTTCGAACAGGATCTGGCGGCGGCAAAGGGCGTCAAGCTGATGTTCAACGTGATGCCGGTGGCCATTCTGGGCGACGGCGCTGTGACCGGGATCGAGCTGGAATACACCAATGTCGAGGATGGCCGGGTCAAGGGCACGGGCGAGACGGTGACCCTGGCCGCCGATCAGGTGTTCAAGGCGATTGGTCAGACGCTGGACGGTGCACCGGATAGCGTGGCGCTGGAGGGCGGCAAGATCGCGGTCAGCGGGCCAGGCCGGACCAATGTCGCGGGTATCTGGGCGGGCGGCGACTGCGCCAGCGGCGGCGAGGATCTGACTGTGACCGCCGTGGCCGAGGGCCGTGATGCGGCGATGGACATCCACGCAAAGCTGACATCGTGCTAGGATCACTCGGGGGATCGTGATCCCCCGACCCAGTCCTGACTTCGGAGGCACCACTTTGGACACCCTTTTCCTGACCTTGGGCGCGCCCTTCTATCGTGATGAAGGCCGCCTTTATGTCGAGGCTCAGACCGTGAGCGGGTTGAAGGCCTGGCAGCAGGATTTCGACCGGGTGATCGCCTGTTCGGTCTGCAAGACGGGTCAGCCTCCTGCGGGGTGGATCGAGGTCAGCGGAGAGGGGATCGATCCCCCAACGTTTGAGCTGATCGAACTGCCGGACGGCTATCACCTGCCAACCTACCTGCGGACAAGATCGGCGGTGCAGAAAACCTTGCTCGACGCGCTGCGGCGGGCTGATTTCAGGTTGTTTGCCATTGGTGGCTGGATTGGTGACTGGGGCGTGGTCGGCGCGCGGCTGGCCCATGCCCATAAGATCCCGCATGGCATCTGGTTCGACCGGGTCGAATCCCAGGTCTTTGCCGCCGCGCATGACGGCAGCGTCAAGGGGCGGGCTAGGGCCGGGCTGAAATCGCGCATCACGGCGCGGACCGAGGCGCGATTGCTCAGAAACGCCGATCTGGCACTGCTGCACGGGCAGACGGTCTATGACCGCTTTGCCGGGCTGACCCGCAACGCGCAGATCGTCGAGGATGTCCACCTCGAACTGTGCGACCGCATCCCGGAAGATCAGCTGGCCGACAAGCTGGCGGGCGCCGGGGCGGGTCCGATCCGGATCTGCTATGTCGGGCGGGCCGATCAGATGAAGGGCGGGTTGCTTTGGATCGACGCGCTGGCGCGGCTGGCCGAGGCCGGGGTGGATTTTGTCGCCGAATGGGCCGGGGATGGCCCACAACTGGAAGAGATGCGCGCCTTGGCGTCCCGGTTGGGCCTGAGCGAGCGCATCCGCTTTCACGGCTTTGTCACGGACCGGGCCACGGTTCTGGGCATTCTACGGCGCGCCCATGTTCTGCTGTTCTGTCACATGACGGACGAATCCCCGCGTATCCTGATCGAGACGCTGTTTTCGGCAACGCCGCTGGTCGGGTTTCGCGACTCCTTTGCGCAGCGCCTGGTGGCGGAACAGGGGGCCGGAATTCTGGTGGAGCGCGGTGACGTGGCCGGTCTGGCCGAGGCCCTTTCCGGGCTGAACGCCAACCGTCAGCAGCTGCGCGAGTTGATCGAAAAGGCGGGCCAATCCGGTCTGCACCTGACGCGAAGCCAGGTCTTCGCGGATCGGGCAAAAATAATCAGAGATAACCTGAGACATGATAGGGAGGCCGCATAAATGGCTGATTTAACAACAGACTTCTTGGGCATCAAAAGCCCCAACCCGTTCTGGCTGGCCTCGGCGCCGCCGACTGACAAGGAATACAACGTGCGCCGCGCCTATGAGGCGGGCTGGGGTGGCGTGGTGTGGAAGACGCTGGGCTCGGAAGGGCCGCCGGTGGTGAACGTGAACGGGCCGCGCTATGGCGCGATCTATGGGGCTGACCGGCGTTTGCTGGGGCTCAACAATATCGAGCTGATCACCGACCGGCCGTTGCAGACCAATCTGGAAGAGATCACCCGCGTCAAGAAAGACTATCCCGACCGGGCGCTGATCGTGTCGCTGATGGTGCCCTGTGACGAGGACAGCTGGAAAGCGATCCTGCCGCTGGTCGAAGAGACCGGCGCCGACGGGATCGAGCTGAACTTTGGCTGTCCACACGGGATGGCGGAACGCGGCATGGGATCGGCCGTGGGGCAGGTGCCAGAATATATCCAGATGGTGACGCAATGGTGCAAACAGTACTATTCCAAGCCGGTAATCGTGAAGCTGACGCCGAACATCTCTGACATTCGCAACCCGGCGCGGGCGGCCTTTGCCGGCAATGCCGATGCGGTGTCGCTGATCAATACCATCAACTCGATCATTTCGGTCGATCTGGACCAGATGGCGCCGCAGCCGACGCTGGATGGCAAGGGCACCCATGGCGGCTATTGCGGCCCGGCGGTGAAGCCGATCGCGCTCAACATGGTGGCCGAGATCGCCCGCGACCCGGAAACCACCGGCAAGCCGATCAGTGCCATTGGCGGTGTGACCACCTGGCGCGATGCGGCGGAATTCATGGTGATGGGCGCGGGCAATGTGCAGGTCTGCACCGCCGCGATGACCTATGGCTTTCGCGTCGTCGAAGAGATGAAAGCGGGGCTGAGCCAGTGGATGGACGAAAAGGGTTATACCTCGACCGCTGATTTCATTGGTCAGGCGGTGCCCAATGTCACCGACTGGAAATATCTGAACCTGAACTACGTCAGCAAGGCCAAGATCGATCAGGACGCCTGCATCAAATGCGGTCGCTGCTATGCCGCCTGCGAGGATACCAGCCATCAGGCGATCTGGATGAAAGAGGACCGGGTGTTCGAGGTCAACGACGCCGAATGCGTGGCCTGCAACCTGTGCGTCGAAGTCTGTCCGGTCGAGAACTGCATCAGCATGGAGGCGGTGACGCCGGGTGAGGTTGATCCGCGCACCGGCAAGGTGGTGCAGGGCGATTACGCCAACTGGACCACGCACCCCAACAACCCGTCAGCAGTTCAGGCGGCAGAGTAATGATGGGGCGGGCCGCAGCCGTGTCCCGCTCTTTCGGCCCAAACTGGTTTGGCGCACTCCGGTTTGGCGCTGACCGGTTCAGCTCAGTTCGGGGCGAGCAGCCGCCGATAGAGCGTTTCCATGAACTCCGGGGTGGCGGCAAAGGGATCCTCGTCGCCCAGAACGGCGCGCACCTGGACCTCGAAATCGGCGTAATGCTGGGTCAGCGACCAGATCGAGAAGATCAGGTGATAGGGATGCACCGGCGCGATACGGCCGGCATCGCTCCAAGCCTTGATCACCACAACTTTTTCGTCGACCAACGCCCTGAGATCGGTGGACAGCACGTCGTGAATGCGCGGCGCCCCCTGCACAATCTCATTGGCGAACAGCCGGCTTTCGCGCGGGTAATCGCGGCTCATCTCAAGCTTGCGCTGCACATAGGCGAGGATTTCCTCCAGCGGATCGCCCGCCGGGTCAAGCGCGCGCAGGGGATCAAGCCAAGTGTCCAGAAGCTGGCTCAAAACCGCGTTGTGGATCGCCTCCTTGGAGGGGAAATAATACAGCAGATTGGGTTTGCTCAGCCCCGCGACCGTCGCGATCTGGTCGACGGTGGCGCCGCGAAACCCTTGCGCCGAGAACACTTCGAGCGCGGCGTCAAGAATGGCGGCGCGGTTTTTCTGCTGGATTCGGGTTGGGGCGCGATCCTTGGGCATCGGATGGTGTCTCCGCTCTTGCAAAGGTGCCTGTTTTTTCGACCATGCCCATTTTTAGGGCGACGAACGGTGGCCGCACCACGGCAATTTCTTGACTGGTGCGGTCCCCGTGTTAGCGTGCGTTTGACCGTTTGGTCAAATCATACATGAAGACAATAAATCAATAAGGGAGTGCGAGCGATGGCCGCACCGGCGCAAAATCTTAAAATCAATGGCGACCGTCTTTGGGACAGCCTGATGGACATGGCCAAGATCGGCCCAGGTGTTGCAGGTGGCAACAACCGTCAGACCCTGACCGACGAAGATGCCGAGGGGCGGGCGCTGTTCCAGAAATGGTGTGAAGCCGCTGGCCTGACCATGGGTGTCGACAAAATGGGCACCATGTTCATGACTCGTCCGGGCGAAGACCCCGATGCGCTGCCGGTCTATGTCGGCTCGCACCTTGATACCCAGCCGACGGGCGGCAAATACGACGGGGTTCTCGGGGTGCTGGGCGCGCTGGAACTGGTGCGCACGCTGAACGACCTTGGGGTCAAGACCAAGCATCCGATCGTGGTGACCAACTGGGCCAACGAGGAAGGTGCGCGGTTCTCGCCGCCGATGCTGGCCTCGGGCGTGTTCGCCGGGGTGCATTCGCTGGACTATGCCTATGGTCGTCAGGATCTTGAGGGCGATACCTATGGCGAAGAGCTGAAGCGGATCGACTGGGTTGGCGATGAAGAGGTCGGCGCGCGCAAGATGCACGCCTATTACGAGTTGCACATCGAACAGGGCCCGATTCTGGAGGCCGAGAACAAGCAAATCGGCGTCGTTACCCATTGCCAAGGTCTGTGGTGGCTGGAGTTCACCCTGACCGGCAAAGCGGCGCACACCGGCTCGACCCCGATGAGCATGCGCACCAATGCGGGTCTCGCCATGGCGAAGATCCTCGAGATGGTGGAAGTCGTGGCGATGGAGAACCAGCCCAACGCCGTCGGCGGTGTCGGGCAGATGACCTTCAGCCCCAATTCGCGCAACGTGCTGCCGGGGACGGTGGTGTTCACCGTCGATATCCGCACGCCGGATCAGGCCAAGCTGGACTCCATGCGCGCCAAGATCGAGGCCGAAGCTGCCAAGATCTGCGACGGGCTGGGGGTTGGCTGTTCGGTCGAGGCGGTCGGGCATTTCGATCCCGTCACCTTTACGCCGGAGCTGGTCGCGAACGTGCGCAACGCCGCCGAGCGGCTGGGCTATAGCCATATGGATCTGATTTCGGGCGCCGGTCACGATGCCTGCTGGGCCGCCAAGGTGGCACCGGCGACCATGGTGATGTGCCCCTGCGTCGATGGTCTGAGCCATAACGAAGCCGAGGATATTTCCAAGGATTGGGCCTCCGCCAGTACAGACGTGCTATTGCATGCGGTGTTGGAGACGGCCGAAATCGTGGAGTGATCCCGAGGCCGGGGGCGGGGGCTCTGCCCCCGTCGCGCTCTGCGCGACTCCCCCGGAGTATTTGAGGCCAGAAAAAGGGTGGTGGGCCCGGAAAGCGGCGATGAACAAGGCAGAGCATTCCGTACCGGAACAGATCAAGACGCTGATCGCGGGCGAAATCGCCGCCTATCCGGCGGGGGACCGGGTGGGGCAGCTGACCCTTGAGGCCTTCAAGGAAAACCTGCGCGCGCCGCGCCCGGTGACGGTGAATTTCTCCGGCGGGATCACCCAGAAATGCTGGTCAGTGACCCGTGGCGATGGCTGCTATCGGGTGATCTATCTGCCGACGGCGGGATACTTTTCGCTGTGTGTCGAGAGCGATTTTGGCCCGCTCGACATCGGTGTGCATGGAGATGCGATCGGGTGCTATGCCTCGGTCTGACGAAAATAACGTGGGAGTTTTGAGAATGAGCAAAGTGATCAAGGGCGGCACGGTCGTCACTGCGGATCTGACCTATAAGGCAGATGTGAAGATCGAGGACGGCAAGATCGTCGAGATTGGCCCCGACCTGAGCGGGGATGAGATCCTTGATGCGGACGGCTGTTTCGTGATGCCGGGCGGGATCGACCCGCATACCCATCTGGAAATGCCCTTCATGGGCACCTATTCCAGCGATGATTTCTATGCTGGCACTCGCGCGGCGCTGGCGGGCGGCACCACCATGGTGGTCGATTTCGCGCTGCCAAGCCCGGGCGAGAGCCTGCTGGATGCGCTGAAGACCTGGGACAACAAATCGGCCCGCGCCTGCTGTGATTATTCCTTTCACATGGCGGTGACCTGGTGGAGTGAGCAGGTCTTTGACGAGATGAAGGTGGTGGCCGAGGAAAAGGGCATCAATACCTTCAAGCATTTCATGGCCTACAAGGGCAGCCTGATGGTGAACGACGACGAGATGTTCTCCAGCTTCAAGCGCTGCGCCGAGCTGGGGGCGACGCCGCTGGTGCATGCCGAGAACGGCGATCTGGTCGCCGAGATGACCGCCAAGCTGCTGGCCGAGGGCAACACCGGCCCCGAGGGCCATGCCTATTCCCGCCCGACCCAGGTCGAGGGCGAGGCCACCAACCGCGCCATCATGATCGCCGACATGGCTGGCGCGCCGCTCTATGTGGTCCATACCTCCTGCGAGGAGAGCCATGAGGCGATCCGGCGCGCGAAGCTTGCTGGCAAGCGGGTCTGGGGCGAGCCGCTGATCCAGCATCTGGTGCTGGATGAGAGCGAATATTTCAACGAGGATTGGGATCATGCCGCGCGCCGGGTGATGTCGCCGCCGTTCCGCAACAAGAAGCATCAGGACAGCCTTTGGGCCGGTCTGGCCTCGGGCACGCTGTCTTGCGTGGCAACCGACCACTGCGCCTTTACCACCGAGCAGAAACGCTATGGCGTCGGCGATTTCTCGAAGATCCCGAACGGCACAGGCGGGCTGGAGGACCGGTTGCCGGTTCTGTGGACCCAAGGGGTCGAGACCGGGCGGATCACCATGAATGAATTCGTGGCCGTAACCTCAACCAATATCGCGAAAATCCTCAACTGCTACCCGCAGAAAGGGGCGATCCTTGTGGGGGCGGATGCCGATATCGTGGTGATGGATCCGGGGATGGGCAAGACCATCACGGCCGAGGCGCAGGCCTCTTCCATCGACTATAACGTCTTTGAGGGCATCGAGGTAACGGCGCTGCCGCGCTATGTGCTGAGCCGGGGCTATGTGGCGGTGGAGAACGGCGAGTTGAAGGCCAAGGAAGGCCATGGCGAATTCGTCGCCCGCGATCCGAATGCGACCGTCAACACCGCGCTGTCGAAGTGGAAAGATCTGACCGCGCCGCGGCCCGTCGCGCGCAGCGGCATCCCGGCCACAGGCGTTTAATCCGGTTTCGGGCCGCCCAAGGGGGCGGCCCGAAATCCACGACTTATCAAGGCGGTACAATGAACACTGAAACGAGCACCCAGACCGACCCCTCGCACGTCGCAGCGCCCCCTGTTATCGAGGCCAGAGGTGTGGATTTGACGTTCCAGACCAATGACGGCCCGGTGCATGCGCTCAAGGATGTCAACCTGACCATCAACAAGGGCGATTTCGTCAGCTTCATCGGCCCGTCGGGCTGTGGCAAGACCACCTTTCTGCGGGTGATGGCGGCGCTGGAGCAGCCCACCGGCGGCACCGTCACGGTAAACGGCATGACCCCGGACGAGGCGCGGCGCAATCGCGCCTATGGCTATGTGTTTCAGGCGGCGGGACTGTATCCGTGGCGCACCATCGCCAAGAACATCATGCTGCCGCTGGAGATCATGGGCTATAGCCGCGCCCAACGGGAAGAGCGGGTGCAGAAGGTTCTGCAACTGGTTGATCTGGAAGGCTTTGGCGAGAAATTCCCCTGGCAGCTTTCGGGCGGGATGCAGCAGCGGGCGAGCATCGCGCGCGCGCTGGCCTTTGACGCCGACATCCTGCTGATGGATGAACCCTTTGGTGCGCTGGACGAGATCGTGCGCGACCATTTGAACGAGCAATTGTTGAAGCTTTGGGCGCGAACCAACAAGACCATCGGCTTCGTGACCCACTCGATCCCCGAGGCGGTGTATCTGAGCACCCGCATCGTAGTGATGAGCCCGCGCCCGGGGCGGATCACCGATGTGATCGAAAGCACCTTGCCGAAGGAGCGACCGCTGGAAATCCGCGACAGCCCGGAGTTCATCGAGATCGCCCATCGCGTGCGCGAAGGGCTGCGGGCGGGGCATTCCTATGACGAATGATCAGTCTGTGAGGAGACGGAGTTTGGGCGGGCTGCGCAGATCTGGCGATCAACTCGGTGTCGGGCCGCAGGGCATGGTTTGGGCAACAGGGGGGCGGCTGTCATGAGACAGGTGGTTCTTCCGGTTCTGACCGTGCTCGCCGCGATCGTGCTGATCTGGTACTGCGCAGCGGTGGCGTTGAATGCGAAATGGGTGCGCGATCAGGCCGCGCGCGCGGATGAGCAAGTGAGCTTTTCGCAGCTTGTCGCTGCCACCATGGTGCAGGAGCGTCCGGTCATGCCAGCGCCGCATCAGGTGGTGCAAGGGCTGTGGCAGGGGCTGGCCGGGCAGAAGGTGACCTCCAAACGCAGCCTTGTGCGCCATGCCTGGATCACCTTTTCGGCCACGATGCTGGGCTTTGTCATCGGCACGGCGGCAGGAATTGCGTTGGCGGTGGGGATCGTGCATCTGCGGTCCATGGACATGAGCGTGATGCCTTGGGCGATCGCCAGCCAGACCGTGCCGATCCTGGCCATCGCGCCGATGGTGATCGTGGTGCTGGCGAGTCTCGGGATCAAGGGGTTGTTGCCCAAGGCGTTGATCGCCGCCTGGCTGTGCTTTTTTCCGATCCTCGTGGGCATGGTGAAGGGGCTGCGCGCCCCCGACCGGATGCAGTTGGATCAGTTGCGAACCTGGAATGCCAGTGGCGGTGACACGTTCTGGAAGCTGCGGCTGCCCTCTTCGATGCCCTATTTCTTTGCTTCGCTGAAGGTGGGGATCGCGGCGGCGCTGGTCGGCACGATCGTGGCCGAATTGCCGGCGGGGGCGACGTCCGGGCTGGGCGCGCGGCTGCTGCAGGGCAGCTATTACGGACAGACGATCCAGATCTGGGCCGCGCTTTTCACCGCCGCTGTACTGGCTGGCATGTTGGTGGTCGTGGTCGGCGTGATCGAGCGTGTGGTTCTGAAACGGATGGGGATGGTGCAATGAGCTTGCTGATCGCTTCCCTTCTATTCTGGGCCTTGGCCACGGTTGCCTGCTGGCAGATCGCCGCGCGTTGGTCGCAGGCGCGGTGGGCAAAGATGCTGGTGCCGGCCCTGTTCGGGGCGACGTTGCTGTTCCTGTGGGAGGGCATTGTGCGGGGCCTGAACGTGAGCCCGGTGATCCTGCCCGCGCCAAGCCAGATCGCCGCCCGGTTCGTCGACAGCACCGATGTGCTGTGGATGGATTTCGCCCAGACGATCCTGAAAGGGGCCTTGTCGGGCTATCTGATCGGCTGCACGGCGGCGGTGCTTGTCGCGGTGCTGATCGACCGCTCGCCGTTCTTGCAGCGCGGGCTGTTGCCGGTGGGCAATTTCGTCGCCGCCCTGCCAATCGTGGGGATCGCCCCGATCCTGGTGATGTGGTTCGGCTTTGACTGGCACTCCAAGGCGGCTGTCGTGGTGGTGATGGTGTTCTTTCCGGTGCTGGTGAACATGGTCGCGGGCCTGAAGGAGACCGATCCGCTGCAGCGCGATCTGATGGCGACCTATTCGGCCAGCTATGGGCAGGCGCTGACCAAACTGCGCCTTCCGGCGGCGATGCCCTTTCTGTTCAACGGGCTCAAGATCGCCACCACGCTGGCGCTGATCGGGGCCATCGTGGCGGAATTTTTCGGCTCGCCGACACGGGGCATGGGCTTTCGTATTTCGACCGCCGTGGGGCAATTGGACATGCCGCTGGTCTGGTCGGAAATCACGGTCGCGGCCTTGGCAGGCACGGGGTTTTATGGTCTCGTGGCCGCCATGGAGAAGGCCGTGACCTTCTGGCATCCCTCGCAACGATCCGACCGCTGAGGCGTCGGGGCGCGGGGCAATAATTTATCATCGGAGCCGGGATAGGAAAATCCCGGCCATTAACAGGAGAATATGAAGATGAAAAAATGGATGATCGGGGCGGCGCTGGCCGCGTTCTCAGTGGGCGCGGCCCATGCCGAGGACGTGAAACTGCAGCTCAAATGGGTCACCCAGGCGCAGTTCGGGGGCTATTACGTGGCGCTCGACAAGGGGTTCTACAAAGAAGAAGGCCTCGACGTGACGATCCTGCCCGGTGGGCCCGACATCTCGCCGACCCAGGTCATGGCAGGCGGCGGCGCGGATGTGACCGTTGACTGGATGCCCTCGGCGCTGGCCGCCCGCGAAAAGGGCCTTGCGCTGGTCAATATCGCGCAACCGTTCAAATCCTCGGGCATGATGCTGACCTGTCTTGAAGAATCCGGGATCAAGGGACCGGAAGATTTCAAGGGCAAGACGCTGGGCGTCTGGTTCGGCGGCAACGAATACCCCTTCCTAAGCTGGATGGCGACGCTGGGCATCCCCACCGATGGCTCCGAAGGCGGTGTCGAGGTTCTGAAACAGGGCTTCAACGTCGACCCGCTGCTGCAAAAACAGGCAGCCTGCATCTCGACCATGACCTACAATGAATATTGGCAGGTCATTGATGCGGGGATCGCGCCCGACGAGCTGGTGACCTTCAAATACGAAGAAGAAGGTGTCGCCACGCTGGAAGACGGTCTTTATGTGCTGGAAGACAATCTTGCTGACCCGGCCTTCAAGGAAAAGATGGTCAAATTCGTCCGCGCCTCGATGAAGGGCTGGAAATATGCCGAGGCGCATCCGGATGAAGCCGCGATGATCGTTCTCGACAATGATGAATCCGGTGCGCAGACCGAGAAGCACCAGAAGCGCATGATGAGCGAAATTGCCAAGCTGACCGCGGGCTCGAACGGGGCGCTGGACCCGGCCGACTATGAGCGCACGGTGAAAATCCTGCTGGGTGGCGGTTCAGACCCTGTGATCTCGTCGGCACCGGTTGGCGCCTATACGCTGGAGATTTCGGACGCAGCGCTGAAATAACAGCTTGGGGGAGTGTTCGCGGGCCGCGCAATGGCCCGTTCCCTTGCCGCCCGTCCCGGAGATCCGGGGCGGGCGTTTTTCGTTTCAACCCGACTGAGATCGATCTGGGCGCTCGACAAAGAAAAAGGCGCGTCTCCCATTGGGAGCGCGCCTTTCCGGTCTGTCGTGTGGGTCTTTGCCGTTATTCGGCGGCGCGCTTTTCCGCTACGATTGCCGTCATCTGGTCAACCGGCAGGTAGCCGCGCAGCATCTCGTCCTGCAGCACAAAGGTGGGAGTGCCGCTGATCCGCAGCTTTTGCGCAAGATCGCGGGTCTTGCTCAGCTCGTCGGTGACTTCGTCGCTGTCCATCCGGGCCAGGATCGCATCGGCGTCCAGACCCAGCCCCTCGGCCAGACGACGCAACACCACGTCGCTCAGATCGCCCTGAAGGTCGAGCAGGGCGGTATGGGCCTGTTCATAGGCGTCGTCGCCAGCCACCTGTTTGGTCGCCACGGCAAAGCGCGAAGAGATCAGCGACGCTTCGCCCAGGATCGGGAATTCCTTGATGATGAAGCGGATATTGCCGTCCTGCTCCAGCAATTGCTGGACCTCGGGCACGGCCTTGCGGCAATAGCCACAGCGGTAATCCATGAACTCGACCAAGGTGATGTCGCCGTCGGGATTGCCCCCGACCCAGGAAAACCCGTCGTTGAATATGGCGTCGGCATTGTCCGCGACCATGTCGAAATCGGCCTTGGCCTCAGCGCTGGCCTGGCGCTGCTCCAGAAGCTGCACGGATTCGAGGATGACCTCGGGGTTGTCCATCAGATAGGATCGCACCTCGGCGCGAAAGGCGGTGCGCTCGGCATCGTTCATCTGGGTCAGGTCAAGCGCCTGTGCCGGGCCGGCCAAAAGGGCAAGCGCAGTCAGGGCCGGGGCGGCAAATCGGATCATCGTCAGTTCCTTTTCGGTGACTTTCAGGGGGCACTCACCACATCGCGGGCGCGTTGCCAAGGTTTGCCAAGGGGAAGCCGCGGGCGCAAGGTGTCGCAAGGGCGCGGCGTGTCCGCGTACAGAACACCCGAACGGAACACCGGGGCCGGGATTGACGCCAGCGGGGAGAAACGCTCAATAGCCATGGTGTAACCATGGGAGCAGATCATGCGAAACTCAACCCGATCCAAGGTCGATCCCTTCATTGTGATGGATGTGATGGAATCCGCCCGCCAGGCCGAGGAGGCCGGGCGCCACATCATTCACATGGAGGTGGGACAGCCCAGCACCGGCGCGCCCAAGGGGGCGATTGAGGCATTGAAAACGGCGCTGGATCAGGATGCGATGGGCTATACCGTGGCGCTGGGTCTGCCGGCGCTGCGGGCGCGCATCGCGCAGCTGTATGGCGAATGGTACAATGTTGATCTGAACCCGGAGCGGGTGGTGATCACACCGGGCTCTTCCGGGGCCTTCATTCTGGCATTTACGGCGCTGTTCGATAGCGGTGACAAGGTCGGGATCGGCGCGCCGGGCTACCCATCCTACCGTCAGATCCTCAAGGCGCTCGGCATGGTGCCGGTCGATCTGCCCACCGCGCCCAAGAACCGCTATCAGCCGGTGGCGGCGGATTTCGCCGGGATGGATCTGGCCGGGCTGATGGTCGCCTCGCCCGCCAATCCCACCGGCACGATGCTGGACCATGAGGCGCTTGGCGCCTTGATCGGCGCGGCGCAGGGGCAGGGTGCCGCCTTTATCAGCGACGAGATCTATCACGGGCTGGAATACGAGAAAAAGGCAGTGACGGCGTTGGAGATCAGCGATGATGTCTATGTGATCAACTCGTTCTCCAAGTATTTCTCAATGACCGGCTGGCGCGTCGGCTGGATGGTGGTGCCCGAGGATCATGTGCGGGTGCTGGAGCGGATCGCGCAGAACATGTTCATTTGCGCCCCACATGCAAGCCAGGTGGCTGCCCTGGCCGCGATGGAATGCAGCGAGGAACTGGAGGCCAATCTGGAGGTCTACCGCACCAATCGCGCGTTGATGCAGGCGGGGCTGCCGAAGGCCGGGTTCGACAAGATCGCGCCGCCCGATGGGGCGTTCTATTTTTATGCCGATGTGTCCGGGTTCACCAGCGACAGCCGCGCCTTTGCCGCCGAAATTCTGGACCAGGCCGGGGTCGCGGTGACACCCGGGCTCGATTTCGATCCGGCGCGCGGGGCGACGACGCTGCGGTTCTCCTATGCCCGCGCGACCGCCGATATCGAGGAGGGGCTGGCGCGGCTGGCCCGCTTCATGCAGGCGCGGGGCTAGGGGCTCTGCCACCTTTTTCTGGCCCCAAATACTCCGGGGGTGCGGCGCAGCCGCAGTGGGGGCAGCGCCCCCGTTCTACGTCGACGCGGACCGCGAATTCCGACATTCCCAAGCCCGGCGTGCTGGGCTATCGTTGGGGCAAGCAGTCCGCGACGTGACGGCAGTAGTGTGAGGAGTGAGCGGGCGGTGGGTGTGACTGGCAGGATGTTGACGATTTTGGCCGCGATCTGGGCCTTGGCGGGGCCGGTCCCGGCGCAAGAGTTCTCTGGGCTGGCGCGGATCGATGCGGAGCAGAGCCGGATCACCGACGTGGGCCGCCGCGAGGTCGGCATCGATCTGCATCTGAGCCAGGGCGTGCCCTATCGGCTGTTCACGCTGGACGGGCCGCCACGGCTGGTGCTGGATTTTCAAGAGGTGGACTGGAGCGGGCTCAAATCCGCGGCGCTGGTGCAGAGTGACCGCATCCGGCTGGCGCAGTTCGGCGCCTATGTTCCCGGCTGGTCGCGCATGGTGCTGGAGCTGGCCGGGCCGATGGCGGTGACGCAGGCCGGGCTGGAGATGGACCCGGTGACGGCGGCGGCGCATCTGGCGGTGCGGCTCAAACCGGTGTCGTCCGAGGATTTTGCCGCGACCGCTGGTCCGCCCTATGATCCGCGCTGGGATCTGCCGGACCCGGCACCGCTGCCGGCGCGGGTGACGCAAGATCCCGATGCGCCGCTGGTGGTGGTGATCGACCCGGGCCATGGCGGCATCGATCCGGGGGCCGAGGTTGGCAGCTCCAGCGAAAAGGACCTGATGCTGACGCTGGCGCGCGAGTTGCGCGAGGTGCTGCTGCGCTCGGGCGGGTTCGAGGTGGTGATGACCCGCGACGACGACCGGTTCGTGTCCCTGGAGCGGCGGGTGGCGCTGGCGCATCAGGCGGGGGCGGATGTGTTCCTGTCGCTGCATGCCGATTCGCTGTCGGAAGGGCTGGCGCATGGGGCCACGGTCTATGTGCTGGCCAAGTCGGCCTCGGACAAGGCCAGTGCGCTGCTGGCAGAGCGACACGACCGCGCCAACCTGCTGGCCGGGGTGGATCTGAGCGCGGCAGATGACGAGGTGACGGACATCATGCTTGATCTCGCCCGACAGGAGACCCGGCCCCGCACCGAGGCGCTGGCCAGCGCGCTGATTTCGGGTATGACCAATATGGGCGGGCCGATGAACCGGCGGCCGAAACGCTCGGCCGCGTTTTCGGTGCTCAAGGCCGCTGACATCCCCTCGGTTTTGATCGAGGTGGGGTTTCTGTCGAGCCCGCGTGATCTGCGCAATCTGCGCGACCCGGAGTGGCGCGCGACCATTGCCAGCGGCATCCGCAACGGGGTGTTGAATTGGCGCAAGACCGATCTGGCGCGCCGCCCTCTGGTGCGGCAATGAGCGCCGCCGAGGGCCGAAAGGACAGGGTATGAGCCGTTTGCGCATCATCAATCTGGGCTTGCCGAAATCGGGGACCACCACGCTGGGCGTGGCGCTGGACAAGGCGGGGCTCCGCGTCGCCGACTGGCGCATCCGCAAGGGCCAGACCGAAGATCGCCGGATCCTGTCGGGCTTTGTCGGCGATCATCTCTATCGTGGCTATTACGAGACCGGCGATCCGCTGGCGTTGCTTGATGAGTTCGACGCGGTGACCGAGATGAGCGTGGCGTCAAAGGGGCTGTCGCTTTGGCCGCAGATGGACTGGGGGCTGCTCGACGCGATCCGGCGGCACCATCCGGGGGGTAGGTTCCTGCTCAGCCATCGCGATCCGGCGGCGCTGGTGAACTCCATGCTTGGCTGGTCCAATCTGGGCCGCACCCGGCTGCCGCAACAGAATATCCCGGGGCTTCCGTCGGGATATGGCGGCACGCCGGAGCAGTTGATGCGCTGGATCGAGGGGCATTATGCCTTTTGCCGAAGGGTCTTTTCCGGTGATCCAGATTTTCTGGAATACGACCTGACCGACGCGGAGGCGCCGCAGAAGATCGGGGCCTTCCTCGGGATGGATCTGCCGTGGTGGGGCAAGGCCAATGTCAAGGATCGCGATGCCGAGGAGGCGGATCAATCCGAGGTGGGCACGCTGGCGGCCCCGGCGCTGGCTGCTCGGGCCAAGCCGGCGCGCCAGACTTATCTGCATGCGGGCGGCCATCGCACCGGCAGTTCCAGCCTGCAGCTTTGCCTTGATGAGAACCGCGATCTGCTGGGCTCCAAGGGCTATGCCCTGGGCTATTCGTCGCGCGATGGCGCGCCGGGTGGCACGTTGCGGCTGAAACTGCCGGAGCCGCGCCACGCGGGCGGGCAGATCGCACATCTGACCGAAGCGGCGCGCGACGAGATCGAGCGCGTGGCGGCGGGGCATCCGCGGCTGATCCTGTCAGAGGAAAACGTGCCGGGGCGGATGATGCATCTTTATAACGGGCGGTTTTTCCCCGCCGCCGAGGCCCGGGCGCAGGTGCTGGCGCAGGCTTTGGGGGGGGCGGAAAACGGGCCGATTGCGCATCTGGTCTATGTCGTGCGCGATTATGCCGGGTTCTTTGTCTCGTGCCATCGCAAGCGGGCGGTGCAACGCCCGGTGCCGGGCTTTGACGTGCTGCGGGCGCAGTTGGATGGGCTTGACCGGGGCTGGCCCGCGTTGATCGCGCTGTTGCAAGACCAGTTGCGACCGCAGCGTTTCACCGTCGTGGACTATGCCCAGCGGGGCCAGAGCCGCGATCTGTTGGCGCGGTTGCTGCCCGATACCACAGCACAGGAGCTGCGCGAGCCGGACCGGATCGTCAACCTCAGCGCCACCGACCGGGCGCTGGAGGCGGTGCAGGCGCGGTTTGCCGAGGCCGGGGGGAAGCTGCCGCAATCCGAGATCGACGCGCTGGTCGCGGCCCATGCCGGGGACCGTAGCGATCTGGGCTTTGCCCGTTTCCCGCAGGAGGAGAGCGCGCGCTGGCAGGCGCGTTATGATGCGGATCTTGACCAGATCGCCGCGATGCCCGATATCGAGCTTCTGCGCGGCTGAGTTGCCCCCACGACCGGCATCAATTTGCCGGTTCCTGTTTTGACCCCTTGGGTCCGGCACCCTATATAGCAGAGACTGCGCGAGAAAAGGCTTCACAGTGCTTCGGTTTATCTTCTCTTTCTTCGGGGCGATCTTCAGCCTGATTACGCTGAGCATCTTCATGGTGGCGCTTGGCGTCGGCGGCGTGTTCTGGATGTATGCCCGCGATCTGCCCAGCCACGAGGCGCTGGCGCAGTATCGTCCGGCCACCATCAGCCGGATTTATTCCGGCGAGGGCGCGCTGATCGACGAATTCGCGCAGGAGCGGCGGTTGTTCACCCCCTCTGACGAGATTCCCGATCTGGTCAAGCAGGCCTTTATCTCGGCCGAGGACAAGAATTTCTATCAGCACAAGGGTTATGATCCGCGCGGCATCGCTGTGGCGGCGTTCGAGGCGATTCGTACGCGCGGCAAGACCGTGCGCGGGGCGTCGACGATCACCCAGCAGGTCATGAAGAACTTTCTGCTGTCGGGCGATCGCAAGATCGCGCGCAAGATCAAGGAAATCATTCTGGCGGCGCGGCTGGAGCATACGCTGGACAAGGAAAAGATCCTTGAGCTCTATCTCAACGAGATCTTTCTGGGCCAGAACTCTTATGGGGTGACGGCGGCGGCGCAGACCTATTTCAACAAGACGCTGGGCGAACTGGCCCCGCATGAGGCGGCGTTCCTGGCCTCGATGCCCAAGGCGCCGTCGGATTTCCATCCGGTGCGCAACAAGGAGCGGTTGCGCCAACGCCGCGATTATGTGCTGCGGGAGATGAAAGAGAACGGCGTCATCACCCCGGCGGTCTACGAGCAAGAGGTGGCGCTGCCGCTGCGCTCGGTCCAGAACGGCGATTTCCAGAGCTTTCGCACATCGCTGCCGCCGCGTGACTATTTCACCGACGAGATTCGCCGCCAGTTGAGCGAAGATTTCGGCGAGGGTGAATTCTTTACCGGCGGGTTTACCGTGCGGGCCACCGTCGATCGTGAGATGCAGATCGAGGCGGCCCGGTCGCTACGCGAAGAGCTTGAGAAATATGACCGTGGCCGGGGCGTCTGGCATGGCACGCTTGGCCAGATCCCGGCGGACAAGCTTGCAACCGAGGAAAGCTGGCGCGCCGCCCTGTCCGAGATCAACGCGCCGCGCGATGTGACGCTGAGCGGCCCATGGCATCTGGCCGTGGTGCTGGAGGTCGGCAAGAACGACGCCCGCATCGGGATCGAGGGGGTCGACGTGGCCGAAGGCGGTGACTGGATCCCCGCCAAGGACGTGCTTTGGGCGCGCAAGCGGCTGGACGACGGCAAGCTGGCGAAGAAGGCCCGCGTGGCCGGCGACCTGCTGGAGCTTGGCGATGTGGTGCTGGTGCGCCAGATGGTCAGCGACAAGGATGGCGCGTTCATCCGTTGGACGTTGCGTCAGGTGCCCGAGGTTCAGGGCGGCTTCATGGCGATGGACGTCAATACTGGTCGGGTGATCGCGATGCAGGGCGGTTTTTCCTATCAGGATACGGTGTTCAACCGCGCCACCCAGGCGATGCGTCAGCCGGGCTCGTCGTTCAAACCCTTCGTCTATGCCGCCGCGCTTGACAGTGGCTATACCCCCGCCACCATCGTGGTCGACGCGCCGATCGAGATCGATACGCCGCAGGGGATGTGGCGCCCGCGCAATTCGTCGAACAAGTTCTACGGGCCGACCCCCATGCGCACCGGCATCGAGATGAGCCGGAACCTGATGACCATCCGTCTGGCGCAAGAGGTCAGCATGCCGGTGGTGGCAAGCTATGCCGAGCGCTTTGGCGTCTACGACGAGATGGGCGCCTATCTGGCCAACTCGCTGGGCTCGCAGGAAACCACGCTGTACCGGATGGTGGCGGCCTATGCGATGTTCGCCAATGGCGGCGAGCGGGTTGAACCGACGCTGGTTGACCGGATTCAGGATCGGTTCGGCAAGACGATCTATCGCCATGACAAGCGCGCCTGTGCCGATTGCGATGTGGCGGCGCTGCCTCCGGGGCAGCCCCCGCGCATCCTGTCGAACCGGACCCGGGTGATGAATGCGATCACCGCCTACCAACTGACCTCGATGATGCGCGGCGTGGTCGAACGCGGCACCGCCAGCGGCGCGGTCAACCTGCCGGTGCCCACCGCCGGCAAGACCGGTACCACCAACGAGGCGCGCGACGTCTGGTTCATCGGCTTCACCAGCAATATCGTCGCCGGCTGTTATATCGGCTATGATCGGCCGCGCCCGCTGGGGCGGGGGGCCTATGGGGCCTCGATGTGCGGGCCGGTGTTCCAGTCGTTCATGGAAAAAGCGGTCAAAAAATTCGGTGGCGGCCCGTTCAAGGTGCCGCCGGGCGGGCACTTCATCAAGATCGACCGCTATACCGGGGCCCGGCTGCCGGATGATGCCAGCGGCCAGTATGTGGTGGCGGAATATTTCCGCGACGGCGAAGAGCCGATCTTTGGTCTGGCTTATGATGGCGGCTTTGCCATGGGGTCGAACCTGCCGCTGTTCGAAGAGGTGGCCGGGGCGGGACGTCAGGTGACCACCTCGGGCGGGGGAACCGTGACGGTCGGACCCAAGGCGAATTTCGGAACCGTCAGTTCGGGCGGGTTGTACTGAGTCCCCGTTCCTGACCGCAGTTCTGTTGCCCCGTTGGGGGCAACCCCTGTGCCAGCGCGCGCGGAATGCATCCGGTTCATTTCTTTATTCTTGCGTCCTTTGCGGCCCGTTTTGTAGGCTCGTGGCGACTGCAATTTTAAGAAGTGGATTTCATAGATGAGTTCTGTCGGCCCTCTCGAAGTTTCCAATGTGCTTGAAGGCTATCGCCTGACCTCCACCATGAAGCATCGCGATGTGGCCGTGGTAGAGGTGAACGGTAAGACACTGGTTTACCTCAACGGCGCGACGGACGGCGGTACTCCGATCTTTGAACTGGATGCTGATGGCCAGTTCAACGCGCTTGGGGACGCGTCCGAGGGCATGCCCAACGAGGATGGTCTGTCCACGCTGGCCACGTACAAGGGGAAAAATTTCCTGTTGATGGCCGACCCCTCCAGCCATTGGGTTGCCTCCTATCGCATCGTCAAGTCGGGTGATCACGCGGGTGAACTGCGGTTTGGGGATCTGGTCGGCAACAAGGACAGCTATGATTTCGAGTACGTTCAAGAGGTTGTTCCGTTCAAGATCGAGGGCAGTCCGTATTTCGCCGTAACGGGGAGAGAGACGCTGTCGGTCTTCGCGTTGGAATACGATGGCGATATGACCTTCGCCGCCAGCGTCGATTATTCCGAGGTCCCCGAGCTTGAGCAGATCGTCGGGGTGACGGCGCTGCAGATCGGCGATCAGACGCTGCTTTTCGCCCGTTGGGTGAAGGGGGACCCCAGCTTGAATCCGTCCAGCGGGATCGTCAGTTTTACGGTGGACGCTGACGGTGCGCCCGGCCTGCTGTCCAAGATGGAAATACCGGGGCGCAGCGACCTTTACAGCTTGTCCGTCCTTTCGGTCGGGGGCACCGATTATCTGGTCGGCTATGACAGCCGGAATGACAGGTTCCTTGTATACCAGAGCGATGCCACAGGTGTGTTGAGCGACGTGTCCTCGCTTGATCTGGATTCCGGCTTCTTCGGTCTGGGGGCTGTGGAGGTGATCGAGCTTGACGGCATTCAGATGCTGGCGGTTATCGATCAGGATGACAACGCGTTGCGGCTCTACGGCATTGACGCGGATGGGACGCTGTCGCTGGCGCAGGAGCTGGTGGACGAGACGTTTGGGGAGGCCGCCGACGGTTTGACCTTCGCCGAGGTGGACGGCCATTCTTTCCTGCTGAGCGATGGCGGCGACTGGCCACATGAAGATATTGCCATGTTCTCGATGGAGATTGGCGGTGGCAAGGATCTGCTCAAAGGTGCGGCCGGGGACGACGTGTTGCTGGGACTGGCCGGCAATGACCGTCTGGTCGGACTGGGGGGCAAGGATCTGCTGAAAGGCGGGATCGGGCGCGATGTGCTCAAGGGCGGTGCCGGGGCCGATGATCTCTGGGGGGGCAATTGGGCCGACCGGCTGTTCGGGGGCAATGGGGCCGATCTGCTGCAAGGGGGCGTTGGTGCCGACCTGATGGTAGGAGGGAATGGCAAGGACACGGCCAGCTATGCCGGATCGTCGGCGGCTGTCGAGGTGAACCTGAGCACCGGGCTGGGAACGGGCGGCGATGCGCAGGGGGATGTCCTGCGGACGATCGAGAACCTGATCGGCTCGACCTACAAGGATGTGCTGGTGGGGGACAATGGGGCCAACAGCCTTGAGGGGGGACGCGGCAAGGACCAGTTGGAGGGCAAGGGCGGGAACGACCGGCTGGAGGGCGGCGGCGGCAACGACCAACTGCTGGGAGGTACCGGGGATGATACCCTGCTGGCGGGCGCGGGACGTGACCGGCTTGAGGGCGGCGCGGGGGACGATGTGCTGATCGCCGGCAAGGAGGACGGCTTTGAGGGCGGCGATCTCCTGCTTGGCGGCGCGGGAGATGACATCATCATCTCCGGCTCCGGCTTCGATGTCGCGAAAGGCGGAGCCGGCTCAGATACCTTTGTCTTCGACGACGACAGCCTCGATCTCAAGATACGCGATTTCACCCTGGGCGAGGACAAGGTTGATTTTTCGGACTTTGGATCGCTGAACCGTTTCAAGCAGGTGACTAAGGTATTGGAGGACAGCTACGACGGGGCGTTCATCTTGGCAGAGGGGAAGATGATCAAATTCATGGGCGTTGAGGCCACTGATCTGGCTTCGGACGACTTCCTGTTCTGATCCGATCGGGCCGGATGGGAAATGGCCACCGCCCCAAGGGGATGGCCGTTTCCGCCTTTTTGCGGACCAGCCACCTTGCCCGCGTGCCGGGGCTGGTCTATCACCCACATTCAATTCACGCAGTATTGCAGGACGTCCCATGCGCGCCGAGACGCAGAACACCGTTGCCGAGATCGAGAAATCACTGGACCTGCTGGCCCAGCGGATGAACCATGAGACCGCGCAGCACCGGCTGGAGGAATTCAACGCCCGCGTTGAGGACCCCAACCTGTGGGATGATCCGCAGGCCGCGCAAGCCTTGATGCGCGAGCGTCAGATGCTGGTCGACGCGATGGAGGTCTATGACACGATCAAGCGTGATCTGAACGATAATGTCGAGATGATCGAACTGGGCGAGATGGAAGAGGACGACGAGGTCGTTCAGGACGCCGAAGCGGCGCTTAGTACGCTCCGGGATAAGGCGGCTCAGAAGGAGCTGGAGGCGCTGCTGAACGGCGAGGCAGACAGCAATGACACCTTCCTTGAGATCAACGCCGGGGCTGGCGGCACCGAGGCCTGTGACTGGGCGCAGATGTTGCAGCGGATGTATGTGCGTTGGGCCGAAAAACGTGGCTATAAGGTCGAGCTGCAATCCGAGGAAGCGGGCTCCGAGGCCGGGATCAAATCCTGCGCCTACAAGATTTCCGGGCACAACGCCTATGGCTGGCTGCGATCGGAAAGCGGTGTGCATCGGCTGGTCCGGATCTCGCCGTTTGGCAAGGGGACGCGCGAAACCTCGTTCGCCTCGGTCTGGGTCTATCCGGTGGTCGATGACAATATCGATATCGACGTTAACCCAAGTGATATCCGTATCGATACTTACCGCTCCTCGGGCGCGGGCGGGCAGCACGTGAACACCACCGACTCGGCTGTGCGGATTACCCACCATCCCACCGGCATCGTGGTGACCAGTTCCGAGAAATCGCAGCACCAGAACCGCGACATCGCCATGAAGGCGCTGAAATCGCGGCTGTATCAGCTGGAACTCGACAAGCGCAACGCCGAGATCAACGCCGCGCATGAGGCCAAGGGTGATGCCGGTTGGGGCAACCAGATCCGCTCCTACGTGCTGCAGCCCTATCAGATGGTCAAGGATTTGCGCACCTCGCATGAGACCTCGGACACCAAGGGCGTGCTGGACGGCGATCTGGACGGGTTCATGGCCGCAACGCTGGCGATGGACGCTGCCGGAAAAAGCCGCGCCGAGGCCCAGGGCGAGGGCTGATCCACGCGCTGGCGGCCCTTCGGCCACGACTACCGCGCCGCGCCCTTTCGGGCGCGGTTTTTTCTTATCCGCTTCGGTCAAATAGTGTCGCATTGGCCGGAAATTCCGCAGTAATATTTCAATCACGAGGATATTGTGGTAATTTTATTCTGCCTTAGTGCTTTTATCATTGTGGGAGGGAGAAATGGTTGAGGTTCTCAATGTGACATTTGACGGCATCACCGGCGTGACACGATTGCCCGGTCAATCGGATGTGGAATGGTATTCCAAATTCATGGGGTATTACAGTGCCCACTACTTGGGGGCAGACCCTCTTCGCGCCAACGTCGGCCT
Organism: Pseudodonghicola sp.; assembly: GCA_033791545.1. GTDB lineage: Bacteria > Pseudomonadota > Alphaproteobacteria > Rhodobacterales > Rhodobacteraceae > Antarcticimicrobium. The sequence continues at coordinate 17,682 of JASJGL010000153.1, read as the reverse complement.
GAGTGGCACCGATTGGACGATCAAAAACCTGCGCTTTGGCGCCGAGACGTCGAATACAACCATACTCACCGATCTGGACAACGAGGCCGGGCGTCGGATCGACTTTCTCGAACTGGGCTACAATTCGGATGTCGACCTGATTTCGACCCGGGTGCGCTTTATTGTCGGTCTGGACGGCGAAAAGCACGTGGTCAAGCTGGGCAATCAGCAGGACGGCGCGACCTACAGCATCAACCTCTATGCGGAGGAGAACATCGTCACGACCGGGAACGCCTATGTTCAGCAGATCAGCACGGGCAGCTTCGGCGAGACTGTGATCGGCGACGTGATCAGGATCGGCTCTGGTGGCGCGGGGCAGGTACAGACCCACGACGGAAATGACCGCGTGACCATCACCACGGGGTATGTCGAGTTGATCTCGACTGGGAATGGCCGGGATATCGTCAAGACCAGCAAGGGATATGTCGAATTCATCAACTCGGGCGATGGCAATGACAAGGTCACCGTTGGCGTCGGCGGGGCCGAGGCCGTCAAGACCGGTGATGGCAAGGATGTTGTGATCACCAAGGGCGGCTGGGTCGGGGTCATCGCCACCAACGACGGCAATGACACGGTCAAGATGGGGAACGGCGGTGGCGGTCAGGTCCGGTTGGGTGCGGGCGACGACACGATCATCCTGACGCCAACTGATCCGGACTACGGCTTGTCGATCATCGGCGGCGCCGGAACCGACACGATCAGCTTTGCCAAGTTCAGGACCGGGATCACCTTTACCCTCGACAGCAACGGTGGCTGGCAGAACCCGGCGGCGACAAATGGTGCCCTGGACAAATCCGCGAAAGGATTTTTCCAGGAAACCTCCATCGAGAACCTGATCGGCAGCGGAAAGGGTGATCGTCTGAGCGGAGACTACGAGGACAACCTTCTGAACGGCGGCAGGGGCAACGACGTGCTGGCCGGCGCGGGGGGGGACGATACGTTGATCGGCGGTCAAGGCAAGGACAGCTTTGTCTTTGCTGCCGATGCGGGCACCGACAGGGTCAGGGATTACAGCAAATCCGAGGATACGCTGCAGATTGTGGACCATGATGGCGGGTTCGCGACGCTGAGCATCTCCAACAAGGGCAAGGACCTGGAAATCATCCATGACGGCGGCACGATCCTGTTGCTGGGCGAAGCGGGAACAAGCTTGGGCGCGGGAGATTTCGATTTCGTCTGAACCGTTGGCGGTGTCGGGAAAAGATGCGCGGCAACATTATGTTTGCGTCCGCAGGAGCAGGGGCTAGGCTGGGTGTAAACCCATCCAAGATACAGGCACCTCATGACCCTGACTCGACAAAGCGCCAGCACGATTCTGGCCGATCTTTCTTCTGGGCGGCTTTCTGCTGCCGAGCTGATGCAGGCCACGCTGGCGCGCATCGCAGACGTCAACCCGCAGCTCAATGCCATCGTCGCCTTGCAGGATGCTGATGCGCTGATGGCGGCCGCGCGGGCTGCCGACGCGGGGCCGCGGCGCGGGCCGCTGCACGGGCTGCCGGTCGCGGTCAAGGATCTGGCCGATGTGGCCGGCCTGCCTACGACCAAGGGTTCGCCCTTGTTGGCCGATTTCGTGCCCAAGCGGGACGAGTTGATCGCGGCGCGGATGCGCGCGGCGGGGGCGATTTTCATCGGCAAGACCAATGTGCCGGAATTCGGCTTGGGCTCGCACACCTTCAACCCGGTCTATGGCGCCACCGTGAACCCCTATGATCCGACGCTGAGTTGCGGCGGCTCTTCGGGCGGGGCGGCGGTGGCGCTGGCTACCGGGATGCTGGCGCTGGCCGACGGCTCTGACATGATGGGCAGCCTGCGCAACCCGGCGGCATGGAACAACGTCTATGGGTATCGGCCTAGTTGGGGGCTGGTGCCGTCAGAGCCTTTGGGCGACACCTTTCTGCACCAGCTGTCGACGCTGGGTCCGATGGCGCGCAGCCCGCAGGATATCGCGCTTTTGCTCGATGTAATCGCCGGGCCAGATCCGCGCCAGCCACATGGGATGCGTCACGATCCCATCGCGCCGCTGGAGCCTTGCGATCCCAAGGGGCTGCGCATCGGCTGGTTGGGAGATTGGGGCGGGGCCTATCCGATGGAGCCGGGGGTGATGGCCTGTTGCGAGGGCGCGCTGCGCAGCTTTGAGGCGATGGGGTGTCACGTCGAGGCGCTGGCACCACCCTTTCCGGCGGAAAAGATCTGGGACAGCTGGACCACCTTGCGCTCATGGCAAGTGGGGGCCGGGCTGGCCCCGATGATGGCGCAGCCCGATCAGCGCGCCCAACTCAAGGACAGCGCCCGCTGGGAGGCCGAGCGCGGCATGGCATTGAGCGCGATGGAGGTGCACCGCGCCAGCGTCCTGCGCTCGGACTGGTTCAAGCGGGCGGCGGCCTTGTTCGAGGACTATGACGCGCTGGTGCTGCCATCGGCGCAGGTCTGGCCGTTCGACGTGGCGCAGCCCTATCCGACCTCGATCGCGGGGCAGGAGATGGATACCTATCACCGCTGGATGGAGGTGATGATCCCGGTGAGCTTGCTGGGGCTGCCCTGTCTTGGCGCGCCGGCGGGATTCGGCGCGCAGGGGGTGCCGATGGGGGTGCAGATCATTGGCCCGCGCGGCAGTGATGCGCGGCTGTTGGCCTTGGGGGCGGCCTATCACGAGGCGACCGGTTGGCCACAAAAGGCACCGGCGATGCAATGAAATAACAGGGAGGAGAAGCAAAAGGGATGGAGAAACAACATGGCGTACCGCCGCTGCGCCCGATGACGGGAGCAATGCTGCGTCAGGCGCTGGCTTGCGGCTGGCGCGATATGCGGCGCGCACCGCTATGCGGGCTGGTCTTTGCAGCGTTCTATGTGCTGGCAGGCTGGGCGATGATCGCGATCACCTGGTCCACCGGAACGACGTTCTGGCTGGTGCTGGCGGCGATCGGTTTTCCGCTGATCGGGCCGTTCGCGGCGGTGGGGCTTTACGAGGTGTCGCACCGGCTGGAATACGGCGAGTCGTGGCGGTTGGGCGAAATCATGGGCGTGGTCGTGCACCAGAGCCGCCGGCAACTGCCGTCAATCTGCGCCATCATCGTGGTGGTGTTCCTGTTTTGGTTCTTTCTGGGCCACATGATCTTTGCCCTGTTTCTGGGGTTGTCGACGATGACCAACATCACCTCCTCGTTTGAGGTTTTTCTCAGCTGGAACGGGATCGAGATGTTGAGCGTCGGCACGCTGGTGGGGGCGCTGTTCGCGCTGTTGCTGTACATGATCACGGTGCTGGCGTTGCCGCTGCTGCTGGATCGCGAGGTGGATTTCGTCACCGCGATGATCACCAGCTTTTCCTATGTGCAACAGAACCCGGTGCCGATGCTGGCCTGGGGGATTTTCGTCGCCGGGCTGACCTTTGTCGCGATGGTGCCGGGCTTTCTGGGGCTGCTGGTTGTGTTGCCGCTGTTGGGCCATGCGAGTTGGCATGTCTATCGACAGGCGCGCATGACCGGGGCTGCGAAGGCGCCGGTTCCCTGTGCGGAGACGGCCTGAGCGCGCTTGGCTGAGGGGCCTTTGGGGAGGGTGCTCTTCAGGCGCTCTCCCGTCCCGCTGCGACCAGCCGGGCGCGTAGCGTCGGGGCCTCGGCGTGTCCCACCTCCAGCGCATAGACATAGGCCTGGGTAAGGAAGAATCCGTGCACCTGATCCTGTCCGGCGCTGTCGGCAGCCTCGAGATACAGCGACACCAGCGCCGACTGATCGCCCCGCGCATGGGCGGCCAGAAGACGGGTATCGAGATCGCTCACTCCGCCGCCCTGGCGGTGCCGCGATGGCCCTCGATACGGGAGGCGACCCAGTCGTGGAACAGATGCGTCGGCGCGTCCATCACCGGCGAGAATCGGCCACCGTCGAAACCGGGGGCGCGGCGGCCCGCCTGCATCCCCTCGACGACAAAGATGTCCTCTTCGAACACGGTTTTCCATAGCGCCGTATTCTGCGCGCGCAGGGCCGGGTCGGTCTCGGGCGTGGCGTAATAGACATGCGCTTGTTCCACCGTGCGCTCGCGTGCCGCCGGTTGCAGCACGATGGCAAAGGCGTGGTCACGATGCACCCCCATGAGCACGTTGGGAAAGACCGAGACATATTCGGCGGCGGTGTTCCAATCGTCGGACAACCCGGCGAAATCAGGGAATCTGCGGCCCTTCTCGTCGATCAACTGGCGATATACCCGGGTGCCTTGCCCCGAGAACCGGCCCGGTGCCTCGATGTGATAGTGATCCTCAAGCCGGGAATAGCTATTGAGGCCGGGATGAACCCAGGGCAGGTGGTAGCTTTCGCAAAAGTTTTCCACCGCCAGCTTCCAGTTGGCCTGCACCTCTAGCGTGAACATGCTGTCTGCTCCGCCGTGATACAGGGGCTGATCAAAACCGGCCCAGCGGGCCATCAGGTCGCCATGCACCTGTTCGAACGGGGGGGCGTCGCCGCTGATATTGATCCAGACCACATCGCGCCAGATATGGCTGCGGATCTCCAGCAGACCGAGGGTGGATTTGTCGATGCCCGTATGGCTGTTCTGGCCGGGACCGCCGACATGCGGGGTGGAGACCAACCGCCCATCGATGCCGTAGCACCATGAATGATAGGGGCAGCGGATCGCGCCCTCGACCCGGCGCGGTTCCGAGATCAGGATCATGCCGCGATGGCGGCAGACGTTCTGAAACACCCGCACCAGCCCCGCGCGGTCGCGCAGCAACAGCAGCGGTATGCCAAGGAAGGTGATCGGGCGGGCATCGCCGGGCTCTGGCACCTCGGCGGCGACGGCGAGTCCGGCCCATTGCCGCGCCAGCAGCGCCGTGCTCTCTTCGGAAAAGAGGGTGTCGTCGGTGTAATGGGCGTTGGGCAGGCCGTGGGCCTGATCGATGGGGCGCCGGACGTCGGACAGATCGGGTCCTGTTGCGGTCATGGCTGTCTCTCCCTTGTGGTGACATCAGCCCACCCGCATTGCGGGCGTGCGTCCGCCACCACAGCGACAGGAGTTTTCCCAAAACGACAAATCCGGCAGGAAAATGCGCCTAGTGGAAGGGCTGGTCGATCTGCAACAGCCGTTTGTGAAAGGGCAGCAGGTTGTCGGCACCGTGAAACCCGCTGCTGCGCGCTGCCGCCAGAACCGAGGCAGAATCCTGAGCCAGATATTCGAACACCATCCGGGTGATCCGTGCCGAGGTCACGGTTTCGCGTATGGCGCGGCAAGAATAGCCAACCCAGAAATTGTTCTCGAACGAGGGCACCCGAGACAGGTAGTTGAAGGAACAGGTCATCACGTTGTGACGCGCGATGACAAGTGCGATGCCATCCTCCTGCCGGGTGACATAGCCGCGATACTCTCGCGTGCGGGCATCACTGGGCAGCCCCTGCTGGCGCATTGCCTCTTTGGGTTCGAACCCGCGCACAAAGGTCAGCCCGTCGTTTCGCTGAACATGGATCAAGCCAACAAGAAATTGCGACTCGTCGATGAAACTGCGCCGTGAAAAACGGTAGAACCCGCTTGGAAAGCTCTCTTCCGGGACGTGCACGGCGGCGGCGCCCATGAAATCAGAAAGGTATGGGCTGTTGAGAACCTGCGTCGGGCGGGCAAGGGTTTCGACCGGTTCCAGCAGGATGCGCGCGTCGACGTCGAAAAAGGTACAGATGCGATCCAACACGTCCGGGCGCGGAAAGCTTTCGCCCGAGAGATACCGGTTGAGCTGCGTCCGGTTGATCCCGAGGCGCCGCGACAGATCCGATATCGACGGATAGGCCCGGGACAGGACCTTCAGGTTGGCGCCAAACATGCTGCGCAGGTCGGGCGGAGAGCGAGAAGGTCTATTCATTCCACAATGGCCTGTTTCAAATCAGGACCGCGATTGTGCGCAAAATTCGCTGCGGTCACGGGAACCGTAACATAATAGGCGCGAAAAATCAGCAACTGTATCTGGTTCGGTTAGATCTGACGCCAACCAGCGTCACAAAACACCAAAACGAACACAAGAAATAAGATAGCGGCGCAGCTTTTTCTATACGCCGGGCCGGCAGTTCCACCGCAAGATCATGGAAACGTCAGAAGACGGATAAAAGGGGTGTTTGCTGTGGTGCGGTGGTGTGTTTCGGGGGACGGTAAGGCGGTGATCTGGTGCGAGGCGCACCATGATCCGGCCTGTTTGTCCCACCCGGCCGGTTTGCCTGATACGGACAGAGCCACCCCATGACGCCGGACCCCAGCGACCGAATACAGTTCACGATCAGCGCCGGATGCGACATGCAGGGCACCTCTGCGCCCCGGATCGTGGGCAAGGGGGGGTATGCCGGGTCGGGCAAGACCTCGGCGGGCTCCAACCATTCGGAGCCCCCCGCAGGGCGCAAGATCACGTCCCTTGATCCGGCGCAGGGCAAGCGCCGGATCGGGCCGTTCGGCAAGGGCTGCGGCTGAGCGTTACTCGCCCCGGAGCAGGGCGGCAACGCCGGTGCGCGCAACCTCGGCCAGACCCAGCGGGCGCATCAGATCTGCGAAGGCGTCGATCTTTTCCGGGGCGCCGGTGATTTCGAACACGAAACTTCCAAGCGTGCTGTCGACCACGCTGGCGCGGAAGATGTCGGCGAGGCGCAGCGCTTCGACCCGCTTTTCGCCATCGGCCACCACCTTGAACATGGCCAGTTCGCGCTCGACCGAGGGGCCATCGACCGTCAGGTCATAGACCTCGTGGACCGGCACGATGCGGCCAAGTTGGGCCTTGATCTGTTCGATCACCTGCGGGGTGCCGGTGGTGACGATGGTGATGCGGCTGAGGTGGCCGGTATGGTCAACCTCGGCCACGGTCAGGCTTTCGATGTTATAGCCGCGCCCGGCGAACAACCCGATGACACGGGCCAGAACGCCCGGTTCGTTCTCGACCAGAACGGCGAGCGTATGTTTTTCCTGCACGTCGGAAAAGGTGGGGCGCAGGTTATAGGCGGAATGCTTGGTCGCGCCTTTCTTGATATGTAGGGCAGACATGTGGTCCCTTTCTGTCCGTTTTCGCATTTGGGCAAGCGCGGTGCTTCCCGGCGAAACCCTTTGATATGTTGCGGTTAAACCAGCACCGATCCTTTGGAATCGATCACACCCTGCGTCTTGGCCATGCCCAGAAGCATTTCATTGTGCGCCTTGCCCGACGGGATCATCGGGAAGCAGTTTTCATGCTTTTCCACCAGACAATCAAAGATCACCGGCCCGTCATAGGCGATCATTTCCATGATCGCGTCATCCAGATCGGCCGGGTCCGAGCATCTGATCCCCTTGGCACCAAAGGCTTCGGCCAGTTTGACGAAATCGGGCAGCGCCTCGGACCAGCTTTGCGAATAGCGTTCGCCATGCAGCAGCTCTTGCCACTGACGCACCATGCCAAGGCGTTCGTTGTTCAGGATGAACTGTTTGACCGGCAGGCGGTACTGCACCGCGGTGCCCATTTCCTGCATGTTCATCAGCCACGACGCCTCGCCCGCGACATTGATCACCAGCGCCTCGGGATGCGCCTTTTGAACGCCGATCGAGGACGGGAACCCATAGCCCATGGTTCCGAGCCCGCCAGAGGTCATCCAGCGGTTGGGTTCTTCAAAGTTCAGGAACTGCGCCGCCCACATCTGGTGTTGGCCAACCTCGGTCGTGATATAGCGGTCGTGCCCCTTGGTCAGCTCTTCCAGCCGTTGCAGCGCGTATTGCGGTTTGATCGTTTTCTTGCTTTCCGTGAAGGCAAGGCAGTTGACCTTGCGCCAGTCGCTAATCTGGGCCTGCCATTTCGCAACAGCCGGCGCTTCGGTCTTGCGGCCGCGCGCTTTCCAGACCTTCAGGATATCTTCCAACACATGGCCCACGTCGCCGACGATCGGGATATCGGTCTTGATCACCTTGTTGATCGACGAGGGGTCGATATCGATATGGGCCTTGATTGATTTCGGGCTGAAGGCGTCAAGCCGACCGGTGATCCGGTCATCAAACCGGGCCCCGATGGCGATCATCAGATCACAGCCATGCATGGCCATGTTGGCCTCGTACAGCCCATGCATCCCCAACATGCCCAGCCAGTTCTTGCCCGAGGCAGGATAGGCCCCCAACCCCATCAGGGTCGAGGTGATGGGAAAGCCGGTGGCGTCCACCAGTTCGCGCAACAGCTGGCTTGCCGCAGGGCCGGAGTTGATCACGCCGCCGCCGGTATAGAACACCGGCTTCTTGGCCTTTTCGATCGCGGCCACCAGTTCGGTGATCTCTTCCAGATCGCCCTTGACCCGGGGCTGATAGTGCGAGGTCATGGCTTTCGGCCCGCTATAGATGCCGCCAGCGAACTGCACGTCCTTGGGAATGTCGATCAGCACCGGACCGGGGCGGCCACTGGTGGCAACATGGAACGCCTCGTGAATCACGGCCGACAGCTTGTTGGTGTCCTTGACCAGCCAGTTGTGCTTGGTGCAGGGGCGGGTGATGCCGACGGTATCGGCCTCCTGAAACGCGTCCGAGCCGATCATGAAGGTGGGCACCTGTCCGGTCAGCACGACGATCGGGATCGAATCCATCAGCGCGTCGGTCAGCCCGGTCACCGCGTTGGTCGCGCCGGGGCCAGAGGTCACCAGCACCACACCGGGTTTGCCGGTCGAGCGGGCATAGCCTTCGGCTGCATGGACCGCGCCCTGTTCGTGACGCACCAGAATATGGCGGATGTCGTTTTGCTGGAAGATTTCGTCATAAATCGGCAGGACGGCACCGCCGGGATATCCGAATACCGTATCCACGCCCTGATCCCTCAGGGCCTGAATGACCATCCTCGCTCCGCTCATCTCACGTGTCATCTGCTTTGCTCCATCCACGACATCGCTTGCATTCGCCAGCATATAAATTTCATCAGCGCAAAAAAAAAGCCCCCGGTTGAACGAGGGCGCATGGGTCAGATTATGGTCTACCGCTACCGGCCCATGCGCATGATTCCTACAATTACGACTAGACTGGCCATGGCCATAGGCTCCTTTTGCTGCGTCGCAGCTTATGTGCAGGGCCGGGGAGCGTCAACCGGCAAGTTTGTGGAAAAACTGCGCCCGGGGGTGGTTTTGGGACATTTTCTTTCGCTGTTCCCGGTGAAGAGGGACACTTCCGGGAAAATCCGGGGGGCAGGCCGGGGGCAGGGAGGGCCCGCGCGCGCTGTCAGAATCCGACGCCGGTGCCTTGCAGCACGCCATGTTCCAACGCATAGCGCGTCAAGCCGGCGGTGGAGGAGATGCCGAGCTTGCGCTTGATGTTCTTGCGGTGGGTTTCGACCGTGCGCACCGAGATTTCCAGCGCCTGCGCCACCTGTTTGTTGGATTTGCCCTGTGCCAGTTGCAGCAGGATGGTCTGTTCGCGCCCGGTCAGTTGTTCGCGGCCATCGCCGGTCTTGGGTTCAAGCGAGCCTTTGGCGCCGGTGCACAGATAGCGTTCGCCGCGCATCACGGTGTCGATTGCCTGTTTGATCTCGTCGGTGGGCACGTCTTTCAGCACATAGCCAACAGCGCCATGGCTCAGCGCCGAGGCGATATATTCCGGGCTGTCATGCATCGACAGGATCAGGACGCGCGCGCCGGGGGCGCGTTCCAGCAGAATTTCGGTGGCGCTGAGGCCACCAAGCCGGGGCATGTTCAGATCCATCAGGATCACATCCGGGTTCAGCGCCTCGGCCTGATCGACCGCCGCCTGACCATCGCCAAGGGTGCCGACCACCTCGATATCGTCATAGCTTTCAAGAATAGACTGTATGCCCTCGGCCACCATCGGGTGGTCATCGACGATCAACACGCGGATCGGTGCGGTCATGTCTGGGCCTCGATCTTGGGCGTGGCCGCGTCTTCGGGCGGCAGCAGGTGGCTGAGGGGCAAGCTGGCTTCGATCACTGTGCCACCTTGCGCGCTGCGTGATGACAGAATTTTCAATGTGCCGTCAAGTTGTTCCATCCGTTCCTGCATGTTGCGCAGGCCCAGCCCCGGCCCGGCGGCGCCCGGCGGTGTCGCCAAGCCGCGCCCGTTATCGGCGATGCGCAGGGTGGCGCCTTTCTTGTGCCCGCGCAGATCCACCGTGACCTTGGTCGCGCCGGAATGGCGTTCGACATTGGTCAGCGCCTCTTGCGCAATACGATAGAGCGCGATCTTGGCGTCCTGATCCAGCCGGTTGCGAAACACCACGGTGGAAAAATCGGTCTGGATGCCGGTGCGCTCTTGAAAATCCTCGGCCAATGCCTTGATCGCCGGGCCAAGGCCCAGATCGTCCAGCACGCCGGGGCGCAGATCGCGGCTGATCCGGCGCACCTCGGTGATGGCGCTGCCGAGATAGCCGATGCCCTTGTCGAGTGGCCCCTCGGCGCCGTCATGATCGCCGCGCTGCAACCGGCGGCGGGCATTGTCCAGCGCATAGCGCACCCCGACCAGAATCTGGCTGATACCGTCATGCAACTCGCGCGCGACGCGGCCGCGCTCTTCCTCCTGGGCATCGAACACGCGCTGGGTCAGTTCCTTGAGCTTGGCATCGGCAAGCCGGCGTTCGCGGATATTCACCACCATGCCCGAGCCGAACACCAGCAGCAGCGCGGCCAGCGTGATCGAGATGATATAGGAATAGGTGCGCTGCACCCGGGCCTCGACCTCGGCGCGCGAGGCGGCGACCTGGGCCAGCACGTCATCTATGAACACCCCGGTGCCCACTGCCCATTGCCAGTCCTGAAGCCCCAGCACATAGGTGACCATGCGGGCCTCTTCCCCGGTCGAGGGCTTTGGCCAGAGGTGTTCGTGCCATCCCGCCCCCTGCCGGGCGATGTTGATGAAGGCGTCAACGATCGGGGTGCCTTCGCTGTCGCCCAGCCCGGCCCAGTTGTGATTGATGAACTCGGTCTGGCGCGGCGACACCAGATTGGTGCCGTCATAGTCGTAGACAAAGAAGAACCCCTCGTCGCCATAGATCATCGCGGCAAGGATCTGCAGCACACGTTCCTTGGAGCGTTCGTCATCCGGCGCGGCGGGGCCATAGATGAAGTAGAAGGCGTTGCGCGCCTGGGTGACATAGTTGCGCAACTCAGCCTTCTTGGCCTCCAACAGCTTGTTTTCGAGCGCATGGATCTCGCTTTCGGCCAATTGCCGCGCCTGGCTGGCGACCAGCACAGAGATCGCGATCCCGGCCAGCAACAACGGCACCGAGGCCAGAAGAAAGATCTTCTGTCCATAACTCAGGGAGAGGGCCTCGCGCAGGTGTCTCATGCCCCGACCATCGCCTGTTGGGGGGGGCGAATCAATGGCCTGCTGTTTCACGGCGGGGCGCTGTGGCATGGCGTATGTTGTACAAAGATATACCGATTTCCCCGTTTGCGCCCAGATTTTGCGCAGCGACTACGTACAACTAGGTATTTCGCTCTGCAAATCTACCGGCTAACTTGCGTTCACCTTCCCCGTGTCAAGGCGCGGGGATTGAAGAATGTATCCAAATGGGAGGAAACCGAAATGGATCGTCGTTCTTTTTTGAGAACATCCGCACTTGGCGGCTCGGCTGCAGCTGCAACCGCACTGGCCGCACCGGCCTATGCGCAGGGCAAGCGTACCCTGACCATGGTCTCCACTTGGGGTCGCGGTCTGGCTGGCGTGCATGACAGCGCCCAATATTGTGCTGACACGATCACTGCGCTGACCGGTGGCGATCTGACTGTCGAACTGAAGGCCGCCGGGGAACTGGTTGGCGCGTTCGAGGTGTTCGATGCGGTTTCGGCTGGTCAGGCCGATATGTATCACGCCGTGGATTACTATTTCCTCGGCCAGCACCCGGCGCTGTCGTTCTTCTCGCAGGTGCCGTTCGGCATGACCTTCCAGGAATTCAACAACTGGTATTACCAAGACGGCGGGATGGCGCTGGCGGACGAACTGTATTCCATCTTCGGTCTGAAATCCTTTGCCGCAGGCAGCACTGGCCCGCAGTCGGGTGGGTGGTTCAACAAGGAAATCAATGGCCCCGAAGATTTTCAGGGTCTGAAATTCCGGATGCCGGGCCAAGGCGGCCAGGTGCTGGGCAAACTGGGCGCCAGCGTTCAAAACTTGCCGGGCGCGGAAGTGTATCAGGCGCTGTCCTCGGGGGCGATCGACGGCACCGAGTGGATCGGTCCCTGGGCGGACGAGAAGGCCGGTTTCCAGGAAATCACCAAGACCTATTACACCGCCGGCTTCCACGAGCCCGGTCCGATCTTGACGCTGAACCTCAACCTTGATGTCTATGAAAGCCTGACACCGTCGCAGCAGGCGGTGGTCGAGCAGACCGCGCGCGCTTCGAACATCTGGACCATGTCGCTGTTCATGGCCAACAACGCGGCCGCGCTGCAGCGTCTGCAGGCTGGTGGCGTCAAGGTGCTGGAATTCCCCGATTCGGTCTGGGATGCGTTCGGCGCCGCCGCGAAAGAGGTCGTCGAAGCCCCGATGGACGACGAGTTCTACAAGAAGTGCTATGACAGCTACATGGCGTCGATGGCCCGTTCCGCCAGCTGGATCAGCCGGTCTGAAGGGGCCTATTCGGCCCAGCGGAACCGCGTCTACGGTCTGTGATCTGACACGATCATCAAAGGGTGTGTCCCCGCAATCGGCGGGGGCGCATCCACATCTGCGTTCAGGTGGCCGGGCAGTTTGCTCCGCGCCGCCGGGATTGCACCCCGGCTCACTAGCTAATCAGAGGCATCGGCCATGGATGAAACAGCCGCCAACGGGACGTTCGGGGCATTGCTGGACGGACTCTCCTGGGTTCTTAGCAATATCGCCTTGGCGTTCTATAATGTCGGTTACGCGATCAGCAATCCGCAGTTGTGGCTGGACTGGTCCGACAAGCAGGCGATCATGCGGTTCGTCTATTACGGTGGATCGACAGAGTTCTTTTTCGTTGTCTTCACGCTGTTCCTGATCGTCACGATCATCGGCCTGTGGAAGAACAGCGTTCTATGGGCGGTCGTGCGCGGGCTGGAAGGCTTTGCCAATACGATCGGGCGGTTCTTTGCCTGGGCCGGTCTGATCATGGTGCTGCAACAGGTCGTCATCGTGTTCGTGCAGCGCATCTTTGCGCGACCGGATCTGGTGTTCGGCTTTGGCCTGTCTTTTCAAAAGGATATCAGCTGGTTCGCTGAGGAGCTGAAGCTTTACAACGCGATGGTCGTGGCGCTGTGCGCTGCCTATACCTTTGTGCAGGGCGGGCATGTGCGGGTTGATCTGTTCTATTCCGTGGTCAGCTTCCGCGCCAAGAAGGTGATCGACATGCTCGGTTCGGTGGTCTTCATGATGCCGATGGCGGTGCTGATCTGGCTGTACGGCTGGTTCTTCCTGTGGCGTCACCTGATCGTGCCGAACCCTTCGGCCAGCGACACGTTGGAGCGGCTGTTGATGAAATCCCGCGCGCTGCGCTGGAACGTTGAAACCATCGGGTTCAGCCCAAACGGGTTCAACGGTTATTTCCTGTTCAAGATCCTGCTGTGCAGCTTTGCCGCGATGATCTTTTTGCAAGCCATTGCCGTGTTGTACCGATCCTATCTCGAATTCCGCGAAGGCAAGGCCAGCGAATTCAAGTACCTCGACAAGGACAGCCTTGGCGAGGGCGAAGAAGCCTATGAAGGCGCTCACTAAAGCAAGGAACAGCCAGAATGCTATTCGGTCTTGATGGCGTCGAACTCGGCCTGATTATCCTGTTTCTCTGCCTGTTCGGCGGCATCCTGTCGGGGTTTCCGGTGGCGTTTGCAATCGGCGGGGCCGGGATCATCTCGTTTGGGATCATCGCCGGACTCGACAGTGCAGGGATCTTGATCCACCAGGCGATCGACACCTCTTCACAAGCGTATACCGACCTGGTCGGTGCGGGGGTCAAACCCGACGCCATATCCACCTTCCGATATCCGGACCTGCCACGAGTGGCCGAGTCGCTGTTTCCCGGCGGCTGGGAGTTGGCGCTGGACCGCAATGTCTCGTTCATCGTCAACCGGATGAACGAACGGGTGTTCGCTGGCCAGTCGATCGAGACCCTGCTTGCGGTACTGATGTTCGTGATGATGGGCATCACGCTGGAACGCTCGAAAATCGCCAACGATCTGCTGACCACCATGGCGCGCGTCTTTGGGCCGCTTCCGGGCGGGCTGGCGGTGTCGATCGTGGTTGTGGGCGCATTTCTTGCGGCCTCGACCGGGATCGTGGGCGCCACGGTGGTGACCATGGGTCTGCTGGCGCTGCCCACGATGTTGCGCAACAACTACTCGCCGGAACTGGCGACCGGGGTGATTGCCGCTTCGGGTACGCTGGGGCAGATCATTCCGCCCTCCATCGTGATCGTCCTGTTGGGCACGTTGGCGGGGGATCTGTATTCCACCGCGCAAGAGGCCCGCGCCAGTGCGGCAGGCTGTTCCGATGCGCTGACCTATCTCGGTGAGCCGGCGGTGGTCTCTGTTGGTACGCTGTTCCAGGCGGCACTGCTGCCCGGGATCTTGCTGGCGATGCTCTATGCGCTGTATGCCTTTGTCTATGCGCTGCTCAATCCAAGCAAGGCCCCGGCGGTTGCAATGGGAGAGGCCAGCAACGAGCCGATCACCCGCAACGAAGCGCTGGGCTGGTTCGTGGCCGCCCCGATCGCCCTGATCGGCGGCGCTATCCTGTTGGCCAATGTCGGCCTGATCGGCAGCCAGAGCCTGACGGTGTCGAGCTATTCCAACGTTGGCGAGGCCGCCAGCCTGCGCACCAATGTGGGACCCGAGTGCAAGGGCGCGATGATCGAGTTGCACGGTCAAAAGGCTTGGGACACGGCGGTAACGGAACAGGCGGCGATTGATGCCGCCGGTGGCGATCAGGAAAGCCGCAAGCTGACCGACGAGGAATTGGTGCAAGCGCGCAGCGACATGATCGCGGCGGCAGCGCCGATCGGCACCGGCATCTCGGTGCTGATGGTCCTGCTGGGTCTGGTGCTGGTGTTGGCGCGCGGCATCTCGCCGTCGTCCGATCCCAAGCCGCTGATCCTGGGCGCGGTGGGGCTGTTGCTGGTCGCAATGGTGGATGTGACGCTGGTGGCACCCACCACCTCTTCGGGGGTGACGGTGCTGCTGATGGCACTGCCCTTCGTGCTGGTGCTATACGGCTGCAAGCATGGGGCGGCACGGCTCGCCAAGAACGATCTGATCCGGGTGGTGTTCCCGCCGCTGGTGCTGATCGTGGCGGTGCTGGGCTCGATCCTGGGTGGCATCACCAACCCGACCCCGGCCGCAGCCTTGGGCGCAGCGGGCGCGATCATGCTGGCCGCCTACCGCAAGCAGCAGGAGCAGGGCCGCTCGACCCATGTGATCATCTGGACCACCTTCGCGATCATCATCTGCATCCTGATCGGGGTCAATTTCGACCTGCGCATCTCGCAGGAGGGGGCGAGCCTTGAAAGCTGGATCGCGTTCTTCGGGGCCTATGGCACCTATCTCTATGCGCTGTTCGGGCTGTTTTACGGCTGTTGGGTGCTGTACTCCGGCGGTGTTCTTTCCCCGGTCGTGCGCGAGACGGCCAAGGTCAGCTCGATGGTATTCACCATCCTGATCGGATCGCAGCTTTTGAACCTTGTGGTGATCTCCTTTGGCGGCGAGCACTATATCCAGCAATTCCTGAAGAGCTTTGACAACGAATTCACGGTGTTCCTGATCGTGATGCTGGTGCTTTTCATCCTTGGATTTGTGCTGGATTTCCTTGAGATCATCTACATCGTGATCCCGATTGTCGGGCCGGTGATCTATGGCGGGTCGTTCGATCCGAAATGGGTGACGATCATGGTGGCGGTGAACTTGCAAACCTCGTTCCTGACTCCGCCGTTCGGCTTTGCGCTGTTCTACCTGCGCGGGGTGGCCCCGGCCGAGGTAACCACGGGCCATATCTATCGCGGCGTCCTGCCCTTTGTGCTGATCCAGGTCGGCGGGTTGGCCTTGCTGTGGTTCTTCCCGGGCATTGTCACCATCATACCGGATCTGATGCCCAAGTAAGGCGCAGCGCAGCCAAACGAATAAGCGAGGGGGCCTTTTGGGCCCCCTTGTCATTTGCGCTGTTGGAGGATGAGAACGGGGCCGAGAGTGCACCGTGTGGGAGAAGAGGGGCTCTGCCCCCGCCGTCTGCGGCGACTCCCCCGGAGTATTTCAGGCCAGAAAAAGGTTCGATTGGATGGGGGCCGTTACAGGCGCGTTTGCACGGCGAAAGGGAGACCCGGTGGTTCCAGGTGGGGTGGTCAAGAAAGGGAGGACGGCGTCGCCTGCGGCAAGGGGGTCAGGCGCGGGTGGGGCGCCGGTCGGGGAGCGAGATATTGGCAACCTGTTCGGCGATCGGTTCGCCGCCGGGCGGGTGATCGGCGGACGAGAATGTCTCGGGATCGGACATCTTTTGCCAGCGCCCGCCAGCATAAACCTCAAGCCCGGAGAACTTGGATTTATACCCCATCTTGGGGCTGCCGGGCACCCAATAGCCGAGATAGACGTAGGGAAGCCCGTTCTCGCGCGCGATTGCGATGTGATCAAGGATCATCCATGTGCCCAGCGAGGCCTGCGGCATGTCGGGGGTGTAGAAGGAATAGACCATGCTCACCCCATCCTCGAGCACATCGGTCAGGCTGACCGCGATCACCTTTTGCGTGTCTTGGTCGGTATATTCCACCACGCGCGAGCGGATCGGGGTTTCCTCGATCATCGCGGCGAATTCGAACACATCCATATCGGCCATGCCGCCATCGGCATGGCGCGCGTCCAGATAGCGGCGGAACAGGGCGTATTGATCCTCGGTCGCCCAGGGCGAGGTGGCGCGCCGGGCCAGATGTGCATTGCGTTTGAGCGCGCGCTTCTGGCTTTTCGTCGGGCGAAACGCCGCCACGTCGATCCGCGCAGAAAGGCAGGCGGCGCAGTCGGTGCAAGACGGGCGATAGAGCACGTTTTGCGAGCGGCGAAACCCCTGTTGCGACAGCGCATCGTTCAGCCGTTCCGCGCCGTCACCCTGAAGCGCGGTGAACAGCTTGCGCTCCATCCGGCCATCCAGATAGGGGCAGGGCTGAGGGGCCGTGACATAGAATTGCGGCGCGATTGGCAGAGTGTGACGCATGGGTCTCCCGCAGGGTTGTGGGGGAGATGATAGCAATGCATCCAAGGCCCGCCAACCCATGATTCGATGGGCCGGACCCTTACCGTAGACGGGATCAGAACAATGCCCGGCGGTTCAGGGCGACTGTGCCCAGAAACGTATCGGTAAGACCCTGACCGCGGGCCCCGGTCAGCATCATCACCACGGAGATCACCTGCAGGATCGGGAATGCGATGCTGATCGTGTAGCCGGCGGTATGGGCCACGGCCCCGCCCAGATCCAACCTAGCACCGGCCGCGTCGCGCAATTCGATCCCGGCAAAGCGCATCCCCCATGTGGCCGAGCCGTTCGCGAGGGTCACGACGCGATAGGCAAACCCCAGCACCAGAAACAGAAACGGCCAGATCAACAGGCCGACAAAGGCGGTAGCGAGCACGACGCCAAGGCACAGCACAAAGGTGACCGCGCTGTCGAACAGCCAGGCGATCAGGCGCTTGGTCGGGACGCCGTCATAAAACTGCGGCTGGTTGTACGGGTCGGGGAGGGCGGACATGAA
>JASJGL010000152.1:0-66309 GCA_033791545.1 Pseudodonghicola sp. | reverse complement strand
GGCGGTGGCGATGCGGTCCAGCGCGGCCTCGTACCAAGCCAGAAGATCGCGATGCAGCCGCGCCTCGCCATGGTATCCGAACGGGTTGAGCACGCTGCCGCGCAGCCGCTTCATCCGCGCCAGCAGCCGGAACCCCGCCCCCATCCACGGGCCGAACTGGCGCTTGAGCGGGCGGCCACGGGCATCCTTGCGCCGGTTCAAAAGCGGTGGGGCAAGGTGGTAGTTGACCTTGAAATCGCCCTCGAACTGCTGGTTGAGCTCGGCCGCGAATGTCGGGTCGGCCATCAGGCGGGCGACCTCGAACTCGTCCTTATAGGCCATCAGCTTGAACAGGGATTTTGCCGCCGCGCGCAGCAGATCCTCCGGCGCGTCGGGGCATTCTGTCCGAAACGCGGCCAGTTTTGTACGATACCGCTGCGCATAGGCGGCGTCCTGATAGCCGGTGAGGAAATCGGCGCGCCGGTCGATCATCTGCTCGAGGGTCTCTTGCGGGTCTTGCGCCTCGCGATAGGCCGCCTCTAACTGCTCCGGCGCTTCGGCCAGAATCCGACCGATGGCAAAGGCGGCGCGGTTGACCTCGACCTGAACCCCGTTCAACAGGATCGCCTGCGCCAAAGCGGCGGCGCTGACCGGCACCAGACCCTTTTGCCACGCAAAGCCCAGCATCATCACATTGGCGAAAACGGAATCGCCCAACAGCTTTTCCGCCGCTGCGTTGGCATCAAAGGCCGAGAGGTTTTGCGCCCCGATCACACCGGCGATCACCTGTTCCCGGCGGTCGGTCTTGAGCTGTGCGTCGCGGTGCAGCACCAGATCGCCGGTGGGCATCTCGGCGCGGTTCAGCACCATGCGGGTGCCGCTTTGGTAATGCGCGCTGGCCTTGGCAGCCGAACTGACGACGATGTCACAGCCGATCACCGCGTCCGCCGCGCCGGGGGTGATGCGCACCTGGTTGATCGCCTGGGGCGCGTCGCCAAGGCGGATATAGCTGAGCACGGTGCCGAATTTCTGTGCAAACCCGGTAAAGTCGAGCACCGAACTGCCCTTGCCCTCCAGATGGGCGGCCATGGTGATCAGCGCGCCGACGGTCACAACGCCGGTGCCACCAACCCCGGTGACCAGCAGATCAAACGGGGTGTCGAGCGCGGGCAAGTCGGGGGCGGGCAGGGTGCCTTCGATCCCGAGGAAATCCAGATCGGCCGCCGCGCGTTTACGCCGGGTGGCGCCTTCGACGGTGACAAAGCTGGGGCAAAAGCCGTTCAGGCAGGAAAAGTCCTTGTTGCAGGAATTCAGGTTGATCTTGCGCTTGCGGCCCAGCGGGGTTTCGCGCGGCTCGACGCTAAGGCAGTTTGATTCAATCGAACAATCGCCGCAGCCCTCGCAGACCAGATCGTTGATCCATGCAAACCGCTTGGGGTCGTCCAGGGTGCCACGCTTGCGCCGGCGGCGTTTCTCGGTGGCGCAGGTCTGTTCATAGATCAGCACCGTGACGCCGGGGATCTCGCGCAGCTCGCGCTGCACCGCGTCCATCTCGGCGCGGTCGTGGAAGGTGGTTTCAGAGGGGAAATCACCATGCCGGAACTTGTCGATGTCGTCTGATACCAGCGCGATGCGCCGCACCCCCTCGGCGCGGCAGGTCTGGGCGATGCCATGCACGCTGACCGGGCCATCAACGGGCTGGCCGCCGGTCATGGCAACCGCGTCATTATAAAGGATCTTGTAGGTGATGTTGGTGTTCGCCGCGACCGCCTGCCGGATCGCGAGGCTGCCGGAGTGATACCAGGTGCCCTCGCCCAGGTTCTGAAAGATATGCTTGCCGCCGTTGAACTTGCTGGCCGCCACATGCGGCACGCCTTCACCGCCCATCTGGGCATAGCCATAGGTTTCGCGGTCCATCCAGCTGGCCATCACGTGACAGCCGATGCCGCTGGCCGCGCGGGAGCCGTCGGGCACTTTGGTCGAGGTGTTGTGCGGGCAGCCCGAGCAGAAATAGGGGGTGCGAGACGCGCCCTCGACGTTCAGCAGGGGCGGCGGGGTCGCTGTGAGCGCCTTGGCCTTGGCCGGCAGGTTTTCTTCCGGAAAGAACCGGTCAAGCCGGGTGGCGACGATGGGGGCCAGCATCAGCGGGTCCAGCTCTCCGGTCCAGGGGATCAACGGGTTGGCCTGACTGTCGTATTTGCCGACCATCTTCTCGGGTTTGTGGCCGGGCCAGTCATAGAAATATTCCTTGAACTGGCTCTCGATGATGCCGCGCTTTTCCTCGACCACCAGCACCTCGCGCTTTTCGCGCACGAATTCCAGCGCGTCGCGGCGCGCCAGTGGCCAGACCATGCCGACCTTGTAGATGTCGATGCCAAGGCGGCGGCAGGCGGTTTCATCCAGCCCCAGCAGGCGCAGCGCCTCCATCAGGTCTAGATGCCCCTTGCCGGTGCTGACAAAACCGAAGCGGGCGTCGGGGATGTCATAGATCGCGCGGTCAACCGGGTTGGCCTCGACAAAACTCTCGACCGCGCGCAGCTTGTGCTGGATGCGGGTTTCGATCTCGGCGCTGGGCAGATCGGCGGCGCGCACGTGCAGCCCGCCGGGGGGTAGGTCGAGCGGCGGATAGGCAAAGACGCGATCCGGGTGCAGTATGACCGAGCGGGCGGATTCCACGGTTTCCGAGATCGCCTTGAACCCGACCCAGGTGCCGGAATAGCGCGACAGCGCCAGCCCGTATTCGCCGTATTCGAGATATTCCGCGACCGAGGCGGGGTTCAGCGTCGGCATGAACCACGCCATGAAGGCAACATCGGATTGGTGCGGCATCGAGGAGGAGACGCAGCCGTGATCGTCGCCCGCCACCACCAGCACGCCACCCTTGGGAGCGCTGCCATAGGCGTTGCCGTGTTTCAGCGCGTCGCCGGACCGGTCAACGCCCGGCCCCTTGCCATACCACATGGAAAACACGCCCTCATAGGCGCAGTCGGGATCAAGGCTGGCTTGTTGTGCGCCCAGCACGGCGGTGGCGCCGAGATCTTCGTTCACGGCGGGCATGAAGGTGATGCGGTCGGCCTCAAGCCATTTGCGGGCGCGCCAGAGTTCCAGATCGAGCCCGCCCAGCGGTGAGCCGCGATAGCCTGACACGAATCCGGCGGTATTGAGCCCGGCCGCGCGGTCGCGGCGGGCCTGATCCATCATGATCCGGGCCAGCGCCTGCGTGCCGGTCAGAAATACCCGGCCGGTGCTGTCGCTGTAGCGGTCGTCGAGCTGATAGGTGCGAAACGCGGTTTCCGGGCGGGTCATGGGGGCGGCTCCTGTGGGACTGCGGTTTTTTGGGATTGCGGCTTTTGGACTGCGGCTTGAATGCGATAATGGCCCGCGTAGGGTGGAAAAACGTTTCATATTTCGTGAAACTTGCGGAATTATCGGATAGATGGTTCATCAAAATGGCATTTATTGAATTGAGGTTTCGCACCTATGGATCTGGATCACCGGGATTTCCGCCTGCTTGAGCTGTTGCAGCAGGATTGCCGCAAATCGAATGCAGAACTGGCCGAGGCGGTGGGGATGTCGGCCTCGGCCTTGTGGCGGCGGGTGCGCGCGCTGGAGGAGGCCGGGGTGATCGACCGCTATGGCGCGGTGGTCAATCCGGGTAAGATGGGGCTGGGGTTCGAGGCCATCGTGCATGTGCATCTGACCCGGCACGACCCAGACCGGATCGTGGAGTTCATCCGCGCGGTGGAGGCGAGCCCGGAGGTGCAGGAATGCTATGCCACCACCGGGCAGGCCGATTATCACCTGCGGGTGCTGTGCCGGGATCTGGACGCCTATAACCGGTTTCTGGACGGATTCCTGTTCCGCCTGCCGGCGGTGAACAGCGCGCAGACCAACGTGGTGCTGCGCACGATCAAACGGAACCGACCGATCACGCGCTAAGATTGTTTCTACATTGAAAACAATACCTTTGGATTGATGTCTGTTGTCGACGCACTGCTCGCGCCGAGGGATGGACTTGCGGTGTCACGCGATTTCCCTTGCGTCATCGTGGGGTGCTGCGTGAAAGTGTCGCGTGTGTTTCGAAAGTTTTAACCATTTTTTGCCAGCGGGGACCTCAAGACGTGACGCCGCGCGAGATCTCTTTTCGGATCATTCGCCGCCGGGGGCTGGCGGCCTTGGCGAGCGGTGCCGCGCTGTTCGGGGTCGCGCTGTTCGGGTTCGCGCAGGGGGCGGTGGCCGAGGTCGACCCGATGGATGCCCCGCCCGAGCGGGTGCTGTTTTCCGAGGGCGATACCATTCGCGGCGTTGTCGGCACCTATTTGCACGACCCGGATCTGTGGCCGGTGGTTCTGGCGCTGAACGATATCGCCTCGCCCGCCGATCTGGTGCCCGGGATCGAACTGGTGCTGCCGGTGGCGCAGGTTTTGGCCGCGGATAGCGCGCTTTTGTCCTCCTTGCAGGCGATCCAGAAAGCCACGGCCGAGGGCGCGCGCATTTTTGCGCCGACCGAGATCGGCAGCGCCATCGAGAACCGCGATACGGCGATGTCGCGGCGCGAAACCGGATCTTGGCGGCAGGTGGTATCCTTTGCCGGGGTGGCGACGGGGTTCGCCGAACAGGCGTTGGACATCTCGATCGCACAGCGGGACCGGGCGGCCGAGGCTGTGGTCTCGGACGTGCAGGGCCGGGTCGAGGGGCGGGCCCCGGCGGAACCGGCGTGGTCGGAGCGCACGCAGAACGACATATTGGTTGAATTCGAGCGGTTGCGCACGCTGTCGAATTCCACCACCCAGGTGACGTTTCGCGATCTCAGCCGGTTGCGGCTGAACCCGAATTCCAACGCCACCATCCAGCGCATGCGCTCCGACCCGCTGACCGGGGGCGAGGTGACCAAAGTGTCGCTGGTCGAGGGGGATTTCTATGCGTTGCTGAACCAGCTTTCGGACAAGGCCGCCTTCGAGATCGAGGTGCCCGGGGTCGAGACCAGCACGAATTCATCCGATTTCTGGATCAAGAACGATGCCAGCGGCGCGCGGTTCGTCAACTATGACACCCCGGCGCTGGAGATCGCGCGCGGCGGCGACATGATCGTGGTGGGCGAGAACGAGGGCGTCGTGCTGAGCGGTGCCGGTGCGCAGCGGGCACAGGTGTTGGACAGCCCGCTTTTGGCGGCCCCGGCGGTGGGGGCGATCCTGTATACCGCCACTGCCGCGCTGGACTGGGCCGCTCAGGAGGGGGCCGAGGGATATTGGCTCGAGGTGGCGGCGGATCCGGGCTTTAACCAGATGAAGATCTCTGAATTCGGGATTGGTGAGACCGGGTTTCTGGCCGAGGGGCTGGCCCCGGGGCGCTATCACTGGCGGGTGGCGGCGCTGGACCGTCTGGGCCTGCCTGGGGCCTGGAGCACGCTGCGCGATTTCACGCTGCGGGTGGACGACACGCCGCCTTTCCTGACGCTGTTGTCGCCGGCGGGGGAGAGTATCCTGACCGCGCCACAGGTGGAAATTCTGGGCGCGTCAGAGCCTGACGCCACGCTGGATCTGAACGGTGCGCCGCTGGATGTGGCGGGGGATGGCAGCTTTCTGGCCAGCCTGCCGCTGGTGCCGGGGCCGAACCAGATCACGGTGGTGGCGACCGATCTGGCCGGAAATGAGAGCACCCGCAGCCTGAGCGTGGTCTATCGACCGGCGGTGGCGGTCGAGATCACGCTGTCCGGCGACATCGCGCGGGTTGGCAAGTCGCTGGCAACACGGTCTGATGTGCTGTCGGTGATGGGTCAAAGCTCGGGGGCTCCGGGGGCCGAGGTCGTGGTGCGCGATGCGGCCGGGGCCGAGGTGCTGCGTACCCGTGTGGCGGCGGAGGGCGGGGTGAGTTTCACCGTGCCGGTCGATGCCGCCGAGCGGGGCTATCGGATCGAGGTTCTGGCGCCGAGCGGCGCGGTCGAGGGCGCGCTCGGCTTTTCCGCGCTGCGCGATGGGGTGCCGCCGGAGATCGTTCTGGACGTGCCGCCGCCGCGGGCCACGGACGAGCCGGTGGTTCAACTCACGGGTCTGGCCGTCGACGCGACCGGGCTGAAGCTGGACGGGACCGAGGTGCCGTTGGGCGCCGAGGGCCGCTTTGAACTGTTGCTGACGCTGGAGCCGGGCGAAAATACCTTTGAACTGGTGGCCAGCGATGCGGTGGGCAATGTCGCGGTGACGCCGTTGCGCATGCTCTATGACATCGACCCGCCAGAGATCCTGAGCGTCGATCTGGGGCGCAATCAGGGTACGGACGGGCCGATCGAGATCCGGGCCGAGGCGCGCGATGCCAGTGGTCTACGTCAGGCGGCGCCGTTCATCCTCACCATAGATGGGGCCGAGGTCGAAGGCTTTTTGCGCTGTGACAGCATCAGCGGCATTTGTCGTGCAAGCCTGCCACCGCAGCCGGGCGCGCTGCAACTGATTGAATTGGTTATCGAAGATTACGCCGGAAACGCGGCGTACAAGTAGGGACACGCTGGTCGCGCCTGTGCGCGGTTCGGCAACGGAGGACGGATCATGCGGATCGCACGGATGTGGACAGGGGCGCTGCTGGGGCTGGTTCTATTGGCCGAGGCAGGGATGGCCCAGGCCCAGGCGACGGGTGCGCAAGAGGGTCTGTTGGTGGTATACGGACGCCGCGCGGCCAGCCGCGAGGGTGACGTGGACCACCGCGAGCAGATCTTTTTTAGCCTGCCCGCCGATCTGCGCGAGCGGGTCTATCTGCGGCTGTATGATCCCGAAACCGGCGGCACGGGCGATTTCACCTATGGCGGCAGCGCCGATTCCGAGACCACCTTTCGCTTGTTCGGGGGCGAGGGCGCCTTTACTGCCGCCACGCGCCCCGAACTGGTGGCCGACGGCGCGCGCGCGCCGCGTCAGACCTTTGTGCCGGTGACCGGCCCGGGCGAGTTGTTGAAACAGCAGAGTTGGCGCAATAAGCCCGAGACCGACGGGCGCTGGGTCACGCTGACCGCAGTGCGGGCGCGGCAGGGAGAGGTGGTGGGCGAGCGCGCCTATTTCCGCCTTGATGTGCAGGGCACCGAGGGCAATGACGGCAACAGCTATTCGTTGGGGGTCAGCCTTGCGCGCGACCGTGCCCGCCCGCCCGAAGGGTTGGAGATGTTTGCCTATCGCCCAACCGTGCGCTGGGCCGCCGCGAACCCGGCGACATGGGTGCGCTTCATCGGGCCGGGCGCGGGTGCGCTTACGGTGCAAAGCTTTGACGGCGCCAATGCCGATCTGGCGCTGGTCACCGATTTCGCCGATCTGGCACTGCGCAGTTCGGGGCAGGATTTCTGGACCTCTGACAGCGCCGAGACCGGGGATCGCAATCTTGCGGTCAGCCTGAAAGGCGGGTTCGAAACGCCCAATGACGTGACCATGGCGGTGTTCGATGCCGAGGGAAACCCGCTGCCGTTGCAGATGCCGCCGCTGCGCGCGCCTGATCCGGCGCGGCCAAGGCTTCAGGCTACGGCCCGACCCTTGGCTGATTGTCGCTCGGTTGCCTTTGATGCCAGCGGCTCCATCGCGGGCGGGCCATTGTCGCACCTGTGGACCTTCGGCGATGGCAACAGTTCGCAAGAGCCGGTGATCGCCTATCGCTATGACGCCCCCGGTCACTATGCCGCGCGGCTGGAGGGGGTCGAGGCGGGCAGCCGTCCCGGACGTGGTGCGGCGCTGGAGCTGCCGGTGCATGTGCGCGACGCGCCGGTGGCGGTGCCGGGCCCCGATATCGTGGTGGCCCCGGGCGAGCCGGTGACTTTTGACGGCAGCGGCTCGCGGCCCTCGGACAGCCCGATCACCCGCTACAACTGGCGGTTTGGCGATGGGGGCGTCGCCGAGGGCGCGCGCGCCAGCCATGCCTATGCCACGCCGGGGCAGTATCGCGCGGTGTTGCGGGTCGAAGACGGCGTGGCACATCCCTGTAACTTCGGTATCGAGACGC
Organism: Pseudodonghicola sp.; assembly: GCA_033791545.1. Lineage (GTDB taxonomy): Bacteria > Pseudomonadota > Alphaproteobacteria > Rhodobacterales > Rhodobacteraceae > Antarcticimicrobium. The sequence continues at coordinate 58,362 of JASJGL010000152.1, read as the reverse complement.
GGCGGGTGGTGGTGAACTTTCCCCCCGTGGCCGAGGCCGGGACCGACCAGCAGGCGGTTGTCGGCCAGCCGGTGATCCTGACGGCCGGGGCAAGCTATGATATCGACGGGCAGCTCGACAGCTATGTCTGGGAGATGGGCGACGGCACCGTGCTGGAGGGCGAGACGGTGACGCATACCTTTACCGGATCGGGCAGCTATAGCGTGGTGTTGCGGGTCACGGATGACAGCGGCGTTGGCAACGGCAGCGCGCAGGACCGGATGGTGGTGGTGGTGAACGCCCCGCCGGAGCCGCGCTTTGCGATCCCCGACCGCCCGGTCGCGGTGTCGGAACTGGCGGTGCTGGACGGCAGTGCGTCAACCGACGCGGACGGGCAGATCCTGTCCTATCGCTGGGATTTCGGCGACGGGGCCACGGGCGAGGGGCAGGTGGTGAACTATGCCTGGACCAAGCCGGGTGCGTTTGACGTGACGCTGACTGTGATCGACGACAGCGGCACCGCCTCGGCACTGCAGAGCGTTTCGCAGGTGGTGCGGGTGGATGCCGCCCCGCTGGCCGAGGCCGGGCCGGATCAATTCGTGACCGCCAGCGTGGTGCGGTTCGACGGCGGCGGGTCGACCGACAGCGATGGCAATGTGACGCGCTGGGATTGGGATTTCGGCGATGGTGCAAGCGCAAGCGGACAACAGGTTGAACACGCCTATGAGCGCCCCGGCAGCTATGAGGTGGCGTTGGTGGTGCGCGATGACAGCGGTGCGCCGCTGAATCTGGATCGCGACACCCTGCGAGTGGTGGTGAACGCCACGCCGATCGCCGATGCCGGCCCGCCACAGGTGGTTGCGCCGGGCGAAGAGGTGGTTTTGTCGGGGCGCGCCTCGCTTGATCCGGACGGGGCAATCGCGGGCTATGGCTGGAGCTTTCCGGACGGGACGGAGAAACAGGGGATGCGGGTCGCGCATGTCTTTGATGCGCCGGGGCTGTACCGGGTCGGGCTGACCGTTTCAGACGGGTTTCCCGGCGGCGCGGCGCAGGATGAATCCGAGGTTCTGATCACCGTCAATGCCGCCCCGGTCGCGGTGGCGGGGCCTGACCTGCTGATCGCGCCGGGCGACAGCGTGACGTTCGATGCCGGCCAGTCCTATGACGAGGACGGACAGTTGGTCAGCTATCGCTGGGAGTTCGACGATTTGGGCAGCCCGCTGGACGCCCCGACGATCGAACGCGCCTATGTCACGCCCGGGGTGTGGTCGGCGCAATTGATCGTCACCGATGACAGCGGCGTGGCCAATGGCACCGCACAGGACGATGTGACAATCCGCGTTAACAACGCTCCGCAGGCCGAAGCCGGTCCGACGGTGGAAAGCGAGCGGCTTTATGTGGTGTTCGATGGCAGTGGATCGTCCGACGCGGATGGCGACGCCTTGATCTATCGCTGGGATTTCGGCGACGGCGCGGCCCCGGGCTTTGGCGCACAGGTGACCCATGTTTACGCCGATCCGGGGGTCTATCCGGTGACGTTGCAGGTGGATGATGGCACCGGGCTGGCCAATGCGCGGGCGATTGACGCCACCAGGGTGACGATCCGGGCGCGTCCGGTGGCGGATGCCGGCGGCAACCGGGATGTCTGTTCCGGCGAGCCGGTGCTGTTCGATGCTTCCGACAGCGCCGATCCCGATGGCGGATTGTTGCTCTATTCCTGGGACTTCGGGGATGGCAGCACATCGGATCTGATCAACCCGACCAAGACCTATGAGCGGCCGGGCGTCTATCCGGTGACCTTGCAGGTGCGCAACGAGACCGGGACCGAATACGGCACCGGCATGGATCGGATCGCGGCGCTGGTGCGCGAGGGGCCGATCGCGGATGCGGGCCCCGACATGCGGGTCTGCGCCAATGCCAAGATGCGGTTTGACGGCACCGGGTCGAGCGATGCGGATGGGGCGGTGAACGCCTTTAGCTGGACCTTTGGCGATGGTGGTACCGGCAGCGGCGACACGCCGGAGCATATCTTTACCCGTCCGGGCAGTTATACCGTGACGCTGACCATCACCGGCGAGGCGCAGGGTGCCTGCAGCCCGCTGGATACCGACACCACACTGGTCGAGGTGGTTTCGGCGCCAGAGCTGCGGGTCGGGGGCCCCGAGCGGGCGGCGGCGGGGGCAGCGGTGACGCTCAAGGCGTATGTTGGTGCGGCAGAGGGTGGCGGGACGCCGGAAAGCTTTCGCTGGACGTTCGGGGATGGCAGCACGGCCGAGGGGGCCGAGGTCAGCCATGTCTGGGCCGAGCCGGGGCGCTATAGCGTGACCCTGCGCGCCGAAATGATTGATGGCAGCGCCGGCTGTGACATGCTTGAGACGGTGCAGTCGGTGGTGGTCAATGCCGCCCCGGCGCCGCTGATTGACGGTCCGGAGATGCTTGCGGTCGGGCAGGAGGCCGAGTTCGACTCCAGCCTTTCGGCGGACAGCGATGGGGCGATCCTGTCCTATGAATGGGCGTTCGGCGATGGCGGCACCGCCAGCGGTGTGCGCACGGCCCATAGTTTCGACGCGCCCGGCACCTATGATCTGCGGTTGATGGTGCGCGATGATGCCGGTGTCAGCAACAGCAGCGTGACCGCCATGAAACAGGTCACGGTGCGGCCGGTGCCGGTGGCCAATCTGGACGCGCCGCCGCCGATCTGTCCGGCAGAACCGGTGATCTGGAAGGTCGATGCCGGGCCCGAGACGCAGGTGCGTTGGGTGTTCGGCGATGGCCGCGCGGACGAGGGGGCCGAGGTGCGCCACATGTTCAGCCGCCCCGGGTTGTTCCCGGTGCAGGTCTCGCTGGATGATGGCGCCGGGCTTTTGAGCAGTCGCAGCAGCGAAGAGGTCTATGCCCGCGTCAATGCCGCGCCCTCGGCGCTGGCAGGGCCGGACCGGGTGGTCTGCCCGGGCGAGCCGGTGATGTTCGATGCCGGGCCCTCGACCGATCTGGACGGGCAGCTTGTCGGCTATGACTGGGTGTTCAGCGACGGGGTGACGCTGCAAGGCGCGCAGGTGGAGCGCAGCTTTGACAGCCCCGGGGCGCTGGAGGTGCGGCTGACCGTGCGCGATGACAGCGGCGCCGCCGCCTGCGACACCGGCAGCGATACCGCCCGCGTTCTGGTCAATGCGCCGCCCGTGGTCGATGCCGGCCCGGATCGCACGGTGCCGGTGGGCGCGGCGCATGACGCGGTGCGCTTTGACGCCAGCGCCACCCGTGATCCTGACGGTCAGGGCGTGCGGGTCGGCTGGCAGTTCGGGGACGGGGCCGGAGCCTCGGGCGCGGTGGCGCGGCACGGCTATGGCGCGCCGGGCGACTATACCGTGACGGTCGAGGCGCGCGATACCACTGGGCTTGCCTGTGGGGTGGCGCGTGACACGGCGGTGATCACGGCACGGTCGCGTGGCGAGTAGCGCCGATGCGCTTCCCGCTGCGCCTCAAGTTCTTTGCCTTTGCGGCCTTGCTGGCGGTGGTGCCGCTGGGGATGGTCGGGCAGAACCTGACGCGGTTGACCCGCGACGAGCTGAAAAGTGCGGCGAACGAGGATCTGACCACGGTCGCCAGCGGCCTGCGCGAGGCGTTTGACAACACCTTCGAGGGACGGTGGCTGACGCCGTTGACGGTGATCCGCAATGGCATCGACAGCGCCGAACTGGGGGTGCAGCAAAAGGTGTCGCTGCTGACGTTGGGGCTGGAGGAACTGCCGCAGGTGGTGGCGGTGCAACTGTCCGTGCAGGGATCTGACCTGCCGATTTTGGTCACCAACGAAGGCTTCGCGGGCAAGCTGGCGGCGGCGGGGCTGGGCCCGGTGATAACGCTCTCCACCCCGGCCGATCTGATCAAGGCAATCCGTGAGACTGGCCAATTCGGGCGGCCCGTGGTTGGTCGGTTGGAGGCGACCGGGGACTGGATCGCCACGCTGGCGCTGCCGTTGAGCACCACGATCGCCGGGCGGCAGGTCACCATGGCGGCCAAGATTGACCTGTCGGCACTGGGCGAGATGGTGCGCCATCATCCCTTTGCGCAACGCGGCGAGATTACCGTGGTCGATCAGGCCGGGCGGCGGGCGCTGGGCGAGGGGCAGGATCTGTTGAGCGACCGCCAGATCGTCGCCTCGGCGCTGCCCTTGATCGTGGCGGGGGCGCGGGCCGATGCGCTGGAACCCTATGTGCGCCCGGACGGCACCGCGATGCTGGGGGCCTATGCCTTTCCCGACTGGTTTCCATGGGCGGTGATCGCCGAGTTGAGCGAAGACAGCGCCTATGCGGTGGTCAATGCGATTACCCGGCAGATCCTGATCATCGGTCTGGTGGGGTTCGTGATCGCCGGTTTCGGGGCGCTGGTCTTTGCCCGCCAGTTGACCCGCCCGATCCTCAAGATCGGGGCGGTGGCCGAGCGCGTGGGCGAGGGGGATTTCGCCGCACGGGTCGAAGGGGTGCGCGCGCGCGACGAGATCGGCGATCTGGCCGAGCGGTTCAACCGCATGATCGGCGAATTGGGCGAGCGGCTGGAATTGATGAAATTCGTTTCGCGCGGGACCGTTTCGGCGATCCAGAGTGCACAGGAAAAAGGCATGCATCGCGGCGGCGAGCGGCGGCGTGTTTCGGTGATTTTCACTGATATCCGTGGCTATACCGAGTTTTCCGAGCGAGTTTCACCCGAGGTGGTGATCGAGGCGCTGAACAGCTATTTCGACGTGCAGACCCGGATCGTGGAACGTTTTGGCGGCGATGTGGATAAATTCGTCGGCGATGCGCTGGTCGCGGTGTTCGAGGGCGACGGGATGGAGCAGCGCGCGGTAGGCTGCGCGGTGGAGATCACGGCGGCGATGGCGCGGCTGTTGGAGGAGTATCCCGCCTATAACCTGCATGTGGGCATCGGGGTCGCCTCGGGCGAGGTGGTGATGGGCGCGATGGGGGCGAAAGACCGGATGGATTTCACGGTTCTGGGCTCGACCGTGAACCTGTCCGCGCGGCTGTGTTCCAAGGCGGCGCCGGGGCAGGTTCTGGTCGATCAGGCCACGCGGGAGGCTGCCCGTACGCTGGAGGGGATCGCGTTCGAGGATCTGGAGCCGATCCCGCTCAAGGGCTATGCCGCGCCGGTTCCGGCCTTTGCGCCGCATCGGGCATAGGGGCGAGGGCGCTAATGGGGCGGGGTCTGCGTGGTCCCGCTCAGACGGCGAATTCCACCCAGGCCCAGGCCATCGCGACATAGGTCAACTGGTGCATCGCCTGATCTGCCCCAGTGGCGCGCCAAAAGGCCGGTTTGAACGGATCAAGCGCCTTGCGATTGCAAAGCTGCCCCTTCCAGTAGTCGATGTGAAAATGCAGCATCCATTCCACCGCCACCAGCGCCAGAATGAACAGCAGCGGCGCGCCGATCAGCAGGAAGACGATGATCGAGCCCAAGGCATGGACACCGGCATGTTGGGCGCGCCCCATATGCCAATAGCTTCCGCGACCCGACAACATGCGCGGGGTTTGCAGATAGAAGTCTGCGAACATGTGCTTGATCTGCAAAAGGCAGAACAAGATCAAAAGCGTTCCAATGGTACCGGTCAAGGACGGTTCTCCCAGTTGGGGTCTGCAGAAAGCTTAGGGGTTTCATCACGCGCCTGCAATTGCCCGTATCAAAGTGGCGAGCACGGGTGGCTTGTCACATATGGCGATGCCTCCTATCGTGGCGCATCGGTCACTGTTCGACACCTCTTTGCCGTGGGATCAATGCTATAGAACCTTCTCTATTCGGCTTTATCTGGAAGTATTCCAAGCGCGACCAGCTTATCCTGTTGCTGGTCACCTCTACGCTGTTTCCGATGCTGTACCTGACGCTGGAACTGCCCAAGCGGATCATCAACGACGCGATCGGGTCGGAAACCTCGACCATCACCTACTATGGGTTTGCCTTCGAGCAGGTCACCTTTCTTGGCATCCTTTGCTTTGCTTTCCTGCTGTCGGTCCTGGCGCACGGGCTGCTGAAGATGCGGATCAACACGATGAAAGGGGTGCTGTCCGAGCGGATGCTGCGGCGTTTCCGTTATCAACTCATCGCGCGCATCCTGCGCTTTCCTCAGCCCTATTTCGAACGCGTCAGCCAGGGCGAACTGGTGTCGATGGTCACCGCCGAAAGCGAACCGATGGGCGGGCTGATGGGCGATGCGATCAGCCAGCCGGTGCTGCAGGCCGGGCAGATGATCACCATTCTGGGGTTCCTGTTCCTGCAAAGCTTCTGGTTCGGGCTGGCTGCGGTGGCGCTGATCCCGTTGCAGGGCTGGCTGATCCCAAAATTGCAACGCCAGATCAACCTGTTGAACAAGAAGCGCATTCAGGAGGTGCGCATATTGGCCGCCGCCATCGGGGAAAGCGCGGCAGGGGCCAGTGCGCTGCGCCTCAATGGCGGCTGGCGCTATCGCATGGCGGTGGTCACGGGGCAATTGGGCCGGTTGTTCGACATCCGCTTCGAGATCTACCAGAAGAAATTCTTCATGAAGTTTCTCAACAACTTCATCGGCCAGCTGACGCCGTTCTTTTTCTTTTCCGTCGGCGGTTATCTGGTGTTGCAAGGCGCGGTGTCGCTGGGGGCGCTGGTGGCGGCTCTGGCGGCGTACAAGGATCTCAGCTCGCCGTGGAAAGAGCTGTTGACCTATTACAACCAGACGCAGGACATGTCGCTGCGCTGGGACGTGATCACCGAACGTTTTGCGCCGCAGGGCATGGTTGACGAGGGCCTGTTTGCGGGGGAGCCGGAAGAGATCCCGAAGCTGACCGGCGATATCGTTCTGGATGGGGTGACGGTGCGCGACGCCGATGACAATCTGGTGCTGGAGGATCTGAACGCCACGCTGCCCGGTGGCAAGGTGATCGGGATCGCCGCCCCCAGTGAGGAGGACCGCCGCGCCCTGTCGGAATTGCTGACGCGGGAACTGCTGCCTAGCAGCGGCAAGCTGCGGATCGGCGGGCATGAGCTGTCGGGGCTGCATCAAGCGGTGATTGCGGAGCGGATCGGCCATGCCTCGTCGCGCCCGGTGCTGTTTCAGGGCAGCTTTGGCGAAAACGTGATGATGCCGCTGCGGATGCGTCCGCAATCGGCAGGCCGGGACGAGGCGCAGTATACCGAGGCGCAGCGCGCCGGCAACAGCGCCGATCCCGAGGACGCCGAATGGCTTGATCCGAAACTGGCCGGGCTGGATGATTCGCGAGCGCTACGCAATTGGTGGCTGCAACTGGTGCAGGGCATGGGCTCGGGCACGGCGCTGTTTCAGCGTGGGCTGGACCAGCGGTTTGATGCGGGGGATCATGCGGAACTGGCGGAGATACTGGTCGAGCTGCGCCCCAAGGTGCAGCAGGCGGTGACCGACGCGGGGCTGCGCGCCTATGCGTACTTTTGCCTGCCCGATCGGTACAACCCGGCGCTGCCGGTGGGGGAGAACCTGCTGTTTGCCACGCCGCGCCAGCCGATCACCCGCGAACTGCTGGCCGGGCGGTCCGATTTCATGGCGCAGATGCGTACATTGGGGCTGGGCGAAACCCTGTTGGACCTGACCCGCGACGTAATCGACATGCTGCGCCAGATCTTCGGGCTGGACGGCACCGATCATCCGTTGTTTCGCAAGCTGGGGATCGACGCCAAGACCTATGAAACGGCGGTGGATCTGGTGGAAAAGACCCGCGGCGGCGGCACCGAGGTATTGAGCGGTGAAGATATGGCGTTGTTGTTCACGGTGCCGTTTCGGATCTCGGCCGAACAGATCGGCCCGGCCTTTTCCGACGATCTGAAAGCGCGGATTCTGGAGCTGCGTGCAGGTCATGCGCATGAATTGCAAGACAGCCTTGGGGATCTGTTCACGCCGCTCGATATGGCGGCCTTTGCACCGGGGCTGACGGTGTTGGAAAACGCGCTGTTCGGCAAGATTTCCGAGGCGGCGGGCAGCAAGGCGGACGAGCTGCGCAAGGTGGTGGCCGGGGTGCTGGCAGAGTGTGGCGCGCAGGATCTGGTGATCGAGCTGATCTATGACGTGCCGATTGCACTGGGCGGGCAGAACCTGCCGGCGATCTTCGCCGAGCCGCTGGCGTTCAGCCGGGCCACGATCAAGCGGCCCGATATCCTGATTCTGGATCAGGCGCTGCTCAGCTATGACATGCAGACCCAGGCGGCGGTGTTCCGCAATCTGCGCAAGCTGCTGCCGGAAACGACGCTGATCTACATCAACGAGAGCTTTGAAAACGAGTCCGTCTTTGATCTGTTTCTGGAGCTGCGCCAAGGCCGGTTGGTCAGCGAAGAGGCCGGTGAGGATGGGGAAGAGGACAGCGGCGCGCGCGCCGATCTGGCGCGCAAGCTGCGCGCGCTGGAAACCACACCCCTGTTTTCCGGGCTCAACCGCAAGCAGTTGCGGCTGCTGGCCTTTGGCGCGCGCTGGTATCAGGCGCCGAAGGGTGAGGTCATATTCCTGAAGGGCGACCAACCCCGGGACGGTGCCTATATGGTGATCGAGGGCGAGGCCGGGCTGTATCTGCCCAAGGATGGCGCGGCAGATGAACGGATTGCCAAGGTCGGGCCGGGAACGCTGGTGGGGGAACTGGGGCTGATCCGCAAGGTTCCGCGCGCGCTGAGCATGGTGGCGGAAACCGAGCTGACCTGTCTGCGGATCGGCGAGGAGGAGTTTCTGGCGGTGGTCGAGAACGACGCGGCGACCGCCTTCAAACTGTTGCAGGTGGTGGCAGGTTACGTTTCAAATTGATGCGGTGCGATGCTGCGCCGGTTGTGTCCCGAAATGGCAGCGCCTATGGCACTGCCATGCCTCTGGCGGGAGTATTTTTTTGCCAGAAAAAGAGCGGCGCCCACTGCCGGGCCGAGGATTGGATACAGGGTTGGATACAGGGAGAGTGGAATGAAGCTGGTGCGATACTATGAGGGCGCGGAGATCTGTCCCGGGCTGTTGGATGGCGCGGGGCAGTTGCGGTCGCTGTCCGGTGAGGTTGTCGATATCACCGGCGCCGTGCTGGATGCGGCGACGCTGGCGCGGCTGGCGGCGATTGACCCGGAACAGCTGCCGCTGGTGGCGGGCACGCCGCGTCTGGCGCCCTGTGTCGGCGGTGTGGGCAAGTTCATGTGCATCGGGTTGAACTATTCCGATCATGCCGAAGAGGCGGGGATGGCGCTGCCTGAACATCCGATCCTGTTCATGAAGGCGACCTCGGCCATTGCGGGGCCGAACGACGATATCGTGATCCCGCGCGCCGCGCAGTCGGTTGATTGGGAGGTCGAACTGGGCGTGGTGATCGGCAAAGCGGCAAAATATGTGTCAGAGGCCGAGGCGCTGGAGCATGTGGCCGGCTATTGCGTGATCAACGACGTGTCGGAGCGGGATTTCCAGACCAAGCTGTCGGGGCAGTGGACCAAGGGCAAGTCCTGTGACAGCTTTGGGCCGCTGGGGCCGTGGCTGGTGACCCGCGACGAGGTCGCCGATCCGCAGGCTTTGGAGTTGACGCTGGACGTGAACGGGCAGCGGATGCAGGCGGGCAGCACCGCGACGATGGTGTTTTCCGTGGCCCAGATCATATCGCATCTGTCGCAGATGATGACATTGCATCCCGGCGATGTGATCGCGACCGGCACCCCGCCGGGCGTCGGGATGGGGATGAAGCCGCAGCCGGTCTATCTGAAGCCGGGCGACCGGGTACAGGCCGCGATTGCCGGGCTGGGGGTTCAGAGCCAGAGCGTGCGCGCCGACAGCTGAACGGTGCGCGGCGTGGCCCGGTCAGATGTGCTGGCCGGGCGCGTCCTTGCCGCAGAACAGGGAATAGAGCAGCCCGATCATCTGTTCGGTGTTGCTGTCGGCCAGCGCGTAAAAGATCGTCTTGCCCTCGCGCCGTGTCGACACCAGCCCTTCGTCGCGCAGGCGGGCCAACATCTGGCTGACGGCCGCTTGGCGGATTTGCAAAAGCGATTCAAGCTCGCCCACCGATTTTTCGCCGGTGCCCAGATGACACAGGATCATCAGCCGACCCTCATGCGCCAGCGTCTTGAGGAAGGCGGCAGCGTCGCTGGCACTGCTGGCCATGTCGCCGGGCGTTTCGGGCGGCAGCGAGGAAATGGTTTGCGAAGAAATGGTCTGGGCAGTCAAACTGCGGGTACTCCTGAAAATGATTAAAAAGACATAGTGCCAGAATTTCTTTGGTCAAGTCATCCCTCTGTTGCAGGGGCTCCGCCCTGAAAGGCGTTTCCGTCGACATAATCGCAAGGATCCTCGCGCATTTCGAGGTGCAAACCGGAGCCGGTATAGGGGTGGGCGCGGGCCAGATCCTCGTCCACCTCGATGCCGAGGCCGGGGGCGTCAGGCGGGGTAATGAAGCCCTGTTCAACCCGGATCGCGCCCTTGATCAGGGCATCGTGGAACGGGGTTTCGATGCATTCGCACATCAGGATATTGGGAATCGAGGCAGCCAGTTGGATGTTGGCGGCCCATTCCACCGGCCCGGCGTAAAGATGCGGGGCGATCTGGGCGTTATAGGTTTCCGCCAGCGCGGCGACCTTTTTCATCTCCCAGATGCCGCCGGAGCGCCCCAGCGCGGGTTGCAGGATGGCGGCGGCGCCCGCCTGCAGGACGGCGGCGAACTCGGCCTTGGTGGTCAGTCGCTCGCCGGTGGCGACGGGGATGCGCACGGATTGGGCGACGCGGGCCATTTCGGCCATGTTGTCGGGGGGAACCGGTTCCTCGAACCAGAGCGGCGCATAGGGCTCCAGCGCCTGTCCCAGCCGAATCGCCCCGGCGGTGGTGAACTGTCCGTGGGTGCCAAACAGCAGGTCGGCGCGATCCCCCACCGCCGCGCGGATTGCCTTGCAAAAGGCCACCGACGTCGTGATGTCGGACATCGCAGGCATATGGCCACCGCGCATCGTATAGGGGCCGGCGGGGTCGAATTTCACCGCCGTATAGCCACGCCCAACGCAATCTGCGGCGGCCTCGGCGGCCTGATCGGGGGATGTCCAGAACTCGGCCAGGTCATGATGGGGCAGGGGGTAGAGATAGGTATAGGCGCGGATACGCGCGTTCATCCGCCCGCCGATCAGCGCGTGTACCGGGCGATCACGGTCCTTGCCGAGGATGTCCCAACAGGCGATCTCCAATCCCGAAAACGCGCCCATCACGGTCAGGTCGGGGCGCTGGGTGAAGCCCGAGGAATAGGCGCGGCGGAACATCAATTCGATGTTCTCGGGATTCTCGCCCTCCATATGGCGCGCGAACACATCGCGGATCACATGGGTCATGGCCGCAGGCCCGACCGAGGCGGCATAGCATTCGCCCCAGCCGGTGATGCCGGTGTCGGTGGTGAGCTTCACCAAAATCCAATAGCGCCCGCCCCAGCCCGGCGCGGGCGGTGCGGTCACGATGATGTCGAGATCGGTCAGTTTCATTTCGGTCTCCCTCAGGGATCATCGCTGACGCGATCTCCGCGTCTTGGTTCAGCGGTTGAACAGGATCACGTTGCGCCGGGCGGCGCCGGTTTTGGTATCGGCAATCGCGTCGTTGATCTGATCCAGCGTCCAGCGCCCGGAGACCAGTTCGTCCAGTTTCAGCCGCCCCTGTTTGTACAGGTCGATGATCCAGGGAATGTCGCGCTTGATCACCACATTGCCCATCTTGGAGCCGACCAGCCCCTGACCGGCATCGGCCATGATCAGTGGCGAATAGCTGGCCACCTTGTCGCCATGGGGCATGCCCACCATCACCACCTTGCCGCCCGCAGCCAGATAGCGCGGCGCGGCGGAATACACCTCGGCCACGCCGACGGTGACCAAAACCACATCGGCCCCGCGTCCAAGGATCTTTTTCACCGCGTTCCAGGGTTTCGCCTCGGTCGCCGAGACCACATCGGTGGCGCCGAATTCCTTTGCCACCTCCAGCTTTTCGTCCAGCATGTCGACCGCAACAATGCGCCGGGCCCCGGCAATGCGGGCACCCTGAATCGCGTTCAGCCCGACGCCACCGGCGCCGATCACGACCACATCCTGCCCGACGCGCATATCGGCGGCGAGCGCGGCGGCTCCCACGCCCGTGATCACCCCGCAAGAGATGACCGAGGCCACCTCCATCGGGATGTCGTCGGGAATTTTCACCACCTGGCTTTGATCCACCACGACCTTTTCGGCAAAAGCCCCGCAGGAAAGCGCCTGAAACAGGGTGCCGCCATCGCCGGTCTTGAGCGGGCCCTTGGTGCCGTCATAGGGGGTTTCGCAGATGGTTGGCTGGCCCGAACCGCAGGGGGAGCAGTGCCCGCATGCGCGGATCAGCGTGACGCAGACATGATCGCCCGGCGCAACGCCCTGCACGCCCTCGCCCACGGTGAGGACGCGCCCGGCCGCCTCGTGGCCATAGACCGCCGGCAGCGGGCCGCCAAAGCCGCCATCGGCATAGCTGATGTCGGAATGGCAGATCGCCACCGCGTCAACTTCGACTTCGACCTCGCCCATGCCGGGCGGGGCGAGAAGAACGTCTTCGATTTTCAGTGGTTTGCCAAATTCGTGACAGACGGCGGCCTTGATGGTTTGCATGTCTCGCTCCCTGATTTGCGGATAGACTGGCCCGCCTGCGGGGGGCAGGGCAAGTGCGAATGCGATGCCGTCGGGGGCGATCATGGCACAGAGCGGCGGGCCGCAGCAGCTATGCCACGGTCTGCGGGAGGGAGGGGTGCCAGCGCGCCCTGATCAGACCGTTGCCGCGATCTGGTCCAGCAGGGCCGCAAGCGCGGAGGGGGCGGCGAAGAACGGCGAATGCGAGGTGGGAAGCGAGAACACCCGGTCGCGTGGCCAGTCCTGCACCATCTCGGCCTGATATTCCGGCGGGATCGCCTGATCGTCGGCGCAGCGGACATAGGCCTTGGGCAGGGTCTGGTATCGTTCGGTCAAGGTCAGCGGCGCGGTCTGCGGGTGCGTCGCCTGCGGGCAAAGCCGGGGCATGGCATAGGCGACCGTCCCGTCCGGGCAGTCGTGATAGAACAACTCGCGCAGCCGGTCGGGATCAAAGGTATAGGACAGCCCATCCTCGGCCCGGCGCACGGCGGGCATCAGCGGCTGGCGCTTGGCGCGTTTGCGCATGTCGATCATCGACAGCCCCGAGATCGGCACATAGGCGCACAGGTAAATCAATGCGCGCATCTTCTCTGGCGCGGCCTCGCCCGCCGCGCTGATTGGGTAGCCGCCCCAGGAATGGCCGACGATGATCGTGTCGGGCGTGCTGGCGGCAAGGATGGCATCGCGGCACCCGGCAAGCGTCACCTGATCCAGCGGGGTGGAATCGTCGCCATGGCTGGGCATGTCGATGGCCCGGGCGCCATGGCCCAAGGCCGTGAGCGCGGGGATCACGTCACGCCAGCACCATGCGCCGTGGCAGGAGCCGTGGATCAACAGGAAATCGGCCATTCTCGGGCGCTCCTTTGCGGTCAGACGTGGGCGATCTGGGTAAAAAAACGGGTGAGCGCCTCGGCATAGGCCTCGGGCTGATCGACGCAGGGTAGATGCCCGGCGCCCCGGATCAGGTGAAAGCTCGAGCCCGGAATCAGGTTGACGGTTTCGCGCACCAGATCGGGCGGGGTGGCCCCGTCGGCGGTGCCAGCGATCCCCAGCGCGGGCAGGCGCAACCCGCTGGTCGGGGTATAGAAATCGGTGCCCCCGATGGCGGCAGCACAGCCAAGATAGCCCTCCACCGGTTGCCGCGTGAGCATGTTGCGCCACAGGGTCAGCGCGGCGGTGGCGCGGAATGCCTTGCCGAACCAGCGTTCCATGGTGGCATCTGCAACATGGTCCAGCCCGATGGCGCGGATCTGGGCGATGCGGTCTTCCCAGATCTGTTTGGTGCCGATCTTGGCGCCGGTATTGGACAGCACCAGCGCGCGGATCTGGTCCAGCCGTTTGATCGCAAGTCCCTGCGCGATCATGCCACCGATGGAGAGGCCGACAAAGACGCAATCGCGCACCTTGAGATGATCGAGCAGCCGTTCGGCATCGCGCACCAGCGCGCCCATGGAATAGGGGCCTGTGGGCAGCGACGAGAGCCCGTGACCGCGCATGTCATAGCGGATGAATTTCAGTCCTTGCGGCAGACGCGGCAGCACCGCATCCCACAGCCGCAGGTCGGTGCCCAGCGAATTGGAGAACACCACCGGCGCGCCGTCGGGGTCGCCGTCGATACGATAGTGAAGCTGAACGTCGCCCAGATCGGCAATCTGCATTCTTGCGCCCTTTGTGTCTGATCCCGCCTTTTAGCGGCTTCGCGGGGCGGGGCAAAGAGCAAGGGCCGCGCGCCGAAAAAAGCTCCGGCGCGCGGTGTCGGGACTGGCCTTAGATGAGGATCAGATCGTCGCTCAGAAGCGAGGTATCGGTGAGCCCATCAATGGTCAGGGTGTCGCCGCCATCCAGCGTGATCACCGTGTTGCCACCGATCACTGTGGCGCTGCTGATCAGATCGTCGACTGTGGTGCCTTCTGCGACCAGATGGCTGCGGATATGGATCGTGTCGACGTCATTGGTGAAGTCGGTGATCGTGTCAGATCCACCGCTGAAGACGAAGGTGTCGAAACCGCGGCCCCCCGTCATGGTGTCATCACCCACCCCGCCGTCCAGCACATCGGCTTTCTTGTTGCCGAACAGGGTGTCGTTGCCTTCCCCCCCGATGAGCGCGTCCATGCCGCCCTTGCCCAGCAGCACGTCATCGGCAAAGCCACCGATGATCTCGTTGCGGCCATCGGTTCCGGTGATCTTCGTATCGATATCGCCGTTAAAGACAAAATCCTCGAAGTTGGTCGCCGTGCTGCCGTCGATATTGGCATCCGTTGACCCGAAAACCCCGGTGCCCAGATTGAAGTTCAGAGAGTCGGTGGTGGTGCCGTCATAGAAGGCCATCAACATGTCGCGCCCGTTGCCGCCCTCCAGCGTCTTGATGGAGTCAAAGGCCGTCTCAATCTGGTCGTTGCCATTGCCGGTATCGACTACATCGGCCCCGTCGTCGGCGATGATGAAATCGTCGCCGTTGCCGCCGAACATCCGGTCATCCCCGGCACCGCCGACAATGAAATCGTCGCCAGAACCGCCGAACAACCGGTCGTTGCCGGTACCGCCTTCGATGGTGTCGCTATCGATGCCACCAAAAATCCGATCGTTGCCATTCCCGCCATAAAGCTGGTCATAGCCAGCCTCGCCGAACAGCCGGTCATTGCCGTTGCCGCCCTCAATCGTATCTCCGTCGATGCCACCATAGAGGGTGTCGCCCCCTTTACCGCCAGTGATTTCGTCACTGCCGCCAGCGCCGTTCAGGACATCGCTCCCGGCCCGGCCATTCAGCGCATCGTTGCCGTCGCCCGTGGTGATGGTGTCATCGCCCCCGACCTTGTCGACAAAGGTGAAGTGCTCAATCCCGGTAAAGGAGGTGACGTCGCCATCGGTGGGCTCGAACTCGCCGTCAAAGCCGCTGACGGGGTTGTGTATCAGAGGGCTCAGAACCACCCCACCTGGTCCGGAAACCAGATTGTAGATCAGACGGTCTTCGCCTGCGGTCCCGATGACCATTTCCAGAACAGGGCCGTTTACGGTAAAGTCAGTCATCTCTCTCAACACTCCCTAAGATTTGCCCGATTCCTTCGGGCGCAGCTATCTTGCATGAACGGGAGAGCGCTCGCCTTGATCCGGATCAACATGCTTGGAAAAGATGAGTATGATCTGCATCATTGGCTCAGGGCATGATTTACTCTGCGAAACGCTCCAACGCGGTGCGGAACACCTGTGCGTCAACATTCCCGCCCGAGGCCACGGCGATCACGGCATCGCCCGCGATCTGATCGGGGCGGAACAGGGCCGCCGCCAGCGCCACGGCACCGCCTGGTTCGATCACGATCTTGAGCCGGGCAAAGGCCAGCGCCATGGCGCGCAGCGCCTCGTCTTCGCTGACCACGAGGCCGGGACCGCAGAGCCGTTTGTTGATTGGAAAGGTGATGTTGCCCGGCTGCGGCGTGATGATCGCATCGCAGAGCGAGCCGGAGAGCTGGTCATTCCGCTCGATCTGGCCGGAGAGGAGCGAACGGGCGGTATCGTCGAACCCCTCGGGTTCGGCAGGGCGCACGCGCAGGCCCGGCGCGCGGGCCTCCAGCGCCAGCGCGATGCCGGCGGTCAGCCCGCCGCCGCCGCAGGGTACCAGAACATCGGCTTGGTGCACGCCTTGATCCGCCGCCTGTTCGGCGATCTCCAGACCACTGGTGCCTTGCCCGGCGATCACCAGCGGCTCGTCAAAGGGTTTGACCAGCGTCAGCCCGCGCTCGGCGGCCAGTTTCGCCCCCAGCGCATCGCGGTCCTCGCTGGCGCGCTCATACAGCACCACCTCGGCCCCCAGGGCGCGGGTGTTGTCGATCTTCATCTTCGGCGCGTCCGAGGGCATGATGATCACCGCCGAGACCCCGTGCAGCTTTGCCGTATAGGCGACGCCTTGGGCGTGGTTGCCGCTGGAAAAGGCGATCACACCGCGCGCCCGCACGTCAGGCTCCAGCGCCGAAACCGCCGACCAGGCGCCGCGAAACTTGAAGCTGCCGGTATGTTGCAGGCATTCCGGCTTTACCAGAACCCGGCGCCCGGCGATGTCATCCAGAAACGGCGAGGACAGCAGCGGGGTGCGGCGCGCGTGGCCAGCCAGCCGCCCGGCGGCGGCCTCGATCATATCTATGGTGCTCATCTTGCGTCTTTCAGTATGCGGTGGATCAGGGGCAGGGATTGCGGTTCATCGAGAAACGGGACATGGCCGCGATCGGGAACCTCGGCCGCGATCAGGCCGGGGTGGCGGCGCTTCATCTCTTCCAGAGTCTCATGCGGCAGGATGTCGGAATTGGCCCCCCGCAGCACGCCCAAGGGCAGATCGCGCAGCGCCTCGAAGAACAGCCACATATCCGGTGTCGCCCCGGTGGCGGCCTGTTCCAGCAGTGCCTTGCGCAGGTTCGGATCGTATTGTGGTTCCAGCCCGGCCGCGGTCACGCGGTACTGATAGTCGGCCTGACGTCGCCAGACCGACAGCGGCACGCCGGGAAAATCCCGTTCCATCGCGGCCTTCAGATCGGCGGCGGCGGCGTCCAGCGTTTTTGCCTTGGGGGTCTTGCCGACGTAATCCATGATTCGCGCGATCCCCTGCGCGCCGACGACCGGGCCGATGTCGTTGAGGATCACGCCCGCCAGCCGCTCCGGATGGCTGGCGGCCAGCGCCATTGCCAGCAGGCCGCCGCGCGAGGTACCCAGAACTGTGGCCTTGTCCAGTTTGAGGTGGTCCAGCAGTTCGATCACGTCCCGCGCTTCGCGCAGGACGTTGTAGTTCATGTAGTCGGGGTCATGGTCCGAGGCCCCGCGCCCGCGACTGTCCAGCGTGATCAGCCGCAGATCGGGTAGGTGCGGCGCAAGAAACGAGAAGTCGCGCCCGTTGCGCGTCAACCCGGCGAGGCACAGCAGGGGCTGGCCATCGCCGCTGTCGGTGTAGTGCAGGCGGATGCCATCCGTGGTGGTGAAGTCGCTCATGCTCGGGCGGCCAGATCCGGGATCGTGGTGAGGTCGGACAGGATGTGGTCCGGGCGCCAAGGCAGGCGGTCGACCGGCTCGCCGCCACGGTTGACCCATGCGGTGACAAATCCATACCCGCCCGCCGCCGCCGCATCCCAGCCGTTGGAGGACACGAACAGCACCTGATCCTTGGCACAGCCGAACCGCTGCCCGACCAGATCATAGACCCGCGAATCGGGTTTGAAGACGCCGACGCTTTCCACCGACAGCACGTCGTCGAGCAGATCGCCAAGGCCCGCCGATTGCACTGCGCCGTCCAGCATGTCGGGAGAACCGTTGGACAGGATCGCGGTTTGCAGCCCGTTTTTCTTCAGCGCGGCCAGCATCGCCGGCACCTCCGCGTAGGCGCCAAGCTCCCAATACAGCGCGAGAAGCCGCGCGCGCAGGGCGTTGTCGCCGTCCAGCCCAACCGCCTCCAGCGCCCAGTCGAGCCCATCTTGTGTGACGGTCCAGAAATCGGTGTGGGCGCCGGTGACGGCGCGCAACCAGCTGTATTGCAGCTGTTTTTGTCGCCAATGGGCGGCCAGAGCGGCCCATTTTTCCGCCAGTTTGGGGAAATCAGGTTCTGTCGCGGCCTGACGGGCGGCAGCGGTGACATCGAACAAGGTGCCATAGGCGTCGAATACTGCGGTGGTCACAGGCATTTCGGGTCTCCCTTTTGGCGATACAGTTGCACAGGTGCGCAGGGTGGAAAAGGGGCGGACTGCGCTCGCCCGGGCCGGGGCGGGGCATCGGGTTTACATCCGATCTCGAGGCTTTAGGTTGTGCCGCTTAATTCATGCCAAACAGCGGAGCATTCATGACGACAGTAAAAACCGGAGACACGGTTCGCATTCACTATACGGGAACGCTGAACGACGGGAGCCGGTTCGACAGCTCCGAGGGGCGCGATCCGCTGGAATTCACCGTCGGCACCGGCCAGATCATTCCGGGGCTCGAAATCGCGATTCCGGGTATGACAATCGGCGAGGCAAAGACCGTCGTGGTGGCCTGTGACGAGGCCTATGGGCCCGTCAATCCCGAGGCTCGCCAGTCGATCCCGCGCGAAGGCATTCCCGACGATATCCCGCTTGAGGTTGGCGCGCGCTTGCAGATGCAGACCCCCGAGGGGCAGGCGGTGCCGGTCACCGTGGTCGCGGTCGACGAGGCGACGGTGACGCTGGATGCCAACCATCCGCTGGCGGGGCAGGATCTGACCTTTGCCATCGAGTTGGTCGAGATCGTCTGATCCAGCCCTCTGGCGGCATGGTTCTTTTCCACGCACTGTGGTTCTGTGCGCCTCTGGAACAAGGACCATTGCCATGGCGAGCAAGCTAGATGACCTGTTGGGTCGCCTCCGAGAGCTTCAGGAGGCGATTCAAATCGAAACCGAGGCCCGCCGTGCCGCGTTCCGCTATCGGGTAGAGCGTGGGCGGGTGGTTTTTGACGCTGACATGCGGCGTCGGCACCGGGAATTGCGCGAGAGCTGGCGGAGCTTTCTGTCGCGCACCCGGTTGCTGGTGGTGCTGACAGCGCCGCTGATCTATGCGTTGATCATTCCGCTGGTCTTGATGGATCTTTTTGTGAGCGTCTATCAGGCGGTTTGCTTTCCGGTCTATCGGATCGAAAAGGTTCGGCGCGCCGACTATATTGCCATCGACCGCTATCATCTGGCCTATCTGAACTGGCTGCAAAAGTTCAACTGCGTTTATTGTGGCTATGCCAATGGGTTGATCGCCTATGTGCGCGAGGTTGCGGGCCGGACCGAGGCCCATTGGTGCCCGATCAAACACGCCCGCCGGGTCGAGAAACCGCACGAGGAATATAGCGCTTTTGTCGAGTTTGGCGATGGCGAGGCGTTCCGGCGGGATCTGGCGCAAAAGCTTTCGGAACAGGCGGGCAAGGAAAGCTGAGTTCTTCGGCTTGATGCTGCATCGGGGCGGTAAAAGCAAAGGGCGCGTTCACTGAGCGCGCCCTTTGCTTGTAGCCAGCCTGGGTTTGAACCAGCCCCCTAAAGGTTCTCTTGCTGCGGCATCCCCAGCACATGAAAACCGCCATCGACGCGGATGATTTCGCCGGTGGTAAAGGCCCCCGCGTCAGAGGCGAGATAGACGGCGGTGCCGCCAACCGCCTCCAGCGTGGCGTTGGACCCGAGCGGGGCGTTCTGGTCGGTGAACTTGTAGGTCTTGCGCGCGCCGCCGATGGCGGCCCCGGCCAGCGTCTTCATCGGGCCAGGCGAAATCGCATTCACGCGAATGCCGTCGCGGCCCAGATCGTTGGCCAGATAGCGGGTTGCCGATTCAAGCGCGGCCTTGGCCACGCCCATCACGTTGTAATTGGGCACAACCCGGGTCGAGCCCTGATAGGTCAGCGTCAGCAATGTGCCGCCGTTCTCTTGCATCAGCGGATAGGCGCGACGGGCAACCTCGATAAAGGAATAGGCGCTGATATCCATCGAGTTTTTGAAATTGGCGCGGCTGGTGTTGATGAATCGCCCGGTCAGTTCGGATTTGTCGGAAAAGGCGATGGCATGGACGACAAAGTCGATGGTTGGCCAACGCTCGGCCAGCGCGGCGAAAGCTGTGTCCAGCGAGGCATCGTCGGTCACGTCGACATCGACCATGAAGTCGGAGCCGACCGAAGCGGCGAGGGGCTGCAACCGCTTGCCAAAGGCCTCGCCCTGATAGGTGAAGGCAAGCTCGGCCCCGGCCTCGTGCATCGCCTTGGCGATGCCCCACGCGATCGAACGATCATTGGCGACGCCCATGATCAGCCCGCGTTTGCCCTGCAATGTTTTCGACATGTTCAGCCCTACCCGTGAAATTTCGACAGGATCATGGAGCCGTTGGTGCCGCCAAATCCAAAGCTGTTGGTCATGACACTGTCCAGACCGGCATCGGTCACCATGTCCAGCGCGATTTCCGAGGGGTCAATCGCCGGGTCCAGCGTTTCGATGTTGATCGATTTGGCGATGAAATCATTTTCCAGCATCAGCAGGCAGAAAATGGTTTCCAGCGCCCCGGCGGCGCCCTGTGCGTGGCCGGTCATCGATTTGGTCGAGCTGATCGGCGGGGTCGTGCCCCGACCAAAGACGCGGCGGACCGCTTCGACCTCGCCGACATCGCCGACCGGGGTCGAGGTGCCATGCGCGTTGATATAGCTGATCTTGCGCCCTTCCGGCAGGGTTTCCAGCGCCAGCCGCATGGCCCGCTCGCCGCCCTCGCCAGAGGGGGCAACCATGTCATGTCCGTCCGAGGTGGCGGCAAATCCGGTCACCTCGGCATAGATCTTCGCGCCGCGCGCCAGCGCATGGTCCAAATCTTCCAGCACGACGATACCGCCGCCGCCAGAGATCACGAACCCGTCGCGTTTTTCGTCAAAGGCGCGCGAGGCGGTGTCGGGGCTGTCGTTGAACTTGGAGGACATCGCGCCCATGGCGTCGAACAGGCAGGACAGCGTCCAGTCCAGTTCTTCGCCGCCGCCCGCGAACATCACGTCTTGCTTGCCCATCATGATCTGTTCCGCCGCATTGCCGATGCAATGCAGCGAGGTCGAGCAGGCCGAGGTAATGGAATAGTTGATGCCCTTGATCTTGAACGCGGTGGCGAGGTTGGCCGAGATCGTCGAGGACATGCATTTCGGGACCGCAAACGGCCCGATCCGCTTGGTCGCGCCGGTTTTCAGAACGGTCTGATGCGCGGCGAACAGGGCGCTGGTGGACGGCCCGCCCGAACCCGCGACAAGACCGGTGCGCGGGTTGACGATGTCGCTTTCGTCCAGACCGGCATCGGCGATCGCCTCGGCCATGGCGATATGGGCATAGGCCGCTCCCGGCCCCATGAAGCGCAGCGTGCGCTTGTCCACATGCTGGGCAACATCCAGATTGATGATGCCGGCAACTTGGCTGCGAAAGCCATGCTCTGCCATTTCGGGGCTCGCGGCGATGCCGGAGCGACCGATCTTCAGCGATTCCAGAACTTCTTTGGAATTGTTCCCGATCGAGGAAACGATACCCAATCCAGTGATGACGACACGACGCATCGGTGCTCTCCTCATAGCTCTGCGCGCTGTTGCACGCTCAGGCGCCTGCGGCAGACAGGCCGACCTTCATGTTCTTGACGGAATAGATCTGTTCACCATCCGCCTCAACCCGGCCGTCCGCGACGCCCAGTTTCAGCTTGCGGTCGATGACGCGGGTGAAATCGACGTAATAGGTCAGCATCTTGCGTGCCGGGGTCACCATGCCGGTGAGCTTCACCTCACCCACGCCAAGCGCCATGCCCAGCCCCTGCATGCCGCGCCAGCCCAGGTTGAACCCGGTCAACTGCCACAGCCCGTCCAGACCCAGACAGCCGGGCATGATCGGGTTACCGGGGAAGTGGCAGGAAAAGAACCACAGGTCCGGGTGGATGTCGAATTCGGCCACCACATGGCCCTTGCCATGGGCACCGCCATCGGCGCTGACCTCGGTGATACGGTCCATCATCAACATCGGCGGTTCTGGCAGTTGCGCGTTGCCGGGGCCGAAAAGCTCTCCCCGGGCACATTTCAGCAAGCCCTCTTTGTCAAAACTGCTGGGGTATTGGGCCATGCTGCCGCGTCTCCTGCTTGCCGCCTAGTTGCATCAAGGATTCTCTAGCACCGTGCCGAAGGGTCCTGCAAGTGCGCTGGGCGCCGCAGGCACAACCATTGGGGCCGGGTTCACCCGCGATTGCGACTGAAATTCATTTGTATTTCTGCACCTTCACACCCTATATATAGCGTCACGATGAGGGGTGAGACCGGAAAATGATGCCGGAAAAGACAACATATGCGACCGACTGGCTGGCGCAGGCCGGGCTGCGCCCGACGCGGCAACGACTGGCTTTGGCCGAACTTTTGATCGGCGACGGTCAGCATCGTCACGTCACCGCCGAAAGCCTGTTCGAAGCCGCGATGGAAACCGGGGCGGCGGTGTCGCTGGCCACGGTCTACAACACGCTGCGCGCCTTTTGTGAGGCCGGTGTGTTGAATGAAATCACCGTTGACGGCTCGAAAAGCTATTTCGATACCAACACCCATGATCACCCGCATTTCTACTGGGAGAACGACGGCTGCCTGTCCGATGCGCCGGCCGAGCAGCTTGAAATCGCGCGGCTGCCCGAGGCACCCGAAGGGGCCGAGATCGCGGCGGTCGAGGTTGTGATCCGCCTGCGCCGTAAAGTCTGATCTCCCGGAGACCGCCAGCGTCTGGGCCTGTCAGCAACGTTTTTCCGAACTGAAAAACCAGCCCTTTGATCGCCTATATTTTTCGCAGCTTTGTTGAGGCAATCAGCAGGGGCCCATTCCCTCACCCGAGTCATGCAGCGGTCAAATCCGGCAGCGCTCAAATCTCGTGCAACATCGGCGGGCTGTCACAGACCTGCATGGCGATATCGACCACATGGCGGTGATGCGTCAGGTAGATCGCCTGCCCGTTGCGGCCAATATCTTCCATGACACGGCAGGCGGCGCTGGTGCGGTCTTCGTCGAAGGTTTCAAAGATGTCGTCGCAGAAGAACGGCAGGCAGGTGCCTTGCTGGACAAGCTGTTCGTGAGCGGCGGCGCGCAGCGCAAGGTACAGTTGGAACCGCGTGCCTTTGGACATGTCCGCCGCGCGTTTCGGGGTGCCGTCGGCATCCATCGCCAGCAGAATTTCCTCGGCCCCGTCGGGTTGAGTCGTCAGCTTGGGATAGGCGCCTTGGGTGAGCGTGGCAAAGCAGCGTTCGGTCGCGGTCATCATGCCGCTGCGGTGGCTGTCGCGATAGCGTCGAATCGCGTCAGAGGCCAGCCAGTGGCCCAAGGACAGCTCCAGATGTTCAACAGCGGCCTCTTCGATTTGAAGCTCGAGCGTGGTTTTGCGTTCGGTCAAGGTGGCGATATCGGCATCCCCCGTCACCTGCGCCAGCCCTTGCTCTGCGGTCACCCGCGCCTCGGTCGATTTGGTCAGATCCTCTTCGGCACGGGCGAGATCGGATTTGACGGTCTCTGCCGCGGCCTCGAGCTCGGCGGTGGTCACGCTTTCCAACACCTCGCGGGCGGCTGCCCTGTCGGTCACGCCCAGTTCGGACAGGATCATGCGCTCCAGTTTGGCAATCTCTGCGCGATCCGCGATCACTTGACGGGCTTGCCCGGTCGCGCTGCGCAGGTCGTCGATGCTGTCCACCGGTGTGCCTGCGGGGAAGACGGCCGCAATGGCCGCAACCTCTTGCGAGATGCGGGTCAGCTTTTCGTCAGTGGCGGTCAGCCCCGCTTGTGCGGTCGCAATGGCGTTCGTCAGTTCCGCGCGTTTTTCGCGGGCTTTCTTGGCGGTGTCGGACAGGCTGCGCAGGGCGGCAAAGGTTTCGGTGGCGGTGTCCTGCGATGTCACGCCGTGGATCTTCGCCAGCGCGATGACCTGATCGGAAAACTGCTGTTGATCGGCCTGCATGGTCGCGACACGCCGTGCGGCAGAGGCACGCTTTTCCTCCTGTTCGCGCAGGTCGCGCAGGGGCGAGAGCGAGGCCATCAGGGTTTCGGATGCGACCGCATCCCCCAATAGATCGCTGATCAGGCTTTGCCACGCGTCTTTGGCCTGTGTCTCGGCGTGCTGGGCGGCCTGATATTTGATCTGTCGCTTGGCGAGGTTCTGTTCTGCCTGTTGCAATGCGTCCTGCACTTTGGCTTTTTGCGCCGCCTTGTCGCGTTCCTGTTCTGCCAATTTGCGCGCGGCAAGGATGGCGCTTTCGACATCGGGATCTTCGAGCGGCAATAGGGGCTTGAGGCTATCCAATAGCTTTTGCGCCCGATCCAGAACCGGCTGATGGGTCTCTTGCAGGGCTTTGAGGGTGTTTGACGCCTCGGTTGCCGTGGTGTGGCGTTTGACCCAGTCCAACCATTCGGCCGGTGTGATCGGGGCGGCAAGGCCGACTTCGGAGGCGGCGGCATTCACCCTGTCCTCCAGCGTTGCCAGATCGTTGCGCAATTCGCTCATATGGGCGTCGGCCTGATCTGCGCGCACCTGCGCCTCGACCCGCGCCTGATCAATCTGGCGCAACTGGCCCAGATCGCGGGCGTGCGATACGCGGGATTTCAGTGCCGCATCAAAGGCGTGCATGGCCGTGGCAAAGGGTTTTGCGGTTTCCGGGGTCAGGGCGGCCTCGTGCCGGAGCCAAAGCGCGTCGCGCTCTTGCTGCAAGGCCTCGCTCGTCGCATCGGTGACAAGGGTGCCGCTGGCGGTCAGTGCTGCGGCCTGTGCGATGCGCGCGGCCAAATCCGCTTGATGTTGCGCCCTTGCCTCCGCGACCGTGCTGATTTTCTGCACAAGGGCGGCATGCTGATCGGCCCAGTCCTGTGCCTTGATCGGGCTGGTGGGGCAGGGCGGCAGGCGGTCAAAGGTGACGCCGCCCATGTCCAGCGCGCGCAATTGCGCCCGGGCGCTTTGCGTGGCCGAGGCAAGGGCTTGCCGGGCAGAGGCCAGCGCAGGTGCCAAACGGTCGACATCGTGGCGCAACAGGATATCGCCGATCTGTGCGGGCGCCGTGCCGGTCGCGGCAAGGGCGTCGCAACCGTCCTGCGCGGCGCTCTGGCGCTCTGTCAACGCGGCGTGCTCTCGGGTTTCGGACGCCAAGCTGTCCGTCGCTTTGCGCAGATCATCGCGTGCGGATTCGAGCCGCGAGATATCGGACGGGGATAGCACAAGAGATCGCGGGTCGGTTTCGCGCGGAACCCCAAGATCGCGGGCGGCAAGGGCCATCGCCTCTTCTGCCCCGCGTTGCTGATCCTGTCGGCGCGCCAAATCCATCGCTGCCGAACGATCCCGGATATGCAGATCCTCCAGCGCATCCAGCTGGTCTGAAAGCGTCACCTGTTGCGGGTCTAGCGTGATGGCCTCGCGCGTCGCTGTCAGGGTGGTGATCTCGGCGGTCAAACGCGCCAGATCACTGCGGGCTGTCGTCTCGTCGGTGCGGAGTTGGACAAGACGCTCGGGATCGAAATCGAGGCGTGCGGGATACCGTGCGAAAGGCGCGATACGCGCCTCCAAAGCGTTGAGTTCAACCAGCAGCGGGATCGCCCGTTTCTGCGCGGCGATTTCGGCAGCCCGCTTTTGCAGGGCATCACGGGCCGCGCGGGCCGCCTGTTCATCAGCCTGCGCCTCGGCCAGTGCCTTTCGCAGGGACCGCCAGGCGCTGGCCGAGATATCCCGCTCGCGGATATCCTTTTCGACCGTGGCAAGGTCGCGTTTCAGCTCTGCGATGCGGGTTTTGCTGGCCCGCTTCTTCCAGATCCCGTCTGCCTGCTCGCGCACCCCGTCCAGAACCGTACTCAGATCCGCGACGCCTGCCGCGGCGGAAAACAGCAACCGCCCGATATCGCCGCGCGCCTGTGCGATTTCCTCGCCGCCGCGTTCGATCGTGTCGTCGTCCAGACAAAGAAGTTGGCGATAATCCTCTTCGGTCAGCCCCGCCAGATGGGCCGACAGCGCTGTTTCTGGCAGGGCGGTGCCATTTGCATCCACCAACGACCCGCTGCGTTTCGGCAGGCGCGAGAACTCTCGCAGCTGGCCGTCGATATCCAGCGTGGCCGAGACGTGCAGGTTGCTGCGTTGATGTTTGAACGCAAACCCGTCCCGCATCGGGAACCCGTAAAACAGCCGCAGGGCCGCTTCCATGGTCGTGGTCTTGCCTGCCTCGTTCGGCCCATAGATGATGTGAAAATCGGGCCTGTCGCCGCGCGGTCCAAAGTCATACTGGCGGTCGGTGAAGTGACCGAACCGGTTCAGGGACAGGCGCTGGATCCGCATCAGCTTTCCGCCCCCTTCATCCGTGCCAGAACGCGATAGGCCCCCGATTGGGCCAGCTGATGCGTCAGCGCCTCGGCGGCCGCCTCATCGGGGATGAGACGGGCGCGCAGGGCTGCAGGCAGGTCTTGCAACACGGTATCAATCTCGGCGCGCGCGACGGCGTTGAAACCGCTCTCGCTGGCGATGTCGAGCATGGTGCTCGACAGCTCATCTGTCGCGCTGACCGTGCCGGGGCGGGCCTCTGGCGCTGCCAGATCGAACACCAGCTTGTCGATCCAGAGCCTTCCTGCCATCTGTGCGAGATCGGCGATCTGTTCTTGCCAGACGTCCCGATCGCGCAGGATCTGCCAATAGCGTGGGGACTGGCCCGTAAGCGTCAGGCGCAGAACGGCGGTCTGGGCTGTGATCTCGGCGCAAACGGTCTCCAGATGCGCCCGCAACAGGCTGCGGAGGGCATCGTCGCTGTCGGCCTCGGTGACGTCCAGCGAGGTCTGGGTAAAGTCCACGACCGAGGTCGGAACCTCCTCGACCGTGATCGCGCCGTTTTCAATCGTCAGCAGGCTGGCGGATTTCGGCCCTGCCTCGCCGATATCACGGCCCTGCGGCATGCCGGGCATGACGATCCAGGGCGATTCTGAATGGACCTGCCGCTTGTGGATATGGCCAAGGGCCCAATAATCGAACCCCATCCCGACAAGATCGGCAATGCCACAGGGCGCGTAGATGTCATGGCCGGCCGCCCCGGCGAGCGAGGTGTGGAGCATGGCAATGTTCACCGCACCCGTGACCGGCTCGGAAAAGCGCGGCAAAAGGCTCTCCGGGGCATGGCGATCGGCAAAGCTGACCCCGTGAATCCAAAGATCTTCCGACAGCTGCACCTTGCCGCCGCGCGCATCGAACACGTGAACGTTGTCGGGCAGGTCAAGCGAGCCCGTGATCGGGTTCTCGGCGTCGTGGTTGCCCTTGATATAGAACACCCGGATTTCCGCCGCGCGGAGCCGGTCCAATTGCCCGGTCAGAAATGCCGCCGTGCGAGCACTGCGCTGTTTGCCGTCAAACAGGTCGCCCGCGATCAGCAGGGCGGTCACCTGTTCCGCCACGGCAAAGTCGATCAGACGGGAAAACGCGGCGCGTGTGGCGGCCTCTACCGTGGTGCGCAAATCCTCATTTCGCAGCGCAAGCGATCGCAACGGAGAATCGAGATGAATATCGGCAGTGTGCAATAGGCGGATCAACGGCATACCTTTTTGTGCGAGAGTGGCGCGAATGCACGCGGGTCTCAAGATGCAACTTGGAGGCTGAAACCCTGTCGCCCCCGAACATGACCATCTGCGATATTGAAAACCTAGTGCGGCCGAAACGCCAAGCCACACATCAGAACCACTGGCCGGGCTCCATCAGGCCAAGATCCATCAATTGGCGCGAATGCCACTCAAACGGGATCGAGTTGTGCCAGCGGAAACTCTCGATCTCAAAGGTCGATCCGGGATTCGATTTCAACGCCTTGGCGGTGCGGAACGAACAGATCGCGGCGGTCAGGTTGTGGTGCCACGGGCAGGCATAGGTGTTGTATTCCTGATCCGCAAAGGTGTGATCAGACCGCAGCCGCAACCCCGGTTTGCTGCGGAACAGCGCGATCCGGTCGATCTTGCGGCTGGTGCGGGGGATATGTTCCTCATAGCGCCAGCGCAGCCCGCCAAAGAAATCGAGTTGCCTTTCGCGCGGGTGGCCGGTTTCCGGATCATTGCGCGCCAGCGCGTAATACCCCGACCGGTCCAGATGCGCCCGATCCAGAGAGACGGCATCGGGACAGGCCCACAGATCGTCGGCGTACAGGTCGATCACATAGGACAGCATGGCATCGCGCCGTTCCTCGGTATGAAAGGCCAGCATCTCGCCGATGCTGCGCGTTTCACAGAACGGGTAGAACAGGTATTCGGCGTTATACCCGTAATAGAGCCAGATCCCCGGCGCGGCGTCGATCACCGCGTTCACGGCCTCAAAGACCCGTTCGGGCTGGCTGCAATCGAATCCGACCCGATGCACCTGATCGGCCAGATCGCCCGGCAGCTCGAACGCCGGGGGCATCAGCGCGACCACCGCCGCGAAGCCGCATTGCAGGTGATGGCGCAGGGTCGTGCCCAGTTCGACTTCGTCCTCGGCAAAGATCAGCGCCACCGGCCCTTTGGCCAGCGCGCTCTGTCCGGACTTGAGAAACTCTTGCAGCGATGTGTAGTGCATGACCCTGCCTGCCGCCTTGCTGGCGTTTGGGTGCAAAGTCAGGTATTCGGGCTGGCATTGCAAGCCACCGGGCAAAGCCCTATGTCCGGCGCTCGTTGCCAAAGCCGGGAAAGCAGACCCTATGACCGTGCCCAAGAAGCTCTTTATCAAGACCTACGGCTGTCAGATGAACGTCTATGACAGCGAACGCATGGCCGAGGCGCTGGGCGGTCAAGGCTATGTCGAGACGACATCGCAGGACGATGCCGACATGATTCTGCTCAATACCTGCCATATCCGGGAAAAGGCCGCCGAAAAGGTCTATTCCGAGCTGGGGCGGCTGCGCGGGCTGAAGGAGGCAAATCCGAACCTCAAGATCGGTGTCGCCGGCTGTGTCGCGCAGGCCGAGGGCGCGGAAATCATACGCCGTCAGCCGCTGGTCGATCTGGTGGTCGGTCCGCAAAGCTATCACCGGCTGCCCGAGCTGGAAGCAAAGACGCGGTTGGGTGAAACGGCGCTCGATACCGATTTCCCCGAAGAGGACAAGTTCGAAAAGCTGGCGGCGCGCCCCAAGGCGAAACGCGGGCCAGCCGCCTTTCTGACCGTGCAGGAAGGCTGCGACAAGTTCTGCGCCTTTTGCGTGGTGCCCTATACCCGTGGGTCCGAGGTTTCGCGCCCGGTCGAGCGGATCCTGACCGAGGCCCGCGATCTGGTCGAGCGTGGCGTGCGCGAGATCACGCTGTTGGGTCAGAACGTCAATGCCTATCACGGCACCGGCTCCGATGGCGCGGATTGGTCGCTGGCGCGGCTGATCTGGGCGCTGAACGACGTCGACGGGCTGGAGCGGATCCGCTTTACCACCAGTCACCCCAACGACATGTCCGATGACCTGATCGAGGCGCATGTGAGCTGCCCCAAGCTGATGCCCTATCTGCATCTGCCGGTGCAATCGGGCAGCGACCGCATTCTGAAACGGATGAACCGGTCCCACACCGCCGAGCAATATCTGCGCCTGATCGAGCGGCTGCGCGCGGCGCGACCCGATATGCATCTATCGGGCGATTTCATCGTCGGCTTTCCCGAAGAAACCGAACAGGACTTTCAGGACACCTTGGCGCTGGTCGAGGCGGTGGAATATGGCTCGGCGTTTTCGTTCAAATACTCCACCCGCCCCGGAACCCCCGCCGCCGAGCGCGCCCAGGTGAGCGAGGCGGAAAAATCTGATCGCCTGCTGCGCTTGCAGACGTTGCTGACCCACCAACAGCGGGCGTTGCAGAATGCCATGGTGGGCCGCGATGTCGGCGTGCTGTTTGAACGGCCGGGGCGTGAGCCGGGCCAGATGGTGGGGAAATCCGACTATATGCATGCGGTGCATGTGCAGGATGCCAACGTCGTCCCGGGCGATCTGCGTCGGGTCAGAATCGTCAGTTCCGGCACGAACTCTCTGGCCGGGGAAATCCTCGGCTAAGCTGCGCCTCCCGCGAACAATACACCCTGATGTTGCTTGATATTTGCTGTTCGGGAAACAATTTTCCGGGCCCCTTGGCGCGTGTCGCCAAAAGTGCTGCAATGCATGGTGGATTTTGCTTCACAAATATCACTTAATTTCCTAACCTTAGCGCAATAACGGCGAAGCCCACCCCAATCGTTCAGGGGTGGCGCCATTTTCGGGGGATCAAAGGTGACTACATCAAAGGTGATTGATTTGAGGGTCCGGCGCGCGATAACCGCGCTGACCGCAGCGATTGCGCTTGCCATCGCATTCGCAACGATGGCGCAGGCCGGGACCAGAACGGTGATCGGCGAACGCTATGTCCCGACCATCTGGGTTGACCCGGATGGGTGCGAACACTGGGTCATGGATGACGGCGCCGAGGGCTATATGTCTCCGCATGTGCGCCGCGACGGCACCCCGGTCTGCCGCCGGGGCAACCTGTGCGGCACGATGCCGGCGGACCAGTTCTTTGCCACTGACAAATACGCGATCAGCGCCGCCGGGCAGCAGCGTCTGCGTGACTTCTTCCGCAGTACCGGCGCACGCGGCTATATCATTACCGGCCACACCGACAGCCGCGCATCCGACGCTTATAACATGCGCCTGTCACGCAACCGGGCCAATTCGGTGGCCCGCGTGGCCCGCAGTATTGGGTCCAACGTGGTGGATGTGCGCGGCTATGGCGAACGCAATCCGCGGGTGCCCAATACCAGCGCTGCCAACATGGCGCAGAACCGTCGCGTCGAAATCATCTGTGTGCAGTGAGGAAAAAGACCATGAAAATCGTCAAGGCCATCGCACTGCTCGCTGCTGTCGGTACGCTCTCCGCCTGCGAAGCAACCGACAAGACCCGCGACCGCAACATTTTCGACACCAAGGATCTGAGCCAACTCAAGGCCGGCATCTGGGTTGATCCCAACGGTTGCGATCACTGGATCATTGATGACGGGGTCGAAGGATACCTGTCAGAACGGATGGACCAATACGGCAAACCGGTCTGTTCCGGCGCTGCCCCTCCGGGCGTGGCCACCGGGCCGTTCAAGAAAGGCAGCAAGGTCGTCGACGCGATCTGATCGAGCTGCGATCATTCTTGCGGCCGTCCCATCCCGGGGCGGCCGTTTTTTGTTTCAAATCGGTGAAAAATGCGCCGTTTCGCTTGCGCGGTGCGACCGATGTTGGCAGGCTTGTGCTACCGTTTGAGACAAGGAGAGCGGATTGGCCATCAGCGCCCTGACCCCACCGCAAGCCGAAAGCGCACCACGCGAGGTGCCGCTCGAATTTTCTGACAATCGTCTGCTGATCGACCTGTGCGGCGAATTCGACCGCAATCTGGCCGAGATCGAGCGTAAGCTCTCGGTCCAGATCCTGCGCCGGGGCAACCAGCTTGCCATCATCGGCGAGGCGGCAGCGCAAGCCCAGGCGGTCGAGGTGCTCACCGCCCTCTACCATCGGCTTGAAGCGGGCCGCGCTGTCGAATCCGGCGATATTGACCGCGAATTGCGCATGGGCCGCGTCGAGGACGACGCGCCGACCGGTGACCAGCTTGAGATGTTCAAGCGCGGCCCGATCGAGATCAAGACCCGCAAGAAACTGGTCGAACCCCGCACCGAGGCGCAGAAAGCCTATGTGCAGGCGCTGTTCGAACATGAATTGGCCTTTGGCATCGGCCCGGCCGGCACCGGTAAGACCTATCTCGCCGTGGCGGTCGGGGTCAGCATGTTCATCGGCGGCCATGTGGACAAGATCATCCTCAGCCGTCCGGCGGTGGAAGCGGGCGAAAAGCTTGGCTACCTGCCCGGCGACATGAAGGAAAAGGTCGATCCCTACATGCAGCCGCTCTATGATGCGCTGAGCGATTTTCTCCCTGGCAAGCAATTGGCCAAGTTGATGGAGGAAAAGCGGATCGAGATCGCGCCGCTGGCCTTCATGCGCGGGCGCACGCTTGCCAATGCCTATGTCGTGCTGGACGAAGCGCAGAACGCCACCACCATGCAGATGAAGATGTTCCTGACCCGGTTGGGCGAGGGCAGCCGCATGGTAATCACCGGCGACCGCACTCAGGTGGACCTGCCGCGTGGCATGCCCTCAGGGCTGGCCGATGCAGAGCGGCTGCTGACAACGGTGCCCGCCATCAGCTTCAGCTATTTCACTTCCAAGGACGTGGTGCGCCATCCGCTGGTCGCCGCCATCATCGAGGCTTATGAGGCCGACGTCTGACACCAGATCCTGTTACGCGCTTCTTCTTGGTGGAAATACTCCGGGGGTGAATTGGCCGCAGGCCAAGGAGGGGGCTGGCCCCCTCTCTCGCCCTGGCCTATGACCCGCGCCATGACTGTTGATCTCACCATAGAAGACCCCGCCTGGCAGGCGCTGGATCTGCACCGGCTGGCCAGTCGCGCCTGTGACGCGACGCTTGCACATCTGCGGCTGGACCCGGAGGCCTGCGAGATTGCGCTGCTGGCCTGCGATGACGATCGTATCGCCGTGCTCAATGCCGATTTTCGCGGCAAACCGCAGCCTACCAACGTGTTGAGCTGGCCGGCCGAGGATCTTGCCCCCGAGGAGGCCGGTGCCACGCCGGCGGCACCGGCCCCGGATTTCAGTGGTGACATCGCGCTGGGGGATATCGCCATTGCCTATGGCACCTGCGCCCGCGAGGCCGAGGAGCAGGGCAAGCCGCTGGCCGATCATGCCACCCATCTGATCGTGCACGGGCTGCTGCATCTTTTGGGCTATGACCACATCCGTGACCCGGATGCCACGGTGATGGAGCGGCTCGAGGTCGAAATACTTGGCAGTTTGGGACTCGATGACCCATATAGGGGGTAAGTCGGGCCAGAACGGCCCCTTTCGGATAGGATAAATGGGCGACGACACAGACGATAGTTCTAACGCGGCGCATCGCGCGCAGCCAGAGAACCCCCCCCCCGCGACCGAAGAAAAGACCGGATTCCTTGGCCGCATCTTCGACGCATTCACCCCGAGCGAGGACTCTGTTCCAACCCCGGCCAACGGCTATTCGGCGGCGGCGTTGCAGCCCCGCGGCATGATCAACCTGCGCCGCTTGCGGGTCGAGGATGTGGCGATTCCCACTGCCGAGATCGTGGCGGTGCCCAGCACTATCGGGATGGACGAACTTGTCGATGTCTTTCGCGAAAGCGGGATGACGCGAATCCCGGTCTATGACGGCACGCTGGACACGCCGCTGGGCTTTGTTCACCTCAAGGATCTGGCGCTGACGCACGGGTTCAACGGCGAGCACGAGGCTGATTTCGATATCACCACGATGTTGCGGCCGCTGCTCTTCGTCCCGCCGTCGATGCCGATCGGGGTGCTGCTGACCAAGATGCAGACCGAGCGGCGGCACATGGCACTGGTGATCGACGAATATGGCGGCGTCGACGGGCTTTTGACCATCGAGGATCTGATCGAACAGGTGGTGGGCGAGATCGAAGACGAGCATGACACCGACGGAGATCAGCTTTGGGTCAAGGAAAAGCCGGGCGTCTATATCGCCCAGGCCCGTGCCCCGCTGGACGAGTTCGAGGCCGAACTCGGGCGCTCCCTGACCAGCCATGAGGACGTGGACGAAGAAGAAATCGACACCTTGGGGGGGCTGGTGTTCATGCTCTCGGGCCGGGTTCCGACCCGCGGCGAGGTTGTGGTGCATCCCGATGGCGCCGAGTTCGAGGTGATCGACGCCGATCCGCGCCGAATCAAGCGGCTGCGTGTGCACGTCCCGGATGCCGTGGACTAGGGGTTCGCGATGAGCCCTCTGGCGCAGTGGCCCTTGTGGGGGCGGCTCGGGCTTACGGCGCTCGCCGGGGCGGCCGGGTCACTGGGGCTCGCGCCCTATGGGCTTTGGCCCGTGACCCTGATTGCGCTGGCCCTACTGCCGGCGCTGCTGCTTGCTTGCGCGCGCCCCCGCGCGGCGGCGTTGACCGGCTGGGCCTTTGGCTTCGGCTGGTTCGCGCTGGCGCTGTCCTGGATCATCGACCCCTTTCTGGTCGACCCCGATCGCTATGCCTGGATGGCGCCCTTTGCGCTGGTCTTCCTTGCCGGCGGTCTGGCACTGTTCTGGGGCGCCGCGTTCTGGGGCGCGCATCGTTTTGCGCAGGGGGGCGCCGGGCGGGTTGCTGCCTTGGTCGTTGCCCTGTCACTGGTCGAATTCGCCCGCGCTTATGTGTTGACCGGCTTTCCTTGGGCGGCGCTTGCGCAGATCTGGGTCGGCACCCCTGCGGATCAGCTTTTGGCCTGGATCGGGCCGCAGGGGCTGGCGCTGGCGACGCTGGGGATCACGGCGCTGCCCGGATGGGCGCTGGCCCAGCGGGCGACACCACGCGGCTGGGCGCTGGCCCTGCTGCCGGCGCTGGTCTTTGCCTTTGCCGCCTTTGCGCTCGGGGCAGGGCGGAGCGATCCGATCAAGCCGACCGGGGCCACCGTTCGGCTGGTGCAGCCCAATGCACCACAGCAGCAGAAATGGGATCCGGCCTATATCCCGGTGTTTTTCCAACGCCAGATCGACTTCACCGTTGCCGGGCCGCGCCCCGATCTGATCGTCTGGCCCGAAAGCGCGGTGCCGGTCCTGCTCGAGGATGCGGCCCCGACGCTGGCCCGTATCGCGCAGGCGGCAGCCGGGGCCGATGTGGTTCTGGGGATTCAGCGCTTTGAGGGCTGGCGGGTCTATAATTCGCTGATCCATCTTGACGGGGACGGGCAGGTGGCGGGGCTTTATGACAAGCACCATTTGGTTCCCTTTGGCGAATACGTGCCGTTTGGCGATCTGGCCGCGCGGCTGGGGGTTTCTGGCTTTGCCGCACGCGAGGGGCAGGGCTATAGCGCCGGGCCGGGTCCGCGCCTACTGGATCTGGGGGCGCTTGGACCGGCGCTGCCGCTGATCTGCTACGAGGCGGTCTTTCCGCAGGATGTGAATGCTGCGCCAGAGCGTCCACGGCTGCTGTTGCAGATCACCAATGACGCTTGGTTCGGCACCCGCACCGGCCCGTATCAGCATCTGGCGCAGGCCCGCATGCGCGCGATCGAACAGGGGGTGCCGCTGGTGCGCGCCGCCAATACCGGGATCTCGGCGCTGATCGGGCCGCGTGGCGCGGTGATCCGCAGCATTCCTTTGGGGCAGGCGGGCTATGTCGATGCGCTGCTGCCGGCCCCGCTGGCGCCTACAATCTATGCACGAACCGGCGACTGGCCTGTGTTCCTGCTGCTACTTATTGGCGGGTTCGCGTTTATGGTGGTGCAATGGCGCCGCGGATCGCCTAGATAGCGATTGACTGGCCCGTGCGTTCCGCACGGAACCGGATTGGCACTGTCACAACGGCTTCCTGACGTGACAGGCAAAACACCAATGGAGCACTTTAATGTCCCGCAAGAATTATACTTTCACCTCCGAGTCCGTCTCGGAGGGCCACCCCGACAAGGTTTGTGACCGGATTTCCGATGCCGTTCTCGATGCCTTTCTGGCCGAAGAACCCGAGGCGCGCGTCGCCTGCGAGACCTTCGCAACCACCGGGATGGTCGTGATCGGCGGCGAGGTTGGTCTTTCGGACCAGGAGCGGTTGAAAAACTACATGGGCCGGATCGGACAGATCGCCCGCGACTGTATCCGCGATATCGGCTACGAGCAGGAAAAGTTCCACTGGAACACCTGTCATGTGCTGAACTTCCTGCATGAACAGTCGGCCCATATCGCCCAAGGCGTGAACGCCGCCGACAACAAGGACGAAGGCGCTGGCGACCAAGGCATCATGTTCGGCTATGCCACCGATGAGACCGACGCGCTGATGCCGGCCCCGATCCAGTATTCGCACGCGATCCTGCGGCGTCTGGCCGAGGCGCGCAAATCCGGGGCCGAACCCACCCTGCGCCCCGATGCCAAAAGCCAGCTCTCGGTGCTTTATGAGGATGGCAAACCGGTGCGCGTCAACTCCATCGTGCTGTCGACCCAGCACGAAAGCGAGGATCAGACCAGCGACGACATCCGCGCCATTGTTGAACCCTATATCCGCGAAGTGCTGCCCGAAGGCTGGATCACGCCGGAAACCGAATGGTGGGTGAACCCCACCGGCACCTTCGTGATCGGTGGCCCGGACGGGGACGCCGGCCTGACAGGGCGCAAGATTATCGTCGACACCTATGGCGGTGCGGCGCCGCATGGCGGCGGGGCGTTCTCGGGCAAGGACCCGACCAAGGTTGACCGCTCGGCGGCCTATGCGGCGCGCTATCTGGCCAAGAACGTGGTCGCGGCCGGGCTGGCAAAGAAATGCACGCTGCAGCTGTCCTATGCGATCGGGGTGAGCAAGCCGCTGTCGATCTACGTGGACACCCACGGCACCGGCGTGGTTCCCGACGAGGAGATCGAAAAGGCCATTGATGGCGTGATGGATCTGACCCCACGCGGCATCCGCGAGCATCTGCAACTGAACAAGCCGATCTATCAGCGCACGGCGGCCTATGGCCATTTCGGCCGCGAGCCGGACGCCGATGGTGGCTTCAGCTGGGAAAAGACCGATCTGGTCGAGGTGCTGAAAAAGGCGCTCTAAGACAGACAGCTGACGGCGCGTTTACACCCCTGTCCGGGAAACCGGGCGGGGGTTTCTTTTTGGCCGTGGGGATTTAGCAGTGTCGGGAAGGGATGGCAGAAGACCGCGCGGCGATCCCGCTTCTTTTTCTGGCCTTCACTACTCCCGCCGGAGGCACGCGCGCGATGCGCGCATTGGGCATCTCTGGCTTGCCCCGTCGCCTCCCAATCGCTACACCGCGCGCCATGACGCATCCTGAACGCCCACATCGCAACTTTTATGGCCGCATCCGGGGCAAGACCCTGAAGAAAAGCCAGAAGGCCTATCTGTCCGAGGATCTGGCCCCGCTCTCACCCGGTGCGGTGGACTGGGACGAGAACCCAGAGCGCAAGCCGCTTGACCTTGACGCCTTGTTCGGGGGCAAACCGGTCTGGCTGGAGGTCGGGTTCGGCGGTGGCGAGCATCTGGTGCATCAGGCGGCCTCGAATCCTGAAACGGGGATTATCGGGGCCGAACCGTACATAAATGGCGTTGCCATGCTGCTGGGCAAGATCCGGCGCGCGGGGGTCGAGAACCTTGCCATCCATCCCGGCGATGCGCGCGATCTGATGGATGTGCTGCCGGACAACTCGATCGCGCGGGCCTTTCTGCTGTACCCTGACCCTTGGCCCAAGACGCGGCATCACCGTCGCCGCTTTGTCACGCAGGAACATCTGGAGCCGTTGGCGCGGGTGTTGCAGCCCGGCGCGATCTTTCGGGTGGCGACCGACATTGCCGACTATGTGCGGCAGACGCTGGAAGAGGTGCCAAAAGCCGGGTTCGAGTGGCTGGCGGAACGCCCGCAAGACTGGCGCGAGGCGTGGGACGATTGGATTCCCACCCGTTACGAGCAGAAGGCGCTGCGCGAGGGGCGGGTGCCGCATTACCTGACCTTCCGCAAGACCTGATCCCTGCGCTGCCGCTGGGTGGGGTAGGGCCGTCGCGCGCGATTTGCCGCCGGGGGCCGCCCGGGCCCGGCGTCGCCGTGAAACAGCGCATGGACGGGTGCGCTGTCATGCGTTACCCAAGCGCGGTGAAATTAAAGGAACGCGCGCAGATGTTCGCACATGGCACCCCGATCCCGATGATGTCCGCTGCCTCTGGCCCGCTGTCCGGCGTGGCCGAGGTGCCGGGCGACAAGTCGATCTCGCACCGGGCGCTGATCCTGGGCGCGATGGCGGTGGGCGAGACCCGGATCACCGGATTGCTGGAAGGCGAAGACGTTCTGGACACCGCCAAGGCGATGCGGGCCTTTGGCGCCGAGGTCACGCGCGACGAGGAGGGCACATGGCATGTTCATGGCGTCGGCGTCGGCGGCTTTGCCGAGCCGGATCAGGTGATCGATTGCGGCAATTCGGGAACCGGGGTGCGGCTGATCATGGGGGCGATGGCGACCTCGCCCATCACGGTGACCTTTTGCGGCGACGCCAGCCTGAGCACGCGGCCGATGGCGCGGGTGACCGATCCGCTGGCGCTGTTCGGCGCGCGCGCGGTGGGGCGCGCGGGCGGGCGGTTGCCGATGACGATTGTGGGCGCGGCCGATCCGGTGCCGGTGCGCTATAGTGTGCCGGTGCCCTCGGCGCAGGTGAAATCGGCGGTCCTGCTGGCCGGGCTGAACGCGCCGGGCCAGACGGTGGTGATCGAGAAAGAGGCGACCCGCGACCATACCGAACGGATGCTGGCAGGTTTTGGCGCCGAGGTGCGCACCGAAGAGACCGACGCGGGCCGGGTGATTACCCTGACGGGGCAGCCAGAGCTGAAACCGCAGGCGATCGCGGTGCCGCGCGACCCGTCCAGCGCCGCCTTTCCGGTTTGCGCCGCGTTGATCGTGCCGGGCTCGGACGTGCTGGTGCCCGGAATTGGGCTGAACCCGACGCGGGCGGGGCTGTTCACCACCCTGCGCGAGATGGGCGCGGATCTGAGCTATGAGAACGAACGCGAAGAGGGCGGCGAGCCGGTGGCGGATCTGCGGGCGCGGTATTCGCCCGAGATGATCGGCATTCGCGTGCCGCCAGAGCGCGCCGCCAGCATGATCGACGAATATCCGGTCCTTGCGGTGGTGGCGGCCTGTGCGAGCGGCAAGACGCTGATGACCGGGGTGCGCGAGCTGCGGGTCAAGGAATCCGATCGGATCGAGGCCATGGCCGTCGGCCTGCGCGCCTGTGGCGTGACGGTCGCGGATGGCGAGGATTGGTGGGAGGTGACGGGGCTTGGCGCTGGCAATGTGCCAGGCGGCGCCACCTGTGTCAGCCATCTTGATCACCGCATCGCAATGTCCTTTCTGGTGCTGGGGCTGGCGGCGCAACAGCCGGTCTCGGTGGATGACGGCGCACCGATTGCGACCTCTTTCCCGGTGTTCGAGCCGCTGATGGCAGCCTTGGGCGCGCGGATCCTGCGGACTGCAGTCGAGAATTGACGCGAGGAGCAAAAACATGAGCGAGCCATTTACTGTGGCCATCGACGGGCCGGCGGCCTCGGGCAAGGGCACGATTTCACGCGCCGTGGCCGAGCGCTTTGGCTTTGCCCATCTGGATACCGGGCTGTTGTATCGGGCTGTCGGCGTGCGGATGCTGGACGGCACCGATCCGGTCGCGGCGGCGCAGGCGCTGACGCGCGCGGATCTGGCCGACGAGACCCGGCTGCGCGGGGCCGAGGCGGCGCAGGCCGCCAGCAAGGTTGCCGTGTTGCCCGCCGTGCGCGCGGCGCTGGTGGATTTTCAGCGCGCCTTTGCCCGCCGGGCCGGGGGCGCGGTGCTGGATGGGCGCGATATCGGCACGGTGATCTGCCCGCAGGCCGAGGTAAAGCTGTTCGTCACGGCCAGTGCCGAGGTGCGGGCGCACCGGCGCTATCTGGAACTGCGCCAGAGCGACCATGACACTACCGAGGACGAGGTTCTGGCCGATGTGCTGGCGCGCGACGAACGCGACAGCGAACGCACCACCGCGCCGCTGCGCGCGGCGGCGGACGCGGTGCGGATCGACACCTCTCATCTGAGTATCGACGCGGCGGTGGAGATCGCCGCGAAGCTGGTGCACGAGAGATACAAACGGGGCTGAGGGGCAGAGTTGATGAAAAACCGAACCATGGGCAAGGACGGCGCGCGCATTTCGGCCCTCGGCATCGGCGCGATGTCGTTCTCGAACTTCTATGGCCCCACCGACGAGGCGCAGAGCCACGCCATTCTGGACGCAGCGCTGGAGCTGGGGGTGAGCCATATCGACACCTCGAACGTCTATGGCATGGGCAAGTCGGAACAGGCGATCGGCAGTTTTCTGAGCGCCCGGCCCGGGGTGCGGGAGCAGCTTCATATCGCCACCAAGGCGGGGATCGCGCGGGATGATGCGGGCAATCGGTATTATGACAATTCGGCGGAGTATCTGGAGGCCGAGCTGGACAAATCGCTGGCACGGATAGGGGTCGAGTGCGTCGACCTGTTCTATATCCACCGGCGCGATGCGGATTTGCCGATCGAGGCGGCGACTGAAAACCTTGCCACGCTGGTAAAAAAGGGCAAGACTCGCGCCATCGGCTTTTCCGAGATTGCCCCCGCCAGCCTGCGTCGGGCGTCTGCGGTGCATCCGATCGCGGCGGTGCAGTCGGAATATTCGCTTGCGACCCGCGCGCCGGACTTGGGTCTGGTGCAGACCTGCGCCGAGTTGGGCACTGCGCTGGTGGCCTTCTCGCCGGTGGGGCGGTCGTTGCTGACCGATCATCCGTTGTCGCGGGCGGCGATCCCGGAGCTTGGGTTTCTCAAGTCCAACCCGCGATTCGTCGAGCCGAACCTGAGCGCCAATCTGGAAATCACCGACAGGTTCCGCAGGCTGGCCGCCGAGATGGGCGCGCCGACGGCGGCACTTGCCATCGCATGGCTGTTGCACCGGGGCGATCACGTGATCCCGATTCCCGGCACCCGCTCGGTGGACCATTTCCGGGAATTGGTGGCGGGCTGTGATTTGGCGCTGTCGGCAGCGGACATGGCGCGGATCGAACAGGTGCTGCCGGTGGGCTGGGCCCATGGCGACCGCTATACCGCCGATCAGTGGGTCGGGCCGGAACGGTTTTGCTGAGGTGGTTTCTGATGCGTTGAGGGGTGCGCCCGGCCTTGTGGCAGGGCGGACCCTTTGAGCTGTCGAGGCGTTAGACCCCGATTCGGTCCCGCAGCACCCGGCGCAGGATCTTGCCGGCGGCGGATTTCGGGATCTCGTCCACCCGCTGCATCCGGCGCACCTGTTTGTAATGCGACAGGCGACCGTCGAGATAGCCTTGCAGATCCTCCAGCGTCGGATCGGCACCGAGGGCGGCGACGACAAAGGCCATCGGCAGCTCGCCCGCCTCATCATCGGGAAAACCGATCACCGCCACGTCGGCGACCTCGGGATGGGTCAGGATCTCGGCCTCCAGCTCGGCCGGGGCGACCTGAAACCCCTTGTACTTGATCAACTCCTTGAGCCGGTCGGTGACATAAAGATAGCCGTCCTCGTCGAAATGGCCGATGTCGCCAGTGCGCATCCAGCCGCCCTCGACGATGGTTTCGGCGGTGGCCTGCGGGTTGTTGAGATAGCCTTTCATCACCTGCGGGCCGCGCACCCAAAGTTCGCCATCCACGCCCAGCGGCAGGTCTTGGCCGGTCTCGGGGTCGACGATCCGGCTTTGCGTGTTGGGCACC
Source organism: Pseudodonghicola sp. (assembly GCA_033791545.1). Taxonomy (GTDB): domain Bacteria; phylum Pseudomonadota; class Alphaproteobacteria; order Rhodobacterales; family Rhodobacteraceae; genus Antarcticimicrobium. The sequence goes on along the minus strand of JASJGL010000152.1, from coordinate 17,023 downwards.
GCCACGCCCGAGGCGCCGGGTTTGCCCTTGCCGTGGGGCGAGACATGGCTGACCGGGCTGAGTTCGGTCATGCCATAGCCTTGCGTCGCGTTGGTGCCCAGCCGCGCGCCCATCGCTTCGGCGACATCGGCCCCCAGCGGCGCGGCGGCTGAGTTCACTTGGGTGACGAAGGACAGATCATAGCTTTCGACCAGCGGGTGTTTGGCCAGCGCCAGCGCCACCGGCGGCACGATCCACAAGCGCGGTGTGCGGTATTTGGTGGTCAGGTCGAGAAACTGCGTCAGATCAAAGCGTGGCATGGTCACCAGACCGGCCCCGGCGGCGAGGTAGATGTTCATCAGCACCTCAAGCCCGTAGATATGGAAGAAGGGCAGGAACGCCACCGCCAGTTCGCCGGTGCGCACATCGGCCGGGGCCAGCGATTGATCGATGTTCACCACGAGATTGCGATGCGTCAGCATCACCCCCTTGGGAAGGCCCGTGGTGCCCGAAGAATAGGGCAGGACGACCACATGTTCGGCCACGTCGACCGGGGCCTGACGTTCCAGCGGGCCCCCCATCAGATCGCTCAGGGGGGTGATCCCTTCGGCGGCGCCGATCACCACGATCTCTTTTACTCCGGTGCCCTGTATCGCTTCGCGCGCGGTGTCGAGAAAGGCGGGGATGGTGAACAGCACCTCGGCCCCGGCATCGATCAACTGGTGGTTCACCTCATGGGCGGTATAGGTGGGGTTGATGGTGGTGACGGTGCCGCCCGCCCAGGCAATGCCGTGAAACACCACGCAATAATCCGGGCAATTGGGCGCCATCAGCGCCAGCACCTTGCCCGGTGCCCAGCCCCGTTCGCTCAGCCCCCCGGCCAGAGATTTCACCGCGCCGATGAACTGCGCGCCGGTCATTTCCTGCCCGGTGGGGCCTTCGATCAGGACGGTATGGTCGGGGTCGATTCCCGCAAAGACGCGTTCGGTGACGGAGTGCGCGGTGAGCGCGACATCCGCAAATTTGCTGTTGATCAGTGTCATGAAAAGTCCTCCCGCAGGAAGTCCTACACAGCGGGCGAGCGTTTCCAACCGGTTTTGCCGATGCGGTACGTGACGTCTTTTCCTTGCGCTATTTCCTGCGACCGCTTATAGAGCGCCTGTCAATAAGGGCGAAAATGCCCGCGAGCAAAGAAATCGAGCAGGGTCGGGATACACCGGCCCTCTTTGTTTTGCGGCACGTCTGACCAACGAAACCCCAAGACCGGCGGAGACAACCGCGCGGCCGGAAAAATGTGAATGTAAAGGAAACTGAGACCCGAATGGCTCAAAACACATCTATGGAGGAATTCGAAGCCCTCCTGAACGAAAGCTTCGAAATGGACACGCCCAACGAGGGGTCTGTTGTCAAAGGCAAGGTCATCGCAGTCGAAGCGGGCCAAGCCATCATCGATGTCGGCTACAAGATGGAAGGCCGCGTCGATCTGAAAGAATTCGCAAATCCGGGCGAAGCGCCCGACATCGCCGTCGGTGATGAGGTTGAGGTCTATCTGCGCTCGGCAGAGAATGCCCGCGGCGAAGCCGTGATCAGCCGCGAGATGGCCCGCCGCGAAGAAGCGTGGGATCGTCTGGAAAAAGCCTATGCCGACGACCAGCGCGTCGAAGGCGCGATCTTTGGTCGGGTCAAAGGTGGCTTTACCGTCGATCTGGGCGGTGCCGTTGCGTTCCTGCCCGGCAGCCAGGTTGACGTGCGCCCCGTGCGCGACGCCGGCCCGCTGATGGGGCTGAAGCAGCCGTTCCAGATCCTGAAAATGGATCGCCGTCGTGGCAACATCGTTGTGTCGCGCCGCGCCATTCTGGAAGAAAGCCGCGCCGAACAGCGTGCCGAGGTCATCGCGAACCTGACCGAAGGTCAGACCGTGGAAGGCGTGGTCAAGAACATCACCGAATACGGTGCGTTTGTTGATCTGGGCGGTGTTGACGGGCTGTTGCACGTCACCGACATGGCATGGCGCCGCGTCAACCACCCGTCCGAGATCCTGTCGATCGGCGAGACCGTCAATGTTCAGGTCATCAAGATCAACAAGGAAACCCACCGTATCAGCCTGGGCATGAAACAGCTGCAGGAAGATCCGTGGGATCTGGTTGGGGCCAAGTACCCGCTGAGCACGGTCCACAAGGGCCGCGTGACGAACATCACCGATTACGGTGCATTCGTCGAGCTGGAGCCGGGCGTCGAAGGTCTGGTTCACGTCAGCGAAATGTCTTGGACCAAGAAGAACGTGCATCCCGGCAAGATTGTTTCGACCTCGCAAGAGGTTGACGTCATGGTTCTGGAAATCGACCAGGCCAAACGTCGCGTATCGCTGGGTCTGAAACAGACCATGCGCAACCCGTGGGAAGTGTTTGCAGAAACCTATCCCGAGGGCACCGAAGTCGAAGGCGAAGTCAAGAACATCACCGAATTCGGTCTGTTCATCGGCTTGGACGGCGACATCGACGGCATGGTTCACCTGTCGGACCTCAGCTGGGACGAACGTGGCGAAGAAGCGATCCAGAGCTACAAGAAGGGCGATGTGGTTCAGGCCGTCGTCTCGGAAGTGGATGTGGACAAAGAGCGCATCTCGCTGTCGATCAAGGCACTGGGTGGCGACAAGTTCGCCGAAGCTGTTGGCGGCGTGAAGCGTGGTTCGATCATCACGGTGAACGTCACCGCGATCGAAGAAGGTGGCGTCGAAGTGGAATTCGAGGGCATGAAGTCCTTTATCCGCCGCTCCGACCTGTCGCGCGATCGTGCCGAGCAGCGTCCCGACCGGTTCTCGGTTGGCGACAAGATCGACGTGCGCGTGACCAACGTGGACAGCAAATCGCGTCGTCTGGGTCTGTCGATCAAGGCCCGCGAGATCGCCGAAGAGAAAGAGGCCGTGCAACAGTATGGCAGCTCGGACTCGGGTGCATCGCTGGGTGATATCCTCGGGGCCGCTCTGAAGGGCGACAACGAGTAATCGACACCCGATCGGGGCCTGTCCCTGATCTGGCTTAGAACGGGCCCCGGGCATCATGTCCGGGGCCCGTTTTCGTTTCCCGCGGGGCGTGCGCGCGATTCGCGCCCTCGCTCGTCCCCCCTGTCACGCTGCACTGCAGCACCGGAAAAGCGGCGTGAATCCGGCTTGCGCGGTGTGGCAAGGCGGTCTGCACCCGGAATTTCCGTGTTAAAACCTGTACTTCCGGTTTCCGTATCGACATATTCAGCTTATAGTCTGGGAAACGCACTGAAGAATGCTTGCCGAAAAATTTACTGCGCCTCGGGAGGGCCAGCCATGATCCGGTCGGAACTGATCCAGAAAATTGCCGATGAAAACCCGCATCTGTATCAGCGGGACGTGGAGCGTATCGTGAACACCGTGTTCGAAGAGGTGACCGAGGCGATGGCCCGCGGCGACCGGGTTGAACTGCGCGGGTTCGGCGCCTTTTCGGTGAAGAAACGCGACGCGCGGATCGGTCGCAATCCCAGAACGGGCGAAACCGTGCATGTTGAGGAAAAATACGTTCCCTTCTTCAAGACGGGAAAGCTCCTGCGGGATCGTTTGAACGGAAAGTAAGCTGATGCGCTATCTTCGCTATGCATTCCTGGCTGTGCTGGGGATCTTGTTGATTTCGGTGTCTCTGGCCAATCGTGGCGCGGTGACACTCAGCCTGATGCCCGATGATATTGCCGGGCTTGTGGGGTGGAATTTCACCCTTTCGCTGCCGGTGTTCGTCGTGATGCTGGGTGGCATCGCGGGCGGGCTTGTGATCGGGTTCTTCTGGGAATGGATGCGGGAATACAAGCATCGCCGCGAAGCCGGGCAGAAACAACGCGAAGTGCGCAAGCTGGAGCGTGAGGTGACGCGGCTCAAGCGGACCGAGTCCGAGGGCAAGGACGAGGTTCTGGCGCTTTTGGACGACGCGAGCTGACGCCTTTGGCGCAGGGGGCCGGGCGGAAAACGGTTTCCTCTGTTTTCAATGCGCGCTAAACCGCGCCCATGGCATCTGACATCCGGGTAAAAATCTGCGGGCTGCGCCAAGCGGCTGACGTAAAGGCGGCAGTGGCAGCGGGGACGGCCTATGTCGGGTTTGTCTTCTTTGCTAAATCTCCACGCAATCTGGACCCGGAGCAGGCCGCAGGGCTGGCGTTGGAGGTGCCTGAGGGCATCTGCAAGGTGGCGCTGACGGTGAATGCCGATGACGCCACGCTGGACCGGCTGACGGAACGCGTGCCGCTCGACATGTTGCAGCTTCACGGCAGCGAAAGCCCCGAGAGGGTGCGCGCGATTCGCGCCCGCTATGGTCTGCCGGTGATGAAGGCGGTGGGCGTGGCTGATGAGGAGGATCTGGGGCAGATCGACCTTTATGCGCAGGTGGCCGACCAGCTTTTGATCGACGCCAAGCCGCCCAAGGGGGCGGAGCTGCCCGGTGGCAACGGGCTGGCGTTTGACTGGCGGCTGTTGGCGGGGCGCAAATACTGGCAGCGGCCCTGGATGCTGGCCGGCGGGCTGACACCCGAAAACGTCGCCGAGGCGATTCGCCTGACCGGCGCGCGGCAGGTCGATGTCTCGTCCGGGGTCGAGAACGCGCCGGGGGAAAAGGACGCAGAGTTGATCGCGGCCTTCCTGCGCGCGGCACAGGGGTAAGGCGAATCTGCTGGAATTTGTCCGGCGCGCCTTTTATGCAAAGCTGAAAGCAAGCAGGGGGCGTGCAATGGCCGACGATCTTTTCAACTCGTTCATGTCCGGACCGGATGAAAACGGACGTTTCGGCATTTTCGGCGGACGGTTCGTCAGCGAGACGCTGATGCCGCTGATCCTGAGCCTTGAGGAAGAATACGAACGCGCCAAGACCGACCCGGCCTTCTGGGCCGAGATGGATGACCTGTGGAAGAACTATGTCGGGCGTCCGAGCCCGCTGTATTTCGCCGAGCGTCTGACCGAGCATCTGGGCGGCGCCAAGATCTATCTCAAGCGTGACGAGCTGAACCATACCGGCGCGCATAAGATCAATAATGTGCTGGGCCAGATCCTGTTGGCGCGCCGCATGGGCAAGACCCGGATCATCGCCGAGACGGGTGCCGGGCAGCATGGGGTGGCCACGGCCACCGTTTGCGCCAAGTTCGGGCTGAAATGCGTGGTCTACATGGGCGCCCATGACGTGCGGCGCCAATCGCCCAACGTGTTCCGGATGCGTCTGCTTGGGGCCGAGGTGATTCCGGTGACCTCGGGGCGGGGGACGCTCAAGGATGCGATGAACGACGCGATGCGCGACTGGGTGACCAATGTGAGCGATACGTTCTATTGCATCGGCACGGTGGCCGGCCCGCACCCCTATCCGGCGATGGTCCGCGATTTCCAGTCGGTGATCGGGAAAGAGGTACGCTGGCAACTGGCCGAACAGGAAGGCGAAGGTCGCCTGCCCGATACGGTGATTGCCGCGATCGGGGGCGGGTCGAACGCGATGGGGCTGTTCTATCCGTTCCTTGACGACAAGGAGGTTCGGATCATCGGGGTCGAGGCCGGCGGCAAGGGCGTCGATCTGAAGATGGAGCATTGCGCCTCGCTCACTGGAGGGCGGCCCGGCGTGCTGCATGGCAACCGCACCTATCTGTTGCAGGACGACGACGGGCAAATCCTTGAAGGCTATTCCATCTCGGCCGGGCTGGATTACCCCGGCATCGGGCCAGAGCATTCCTGGCTGCATGAAGTGGGCCGGGCTGAATATGTCTCGGTCACCGACATGGAGGCGCTGGAGGCGTTTCAGCTGTCCTGTGCTCTGGAGGGAATCATTCCGGCGCTGGAGCCGAGCCATGCACTGGCCCATGTGATGAAGATCGCCGGCGATCTGCCACCCGAGCATATCATCGTGATGAACATGTGCGGGCGCGGCGATAAGGACATCTTTACCGTCGCCAAATACCTCGGCTTTGACATGTCCGATACCGAAGGGCGCGACGCCGACTGAGCGCGCAGTGCCAGCGGTTAGGAAATTGGGGGCTGCCTTTAGGTGGCCCCTTTGCTTTATGGCATAAACCAAAGTTTGCAGGCCTAAACCGCGTGCTAGATCGCGCCGGAATAAACCTGCGCTGAATGGTTTTCTCCCTCTCAATGGACTGAGTGTCGGGACAGGCGGACGTTCACCGCCGCAACGGTTCATGACCATGACAGGAGAAACGACATGACCAGAATTTTGATGACCACCAGCGCCATTCTGCTTGGGCTGACGGCAAGCGCACATGCTTCGGATTATGCCGGGCGCATGGGGCGCGATTTAGATGGCGCGGGTTCGGCGGCGGCTTCGGGCGTTACCAGCGGTGCCTCCGGCATGGGCCACGACAGTGGTGGTGATGGCGTAGGTCACGACAGCGGCGATGATGGTGCGGGTTCCGACAGCGGCGATGATGGCGCAGGCCACGACAGTGGCGATGATGGCGCAGGCCACGACAGCGGCGGTGAAAGTGGTGGCAGCGATGGTGGTCATGGTGGCGACGGCGAAAGCGGCGACGGCGAAAGCGGCGGCGGCGAAAGCGGCGATGGGGACAGCGGCGACGGCGACGACTAACCCAGCGCCCAAGGGACACACAGGTTCGGCCGTGGGATCAGAGACCAGATGTCACGGTTGAGCTTGCCCGCAGATTCGGGGCACGGTGACGTCGTGCCTCGCAACGCACAACAAGGAGGAAGGTGCCCCATGCCGCAGCGACTGAACAGGATCGTTCTGGCCCTGGCGGTTGTCCTGGCCAGCGCTGGTATCGTCCGGGCGGAGGCGGTTACGGATGCGATCACCCGGCAACTGCGGCAACAGGGCTATACCCAGATCACGGTAACGCGCACCTTTCTTGGCCGTGCCCGGATCGTCGCCACCAGCCCGGACCAGGACCGCGAAATCATCGTCAACCCGCGCACCAACGAGATCTTGCGCGACTATTCCGAGAGTCGGGAGACCGGAGATGCCACAGCCCCGGGCCGAGGTCTGCTTGATCTCTTCAGCCAGGCGCAAGGTGTGCCCGCTACGGATAGCGGCGCCGGAGGTGAGGACGGTGCCGATGACGGTGGTGATGACGGCGCAGACGGCGGCGGTGGGGAGAGCGGCGATGGCGGTGACGGTGGTGATGGCGACGGCGGTGGCGATGACTGATTGGCGTCCTGCGCAGTCCGCGCGACCGGCCGGAGCGGCCGCATGAGGGCGGGCTGGTTCCTTGGGGCGCTGATGCTGGTGCAGGGACTTTGCGCCATGTTCTTCGTCTCTGACATCATGCTGACGGTGCTGGAGGTCCGCTCGCGTCCGGTCAGTTGGCAGACGCGCGAACTTTTGGAGATCGGCGCCGGTGTGGGGTTGATCCTTGGCGTGCTGTTGGGCTGGATCGCCTATCGGCGCAGTCAGGCCCGCGTCCGGGCGGCGGAGGAGAGCCTGCGGATGGTGCAAGCGGCCTTCAAAGATCATCTGGAGGAACGGTTCACCGCCTGGGGACTGACGCCAGCAGAGCGCGATGTGGCGCTGTTCTCGATCAAGGGGCTGAGCCTTGCCGAGATCGCGCAGCTGCGCAACACCTCGGACGGCACAGTCAAGGCGCAGAGTAACGCCATCTATCGCAAGGCCGGGGTCAGCGGACGGCCGCAATTGCTGAGCCTGTTCATCGAGGATCTGGTGGCTGGCGACTAGGGCGCCGCGTTCTCTTTCAGCACCGACAGAGGCACCACATCAAGCGCTTTGGCGTGGGTCGCCTCAAGATGCACCTTGGGGGCGCAGCCCTCGTCGTGGGCCTGTAGAAACCGCGCTGCGCAGAGGCACCAGCTATCCCCGGCCTTGAGGCCGGGAAAGTGGAACTCGGCATGCGGCGTGGTCAGATCGTTTCCGACATATTTGGAGTAGGCCAGAAATTCGGCCGTCATCACGGCGCAGACCGTATGGCTGCCCTGATCGGCGGCGCAGGTGTTGCAGTGCCCGTCGCGGAAGAACCCGGTCAACGGATCGGAAGAGCAGGGCGCCAGCGCCCCGCCCAGAACATTGAGGCTGTCATCTGGTTTCATCAGGCCACCCTATAGGGTTTTTGCGATTCTGCGGAACATTTCGAGGTTCTGTTCAAAGGCGCCGGGATCGCGAAAATGCCGGTCGGCCCCGGTGGCCACGATCAGCACCCCAGCGGGCTGGTCGATAAAAATATATTGGCCATAGATGCCGCGGCCAAAGAACTCTCCGTCATGGGCGTCGGCGGGGACCCACCATTGAAAGCCATAGCGGATCTTGCCCGGCGCTGTCGGTGCGCTGGCTTTGGTCGAGGCGGCGATCCAAGCGGCGGGGACCACCGGCTTGCTGCCATAGACCCCGTCTTGGGCGATCATCAGGCCAAAGCGGGCATAGTCGCGGGTGGTGAAGTTCAGCCCGCCCAGCACAAAGGCGACGCCGGCACCGTCGGTGATGTATTGGCCGTCCTGCTCCAATCCCAGCGGCGCGATGATCTTTTCCGTCAGCAGGTCGGGCACGCTGCGCCCGGTGGCACCACGGATCACCATGCCGATCACGTGGGTGTCGATCGAGACGTATTTCCAGATCTCGCCCGGTTCGGCGAAGCGTTCGGTAAAGCTGGCGGTGAAATCGTCCAGCGTTCCCCCGAGGGCCACCACGCGGCCCATGCGGTTGATGTCAGAGTTGAAGTCGAAATAATCCTCGTCGAAGGTCACGCCCGAGGCCATGTTCAGCACGTTGCGGATGCTGGCCCCGTCATAGGCCGAACCGACGAGCTTGGGCGCGTATGTCGTCACCGGGTCGTCGATCGAGGCGATCGCGCCCTCGTCCAGCAGCACACCGAGCAAGGCGGAGAGATAGCTTTTCGCGACCGACCATGAAATGCGACGATCATCCGGGCCGGTGCCGAGGTAGTAATCCTCAAACCGGGTTTCGCCCTGCTTGATCACCAGCAGCGAGGTGACGGCGCGCTCTTTCAGCCATGTGTCGGAGCCTTCGGGCAGGTCGATAGTGGTGCCCTTGGGTAGCGGGCTGACGTCGCCGGTCCCGCGTGGCAGCGTCGTGGTGAGAAAGGCCGAGTCCATGTGAGAGAAGTTCTGTACGATCTTGCCTTCGTCAAACAGCGTGTTGACCGCCCAGAGGCGGGTGATCTCTTCGCGTTTCCAGACGCCGACGACGACGGCGGCCAGTATCAGGGCCAGAAAGATCCGGCCCAGCCATTTCCCGAATTTGCGCATTGTTTTCCTCCACTTTGCCCCATCTGAGCCGAGTAAGGGCGATGCGGCAAGGAAAACGCTGGGGAAACCGGTCCAGAGGGTGGTCCGGGCGGTCTGCGACGCGGGGAGCCGGGTGGGGAGCGGTCGGTGGCAGGCTAGGCTGTCAGAATGGCGCTCGCCGGTTCAGCGAAACTTGTCCATGAGTTTCTGCATCGGGTTGCGCTCGCTCTCCGTGGCTGGTGTTTCTGGCGCGATGACGGGGGCCTTCTTGGGGGGGGCGTTGGGCTTTGCCTGCGGTTTCGCCGTGGTCGAGGAGCGCGGCGGCGCTGTGCGCAGCGAGACTGCGTTCATGAACTTGCCCCCGTCGCCAGCGGCCAGATGGTTGGCCCCGTCAGACACCCCGCGCAGCACATCGTCGAGCCAGCCCTCGTCGGCGCGGGCGAAGTCGTGCAGGACATAGCCTGACACAAGTTCCTTGCGCCCCGGATGGCCGATCCCGAGACGCACGCGGCGGTAGGCTTCGCCGATGTGGCCGTGGATCGAGCGCAGCCCGTTGTGGCCGGCATGGCCGCCGCCCTGTTTCACCCGTACCTTGCCCGGGGCGAGATCAAGCTCGTCATGAAAGACGGTCACATCCCCCGGTTCCAGCTTGTAAAAGCGCATCGCCTCGCCGACCGACTGGCCAGAGAGGTTCATGAAGGTTTCCGGTTTCAGCAGCATCACCTTGTCACCGCCAAGGTGGCCCTCGGCGATCTGGCCCTGAAATTTGGATTTCCACGGGCCAAAGCCATGATCGGCGGCGATACCGTCCAATACCATGAAACCGATATTGTGCCGGTTATGCGCGTATTTCGCGCCCGGATTGCCAAGGCCGACAAAGAGTTGCATCGCAAACCTCGCAGGTGAACAGGTTGGACCCTACATGCCCGGAAACCGATGCGGAATCCAGAGTGGGCAGCGGGCTGTCGTCCGCTGCGCGCCGTTGGCTGTTTCATGGGCGTCGCCGGTCTGACGCTGGAAAAGGGGCGGGGTAGTATCGCGAACGAAAACGGGGCCCCGAAGGACCCCGTTTCCAATTGCGGTGTGCGGAGTATTATTCCTCGGCAGCAACTTCGCCTTCGGCGCCTTCATCATCGGCTTCGTTCTCGGAAGAACGCAGGCCCGACGGGGCCGAGATGTTGGCGATCACGAAGTCGCGGTCGATGGTCGCCTTGGTGCCAGCAGGCAGCTCGATGGCGGAAATCGTCACGGTGTCGCCAACGTTCAGACCGGTCAGATCGACGGTCAGCTTTTCGGGGATATCACCGGCGGTCACCATCAGCTCGACCTCGGGGCGTACAACGGTCAGCACGCCGCCCTTCTTGATGCCGGGGGCTTCCTCTTCGTTGAGGAATTCAACCGGAATGAACAGGTTGATCTTCGAGTTGCGGTGCAGGCGCATCAGGTCGAGGTGCGTCGGCAGGTCCTTGACCACGTCGCGCTGCACGTCGCGGCAGATCACGCGCACATCGTCGTGGCCTTCGACCTTGAGGTTGAAGAGCGTCGACTTGAAACGCCCCGCCCGCAATTGCGTCAGCAGCTTGTTGAAAGGCATCTGAATCGGCAGCGGATCGCTTTCACCACCAAAAACAATACCCGGAACCATGCCGGCACGACGTGCCTGACGAGCGGCGCCCTTGCCTGTCCCCGTCCGTTCCAGAGCTACGAGATCAGGAATCTCTCCAGCCATAATAATTCTCCAAGGTTGGGGCGGGCATCCTCCAAGGCTGTATGCCCGCGTGAAGTCGCGCGTATAGACGGGATCGGGCCCGATGAAAAGGGGGAGCTTGGGGCGGTATCAGGCCAGATCAGAGACCAGATGCCCACCGGCGTCCCGCAGGCGATCGTAAAGCGCGAATTCCTCGGGCCGTGCCGCGCGCAGCCGGGATCGCAGATCGGGGTCGAGCGGTGCCTCGGCCGGAGGCGAGACATTCTTGCGTTGCAGCGTCACGGGCTCACCGAAGCGAGTTTCCAGAAAGCGCAGGATCTGCGGCTGATCCTCATAGGCGAACAGGTGATGCACCAGAAGCTGTTTACGCGCCGAGGTGAGAAACCGGAACTGGCTGCCGATCTGCGCATGGGCCGGGGGATCGTCGCGGATCACGTCGCGGACGAAATCGTCGAAGCTGAGCGTATCGGTGGCCGCGTCCTTGTCCTGCAGCCGCTCGCGGCTGCGGTATTTGTACCAGCTGCGGATCTGGTCCTCGGGGTCGCGCATCACCGCCATCCGCTCCGGCTCCAGTGCGAAGGCGCGTTTCAGAAAGGGCGCGATCTGGTTGTGGAACCGTTGCGCGGTGATGTGCTTGCGCTGTTTCGAAAAGGTAATGTCGGCACGCGAGCGCAGCGCGTGTTCCAGCGCGGTGGTGCCGGTCTTCGGCACCGCCAGAAACACCAGCGATTCGGCAGAGAAGACGAGCAAGGGTTCAGTCCTGCCAGCGGCCGCCGAAATCCTCCGGCACCAGAAGATTGTGCCGCCCCAGTTCCGTGGCCTTGCGCTCACCGCAAAGCGCCATCGTGGTGTCCAGTTCTTTCTGGATCACTTCAAGCGCGGTGGTTACCCCCTGTTGCCCCTGTGCCCCGAGCCCATAGACAAAGGCGCGGCCGATCATCGTGCCCTGCGCCCCGAGCGCCAGCGCCTTGAGCACGTCCTGACCCGAGCGGATGCCGCTGTCGAGAAACACCTCGGTCTGACCGCCGACGGCGTCCATGATCGCGGGCAGCATGCGGATCGTGCTGAGCGCGCCGTCAAGTTGGCGACCGCCATGGTTGGACACCACGATGGCATCAGCGCCCAGTTTGGCCGCCATTTTGGCGTCTTCGGCATCCATGATGCCCTTGAAGATCACCTTGCCGCCCCATTGGTCCATCAGCTTTTCGATCTTGCCCCAGTCCAGCGTCGGGTCGAACTGTTCCGCGGTCCATGCGCCAAGCTGCGAGGTGTCTGACACGCCCTTGACGTGGCCGACGATATTGCCGAAATGGCGCCGCTTGGCCCCCAGCATCCCGATCCCCCAGCGCCACTTGGTCGCAAGGTTGGCGATGGTTTTGGGCGTCAGTTTTGGCGGGGCGGACAGCCCGTTCTTGAGATCCTTGTGGCGCTGCCCGAGGATCTGCAGATCCAGCGTGATCACCAGCGCCGAACATTTCGCATCCTTCGCGCGTTGGATCAGGCGGCTGACGTAATCCTCGTCCTTCATGGTGTAGAGCTGGAACCAGAAGGGTTTGGTGGTCGCCTCGGCCACGTCCTCGATCGAGTTGATCGACATGGTCGACAGGGTGAAGGGCACGCCAAAGGCCTCGGCTGCCTTGGCTGCTTTGATCTCGCCGTCGGCATGTTGCATGCCGGTCAGCCCGACCGGGGCCAGCGCGACCGGCATGGCCACATCCTGCCCGATCATCTGGCTGGCGGTGGAGCGCCCGGACATGTCCACGGCAACCCGTTGGCGCAGGCGGATCAGGTCAAAATCGGAACTGTTGTCGCGAAAGGTCTGTTCGGTCCAGCTGCCGCTTTCGGCATAGTCGTAGAACATGCGCGGAACGCGGCGTTGATAGATGCGTTTGAGATCTTCGATATTGGTGATCACTGGCATGGCCGCCGCCCTTTCCGCAAATCCATTGGTCAAGATGAGTTACCAATGCCCGGCGCAATAGACAATGTTGCAGTTGCAAATGACAGCCCCAGGGCCGGATCCGCGCGCGCTGCGAGAGATTTACCCAACAGGGCGCACAGGCCGCCGAAAAGATCGGCGGCACCACCCTGAGCGCGCGCGGGGGCCAAGAGGCCGGTAAGCAGGGGGCCGTTTTGCCCGGGCTAGACCCGGATCAGGAAAGCGTCAGGCGCGGTGGGCGCCGTCCGCGAGGGATTTGACAAAGGCCAGAACCTCGTCGACGGGTTTGCCCGCCGCGATCTGGCCGACAATGGCCGAGCCGACAACGGCGCCGTCGGCAACGCTGGCGATGGCTTGTGATTTCTCGGGCGTATTGATGCCAAAGCCGACGATGACCGGAATATCGGTCTTGGCCTTGATCCGCGCCACCTCGGGGGCGACATTGGCGGCCTCGGCCTCGCCCGCGCCGGTGATGCCGGTGATCGACACATAATAGAGAAAGCCAGAGGTGTTTTGCAGCACCTTGGGCAGCCGCTTGTCATCGGTGGTCGGGGTGGCCAGCCGGATGAAGTTCAGCCCAGCCGCCTGCGCCGGGATGCACAGCTCTTGGTCTTCTTCGGGCGGCAGGTCGACCACGATCAGCCCGTCGATCCCGGCCTTTTTCGCGGCGACCAGAAACGCATCGACCCCCATCGAATAGATCGGGTTATAGTAGCCCATCAGCACGATCGGTGTGGTGTCGTCGCCGTTGCGGAACTCGGTCGCCAGATCCAGCGTCTTGCGCAGGGTCATGCCCGCCTCCAGCGCGCGTTGGCCCGCGGCCTGAATGGTCGGGCCATCGGCCATCGGGTCGGTAAAGGGCAGGCCCAGTTCGATGATGTCGACGCCTGCGCCCGGCAGCCCCTTAACCACCTCCAACGAGGTGGCGTAATCGGGATCGCCCGCCATGACGTAAGACACAAAGGCCTTTTTTCCCTGCGCCTTGAGGTCGGCGAATTTGGCGTCGATGCGCGTCATGGAAGGCCCCCGTCTGTCTGTCAGCGTCTGTCGTTTGCTCCGGTTTGGCGAATACGCGCTGGGAAATCAATGGCAAAGGCGCATGGCGTGGCTGCGGCGAAATCGGTGGCGGAATTCATGTTGGACCATATGTTTGGCCGGTCCCGGCGGCCGCAAGGGCAGGGCCAAGGTGACAACGCCCGTTGCAGCGGGCCGTTTCAGCGCATAGAAGGCGCCCCAAAGCGAAGATGCGGAGGGCCAGATGGGCTTCAAGATGGGAATTGTGGGTCTGCCCAATGTGGGCAAGTCCACGCTGTTCAATGCGCTGACCAAGACCGCCGCGGCGCAGGCGGCGAATTTCCCGTTCTGCACGATCGAGCCCAATGTGGGCGAGGTTGCCGTGCCGGACGCGCGGCTGGACAAGCTGGCGGCAGCGGCGGGCAGCAAGCAGATCATCCCGACCCGGATGACCTTTGTGGATATCGCCGGTCTGGTGAAAGGCGCGTCGAAGGGCGAAGGGCTGGGCAACCAGTTCCTCGCCAATATCCGCGAGGTTGACGCCATCGCCCATGTGCTGCGCTGTTTTGAAGATGGCGACGTCACCCATGTGGAGGGGCGCGTCGATCCGGTGGCCGACGCCGAGACCATCGAGACCGAGCTGATGCTGGCCGATCTGGAAAGCATCGAGAAGCGCCGCGCCAACCTTGTGCGCAAGCTCAAGGGCAACGACAAGGAGGCGCAGCAGCAAGACCGTTTGCTGGCCGCCGCGCAGGCCGCGATTGAAAACAGCAAGCCCGCCCGCACCGTCGAGATCGACGAGGACGATGCCAAGGCATGGAAGATGCTGCAACTGTTGACTTCCAAGCCCGTTTTGTACGTTTGCAACGTGTCCGAAGCCGAGGCGGCGAGCGGCAACGTCCTGTCCGAGGCGGTGGCGACAATGGCCGCTGCCGAGGGCAATTCGCATGTCGTCATCAGCGCCCGGATCGAAGAAGAGATCAGCCAGCTCGACACGGACGAGGCACAGATGTTCCTCGAAGAGATGGGGCTGGAAGAGCCCGGGCTTGATCGCCTGATCCGCGCCGGATACGAGCTGTTGCATCTGGAAACCTATTTCACCGTCGGCCCGAAAGAGGCCCGCGCCTGGACCATCCAAGCCGGGACGATGGCACCGCAGGCGGCTGGCGTGATCCACGGGGATTTCGAAAAGGGCTTCATCCGCGCCGAGACCATCGCATTTGACGATTTTGTCAGCTTTGGCGGCGAACAGGGTGCCAAGGAGGCCGGCAAGATGCGGTCCGAGGGCAAGAGCTATACCGTCAAGGATGGCGACGTGCTGCACTTCCTGTTCAACAATTGATCTTGTAGTCGGGCCTGAAACCGGGCCCGATTCCACGCTCGTATCTGGGCCCGACTCCAGATCGTCCGCCCGCGCCCAAGCGCGCCCGGCGGACGGACCTTGGCCCAACGGGTTGTGATGAGGGCGCCGCGAATTCGGTCTCGCAGCCCGCGGTGGGGCTCGCTATGGTGTGGGGGTCCTCCGGTCGGTTGCCGGGGGTGCAACATGCCGAAGGAGCCTGCATGTCCCGGACCGCCCCCTCGTATCCCCGCCTTGGCAACGCCGACATTGCCGAATTGACCGATTGGCGGCACGATTTGCACCGCCACCCCGAACTGTCGGGGGAAGAGGCCGAGACAGCCCGGCGTGTGCAGGCCGTGTTGCAGGCGACCGGGCCGGATCGCATCGTGACCGGCTTGGGCGGACATGGGGTCGCCGCAGTCTATGAGGGGGCTGCCCCCGGTCCCCGCGTGTTGCTGCGCTGCGAGTTGGACGCGCTGCCGATCGAGGAGCACTCCAAAGCCGCCTATCGCTCTACCGTTGCGGGCAAGGGGCATCTGTGCGGCCATGACGGTCATATGGCGATGCTTGCGGCCACCGCGCGTTTGCTGGGCCGGTCCCGCCCTGCGCGCGGCAGTGTCGTGCTGATGTTCCAGCCCGCCGAGGAAGATGGCTCTGGCGCGGCCAAGGTGGTCAGCGATCCCGGTTTTGCCGCGCTGCAGCCCGATTTCGCCTTTGCGATCCATAATATGCCGGGAATGCCGCTGGGCCATGTGGCGCTGACGCCGGGGCCCTCTGCCTGCGCCTCGCGCGGGATGCGGCTGCGGCTGATCGGCAAGACGGCCCATGCCTCGCAGCCCGAAACCGGCCTGTCGCCGATGCCGGTGCTGTCGTATCTGATGCCCGCGCTCACGGCGCTGGGGCAGGGCGGGCCGCTTGACGATCCGAATTTCGCGCTGGCCACCGTCACTCATGCCCGGCTGGGCGCGCCGGCTTTTGGCATCGCCCCGGGCGAGGCCGAGCTGTTCGTTACTCTGCGCAGCCTGACAGATGGCCGCATGGAGCAACTGGTGAGCGAGGCCGAGACGCTGGTTCAAGCGGCGACTGCGGCGGCGGGGCTGGAGGCTGACATAACCTATGAAGATGTTTTCGTGACCACGACCAGCGATGCGGATGCTGTGGCGATCGCGCGCCGGGCGCTTGATCGTCTTGGTATCCCCCATGGGCGCGACCCGCTGCCAATGCGCCCGTCCGAGGATTTTGGCCGCTTCGGTGCGGGGGCAGAGCTGGCCTTTCTGCTTCTAGGGGCGGGCGAGGGACGCCCGGCGCTGCATAATCCCGACTACGACTTTCCCGACGAGTTGATCCCGACAGGTGCCGCCATTTTCACCGCTATCCTCGATGAGGTTCTGGGCGCCCCTACGACTTGACGGGGGAGATCCGACGGCTGGGTTCTTAATGGGGCCTGCGTTTCGGAGTAGAGGACCGGGAGGCGCTTGTTGCATCCTCGGCGCGTGAAGGCTTGCCGCTCACGGCGTGGTTGTTTCCGCGGATTTTTGTCGTGATCCTTTCAAGGCAGCAAAGAAAACGCCAATATTCGCGAGTTTCGCTGCCACATGGGCGCTGTGTGCTGTGGTCCTGACGGGAGCGTCTGCCCGAATCCCATGATTTTGTGAAATTCGAGTCTCTTTTTCCCAGCCGATTCCTGGTGTGCCTTGTGGATAAGGCTGTGGATACCACGAGATGTGGTGTTTTGCGGGGTGGCGATACGGGGCGCGCCTGCGATCTGGCGGGGATTTCCGCCTTGGTTGCTTCGGGGCGCAGCTGTTTAAAGCGTTGATATTGGGCATT
>JASJGL010000151.1:0-6002 GCA_033791545.1 Pseudodonghicola sp. | reverse complement strand
TGGTGGTCATAGCACAAGCGAAACACCCGGTCCCATCCCGAACCCGGAAGTTAAGCGCTGTCGCGCCAATGGTACTGCGTCTTAAGACGTGGGAGAGTAGGTCACCGCCAAACCTAATAAGGACTCCACCGATTTCTCTCTCACGATGGCAATCACATAACCCGCAAACAGACTTCGCTCACAGACCAGCCGTTACCGCCCCGGTGACCTCAGGTCGCGCAAAATCTAACTGCCCGTCCTGAACCAAAACCCGGCGGATACCTCGGCGCGAAGAGACGGGCCCCAGCGCAGGCATTCCAGAGCCTCAGATTCACCTCGAAGCAACTACTTGCCCATCACGTGGGCGGGGACGGCGATGGTTGGTTTGCACGCAGACAGTTAGGATGTTATGTGTTTGCGAGCAAAAAGACTCAAACACGCCGTCTTGTACAATTGAAGGTGACACCATGCTTGTAGCAACACCCAGACATATCCTGTCACCTCTGCTTGCAACGGCTGTCATCGTGGCAGGCCCTGTATCGGCGCATTCGCCCGAGGTGGATCTCGCCGCTGTCGCCAGCTTCTTCGCGAGTGCAGATGTGGTCGAGGGCCCTGATCTGGTCGACTGCACCTTGTCGGGCGGCACCGAAACCACCTGCTTTTCCATCACTGTCCGTCCGAACCCGCGCGATTATACGCCCGGCCCGTGGTGCCCCGGCAACATCTCAGATGGTGCCGACGCGGGTGGTATCTGGTTTCTTGACGGGGAGGCCGTTGATGTCGATGGCGCGTTTATCGCCAATCTTGCCGCGACCTATGGTGACGCAAGCTGGCAGCTTTTTGATCCCGATACCGGTGCGGTGCGGTTCACCGGCACGCTGGAGGCCTGCGAGGCGGCCGCGCGCCCCGATGTCGATCCGGCGTATCAGAATTACTGCGTTCAATGCCTGCCGGACTACATGCCCCAAGACGCAGCTATGACCTATGTCATTCCGTTGGAGCCGGGTCCTGTCGCGCGCGCGACGCCGACCAATAGGACCGGATCGGGTATTGCCCTGAACGGTGTGCGCCTGGACGGGCCTGCTCCGCTGGATGCGATCCTTGGGGCGCATACCATCGCGCCGTTTGACGATTGCGGAGGGCATGTGAACATTCATGTCGGCTATCATTATCACGCGGTCACGCACTGCCTGTCTGGTGTGCCGAAAACGGCGGACACGGTTGATGGCGCATCGGTGGCTGACCTTGGCGGTCAGATCGGCATCGCGATGGACGGTTACCCGATCTTTGCGCATCTGCGCGCCGATGGTGAGGCTCCGGACGAGCTGGATGCCTGTTTTGGGCACGAGGCAGAGGGTCTTTCCTATCACTACCATGCTGGGGCGGCGGGCTCGAACCAGATTCTTGGCTGCCTCGCGGCGGAAACCGGCTGCACCCTCGTTGAAGGAGAGACGGTCTGTGACGCCAGCCGTCGTCCGCCGCGCCCCTGACCGACGGGACCGAGATCTAGACTGACTTGGAGACTGTCCGAATGGCCCTGACGCATTTCAGTCTTGCGGCACCGCCTTGGGCATGACCCTGCGCCGCGCCCGTCTTCAAAGGACCGAGACCATGATTGGACCAACACCATGACCATCAAAAGCATAAATGGCTGCATCGGCTGCGAGGAATGCGTGAAATCCTGCCCTTGCGACGTTCTGCGGATGGAACATGGCAAGGCGGTGATTGCATATCCCGCTGACTGTCAGATTTGCCATCTGTGCCGGATGTATTGTCCGGTCGACGCTATCGAGATGGCGCCGGAAAAATCCATACCCGTTATTGTGCCGTGGGGCTGAGAGATGAACTTTGCCGCAAGAACCTATGCGATCATTGCCGCCTTGGCCGTCTTTTTCGGCCTGCCGTTGTTGTTCTATGCACTTGGGGATGCCCCGCGCCGGAGCGTCCTGAAAGAGGCGATTTCCATCCTGACACTGCTTGCGGTGTCGATGATGATTGGCCAGTTCTTTCTGGCGCGCAGCAACGAGACGCTGCTCACCCTGTTCAAGCCGCCGCAAATCCAGAAGGTTCACAAATACATCGCCTATTCTGCGGTTGGCGTGATCTTTCTGCATCCGGTCCTGATCGTGCTGCCGCGCTATCTTGAGGGCGGGGTGAGGCCTTGGGATGCCTTCCTTACCATGATCACCACCTTTGACAGCCTCGGGATACTGCTTGGCCTTTTCGCTTGGGTTCTGATGCTGGTTCTGGCTGTAACCGCGTTCTTTCGCAGAAAACTGATCCCGCATTTCAGCGCACGGTATCGCGGCTGGCGGTATTTCCATGGCGGTCTGGCCGTCACCTTTATCATCGCGGCGCTTTGGCATGCGATCGAACTGGGGCGCCATACCGACATCGCGATGTCCGCCTTTTTTGTCACGCTGGTGCTGATCGGCTTTGTCTTGCTGGCCAAGCTATACTGGGGGGCAATTCCGAAAAAACCACAGCCCCACCCGATTTCTGAAGGAGCCGTGACATGACCGCCCCGACTGAACCCACACCCGATGAAACCACAATCGATGAAACCACAGCCCCGACCCGACGCGCGTTTCTTGCGCTTTCGGGCGCGGCTGCTGGCGTGGCCTCGTTTGGCGGGGCCGCTTGGGCCAAGAACAACGTCGAAATCGACGTCAGCGCCATCAGCAATACCGACCATGAGACGGATGTTTTGGTGATCGGTGGCGGCATGGCGGGGCTGTTTGCGGCGGTAAAGGCGCATGACGCGGGCGCGAAGACCCTGATCGTTTCAAAAGGGCGTCTGGGCTCGTCGGGGCTGACGCCTTTCGGCAAGGGGTTCTTCGTTTTTGACCCTTTGACCGAAACCGGGTCCATTGACGATTTTGTCGCCACGGTCTCGCGCTCTGCGCTTGGCACCAACAATCCGGTCTATACGCGACAACTGGCCGAACATTCGCTGGACCGCGCGCAAGAGCTGCGCGACTGGGGTTTTTTCGATCAGACGCTGGCCAATCGACCCTTCATGCAACCGATCACCGAGCGCGAGATTCCGCTGTTGGAACGGGTCGTGATCACCCATCTGATCAAGGAAGATGGGCGGATTGCGGGCGCTGCGGGCTTCCGGCTTGATGCCGAAGAGACAGTGACCATCCGGGCCAAATCGGTGATCCTGTGCACCGGGGCAGGGGGCTTCAAGCCCAATGGCTTTCCCCTTGGCGACCTGACGCATGATGGCTCGGTCATGGCCTATCAGATCGGGGCAAAGATCACGGGCAAGGAATGGAACGACGGCCACTCCACCCGCAGCACCAACCCCGCCGCCTGCTACGACGGGTGGGGCGATATGTTCGAACGCATCCCGTCGACCAACGGGGTCGAGGTGCATCACGATCTGGGCATGGACATGAATTATCGCGCCTATATGACCGGCAATCCGGTGGCGGGTGGGCCGGGCGCACCGCAGCCAGAGGAAGATGTCGCGGGCGGTCCCTATGTGCCTGAAGAGTTCAAGCACAACGATCAGCCCCCGGGCGGCGGGGACGGCGGCCCGCCCCCTGGAAAGGGGGGCGCGCCCGGTGGTCCGCCGCCCGGATTTTCGCCCGGTGCGAACGTCGGTGGCGCCTCGGCGGGCATGGCGATCCACAAGTCCGAAGGGCTGGTGCCGATGGATGATCGCTGCGCGTCCAACATTCCCGGTCTTTACGCGGCCGGCGATGCGCTTGGCAGCCATATGGCGGGCGGCATTTATACCCAGATCGGTTCGTCGCTGGCGGGCTCTGCGGTTCAGGGGGCCATCGCCGGTGAGGCGGCGGCAGAGCATGCGGCATCGGTTGAGGCCCCAATCATCCCTGATACCCGGATCGCTGAAATCACCGCTGAAATCCTTGCTCCGCTGCGGCGAGAGGCGGGCTATGGCCCGGCTTGGGTGACGCAGACGCTGCAAGGGATCATGATCCCGAACTTCGTGCTGTATATCAAGAAGGGGACGATGATGCAGGCGGCGCTGGCCTATATTGAGGAGTTGCGCGACCACCACGTGCCGATGCTGCGCGCCGCCAATATGCACGAACTGCGGTTGGCCTTCGAGACCCGCAACATGATCTTGAGCGCCGAGATGAAGCTGCGTGCCTCTCTGATGCGCACGGAAAGCCGGTGCAGCCACTATCGGCTGGATTATCCCGAGATCGACGATGAAAACTGGCGCGCCTGGATCAACATTTATCGGGGCGCGGATGGGGCGATGCAGCTTGAAAAGCAGCCCTTCGATAGTTGGCCCGCCTAGTCTAACTGTTTAATCGGGTTGCGGCGCGTTGTCCCAACCTCTGGGGAACGCGCGCCGCACGTTTCAGGCCCGGTCGTCGGCCCGTAGCGTTGAGATCGTCTTGTTGTCAGGTGCCTCTGCCGCCAATCCCGTCATGATCCTGGCGAAAACGCCCATGTCGCTCCACCGCTTCCACCGGTTGTAGAGGGTCTTTGGCTGCCCATATTCCTTGGGCGCGTCACACCACCGCAACCCATTGCGATTAATGAAGATAATCCCGCCGAGCACGCGACGGTCATCCACGCGCGGCACGCCATGGCTCTTCGGAAAATAGGGGCGGAGCCGCGTCATCTGCTCTTCGCTCAGCCAGTAAAGATTGCTCATAAGCCCCCCTCACTTTGGGGGACTTGAATCACGCAGACCTGACAGCCTCAAGCCGATTTATGGGTCTGGAGCCTAAAGGGGTGGTTGTTATCTTTTCCGTTCTTCGTCCGATGTGTCATCTCCTCGTTTCAAACGTCCGAAAACTGTTGATCGAGAAAGGGATTGAAGACCCCTGAGGGCTTTTCTGACGGTTGCGATTTCGTGGGTGCGGCCTCCATCGGGGCGCGCCGGGGACGATCCGGGAGTTTCTTGTACACAGGGACTAGAAGACCTGCGGCCCAGGCGTTTACCTGCGCCTGTCGCCAGAGCTTCGGCTTGTTCCGAAACCGCAGACGCTCCGGGAAACTGGCGTCCGGTTTCTTCTGGTCCATCCTTTGCGCCGTGCGCCTGGAGCCTTTCAGAAGTCCGGCGATGTCTTGGGTCGTCATATGCGGCAACTTGAGCTCCGCCCATAGGCGTGGCGCCGGAGCGGCGAGGCCTTCGGCGGCCCAGATGGCAAACCATGGACACCGCCCAGCTGTGCGGCGCAGACCGAGCCGGTTTGCCAACTCCCGGGTGGCGCGCAGGGAGGCCATGCGCCAGTAGATGCGCAGCTCTTCCAAGGTCGCGGCGCCTGGGATCTGTGGTTCGGTGATCATGATGCACCTCCTTTTCGGACAGGAGATCGGTGCGTTCGCTTGAGACCGGAAATCATCCTTGACGCAGAACCGCGATGGCGTGCCGTTTTGGGCCCCGGACCTGCCTGGCGCGACCCAAGGCACTTCTGCCGTAAAGGGAATTGACCAAATATTGCCCAAAAACAGTTCCGCCCGGTGCTGTTCGGTGCCGTTCGGGTGGTTTTTGACGCGTCGGATGCTGGGACCAGTTTCTTGAATTTGGCCCTTGTAAACCTTGGGCTTGCCCGGCTATACGCGTCGGCGGAGATGTGGCCGAGTGGTCGAAGGCGCTCCCCTGCTAAGGGAGTAGGCCCGGAAGGGTCTCGTGGGTTCGAATCCCATCGTCTCCGCCACCACACCTTTGTAAGTGCCCGGAAATATTGGGAAATACTCTGGCGTAAAAATTCCATCCCCCAACGCATCCCCCACCGTGACGCCGCTTGCACTGGATCGTGCCGGAATTTGTCGGTCGTCTGCCTTCACTCCCCGCCCAGCGCATCGGCTAGCTTTCGAGATTCGCGGCCCAGCGCATTCACCATCTTTCGCAGCGCCACCGCTTCGCCACTGCGCCCGCCGTGCCGCCAGTTCGGGTTCGCCGGGCCAGATTGAGCGCCCCCGCGCGCACCGTGCATCCGGCATACGGTCCAACCGTGAACCGCCGGGCTTTTGCACGGCAGGCCGGTTCTTTTCGATTTCGCGGTACATCTGGGGGCGTTATTCGCCGC
>JASJGL010000150.1:0-10564 GCA_033791545.1 Pseudodonghicola sp. | reverse complement strand
GGCCAACATGGAACAACATATCACGAGAATCGAGGCCCATTTGAGTGACGGCAATGCTGACAAGACGGGCCAGGACGATATGAATTGCATGCTTGAGGTACGGCTTGAGGGGCTGCAGCCGACGGTTGTCAAGGAGTCGGCCGCAACTGTCGAACAGGCGGCCAAGGGCGCAGCGGTCAAGATGAAACATTCGCTCGAGAGCATTCTGGGCAAAAGAGCGGACCATCGCTGACACGCCCGAATCCGTGTTTTGGCCAAGAGGTCGGTTTCTCACTGTGGGACACGCCGATCATACGAAAAACCGAACTTGAACAAAAGTTTTGCCTTAACTCGTCGATCAGCCGCACAACAGTGGATGGCTGCGACGCGGGGCGTTTATCAGCGCTCCGCATCCTTTCGACGACTAACTTGCCTTGTTGGTTTTGGGATGCCAGCCCGGTCTCGGGCCTGTCACCCACGACCCAATGGAGGTGAGACCCGTGTCAGTCCCGCTTGCCCTCGCCAAGGTATCGGGCGAGAACAAACGCCGCCGTGAATGCAATCTGGGAGGCGGCATCGGTTGCGTCTTTTCCATGTGCCCCCGGCTGCTTCTTGGACGGGTCCTCTTGGTCAAGTGTCGACCACTGTCTGCGCGTGAGGACAACGAGGCCCACGGCAAACAGCGCATATCCCAGGCCGATCAGAAGGGCCGCCGGTCCATGTCCCAAGACCATGCTGAGCGTGAGATAGGCCCAAGCCGTTAGGAACGCCGCACCTGCGGCTCCGGTCAGGCCACAGGCCAGAGCCAGAAGGACCGGCAACAGCAGTTTTCGAGCGTCCATTCGGACCTCTCGGCCAATGCTGTACACGATGTCGTCGACAATACCCATCAACGCCGCGACAGGGCGCCAACCAGAAAACCCGCTCCCGCGGCGAGGCCGATTGTCATAAAAGGGTGCGCCGCAACAGACTCCTCCACTTGCGCCTCTGCGGATCGGCCCTTGCTCTCGGCATAATGCTTCGCTTCGTCTAAGCCTTCAGCGATGTCCGCGGCCATGCGGCTTCCGCGCCGTCCCGCGATCCCGCTGACAGTCTCCGTGAGCCGCGACATGTCCTCCCGCAGGGCGGCCAATTGATCGCTCAGTGCCTCGATATCAGTTGCTGCGGTGGCTTTCGCGTTGGTCTTGCTATCAAGTGACATTTTGATTTCCTTTGGTTGCCGGGTATTAGGATGTCGTTGCGTATGAACTGCTGTCTGGGAGTGATTTGTATGCGTCGCACATCAAGCCTGGGCCTAAACCCGGACCACCTCTGGCGTCTGCTCGGTGGCTTCTCCGGAAAAAGCCTCGTCGGACACGTCGGCCTCGGTTTTCGTCTGTTGAACCAGTTGGTCCTCGTGATGCGGCGGGCCATAGAGGGTGTAGAGCTTGAGTGCATCATGGCCTGTGCAGATGGCGTTGTGATGCGCGCCCGCGGGCACGACGATGCAGTCGCCGGCCTTGACCTTGTGGGTCACGCCGTCGATCACGACCATTCCTTTTCCCTCTTCGATGCGAAAGAACTGATCCGTGTCGGCGTGTATCTCGCCACCGATTTCAGTCCCCGGTTCCAGCGACATCAGAACTAATTGCAGCTTGGTCCCTGAATAAAGAACGCGCCGGAAGTCAGTATTCTCTTCCGTCAGGTCTTCGATGTTCGCGACATATCCGATCATGGCGCCTCTCCAATCATTTCATCGTCTGGACCGACGACACGAGCCTGTTTGCCGCAGATAAACCTTCGCCGCACTGATCGGGGTTAGCAGCGCGGCGCGTTTCACCTCGAAACGGTGCGGTTGGCTATCAACCGCTTATTGTCGAGAGTCCCCGTCACGGGCGTCATGAAGCGTCTCGTTTACGCTTCATGGCCCGAAGACAAGGCCACTCGGTGCAGACCTGTTACCGCCAAAAGCGGGGGAAGGATCAGGTTTGGTGAACGTAGATGCCGGGCGCCGGTACGATCGGAACCATACCCTTATCTGTCACACTGATGGAGGGCGCCGGCGCGATACTGCTGCTTTTCTCCTCCAGCCAGGTCGTCCACGCGGGCCACCAAGAGCCCGGTTGCGGCGTATTTTGCGTAAACCAAGCTTCGGGACCGACATACAACGCCCCGGCAGCACGACGCGAGATCCGATGGTGACCGCGCCCGAGCCTCGGCTCGTTGATGATACCGCTGTTGTGGCCGCCGCTTGTCAGGACGAAGGTCATATCGCAATCGGTAAACAATTGGGTCTTGTAGACGGACTTCCAAGGCGCGATGTGATCGGTTTCAGTGCCCACGGCGAATATCGGCGTCGAAAGGTCCTTAAGCGCAATGACCCGGCCATTGACTGCGAACCGGCCTGCCGTCAGCCGGTTCTCCAGAAATAGGCCACGCAGATACTCCGAATGCATGCGGGCGGGCATCCGGGTCGTGTCGGACACCCAGACTCCCATGTCCGAGGGCAAATCCTCTTTCCCGAGGTAATAGCGTCGCACGGCACGGGAGTAGATCAGATCCTCCGACCGGATCGCAGAAAAGGCGCGGGCCATCTGGGGGCGGTCCAGATAGCCTTTCTCCCACATCATGTCCTCGAGAAAGGCGATCTGGCTTTCATCCAGAAACAACAGCAGTTCGCCCGCCTCGGCAAAGTCGACCAGCGCCGCCATCAGCGAGATCGACGCAAGCCGGTCGTCGTTTTCACGCGCCATCGTGGCCGCCGCGATTGCCAGGATTGTCCCGCCCAGGCAATATCCGACAGCATGAACCTTGCGATCCGGCACGATGGCATTCACCGCATCGAGGGCCGCGATCACGCCGCGTTCGCGGTAGTCCTCCAGCGACAGGTCTGCCTGCTCGGCGGTCGGGTTGCACCATGAAATCATGAACACGGTAAACCCCTGCTCCACCAGGTATCCAACCATGGAATTGTGCGGCGAGAGATCGAGAATATAGTACTTCATGATCCATGCCGGAACGATCAGGATAGGCTCGGCCTGCACCTCATCGGTCTGAGGCGCATACTGGATCAGCTCGAAAAGATCGTTGCGGAACACCACCTCGCCCGGTGTACAGGCCAGGTCCTTGCCGATCTGAAAGCCTTCCGGTGCGGGCTCGTGGACCTGAGCGACGGTGTTTGCAAAATCATGCATAAAGTTGTGCGCACCCTCAGCCAAATTCGTCCCGTTGCTCTTGCGCGTTTCCTCGATGATCTCTGGATTGAGAGCGGGAAAGTTGGACGGCGACAACAGATCCAGCATCTGGCGCGCCATGAAGCGGGTCCTATCTGCATCTTCGGGGCGCAATCCACGCAGATGATCGGTGGCATAATCCCACCAGTCCTGCACCGCGAGAAACCCTTGCTGCATATTTCTGAATGGTGGCTTCTTCCATCCCGGATACCGGAAACGATGATCGTATGCTTTCGGCACAAAGGCCGGTGCGGCATCAGCACTCGGCAAGAGGGACTGAGCCATCAGCTTTGCCATGTTTTCATGCGCGCGCTCGGCCAACTCAAGCTGGCGGCCTGGCGCCCGGGCCAAGTGCAAGGCCCAATCGCTCCAGGCTTCGATGAACGCATGAGGCGACACGCCGGCCGACATATAGGCGGCAGCTGCCCGTGATGCGCGATCCAGGTTTTCGTGCGGATGCGCCGCTCTCGGTCTAGCTTTGGGCGGCGATGCGGCGTCGATCTTGGCGGGAAGCTGGACTTTCTGCCCACCTCTCGCGGGTTTTTTGGGCTGCGGCGGGCGCTTAGTCATCTGAGCCTATCCAATGCTGATGTGACTGTATCCTCGATGCCGTTTTCCGGATCGGTGTGATCATGCCACCAAAGCCGGAGCGGGGCGTCGGCCCCGTGTAGCAAAAATCCCTGATGATCGCATTGATGCAGGTTAACGTCCGCCGTCGCGCAACTTTCGATACTTCTTTCAAGTTTTCCCCGCAGGCAGGTGCTTTCTGGTCGGCAGTTGGCGACAAGCAAGAAATGAGGCCCGGTTTGACATCCACAGGCGCCGATCCGACACCTATCGACCGTGCTATCCGCGCCGGGACCGGCGCAGATGTGTGTGACCCTGAGCAGCCCGGTAGGACGGAGACGAATGTCCTGAATGTCTAACGATCCATTGGCGTCCACGGTCAATTGCCTCCTTAGACGGCGTCGTGCATGCCGTCCGGGGGCGGTCGTGGATGTCGTCTTTGCCCGATCCGACCTACCACTGATCAATTCGGCCCTGGTCGTGAAATGGGACCAACCGACACCCCGAATTCTCGAAGTCCACAGCCATTTCGATCACAACACGTTTCGCGCAGTACCATTCCAATCCATGGTTGGCCTCGCCCAAGGTGTTTCAGTCCATGCACCCGATGGACCGGTTTGCGTGCCCGTGTCGGTGACGACCACTACCAGATCGCCGGAACCGTCCGCCAGACAGATCACGCGCGAACTGGGCGACTTCGAGGCGACCCTGCGCCGGGTAAGACAGAAGGCGATTACCGTTGATGTCATCGATCTGCGGACCGCCACGGCGTCCGAGCGCGGCGCAAGATGAGCGCGCCAGGGCTTTCGCCGGCTCCTATTGATCTGGGTCAGCACAAGATTGCGAGGTTTCCTTCATGTTGGTCCTAACCGAAAGCATGGGCACCCGCCCGCCTAGGTTCGACCGGCGCCATGACATCGGCCAATTTGGCCCATGCAAACGGTGCTAGCAAGGATCCCGCAATGGCATACGCTCCGAAGCAACTTGGACAAGACCGGAAATACGAACCGTTTCTTTCCGCACCCGTGGGTGAGGATCGACGCGGAACCAGCGTCACCGTTCTGTCGATGCTCGCCCGGCTCGGCGTCGATCCTTGGGGTGAAGCCTCGGACCTTGCCAAGTTGCCCGAGGCGGCGGCACGGCAAAGGCTGGAGGAGTTATTGGAGCGTTTCAACGGCGTATCGACCCCTGTTCCAGATAGGAGCAGGATCGTCTTGAAGCTCCTTGCCTTTCTACCCAAGCCGGTGACGTCGGTCAGATCGTCTTCGGACGGCGCGTCAGCTAAGCTTGTGTTCCCATCGCTGGGATCTCCGTTCTACTGGATCGTCGCGGCGGCCATGATTCTTGGCTGGGTTGCCCTTCTGGCACAAGGCCAGTGAGATGCGCCACTGCGCTAAACAACTATCACCCCGCACAACCGCTACTCTTGAAAGGAGCCTTGAATGACTGCAGATGACACCCTCTGGGATCTGGAAGAACGCTTTTGGACACAAGGCGCCGACAGTGCCCGCCATGCGACGGCAAAGGGCGCCGTTTTCGTCTTGCCCTTCCCGGCCGGCATTCTTCAGGGAGATGCGCTATGGAGGGAAAAGGGCGTCGCCCAGCGGTGGCGTTCGGTCGTGATGAGTGAGCGTTACCTCTCACGCCAGAACAACATTTCGGTCTTGGCCTACCGCGTCTCCGCCGAACGGAGCGGCGAGCCGGTATATGAGGCGCTTTGCACCTCGACCTACCTGAACGACGATGACAAATGGCTGAGGCTTTCCCATCAGCAGACCCCAGTGAATTGATCGCGAGAGTTGCCCGGCGCGGGATCTTCCGGGCGGGAAGGTTGAGGCGAAGCATTGGGCACGGTTCGCCTCCTTGTCCACAAGCCTCTATGATGCGCGCAGCCTAACCTCGGTCAGTCCGCCATCTGCGATCCTCGATCATGATGGGGGCGGCCGCCGGTCCTTTTCCATGACCGGATAGGAAAAGGACGTAATCATGCCCCCCACCAAACCGATACCTGCTGAACGCAGCCCGATCTTCCGCTTCCCCTCGGCCTATACCATCCTTTTCGCGCTGATCGTGATCATCGCAGGGCTGACATGGGTGATCCCGGCCGGCCAGTATGAGCGCGTGGCGTCAGAGGCGCTCGGCAAGGACATTCCAGTCGCAGGGACCTACGCGCCGACCGAGGCCAATCCTCAGGGTTTTTTCGACGTCATTCTGGCCCCCATCGCCGGGTTCTACGATCCGGGCAGCTACACCGCCAATGCCATTGACGTTGCGTTGTTCGTCCTCATGATCGGCGGTTTTATCGGTGTGGTGACGGCCACCGGTGCGATCGATGCGGGCATCAAGCGCGCAATGGCGCGGCTCGAAGGACGGGAAAAGTGGATGATCCCGATCCTCATGGCGCTCTTCGCGATCGGCGGCTCTACCTATGGCATGGCCGAGGAGACGCTAGCCTTCTACATCATCCTTACGCCCGTGATGATCGCGGCAGGCTACGACGCAATGACAGCCGTGGCCACCATCCTGTTGGGCGCCGGGGTGGGCGTGCTCGGTTCGACCGTGAACGCCTTTTCGACCGTGATCGCGTCGGACGCCGCCGGGGTGCCTTTCACGAACGGGCTGATGCTGCGGCTGGTCCTGCTTGCGCTCACCTTCGCTGCGGCCGTCGCTTACGTCATGCGCTATGCCGCACGGGTCAAGGCCGACCCGTCGCAGTCGCTTGTCTTTGACCGCAAGATCGAGAACGAGGCGCATTTCCGAGGCACGGCCGAGGCCGGAGCCGCTGGCTTCACCGGTTTGCACAAGATCGTCCTGCTGCTCTTCGGCGCGACTTTCGCGGTAATGATCTGGGGCGTCTCTCTGGGCGGCTGGTGGATGGCCGAGATGAGCGGACTGTTCCTGTTCGCCGGCGTTGGCATCGGTATCGTGGGGCGGTTGGGCGAAAAGGGATTGGTTGACGCGTTCGTCAGCGGCGCGCGCGACCTGCTGGGCGTGGCGCTGATCATCGGGCTTGCGCGTGGCATCGTCGTTGTGATGGATGCAGGCCACATCACCGACACGATCCTGCACTGGGCCGAAGGTACCGTCGCGGGCTTGAACGAGGTCATCTTCATCAACGTGATGTACTGGATTCAGGTCGTCCTGTCGTTCTTCGTGCCCTCGACCTCCGGCCTTGCCGTCCTGTCTATGCCGATCCTTGCCCCCGTCGGCGACTTTGCCGGGGTCTCTCGCAGCCTTGTGGTGACCGCGTTCCAGTCGGCGGAAGGCGTGGTCAATCTAGTCACCCCTACATCTGCGGTTGTCATGGGCGGCCTCGCCATCGGGCGGGTGCCCTATGAACGCTGGCTGCACTTCGTCTGGCCCGTGCTCCTGGGTCTCACGATCATCATCATGGCCGCCCTCAGCGTTGGCGTCCTTCTGGGAGGAACCCCGACATGACCACCGGCATGAAGTTAACCTATGGCGTTCATTCAGAGGCGGGCAAGCTGCGCCGCGTTCTGGTCCACAAACCCGGTGCCGCCATGGCGCGGCTGACACCCGCCAATTGCGCCGAGTTGCTCTTCGACGATGTCATCTGGGTCAAGCAGGCCAGGGTCGAACATATGACCTTCGTCGATGCGATGCGCAATCGCGGGGTAGAGGTGGTATTCCTGCGGCAGATGTTGATGGAAACGCTGAAAGACATGGAGGCGCGCCGTTGGCTGCTGGAAGCGAGGATCAGCGAAAACACTGTTGGTGTCGGTCTGGCAGATGACCTTATGGCACATCTGATGGAGGCCGACGCTGACCTGCTCTCCACCATCTTGATCGGGGGCATGAGCAGGGCCGAACTGCCGATCCCGGTTGAGGGTGTGCTGGCCCCCATGCTGGAGCCCGCCGATTTCATCTTGCCGCCGCTGCCAAATCATATCTTCACCCGCGACACGACCTGCTGGATCTATGGCGGCGTCACGCTCAACCCGATGCACTGGCCCGCGCGGCGGCTGGAGACGCTGAACCTCGCCGCGATCTATCGTTTCCATCCCGACTTCAAGGACGCGGGTTTTCCCGTCTGGTGGGGCGACCCAATGCAGGACCATGGCCCCGCAACGGTCGAAGGTGGTGATGTCATGCCCATCGGCAAGGGCACGGTCCTCATCGGCATGGGCGAACGCACGACACCGCAAGCAGTCGGCCAGATCGCCCGTGGACTGTTTGCAGCGGACGGCGCGACACGTGTCATCGCTTGCCAGTTTCCCCGCGCGCGCAGCTCCATGCACCTAGATACGGTGTTCACATTCTGCGACCGCGATCTGGTCACGGTATTTACCGAAGTGACCGATGCCATCCGATGCTACAGCCTGCGACCCGGCAAGGGCGGGGACATCGCAGTAGAGGCCGAGACAAAACCGTTTCTGGAGGTCGTGGCTGCGGCACTTGGGCTCAAGAAACTGCGCACCGTGCCCACAGGCGGCGATGCCTATGAATCCGCCCGCGAACAGTGGGACGATGCCAACAACCTGCTATGCCTCGAGCCCGGGGTCGTCGTCGGATACGAGCGCAACGTCTACTCCAACACCCTTCTGCGCAAGGCTGGTGTTGAGGTCATCACTATCCCCGGATCAGAGCTTGGGCGCGGACGCGGTGGATCGCATTGTATGACCTGTCCGCTCATCCGCGATCCCATATAAGGAATTACCACATGCCACAAAATCTTCGCGGCCGCAGTTTCCTGAAACTCTTCGACTTTTCCCCCGACGAAATCCGGCATCTCCTGCAATTGGCGGTCAGCTTGAAGATGGCCAAGCAGGGGGGCTATGAGCGGCCACAACTGGAAGGCAAGAACATTGCCCTGATCTTCGAGAAGGACAGTACACGCACCCGCAGCGGGTTCGAGGTCGCGGCCCACGACCAGGGCGCACATGTGACATATCTCGGGCCATCGGGCAGCCATATCGGCCACAAGGAGACCATTAAGGA
The DNA here is from genome assembly GCA_033791545.1 of Pseudodonghicola sp. Lineage (GTDB taxonomy): Bacteria > Pseudomonadota > Alphaproteobacteria > Rhodobacterales > Rhodobacteraceae > Antarcticimicrobium. The sequence continues at coordinate 1,847 of JASJGL010000150.1, read as the reverse complement.
CACAGCCCGCGTACTGGGTCGGTTCTATGATGGGATCGAATATCGCGGCTTTGGCCAAAAGGACGCCGAGGTGCTGGCAGAGTTTTCCGGCGTTCCGGTGTTCAACGGACTGACCGACGATTTCCACCCTACGCAGATCCTTGCCGACCTGATGACCATGCGCGAGTTCTCCCACAAACATCTGTCCGACATTGCCGTGTGTTTTATGGGCGATGTGGGGAACAACACGGCGGCCTCGCTGTTGGTGGGGGCTACGCTCATTGGCATGGACGTGCGCCTGTGCGGTCCGCACAGTTGCTGGCCCGATGATGACCTTGTTGCGCAGTGCCGAACCATCGCGGAGTCCACTGGTGCCCGGATTACCCTGACCGAAAAGCACGCCGAAGGTCTGGAAGGCGCGGACTTCGTCTATACTGATGTCTGGGTCTCGATGGGCGAACCTGATGAGGTCTGGGAAGAACGGATCGCCCTCCTGTCGCCTTATCAAGTCAACGCGAAGGTCATGGAGATGACCGGCAATGCTTACGCCAAGTTCCTCCACTGCCTCCCAGCCTTCCACAACCGCGACACCGAAGTGGGCGAAGCAACGTTTCAGAAATTCGGCATCGACTGCATGGAAGTGACCGACGCGGTCTTTGAATCCCCCGCCTCCGTCATCTTTGATCAGGCGGAGAACCGAATGCACACGATCAAAGCCGTTCTTGTCGCCGCGATGGGAGCCTGAGATGCGGGTGGTAGTGGCCCTTGGCGGCAACGCGCTTTTGCAGCGCGGTGAGCCGATGACGGCCGAAGCGCAACACACGAACGTCCGGATCGCGGCAACTGCGCTGGCGGATCTGGCCCGCGATCATCAGATTGTCGTGGCGCATGGCAACGGGCCGCAGGTTGGCCTACTGGCGCTGCAGGGGGCGGCCTACGATCCGGAAAAGCCCTGGCCGTTGGATGTGTTGGGCGCAGAATCCGAAGGCATGATTGGCTATCTGATCGAGCAGGAGCTGATGAACGCCCTGCCCGAAGGGTCCCGCTGTGCCACCTTGCTCAGCCGCGTTGAAGTTGACGCAAATGACCCCGCCTTCGAAACCCCGAGCAAGCCCATCGGGCCCGTGTATACTGCCCCCGAGGCCGAGCAGGTGTCGCGCGATCATGGCTGGGCCATGGTGAGCGAGGCGTCCGGCGGACGCCGCCGCGTGGTGCCGTCTCCGTTGCCCCTGAGGATTGTGGAGCTCGAGGCAATCAAGGTCCTTCTGGACGCCGGGCACACAGTGATCTGCGCCGGGGGCGGTGGCATTCCCGTCGTGCGGAACGCGGATGGAGAGATGACGGGCGTGGAAGCGGTAATCGACAAGGATCAGACGGCGGCATTGCTGGCTTTGGGGCTCAACGCGGACGCGCTCTTGCTGCTGACCGATGTGCCGGCGGTCTTCCGTCACTATGGCTGCGAGGATCAGAGCGCGATCAGCGAAGCGACACCCGAGGCGCTCGAAGAGCTCGAGCTCGCACCGGGGTCGATGGGGCCGAAGGTCGGTGCCGCCATGGCCTTTGTCAGGGCCAGCGGAAAACTTGCCGGCATCGGCCAATTGACAGACGCCCGCGCGATCCTCGAAGGCCGGGCGGGAACGCGCGTCCTGCCGGACAAGGCGAAAACCAGCCGAAACAACAACTCCAGCCAAAAGACCTCCGGATTCACGGGCGCAGACCAATCTATATCAGTGTGGCTCGATGACGGTGGTGCAATAGTCTGTATGTTCACCGGATATCGGTGAACATGTACCAGTCCGAGTGAACTAGAAACACGTGGGGCAAGCTGTCCCCTCGTCCCCATGTCCCGCGTGTTTCTCGTTTCCGGA
>JASJGL010000149.1:0-5910 GCA_033791545.1 Pseudodonghicola sp. | reverse complement strand
GTGTGACACATGGCCGACAACAGGAGTACCCCCATGACCATCACCCGTTTCGCCCCGTCGCCCACCGGCTATATCCATGTCGGAAACCTGCGCACCGCGCTGATGAACTACATGATCGCCCGCAAGGCGGGCGGCACGTTCATCCTGCGGATTGACGATACCGATCAGGAACGGTCGAAACAGGAATACATCGACGGCATCCAGGAAGATCTGGAATGGCTGGGGATCAGCTGGGACCGGATGGAATACCAGTCCAAGCGGCTTGATCGCTATCACGAGGCTGCCGACAAACTGCGCGAGATGGGCCGGTTTTACGAGGCGTTCGAGACCCCGACCGAACTGGACCTCAAGCGCAAGAAACAGCTGAACATGGGCAAGCCGCCGGTCTATGACCGCGCCGCGCTTGATCTGTCGGACGAGGAAAAGACGGCGCTGCGGGCCGAGCGCGGCAACGGCGTCTGGCGCTTCAAGCTGGATCGCGAACGGATCGAGTGGACGGACGGTATCCTTGGCCCGATTTCGATCGACGCGGCCTCGGTTTCCGACCCGGTGCTGATCCGCGGCGATGGGCAGATCCTGTATACCTTGGCGTCGGTGGTGGACGACATGGAAATGGGCGTGACGCATATCGTGCGCGGTGCCGACCATGTGACCAATACCGCCACCCAGATCCAGATCATCCGGACCTTGGGCGGCGCGCCGCTGGACTTCGCGCACCATTCGCTGTTGACCGGCCCGCAGGGCGAGGCGCTGTCGAAGCGGCTTGGTACGCTCAGCCTGCGCGATCTGCGGGCACAGGGGGTCAAGCCTATGGCGCTGCTCAGCCTGATGGCGCGGCTGGGCTCGTCGGATCCGGTAGAGCTGCGCAGCAGCATGGACGAGCTGATCGAAGGTTTCGATATCTCGCGCTTTGGCGCGGCGCCGACCAAGTTCGACGTCAACGATCTGCTGCCGCTGACCGCCCACCATTTGCAGTCGCTGCCGCTTGAGGCCGTGCGGGCAGAGGTCGACGCGCTGGGCGTGCCGACGGATCTGGCCGAGTCGTTCTGGCTGATGGCGCGCGATAACATCACCACGCTGAACGATCTTGGTGGCTGGTGGACCCTGTGCCGCGACGGTGCCGAGCCGCTGATTGCCGACGAGGACAAGGATTTCATTGCGCAGGCGATGACGCTGCTGCCCGAAGGCCCGTTCGACGGCACAACTTGGGGCGCATGGACTGCTGCCGTGAAAGCGGCGAGCGGGCGCAAGGGCAAGGGCCTGTTCATGCCGCTGCGCAAGGCGCTGACGGGAATGGAGCATGGGCCGGAAATGGCCGCGCTTCTGCCGCTGCTGCAAAAGGTGCGCGCGCGCGGGTAACCGCGCCCTGCCAAGGCTGGCGCAGGGTTGGCCAAGGGGCTGGCGCTGCGTCGCAAGCAGGGCCTCCGGCGGGGATATTTCCAGTAAGAGGAAGCTGGCGGGGGTTGCTTAGCCCCCGTTGACGATGCTTACGCCGAGCGACTTGAGCCGATTGTCAACAAAGGCGGTTTGCTCGCGGCTGAGGCTTTGGTGGCGCGGATAGCGCGGCGCGGCCCGGTCGTTGAGGATCGGCGCATCCCAGCCGTCGGTGGTGGCAAAGAAACGGTCGGCGCCGTCCGGCCCGAATTCGCGCAGATAGCCCTGCACCACCACGTCGAGATAGCTTAACAGGATCGGATAGGCTGGACTGGGGTGCTGGTGGCGGTGTTCGGGCACGGCATAGACCGCGATCTCAATCTCGTGGCGCAGGAAATGCGTGATGTTCTCGGTCGCGGGCACCCGGTCATAGGCCCATTCGCGCGCGTCCAGCTTGTCCCAGTCGCCGTCGGGGACATGGGCGATCATGCCCTCAATCTCAGTCGCCGGGTCGGGGATCGCGGTCAGGAAGGCCACTTCGCGCAGATCGGTGTGCCGCCAGGCCCGCCGCCAGCCCGCGAGCCGCGCCGGGTGCGGGTCCGAGAAATCATGGGTGGCGGAATTCACCAGGCTGCCATAGCCAAAGAAATAAGGGTCTGCCATAGGCGCGCGCTCCGCTCTGATGCGATCTGGTGATTGATGTATGTCAAACCGCTTTTTTCCAAAATGTGCAATAAACCTCTGGGGATTGCGAGAGGGGAACGCAGGTGCGCATTACCAAACGGACAAATATTGCCATTCGACTGCTGATGTATTGTGCCACGCATCCAGAGCGGCTGGTCACGAAGTCGGAAATCGCCGAGAGCTGCAACGTGTCTGAAAACCACTTGGCGCAGGTGATCAACCAGCTTGGCCAGCTTAGCTATCTCCGCACCCAGCGTGGGCGTAATGGTGGCATGACCTTGGCGATACCGGCGGAGACGATCCGGATCGGAGAAGTGTTCCGGTTGTTAGAGGGCGGGCTGCCGCTGGCCGAGTGTTTTGCTGATACCGACAACACCTGTCCGCTGGTCTCGGCCTGCCGGTTGCGGGTGGCGCTGGTCGACGCGGCGCAGGCGTTCTATGAATCGCTGGACGAGGTCACGCTTGATGCGCTGATCTGCGACAATCTTGATCTGACGAAACTGTTGCAGCCGGTCGTCTGCGGGCATTGAGCGGTCATTCCTGACCGCGCAGAACCTGCGCCGGGCGTGCCGCCAGCGGTCGCCAGGCAAACAGCAGCCCGGCGATCAGTGTGGCCAGCCCACCGCCCAGAACGATGGCAATGGCTGCGGGCCAGATCACGGTGAAATCGGTCTCCAGCACCAGCCGGGTCACGGCCCAGGCCCCGGCAAGCCCCGCCGCCAGCGCCACCGATCCTGCCGCCGCCCCCAGAAGCGCACTGCGCAGGGCAAAGCTGAGCAAGATGCGCCAGCGCGGCGCTCCAAGGGTCTTCAGCACTGCCGCCTCATAGGTGCGCGCATCGACACCGCCAGCGGCGGCCCCGATCAGCACCAGAAACCCGGTCAACAGTGAAATGCCCGCCGCCCAGGACGTGGCGGCGGCGATGCCGGACAGCACCTCGCTTACCCGGTCGATGGCGTCGCGGACGCGAATGGCGGTGATATTGGGAAACCGACCGGCCAGATCGCGCAGGATCGCCGCCTCGGCTTCGGGGGTTGCATAGACGGTGGCGATAAAGCTGTGCGGCGCGCCGGCCAGCGCAGCGGGGTTCAGCGTCAGGATAAAGCCCATCCCGGCGGTGGAGAAATCGACCTCGCGGAAGCTGGTGATCGTGGCGGTGATGTCGCGGCCCAGCACGTTGACCGTCATCGTATCGCCCAGCTTGAGGCCCATTTCTTCGGCCTCTTCTGCCGCAAAGCTGATCTGTGGCGGGCCGGAATAGTTTTCGGGCCAGAAGGTTCCGGCGGTGATTTGGGTGGCACTGCCCGGACGGGCGGCATAGGTCACGCCGCGATCGCCCCGCAGCACCCAATGTGGCCCGGCCACCTCGCGGGCGGGGGCGCCGTTGATCTTGGTGATCACGCCGCGCAGCATCGGTGCGCTTTCGATGCGCGAGACTGCGGGGTCGTCGTTCAACCGTTTCAGAAAACCGGGCATTTGGGATTGCTGGATATCGACGAAGAAATACGACGGCGCCACCTCGGGGAGGTTGCCGGAGATCGCGTTACGCAGGTTGCCGTCGATCTGTCCGACGGCAGAAAGCACCGACAGCCCAAGTCCAAGCGACAGCACGACCGACCCGGCCCCCTCGCGCGGGCTGGCGATCGCGGCCAGGGCCCAGCGCAGGGCCGGGTGCCCGCGCGCCAAGATGGCACCGCGCCGGGCGAGAAACCGCAGCAGGACAGCGGCCAGCGCCAGCATCAGGAGCGCAACAGCGATCCCTCCGGCTGTCGAAAGCGCCAGACGGGGCGCGCCGCTGAACCAGGCCGCCAGCGCGACCAGCAGCGCCAGCGCCCCGGCGATTGTGACGAGGAACCGCGGTGCAGGCCAGATCCGCGCCCCCGAGAGCGAGTCGCGAAACAGCGTGGCGGCGCGCACCTGTTCCGTGCGGGCCAGCGGCCAGAGGGTAAAGATTAGCGCGGTCAAAAGACCATAGATCGCGGCCTCGGCCAGCGGTCTTGGATAGAGCGTGAAGAGGGCGGGAACCGGCAATTCCGCGCCAATCAGCGGCCCCAGCAGCACTGGCAACCCGCCGCCTAGCACCAGCCCCAGCGCGATGCCGAGCAGCGCCAGCGCACCGATTTGCAGGAAATAGGTCTGAAAGATGGTGGCGCGGTCCGCGCCCAGCGTGCGCAGGGTGGCGATCACCGGCGTCTTGCCCGCCAGATAGGCGCGTACAGCCGCCGAGACGCCGACACCACCCACGGCCAGCCCCGACAGTCCGACCAGCACCAGAAAGGCGCCCAACCGCTCCACGAACCGGGCTACGCCGGGGGCGCCGTTGCGCGCATCGCGCCAGCGCAGGCCGGTGTCCTCGAACCGGGCGCGGGCCGCAGCCTCCAGTGCGGGCAGATCGGCCCCTTGCGGCAGGTCAAGCCGGTAGTTGGTGGAATACAGCGTCCCCTGGCCCAGCAGGCCCGAGTGCGCCAGCGCCGTCGTCGCCACGATCGTGCGTGGCCCAAGGGTGAATCCCCCCGCCGCCCCGTCCGGCGCGCGCTCCAGCGTGGCCATCAGCACGAAGTCTTGCGTTCCCAGCCGAAAGCGGTCGCCGGGGGTCAGGCCCAGCCGGTCGATCAGCGCGCGTTCCATCACCGCGCCGGGCAGACCGTCGCGCCCGGCAAGCGCGACGTCGAGCGCCATGTCGGGGGCCAGCGCCACGGTTCCGGTCAGCGGATAGGCATTATCCACCGCCTTGACCTGGGTGAGGCCGCGCTCATCCTCCCCGCCGGCGTGCGGGACGACGGCCATGGAGCGAAAATCGACGATCTCCGACACCCGAGTCGCGGTCTGCGCCATCCAGTCGCGTTCATCGTCACTGGCAAAGCGATAGGTGAACTCCATCTCGGCATCGCCCCCGAGCAGCGCGGCGCCTTCTTGTGCGAGCCCGGCTTCGATCGCGGAGCGGACGCTGCCAACGGCGGCAATCGCCGCCACCCCCAAGGTCAGGCAGGCGAGAAAGATACGGAACCCCCGCAGGCCGCCGCGCAGTTCTCGCCTGGCGAAACGGGTGGCGAGTGACAGGCTCATTCGGCGGCGTTCCGCGCGGCGTCGGGGCTGATGCGCCCGTCGCGCAGCCGGATCACCCGGTCACAGCGGGCGGCCAGATCCGGCGCATGGGTGACCAGAACCAGTGTTGCCCCGTGCCGGTCGCGCAGGCCAAAGAGCATGTCCATGATTGCGCGGCCATTGGTCTCGTCGAGATTGCCGGTGGGTTCGTCCGCCAACAGGATCTGCGGCCGCGGCGCGGCGGCGCGGGCCAGCGCCACGCGCTGTTGTTCGCCGCCAGACAATTCTGAGGGATAATGCCCGGCGCGCTGCGCCAGCCCGACCGCTTCCAACTCGGCCTCGGCGCGGGCAAAGGCATCGCGGTGGCCGGCCAGTTCCAGCGGTGTTGCCACATTTTCCAGCGCGGTCATGGTGGGGATCAGGTGAAAGGATTGAAACACCACCCCCATGTGGTCGCGGCGAAATCGTGCCAGCGCATCTTCGTCCATCGCGGTGAGGTCATGGCCCAGTGCCAAGACGCTGCCGCCGGTGGCCTGTTCCAATCCGCCCATCAGCATCAACAGCGAGGATTTGCCCGATCCCGAGGGGCCGATCAGCCCCAGCGTTTCGCCCGCCTGTACATCAAGGGTGATGCCATGCAGGATATCGACCCGCCCGGCATTGCCATTCAGGGACAAAGTCGCATCTTTAAGGGAAAGCACGGGGTCGGTCATGGGGCATCCTGTCCTGAGTGTCTTATCGGATATGGAGTGTGGGGCGACATGCGCAAGTTTTTCCTTGGAGTGATCTTTTGTCTGTGTGCCTCTG
>JASJGL010000148.1:0-50390 GCA_033791545.1 Pseudodonghicola sp. | reverse complement strand
GCCGAAGCAGTCTGGAGGATCTTGAAACGGCCCCGGACCGGGCTTGGCAGATGTATGTCCGCGCCAAAATCGAGGATCCGTTGAGCGCGGGCAGTTCCAGTGTTCCCCCGACCGAGTTCAAGCCGGCGTTTACCTGGTCGGTCAGCCCCTATATGGCGACCGAGCTTTTCGATCCGGACAGCCCGATCCGCGCGGACTTCGGTGTTGCCCTGGGCGCAAGATACGAGCCTTTTTCCGGATTTGTGCTTTCTGGCAGGGTCCGCAAGTCGCTGTTCGGTGACCTGGGATCCTCGACACGCATATCCGATTCCGTCCTGCCACATGTTCGCTCGGACAGCCCCGTCTATAACCGAGAAGGCGACCCGGCGATCCAGTCTCTCTTGGCGACCTCGTTCTTTCGGCCCGGACCTGATCTGTATGGCCGTGTTTCACTGGGCTATTTCGAGAAGATGTACGGCGGTTTGTCGGCAGAGCTTCTTTGGAAGCGCGTCGACAGACCCTATGGGCTTGGCATCGAGGTCAACTACGCGCGGCAGCGTGATTTCGACCAGCTGTTCGGCTTTCAGTCCTATGACATCGTAACCGGTCATGTTTCGGCCTATCTGGAGCCGCTTGACGGCTATCGCGTCCAGATTGACGCCGGGCGGTATCTGGCGGGTGACTGGGGAACCACGATCTCGCTGGATCGTGAATTCGACAATGGCTGGAAGGTTGGAGCCTATGCCACATTTACCGATGTGTCTGCCAGCGATTTTGGCGAGGGCGCCTTTGACAAGGGTCTCAGATTCACTATTCCACTGTCTTGGGCCTTTGGTCGCTCGTCCAGGATACGCCCGACCGCGACGATCCAGCCGGTTCTGCGGGATGGGGGCGCGCGGTTGCAGGTGCCTGACCGTCTGTTCGATATGGTCAAGGATGCACATGACCCCGCGTTCCGCAGCCAAAGGGCGAGGTTCTGGAGATGATCGGCAAAACCCGTGTGTTCGCTCTTTGCCTGCTTGTTGGCCTCGTGCCCGGCTGTGCTGTTCTGAACGATACGGCAAAGCTGGAGAAAGCCACCAATTTGGTCGCGGATGGGCTTTCGAACCGGAAGGCACCTCCGCGCACTGGCCCGGAGCAGATCGACAGGGCTGCAGGCGTTCTGGCTGTCCAGTGGGAGAGCAACGGTCAAACCGCCGGTCTGGGCCTTATATCCAGACACGGAAATACCGAGACATGGTCCACACTGGACGGGACCACGTTAACGCTGGAAAACGGGGTCGTCATCGGGACCGCCGGCCTTGGTCCGGACCTGTTCTCCGTAGACGTCGATCCGGTTCGCTCGCGCCCCTTGAAGCGCCTCGCACCCCGCATCCACCGCTACGTCGATGGGGAAAACCACGTACAGTTGAGCGCGTTTGTCTGCACCATGTCGGTGGATCATGACGTGTCTGTGCCGTGGGACGGGAAAACCATAAAAGTGTCTCGGTTCGACGAGGTTTGCACTGGTGCAAACATTCAATTTAAGAATTATTATCTCTATTCAAAATCTGGATACCTGCTTGGCTCCAGGCAATGGATCGGCCTGAATACCGGTTTTTTACTGCTTCATATGCCCCAGATCTCAGGTTGAAGAACAACTATATGTTGAGAATCTTTTCGCGCTCATATAGTCTCATTTTGATTTCTTTTGGATGAGGGTTCGGCCAATGCAGATTCTGAAAAAGACAGTTTGCACGATCGTTTTCACCGTGGCGCTTACCGGTGCCGCGGGTGCGCAGGACGCGGCACCGGTTCCGGTTAGTAGCACGCCGGGTGTTGGTGCTGGCGCAGGCGGCGCTGGCCTCGGGGGGCTCGGGGGCGTTGGCCTCGGCGGCGGGCTTGTTGGCATGGGGGGGGTCGCTGCCATTGTCGCTGGCGTTGGCGTGCTTGCCGCGATTGCAGGCAGTTCCAGCACAAGCGGCACGAACTGAATACTCTGAAGTCGTATGAGACCGCGCGTGGGCCTCACTCTTCGGTGGGATACGCAAGCCGGGCAGTGATTGGCCCGGCTTGCTGTCGTCAACAGGCAAAGCCGTGAAAAGCGGCGATCAGAACAGGCACGGGGATCCCAGTGAGGAAGCTTTCGATACTCGCGGTTTGTATTGGCCTTTCGGCCTGCGGCACCGCTTATATTTCGCCTTCAGTCCGCGAACAGACGACCACAGCGGGATTGAAGGTGCGCGTATTGCCGATGACCGCCGAGACCGTTCTGTCGGCGAACCGGAGCGCCTATGCGCCACAGGAGCTGCCCGACGCGTTCTTTCGCAGCGCCGGAACCGGGGGTGCGTCCCCGCTCCATTTCGCCCAGGCACCCGATCCGGTCTTTGAAGATCAGGGCCCTCGCAGTGCCATCGTAACACGTCCGCCGCCGCAGACCCCGATCGCCCCCTATCGGATCGGGGTCGGAGATGTTCTTTTCCTTGCGGTGCCATCAAGCGGTTCGACGGTCGAGCAATTGTCCGGGCTGTTGGCCGCGCAAAGCGCCCGCCAAGGCTATACCGTGCAGGATGACGGCGCGATCGCGATCCCGAATGTCGGCCGTGTTCCGGTGTCAGGCATGACCATCGACGAAGCCGAGGCGACGATGTTCCAGCGCCTGGTCGAAAGCGGGATTGAACCTGCCTTCAGCTTGGAGATCGCTGAATTCTTGTCGAAATCCGTAACGATCGGCGGCGCCATCACAAAGCCCGGGGTTCTGAACATCGGCCTGAAACCACTGCGTCTGGGTGAAGCCTTGCAACTCGCCGGAGGCGTTGCCGCACCGGACGCGGATTATGTCACCCTGCGGGTGTATCGCGATGGCGAGCTTTACCAGATTCCGGTGACAGAACTGTTCAGCCGACAGGAGTACCAAAACCTGAGACTGGCGGACGGCGACAGCATCTTCCTCGACACGACGTTTGAGCTTGATCAGGCACAATCCTATTTCGAGCAACAAATTCGTGTGTCGGAGTTTAAGCAGAGATCGCGCACGCAGGCGCTCCAGGAACTGCAGACAGCCGTGTCCTTGCGTCGTGGCGAGCTTGAAGAACAACGCGGAAATTTCGAAACCCGGTTGCAACTCGACGCGGTGGATCGCGATTACGTCTATCTGACCGGCGAAGTGGCAAAGCAATCCCGGGTACCGCTGCCGTTCAACCATGACGCGACACTTGCGGATGTCGTCTATGGACAGGGCGGGTTCCCGAACCGGGAAGCCAATCCGAGGCAGTTTTACGTTCTGCGCGGGTCGGACAACCCGGCGGAGCAGTTTGGCCTGACGGCCTATCAGCTTGATGCACGGATGGCGCCAAATCTTCTGCTGGCTGCACGGTTCAAGATGCGCCCGAACGACATCGTGTTTATCGCCGAACAGCCCATCACGAAGTGGAGTCGCGTTGTCTCCCAGTTCACGCCGGGGCTGATCACATCTGCTGCGAGCGCAGCTGCCAACTGAGGAAAACGATCCGCTGGGCGGGTTTATGGCTGGCCTGTACCGGGTCTACCGGTCGTGACTTCAGTGTTGGCTGGAGCCCTGTTGAGGGGGGTGGAAAATCCTGCCGCAAACATGCCGCGCTGATCTGCGCGCTGTTTTCATCTTGGGCTTTCCCGATGCGGCGCTTACTCTGCCCGCGCCCGGATCAGGCGGGCAGCAATGGAATTGGGGCAGGATATGACAACAGCGGTCTATGGTGCGCGCCGCCGGGCGGTGATGTTGGCGTTGGGGATCGCGGTCTGCGCGGCCCAAGGCGCGCGCGCCGAGTCTCCGGTGCCGGCGTTGAGTGCGAGCCCGCTGCCGCCCCATGCCGAACTGCGATTCTGCTATTATGCCGGTTTGGCCTATTCGGAGGGGGCGGTGATCGTGGTTGAGGCCCCGAATCGCCGTGAGGTTGTGGCTGATCGCCCGCGAAAGGGGTTCCTCTGTATCTCTGACTCTGCATCGCAAGGCCGCCATTTCTGGCAGGAAATTGATCCTGACGCAGGTGATCCGTTCCGTAATTGATCGGCCTAATCGTCAGTATTTAAAGGTGTTTTACTTCAAATCCCCTCCATTTTCAGGGGGATTCCGGACCGGGGGCGCTGCCGTTGCTGAACCCCATCAAGGTCAAATTTGCGCCACATTCTTGGGGCTTAATCAACCTAGATACGAGAGCATGGCCACGGTGGCACCAAACGGAAAAGACCGCCGGCCTCCAAGAAACATCAGCGCAGAAGCGCTTCAAGGCAAAGTGGCTGACAGAAGAACCTGTCGGAAACACTGGAGAACGACATGAAAATCCTTGCCGTCGACGACGACGAACTGATCCGGGAACTGCTTCTGGCGACGCTCGAAGCGCATGGCTATACGGACGTGACCCTTGCCGAGAGCGGAGAGGACGCGCTGCGCAAGATCTCGGCTGCCGGCACGCCCTTCGATGCGTTCATGATTGACATCCAAATGCCGGGCATGGATGGGATCGAACTGGTGCGTCTGGTGCGCAATATGTCACGATATCGCGAGACGCCGGTGGTGATGATCACCGCGATGAACCAAAAGGACTATATCGACCGTGCCTTTCTGGCCGGTGCAACCGACTATGTGACGAAACCGTTCGACACAACCGAGTTGATCACGCGCATCCGTCTGGCCGACAAGCTGCAATCCGAGACCCGCCGCGCCACGGCAGCCTTGGCCAAGCCACACCAGGAAAAACACAAGCCCGCCTATGGCGAACCCGTGGCGATCGAAGAGATCAAAGGCTATGTTTCCAATGGGGTGCTGCAGAACTATGTCATGATCATGAAGGATCAAAAGCAGCTCTCGATCGGGGCTTTTGCCATCAGGGTCCCGGAACTGGAGCGGGTTCACGCTGGTTCGTCCAGTGAGGAATTCGCCTATGTGGTCACCGATGTGGCCGAGGTGATTTCTGATACGCTGGTCGGGACGCAGGCCTTTGTCTCTTATATCGGTGCGGGTGTGTTCCTTTGCGTCGGCCCCAAGCGGATGCTGCCCGAGGCCGAGACTGTTCAGGATCACCTTTTCACGATGCTGAACGACTCTGATCTTGTCTATTGCGAAGAGGTGGCAACCAACTTCAGCGCGCAGGTGGGGGCGGTATCGTCACCCAAGCTGTTGGAGCGGCGCGACGATTTGCGCTTTCTCGAACGTGCGGTAAGCAGTCTCCACGCCATTCAAAGGCAGCATCCGCTTGGTCGGTCGAGCGGCCTGGCCGGGAACCTTGTCTCTCACGCGGCATAGGCATTTTGTGCAATATCTGAGCAAAATGGCACAAAGGGGCGCGGTTGCGCCTCTTTTTGTGCCGAAGGTCAATTGGTTCCGAAACGTTGCCAATCCGCATCAGATGAGGGTGGATTGTTCGGAAACATATGAATTTTAAACGCGACTTAACCGGCGTGGTTTATGGCTATTTTGCCAGCGGCTCACATGTGTATTGTGTCAACCGCGGAAACAAACGGTGCCGGAAGAGCGTCGTTGACTACCATAACGAGCAGAGCGGGTTGGTAAGATCAAATGGTACAAGGGTTGGACGCCAATAGCGCGGCGCAGCTGAATGCGGGCCTTGCGCGGATTCGCGAGCGATTTATTTCGTCGCTTTCGGATCGAATTGACAGCTTTTATGAATTGCTAAGCGATTTGCAGGATGATGCGCGCTGGGCAGAGAGTTGCGCCGAGCTTCGCGCCAACGCGCACAAGCTACACGGCATCTGCGCGAGCGTGGGCTTTGCTGCCATCGGCGAGAATGCCGCGCGGCTTGAGCAAAGAATTGACGCACTTGGATCAGATCTGCGCCGCAGCAACATCGACGACGTGCGGTCTCTTTTGAACCGCCTCCTCGATGAAATGGAGCAGAATCTGGATGCTGCGTAAAGCGGCCAGGTGCTGTCTTTCGAATGCGGGCCGGATACTGTTGCACCGGTGTTTTTTTGTGCTTGTGCTTACCGTGGTCGGCCTGTTCTGCCATCCCGTAGCCCCGGGCGCGCAGGAAGCGACACAGGACTCAAAACAGACCGAGGCGGCGGCTGCTTCTGATGCGGAGATCACCACCTTGCGGATCGGCGTGTTGGCCACGGAAGGGGCGACACGGACGCTGGAGTCCTGGGGGCCGACTGCGGATCTGTTGAACCGGGCGGCGCGGGCCCAGAACCTGCCTTACAAATTCAGCGTGGTCCCGCACACGGTTGCCTCGCTTTCGCAGGCGATCGAAGGGGGGAAGATTTCGCTCGCGCTGACGGACCCCGCTTCCTTCGTTGCCGCCGAAGTTGAGAGCCGGGCGCGCGCCTTGCTTTCCGCCGCGCGCATGTGGGAGGGCCGGACCTATGACATGACCGGTGCGCTGGTCTTCACCCGGGCAGACAGCCCGATCCGCGACATTCGTCAGTTGGAAGATCGCAAGGTGATGGCGGTGGAGCCGGGCGATTTCAGCGGGTGGTGGCTGGCCGCGCAGGAGTTTCGCAAACGCCGGATGGAACCGCGCGACGCCCTGTCCGAGCTGGTCTTCTCGGGTGGCAACCAGCGTGAAGTCGTCTATGCGGTGCAATCGGGTCTGGTGGATGCCGGTGTGGTGCGGGCCGGGGAATTGGAAGAGCTGGCCGATCAGGGGGTGATTGACCTGACGGATTTTGCCCCGATTTCGGCCACCACGCATGAGGCGTTTCCGTTCTGGGTGTCGACGCCGCTTTATCCCGACTGGGTGCTGGCGGCGCTGCCCGATGTGCCCGAGCCGGTGCTGGGCATGGTCATCAATGCGCTGCTGACGGTCACGGTGGACAGCCCGCAATCCAAGTCGGCGGGGGGGGTGCTTTGGCAGGCGCCGCAGAACTATCAATCGGTGCATGAGCTGCTGATATCGCTGCGGGTGCGGCCCTATGAACACTATATGATGCAGGCGGCGAACCGGATTTTTCGCACCTACCGGATGCCGATTCTGGGTGGGATCGCCCTGATCCTGGTGTCGTTGGCGTTCCTTGCCTATGAGCTGCGGCGCAATATCCAACTGGCGGAAGATCGGCGCAATGTGCTGCAATCCGAGGTGCGTTCAAAGCTGTTTTACCGCACCGCCGTCGAGGACCACACGGTGTTCTGCATGTTGACGCAGGACGGGCGGATTTCCCATGTCAACGACCGGTTCTGCAGGACGGCAGACCGCAGGCGCAAGGATATCCTGCACCGGCCGCTGGCCAGCCTGCTGAACGGCCGCGATACCGATGTTCTGCTGAAGGAAATCATGACCTCGATGCAGGTGGGCGCCCCTTGGAATGGTGCGCTGACGATCCTCAAGGACGATGGCAGCACGGCCTGGGTGCAGTGTAGCTGTATTCCGGTGACCGGCGTCGACAACCAGTTGAGCGAAGTGGCGGTGGTGGCCACAGACATGACCCAGACGCACAAGGGGATCTCGGACGAGCGGTTTCAGGATTCGCTGGAACTGATCGATGATCAGGTCGTGGTGCTGCGGCCCGCGACACTGGAGATGCTCTATTGCAACAAGGCCGCCGAACAGCGGCTGGTACGGGATCGCATGGGCGGTACCTGGAAGGGCAAGAGGGTCGGCAATTTCATCACCGGAAAAGATCTGGAGACGCTGGAGATGAGGCGCGACGCGCTGATCGAGGGGACGCAGCGGCGCATCACATGGGAGGTGACGACCAAGTCCGGCGTGCCCTATGAAATCAGCCTGGAATATGTTGAACCCAGTCAGGATGAGCCGCGCCTGATCGCGATTTATCGCGACATCACAGAGCGCAGGCAGGCCGAGAGGGCGAAGAACGAGTTTATTTCGACCGTCAGCCATGAATTGCGCACGCCGCTGACCTCGATGAAGGGCGCGCTGGGGTTGGCGCTGTCGGGCTCGATCGGCGAAATGTCCGATCCGCTTCACAAGATGGTGTCGATGGCCAGCACCAATTGCGACCGGTTGGTTGTGCTGATCAACGACATTCTGGACCTCGAAAAGATCGAAGCTGGCAAGATGAATTTCTCGATGGAGCCGCTGAATATGGCGGCGCTGGTCGATGCCGCGATCGAGGCCAACAGGTTCTATGCCGAGAAATTCGGTGTCGCCCTGCGCTGTGAGGTCGACAAAGAGGATGGCGATTTGTTCACGCTGGGGGATAGCAACCGTCTGATGCAGGTGATGGACAACCTGATGTCAAATGCAGCCAAATTCTCGACGCAAGGGGCGGAGATCATTGTCGGCTTGCGGCCGCACCGGGGCGCCCTGCGTTTGACGGTGCGCGATTTCGGATCGGGCATACCCAAGGCCGCGCAGGCGACGATCTTTGAAAAGTTCACCCAGGCCGACAGCACTGATACCCGCTCCAAGGGGGGCACCGGATTGGGCCTGTCGATCGCCAAACTGATCGTGGAAGAGCACCAGGGCGCGATCTTTTTTGTCAGCAAAGAGGGTGAGGGAACCGAGTTCATCGTTGATCTGCCGCGGCTTGAAGGCGAGGCACTGCACCCGATCACAGCGCAGGACGATGACGCTGCGGCCCGCTTCTCGGGGTTTTCTGGGGCGGGGCCTGTTGCGGCGGTGAGCGAGGGCGCGAGTTTCGCCGCGCTGTTGACCCTGCTGCGGGAGAGCGGCATGACGGTCAAGGTCGAGAACAGCCATGTGGTCGCGAGTCAGGTGATCAAGGGCGTTGGCGTTCTCGGACAATCTGCTGCGCCGGTCTGGCTTGGCGATCAGGGCCGGACCCTGATGGCCGGGCTGAGCGAACGTCAGATTCTTGACAACCGCTCGGTTGCGGTACTGGCGGTGACACCCTCGACTGAGACCGTGGCCGACGAGGCCGCCGCGCCCGAGGATATACCCGAGGACATGGCTGGGATTCTGGCCACTTGGCTTGCGCAGGTCGCAAAGGTGAACGGCAGCGGCGCAGCGGTCCGTATGCTGCGTCTGGATGGCGGGGCTGAGGTGGACACCCTGCCCGAGGGCGCCGAGATCGTGCGCGGCGCGGATGTGAGCGAGACATTGGTCCGGGCGGAGCAGGGCGGGTTCGATCTGATCGTCAGCGGGGAACGCAGTGGCGAGGCTGGGGTGACCGTGCTCCTGCCGGTGAAAGGCGGTTGCCTGCCCGAAGATCAGCCGATTGTGTTGATCGTGGTGCGAAATGCGCTGGGCGCGGTCAGCCGTGGAATGGTATCAAAGTTCGCCCGGCCTGCTGGTCGGGGCAAGGCACGGCGTCGTGCGATGGGGTCGTGATGACCTCACGTGGGTGGGCGTACGGTTGGGAAAAGGAGGCAAGGTTTGGCTGAATTGACAAGAATCCTTCATGTCGAGGATGAGGCAGATATCCGGGAAATCGCCCAAATGGCGCTGGAGATGATCGGTGGGTTTGAGGTGGCGCAGGCCGAAGGCGGGGAAGCGGCGCTGGAGCTGATCGCCGCCTTTGCCCCCGAACTGATCCTGACCGATGTGCAAATGCCGGGCATGACCGGGTCAGAGACCTTGGCCGCGATCCGGGCGCTGCCTGGGTTCGAGACCATTCCAGGGATTTACATGACCGCCAAGGTCATGGAATCCGATCGCGAGGCCTTGATCGGGGCCCACGATCTTGGGGTTATCACCAAACCCTTTGACCCGACCACACTGGCCACGGAAATCCGCGAGATGTGGGCCGCTGGCACAGCGTAAGCGCGGCGCGGATCAGGTCCGTCGCTGACGGAGATAGACGTTGCGGGCGATCTCCTCGGTCTCGGCCGTCTCTTGCCGGGTTTCGTGCTGGCGTTGCTGGTCCAGTGAGCTGTCGAGCGCGGCATCGTTGGTCTTGGCCTCGCGATAGCTGCCAAGAAGCTGCGCTTCGAGCCCGGCTGCCTTCTTGTCGAGCGCCGCGAGTTGGTCATTCAGGAAGGTGCGCCGCGCCTCGACTGCACGCAGGAACCCGGCCAGATAGGGCGCGACCTCGGGCGAGGTGACATGACCCTCGGTCTCGACACGGGCCTGAAGCGCCTCCAACTCTTGATGCAGGGCACCTTGCTCTGCACGGATCACGGTCATGCGGGCCGCATAGCCGTCAATTTCATGCTGTTTGATCCGCTGGATTAGCTTGAGGGCTGAAATCCTGCGCTGTGCTGGCATCGCATCAGGCCGCCTGAGCCATGTCTTGCCGCGCCTCTTCCATCTCATAGAAATTCGGCTGCAGCTTGCTCGGGATGTTGCCGCGGCCGATCTCGACGCAGATGGTCGGCGAATGCCCGTGCAACAGGGCGATGAAGATGTCGCGGATCACGGCGTAGAAGGCGCCGTCTTGTTCCTCGACGTCGGCCAGCCGGCCAGAGACCGGCGCGACAAACAGATAGGCCAGAAACACGCCGAGGAAGGTGCCAACCAGCGCGCCGCCGATCATTTCACCCAACACAGCGGGCGGCTTGTCGATCGAGCCCATGGTCTTGATCACGCCCAGAACGGCGGCGACGATGCCGATGGCCGGCAGCGCGTCGGCGACGGTGGTCAACCCGTGCGAGGCGGCCAAGGCCTCGTGGTGGTGTTTCTTCAACTTCTTGTTGATCACGTCCTCGGTCTGGAACGGATCGTCAAACTGCAACGCCAACATGCGAAAGCTGTCGGTGATCAGGTCGATGGCAAAGTGATCTTTCTGCAGTTTTGGAAACTGGGAAAAGATCGAGCTTTCCTGCGGGTTTTCGATATGGTTGTCCAGCGCGAGGATGCCGTCCTTCTGGTACATCTTTGTCAGGGTGTACATCAGGTTGAGAAGCTCGATGTAATCCTTTTGCTTCCACTTCGGCCCCTTGAAGGCTTTCATCACGGATTTCGACGTGTCGATGATCTGGCCAAAGGAATTGGCCGCGATGAACGACCCCAGCGCCGCGCCGCCGATCATCATGCCCTCGAACGGCATGGCGTGCAGGATGACCCCCATCTCGCCGCCCGACAGCATGTAGCCACCGAAAACCAGCCCGATGACGATGATGAACCCGAGAATGATTGTCATGACGCAGCACCGTCCATCAGGCCGTTTCAGGCCGTTTGTAGCCAAATTTTGACCAGTCTATACGCAATTTCCCCAAGAACAAAACGACAAACTCCCTATTTTCCGGAAATAGGGAGGGAAAATGCAAGGATAATTGACAAACAGTGTAGGAGTGGTGCAGGTCTATTCATGTAAGGCGCGGGTCCGGAAGGGAGTGTCGCATGGCTGGCAAGGAAAAGGTGATGGCGGTCCTGATGGGGCCAGTCGAAGTGCGCCAGACCTTTCGTGACTGGCCGGACGACATGTGCCTGGCGGTCTGCCTGATGGACAATGGCGAGTGCCAGTTGGTGGTTTTCCAACAGGAAGAGGCCGATCTGTTGCCGCGTCGCCTGCGGGACCATCTTGGCCTGCGCTCTGACGCGCTGTGCTTTTTCCCGCGGGTGCCCGGTTATCCGACGCGGACGCTTCTTTATTCCGACGAACGGCGGTTGATGTCGCTGGTGGCCGAGGCCCCAGAGATTGTCGAAGAGGCGTCGGATTATTCCGTCAACTATGCTTATGCGCAGGAAGAGGGGCTTGACCCGGCGGTGTTTCTTGGCATTGAGACGGCTTGTGCCCGCGCAACGCCTGACGCGGGCGGCGATACTGCTCCCGAAACCCGCAGCGCGATTGATCCCTTGACCCCGTCCGGGGCGGATTTTGTCTCGCGCCGGGGCAAAGCGGCGGGTGCGGTGGCCGAGGATGCGCTGAAACGTGCAGGGCGAGTGCGCAAGGCGCTGCTGCCCGGTTTCATGCAGCGGGCCGAGCAGGTTCAGCCCGGCGCACGGTTCCGTTCGGCGCGGGAACTGGCGATGAACGAGGATCTTCCGGTGCGCTGCGACATCCGCCCGGAGGAGAACGGTTGGATCATGGTGGCCCAGATCCATGAGGGCGGGGCCGATATTCGTATCGGTGATCCGGACCTGATCTATCTTCGCGACGACCACAGTGTCGTGGCAATCCGACTGGAGCCGCCTTGGGCCATGTCGGCGGCATTGCCGGGGCGCATCTGGATCCGGGCGCGAAGCCTGCCGCCCAGAATGCGCGCGGTGTTTGCCAGCTGTGTCGGCCCGGCCGAGATGACCGGAAGCGGCGCGTTTTTGTACCTGCATGTGACGTCGCAGGCGGTCTCAGTCGGCCCCACCCGGCCCCCGGAACCGCCTGTTGCTGGCCCGACTGCAGAGCCAAAACCCGAGCCCTTGCCAGCCGTCGCGACACAGATCGAAGAGCGGGCGGCAGATGCGTCGGCACCGGTGCCGCAGCGGCCCAAGCGCACCATGCGGCGGCGGTTTCTGGCCTTGACCGGGGTTGCGGCGGCGCTTGTGCTGATCCAACTCGGGGTTCAGTTCGGCTGGCACGGGGATAACGGATCGCTTGGATCGGATGCGCCGATCAACTGGGAGCGGTTCCGCAGCGCCTGGCAGGCTTCGCGCGCGGGATAGCGTGCCGGATAGGGATGGGAAACGCCCCGCCGCAAGGGGCGGGGCTACCCGCTTTGGTCAGCGCAATGCGTTGCGCAGGTTTTCGAACACAGTCTCGTCCAACTGAGTGATCCGGTCAGGCTGGGCGCTTGCCACCACGTCGGCTTTGTGGGCGGGCGCGGGGGGGGCGATTGCCTTGGGCTGCTCTGGCGTGATCACGTCAGCTGCCGAGGCACCTGCCTCGCCAGTCGGTTTCTGCCGGATTGGGGTGGCAGGGGCGGTGGCCTTGCCCGGTTCGCGGTATTCCAACAGTACGGTGATGCGGCGGTTCGAGGGATCGAGCGCGTCCTCCGGCACCAGCAAATCGGTGTCGGCCATGCCCGAAACCCGGGTGATGCGCGATTGCGCGACACCGGACTGGAGCAGTACGCGGCGCATCGCATTGGCCCGGTCCGAAGACAGATCCCAGTTGTCATAGGAGTCGCGGTTGGTGAAGGGCACCGCATCGGTGTGGCCCGAGATCACCAGAGAATTGGGCATGGTGGCCAGCGAGTCGCCCAGTTTTTCCATCAGGTGCAGCGTGGCGCCCTGCATCTCGGCGCTGCCGGTGTTGAACATCGGCAGGCCTTGCTGGTCGACCACCTGAATGCGCAGCCCGTCGGGGGTGCGTTCAAAGATGACGTTCTTTTCCAGCGGCCGCAGATCAGGGTTTTCCTGAATCGCTTGGCGTAGTTCGGCCTGAAGGGCGTCAAATTGGGCGCTGTCTGCCGCGCGCAGCTTTTGCGTCTCGGCGGCGGTGGCCGCGATGGCCTTGGCCATGGCGGTATCGGCCGCCGTTTGTGTCAGGGCGTCGGAGCCGGGCCGTTCACCCGCCCCGCCTTGGGGGCCGGTGCCTATGTCGCGCGGCGAAACCGCCGAGGGGGCGCCGCCGGCCGGGTTGTCAAACAGCCCCTCGTTGGTGCCCGGCTGGGTCTGATCGGGATCGGCGGTCGGGGTGATGTCCATCACTTCCCATTGCGCCGGGCTGGGGTCATCCGCTTCGCCAAAATCGGCACCCTGGGCGACCACGGCCCCGCGCGAGGCGTTCAACGTGCCCGGCGGGCCAAATGTGGCGCCATCAAGCAGGCCGCTGCCATTGGGCATGGTCGCGTTGGTGAAATACTCGGCAATGCCGCGCAGTTTCTGTTCATCGGACGACGACAGGATCCACAACAGCAGAAAGAACGCCATCATAGCAGTCATGAAGTCCGCATAGGCCACCTTCCACGCGCCACCATGATGGCCGCTTTGCTCGGTGATCTCCACCTTGCGGATGATGGTCGGTTTCGCGGTCGCTGCCATTTTCGTCTGCCTCGTGAAGGCCGGGGTCGCCGGCTGATTCTGACGACCGCGCAAAGGATGCGGGTCGAAGCTTCACAAGGTATCGGTGAGGAAGGTGCGCTCAGATGGGCGCAATTCAGACAAGTTTGCGACGTCGGTGTCGCAATTGTGGCAGTGCCTGTGGTGCAGGGATCAGCGCGTGGGCGTGTCGTCGTCCGCGGTGTCGCGCTGGTATCGGCCCAGACCCACGCGCTTGGCATAGGCCGCCTTGCGTTCGGAATAATTGGGCGCGACCAGCGGCATGTCCTCGGGCAGAGCGTATAGCGCGCGATAGTCTTCTTCAGTCAGGCCGTGCTCGGCCTTGAGGTGGCGTTTGAGCATGGTGAAACCGCGCCCGCAACACAGGCAATAAACCTTGTCCGCCGTCACCGCCTGTTCGATCGGAAGCGCGGGAACGGGCGCATCGCTTGCGCTGCGTGGGGGTAGCACGGTCGGGGCGTTGGGGCGCGGGGCTGTCGCGGCGGCGCCGAACACCTCGCACAGCCTCAGCGTCAGCGAAACGATCTCGTCCGGGGTGGTGTCAGGGCGCGAGGCATAGGCGGCCACGATTCGGGCCACGGCCTCTGCAATCGGCCCGTTGGAGGAGGGGGATGCGGCGCCAGTTTCGTTCGCGTCCATATGGGTCTGGCTCCGGTTCTTTGGTCGGTTTCCCGTCATAGCCCGTAACAGGTTATGGATCGGATGCTGGCGAGGTCAAGAATTCGCCGTTTAGGGCCTTGTGCTATCTTTGTGAAGCGCCGCCCTCTGGGGGCCCCTTGGTGTCGGCCCGGAGCACGCCCTCAGGCCCGCCCCGGCGGCCTGCGCCCCCGCCGCCGCAATGCGTTCTTCTTGGCGGTGTGATAGGCCGGGCCCAGCAAAGACGCGCGGGCACAGTTCTCAAGATGCCGCGCTCCGGCGGCATCGGGGCCCGTATCGCGTTGACCGTTTGTCGGTGCCTGGCGGATATCGACAACGGCCTTGTTAGCGCTGTGCAGTACCTCTGATAGGAACGCGTCATCCTCCACCGCGGCGAGAAGAAGCCGGACCCGATCCGCCGCTGCAATCGCGGCGCGGCGTCTGACGCTGCTGTTTCTTGACCCTGCCATGTCGTCTCCGGTTGCCTGTACGCAACGGTGCGTTTTTTTGCCTCTCTCATGATATAGAACCTGTCGGGTTAAATTTTGGTCAAAACTTCTTGGGGTAACCCAAAGAATTGGTTACGTTTCGGTTAAATTCTCTGATTTTTTAATGAATTGTCCTTGTCGCTCCTTGTTGGGGCGGGTTGTTCTTCCTCACGTTGTGCTTTGCAATTGCTGCTGGTCTCGAGTTGGGCGCAGCAGTTACACTCTGGCTGTCAGGCGGGGGCGCTGCCTCGAGCATGGCGGACCTCGAACGATAAAGGGCCGGGAGCAGGCACCGTGGCAGACGCGCGCAACAGTGACCCACATCAGCCTTTCGCGCTGATCGCGGAGGTGGATATGGCCACGCGCATCGCGCTGGACCATCTGTTTTCGGTTATCCTGCAGCGCCCGGTGCGGGCAAGCGCCGATAGTGACGAGGCGCGCACGCTGTTGGACCAGGGGTTGCGCCCGCAAGTTCTGATCGCGGGGCGCGGCAAGACCCCGACGTCAAAGCTGGCGTTGATCCGGGAGGCTGCGGCGTTGCGATCCGCGCCATTCATCTTTGCCCTCGACTGGCGTGACTGGCCGGACATGGGGGTGCAGGCGTTTTTGGCCGGGGCCGACGACGTGGTCTGCGCGCCGGTGCCGCTGAAGGAATTCGCGCTGCGTTTGCGCGCTCGGCTGGGCAGCGAAGCCTGCGGGTTGACCGCGAGTGAGGCTGATCTGCGCGCCGATTGGGACGCCGAGGCGGATATCGTGTGCCGCGCCGGGCTGACCGGGGCCGAGGCGCAGGTGGTCAATATATTGCTTTCCCACAGCGGCGAGATCGTGACTCGCGATGCCCTGAGCCGTGCCATCGACCAACGCCCATGGGCCTATGGTGACCGCAAGTTCGATGTCCATGTCGCCAAGATCCGCAAAAAGCTGGACGGAGTCTTTGGCTCGCGCATCTCGGTCCAGACGGTTCGCGCCTCGGGCTATGTGATGACGCTGGATGAGGCTGATCCGCTTGCCTTGGGTGCTTCTGGAGTTGCCAGCTAGCCCTTGGATGTCTCATGTTTGCAGGGCGATTCGCTTGATCCTGGCGGTGAAATCACGCGTCAAGTGCTGAAATGTAAATCCGTTCCTGTGAATATCTTTGGTTTCCATCTGTGGTGCTCACTTCTAACTGTGGTGGAGACGCCTTTTTATTGCGCTATATGTAGGTGCCTGTCGCAGTGTGGGCGGGTGTACCGGGCGGGGGACGCTCTCCCGAGGTCTTGGGTGGTGCGCGAGGGTCGCGTCCGGTCGGCGGTGGGCATGGTTACCACCGGGTTTACAAAGAGGCCATTCTCCTCGCACGGGAAACAACATATTCTATGTCTAAGGCCGCGAACGGCAAGATGTGGGGTGTGGACGATGCGAAGCGATGCGTTGCTAGAGCTGATCTGGGGGGAAGCGATCGAAGTTCGCGGCCCGGAGGAGTTGTCACCGCTGGCCCGACTGCTGGGCGCGCTGCTGACGGTTCCCATGGTTACGCTTGTCGCCCACGCCGACGACAACCGCCCCTTTGCGATGATGGAAAGCGATGAGCTTTTGCCTGACGCGCCGCTGGGTGACATTCTGGCTGAAGAACTGGGGCTGGACGTGCCCCGTGATGCGGTGGTGCTGATCGAGCCGATCGGCTTTGCGGATGCGGCGTCGTTTTCCGGTCGTGCACTCGGCGAAGAGCTGGGCCGTATCCTTGGCGATATCGCCGCCACTTGCACCACAGGGCCCAAGGGCGGTTTTGACGCAATCCGGCCCGCCGGAGGGGATCCTCTGCGTCCTGCCTTGCGCGCCTTGACCCGCGACATCGCCCGGATTCTGCCCGATACCCGCACGCCCCGGCAGGAAGAATTGCGGGCGCGGTAAGCTGACGCCAGCAAGGGCGCGGCTGTCGGGGCAGGCAACAATAGCGTAATTAATTTTTCGTTAAACACATAAGTCTTTGTACTTTGTCTTTGCTGTGGTCTTCTGCGGTCGACGAAACGTTACGATTTCGCGAGGCGGGTTATGGCAATTTCTTATGCGACGGCGCGGGACGCGCCGTTGCTTGATGTGGAACAGGAGCGCATCTTGATCAGGCGTTGGCAAGCGGATCGCGACCGGGGTGCGCTGGAGGTACTGATCCTGTCGCATGCGCGGCAGGTTTATGCCTGTGCCATGCGGCTGTGCTCTCAGCCCAGCGATCGCGAAGAGCTTATTGCCGAAGGCATGGTCGGGTTGATCCGCGCGGCAAACCGGTTCGACCTTGCGCGGGATGTGCGGTTTTCAACCTATGCGCATTGGTGGATTCTGAACAGTGCGATGCGCGCGCTGGCGCGTCTGACCTGCGTGGTGGACATGCCGGTGCGGGAGCGGCGCGCCGCCGGCGCACTGGTGCGGGTTGCCACGCTGGATGGGGATGAACCCGGGAGCGGGGTGGAGGCGATGCATTGTCCCGACCCGACACCGGAAGAGCTGTTGATCGCGCGCACGGCAAATGCCCGGCTGCGCCAGGTGATCGCCGAGGCGATGGGCGATTTGGCCGATGTGGAACGCGAAATCGTGGTGTCGCGCAATCTGCGCCAGGTTCCGGACACGATCGAGGATCTGGCCGGGCGGCTGGGGCTCAGCCGTGAGAAGCTGCGCCAGATCGAACGCCGCGCGATGATGCGGTTGAAATATGGGCTGCTGTCGCGTGGCGTGACCGGGGCGCAATTGGGGTGATGGAATGAGCGACGCAATCAGCCTGTTGTCGGTCCTCACCGGGGTAAAGCCCAGCGGGTCGACCGCGCGGGGCCTGGCGGCGACCGGGTTCGAGGCGCTGTTCCAATTGGGCGGGGCCAGCGTGGCTGTGCCTAAGAGTGATGTCGCGAACAGGTCCGGGACCGACGCGCTCAAGACCACCGACTCGCTCAAGAAAATGTACGCGATCTTGGCCGGATTGAGCAAAAAGGCGGCCTATCTGGAGCCGGAGAGCGATGCCCCCGCCGCGACGCTGGAGGTGGTGGCGGGGCTGGCCTCAGATCTGGCAGAGGCGCTGGGCAGCTTCGAGCGGGACACCGGGGCAGAGCTGCTGCCAGTGCTGGAGGCCGGGTCTGCGGGTGGTGACGTTTCGGTGTCGTTAACAGAGGGGGACGCAGCCGTCGCCTTGGCTGACCCGCAGGCGGCGGTTCAGGCGTTGCTCTCGGTGATTTCAACTGTGACCGGTGCGGTGCGGCGGGTGTCGGACTTTGCCGCGGCGCAGCTGGGCGAGGGGGACTTTGCGCAAGGGCGTCGGGGCGTGCCCCCGGATATGTCCGGGGTAATCGCCGCAGCCGCCCCCGCCGCCACACTGACGACAGATGTCGCCGCCAGCGCGGCTCCGACGCCCGTATCGCTCGGGGCCGAGGTGGCTGGTGCCGCCGCCAGCGCGGCGGCGGGGCTTGGTATCAAGGGATCGACGGGGCGGGTCGGTGGCTTGGCCAGCACATCCGTGGACCCCGATGCGGTGGCGTCGATCACGCCGGCGGCTGTAGCGCTCGGGGCAGAGGTGGCTACAACACCCGACACGGAGGAGCCCGGTCTTCCGGTTTTCTTCGCGTCGATCCAGGGCGGGCGCTCGGGCGCCGGCGATGCGCCTGCGAGTCAGGCGTTACTGGCGCGGGTCATGGCCGCTGCGGCGGAGGTTTCGCAAACCCCGGAGGCGGGGCCGCTCGCGACGGCGCTGGCCGAGGTGGGAACAGAGGTCGGCGCAGAACTCGGTGCGGTGCGGCGTAGCCCGGTTGAGCCGTTGATCACCCCGGAGGATATCGCGCGGGCGATGGCGCGCGGCGGGCATCCCTCTGGCGAGCCCGCGACCACAACAACGCAGAAGCGCAGCGAAAGCGGCGCAGAGCCGTCGCGCTTTGCCGCAGCCCTTGCGGCGCAGGTCCGTTCGGCCGAGGTCGGCGACGGGCATACCCGGATTGCGCTCAGCCCGCGTGGGCTGGGCAGTATCGAGGTGGACGTCAGTACCGGAGAGGATGGCGCGCTCAAGATCGTGGTGCGGGCCGATAACCCGGCGGTTTTGAACAGTCTGCGCGACGAACGGGACCTGCTGGCGCAGGCGCTGGGTGGGATGGATACCGGATCGCTTGACCTGCAATCCTTTTCGGACCGGGACGGGCAGGAGCCGCAGGGCAATCGCGCTCCCGTTCTTTCCACGACTACGGCAGAGGACAGCGCCGAAGGCGGGGTCGATACCAGACCTTTACAGACCGCAGAAATCGGCGATGGCCGGTTGGACATCGTGACCTGAGGGGAAACGGATATGGACGTTACAGCAACAAGCACCACGCAGACGACAGAGACGGCGTCGAGCAGTTCGCTGTCGCAGCTGAGCGAGGATTACACCCGCTTTCTGACGCTCCTTACAGCTCAGATCGAGTATCAGGACCCGCTGGAGCCGATGGATAGCTCGCAATTCGTCTCGCAGCTTGCGCAGCTTAGTCAGGTGGAGCAGGCGGTCAAATCGAATTCCAACCTCGAAACCTTGTCGGCACAGTTTGGCGCGCTGACCTCGGTCGCGGGCGCGAGCATGATCGGCCATGATGTGACGGTCAATTCGGACAATGTCATGTTGGATAACGGGGTGACCGACGGGTATTACATGCTGACGGACGCGGCATCCGAGGTATCGGCGCAAATCATTGATCCACTGGACCGGGTGGTGCGCACGCTGGACGGTTTGGCCACCACATCGGGCGAGCTTTTGCCGTTGACCTGGGACGGCAAGGACAGCCTTGGGCAAGATATGTTGAGCGGCAGCTATTCGGTGCGGATCAACGCGGTGGGCAGTGATGGGGAAGCGGTTGCGGCCTATACCTATCGCAAGGCTGCGGTGCAGGAGGTTTTGTTCGCCAACGGGGAGTTGTACTATAACCTGCCCGGTGACGAGAGCGTTCCATCCAGCTCCGTTTTGGCGATACGGTAACGCGCACCCGCCCGTTCAGGCGGGGGCGTTCAGGTGCGAGGTTTGCTCGCTGCGAGGAAATGATTGATCTGGGCCGAATGCACCGATGGAAAGCCTCCGTGCAGCTTCAGCACAATCCGCCCGGCCATCGCTGCGGTGTCGAGCGTTCCCTCTTCGCCCTTGCCAACCCAAAGCATGGTTTCTGCAAGGTCTGACGCAGCCGTGATGGTGGCGTCGCGCAGCCGCGCCCGGCCTGCCGCACTGCCCAGCCGTTCAAAGGCGGTGGCATCAGAGATGAACACGTCCATGTCGATCACGATATGCAGAATGCGCGTCGGTTGCAGCACCTGAAAGGTGAATTTGCCCAACGGCATCTTGTACAGGACGGTTTGTGTTCGCCCCCCCGCGCTGTCTTTGGCCAAGGCGGGATCGGGGTCGCGCAGCAGGAACCACCCCGTCGCAAAACCGACTCCCCCCATCAGGAGGATCACCAGCAGCGCAAGGAGAGGTTTTTTCACCGGTTCCTCCGGTCAATAGGGCAGGATCACGTCCAGGAAATCTTCGCCATAGCGTGGCTGTTGCACGCGGCTCAACTGACCTCGGCCACCATAGGCGATGCGGGCCTCGGCGATCTGATCATAGGGGATGGTGTTGTCGATCATGATATCGACAGGGCGGATCACCCCGGCCACGCGCAATTCGCGCAATTCCTGATTGACCTTGACCTCTTGCCGGCCGCCGATCACGAAATTGCCGTTGGGCAGTTCCTTGACGATCATCGCGGCGATCCGAAGCTGGATGGATTCGTTGCGCTTGATGGAGCCGTCGCCGGAGGTGGTGGAAGTGGAGCCGAGATCAATGATCGACCCGCCGGTCGGCAGATCAGAGGCATCGACCCCCGGCAGGATCTTGTCGATCTGGCCGCCATAGCCAAGGAACACCGGATCCTGCACGTCCGTGCCGCCGCTGCGGCTGCGTTCCGATGCGTTGTGCAGCGAGGCGCTGTCGTCGATGTCGATGACCACGGTCAACAGATCCCCAACGGCCTGCGCGCGCCGGTCGCCGAAGAAACTGCGCGTGTTGGTGCCCCAGAGGCTGGAGGCCTCGGCCCGTTTGGGCGGTGACATCGGCTCGGATTCCGGCATCGGGACGCTGATGCGGTTGACCTCGGGCATGGTTTCACCGTTGAGCACCACATCGCTCAACTCCGGGTTGCGGTGTTTGGTGTATTGGCTGCAAGCCGACAGGGCAAGCGCCGCTGCGAGGGCGGCGGCGAAGGGGCGGGTTGGAAATCTATCAAGGGCGAAGATCAAAAGCTTGCCTCCACTAAACCGTCGGCGCGGGCGACGCCCACGACTGTTTTGTTGCTGCTGAGATTAACCACCCGGACCTCCTGGCCCAGATGCGCATCGGAAATTGCCTTGCCCGCAACGGCGAGCTCGAGCCCGCCGAAATTGAGCTGAATGGTCACCCGTTCCCCGCGCGAGATGATGATTGGCGGTTGCACGGACTGAATTTGCACCGGGCGACCGGGAGAGAGCATGCGGCGCACCTGCATGCCGACCAGCCCTTTGGCGTCGGTGATCGCATAGGCATTGACGCGGGCCCAGGGCATATCGACCATCTCGATATCCTCGGGCTGCACGATGGTATCGGGCATGACGCGGCGCACCGGCACCGGCACCGGCTGGGTCAGCGTGGCAACGCCCCAGACCCGGCGCACATCGCCTCTGTCGGTGACCACATTTGCGATGAACTGACCGGTGTCGTGGTCGATCCAGAACTCGCGAATGAATTCGCCCTCGCTGGGTAACCCGGCGGCCATGCGGATCTTGAAAAAGCCGCTGTCGGGCATGCCTGGGCCGAATTCCTGGGTTGCGCGTTCGGTGACCAGGGCGACGATGTTGGCCGCAGCGGCGGGGACCGCTGGCAGCAGCGACGCAACAAGGGCAAGGAGGCCGAGCAGGCGGCCGGATCGCGCGGGGGAGGAGAGCGGATGGCGCATCGTTATTTGATCTGGTTGGCGGTGGAGAGCATCTCGTCGGCGGTCTCGATCGCCTTGGAGTTCATCTCATAGGCGCGCTGGGCAGAGATCAGGTCGGTGATCTGCTGGATGATATTGACGTTGGAGTTTTCCAGATACCCCTGCCGGATGATTCCGACACCGGGTTCGCCCGGTGTGACCAGCGCCGGTTCGCCCGAGGCCGTGGTCTCTTCCAGCATGTTGTTGCCGATTGGTTTCATCCCGGCTTCGTTCAGGAAGGTGGCCATGGTCAGCTGTCCCAGTTCCACCGGGGTGGGGTCGTTTTCGACATAGGCCATGACCACGCCCTCTTGGTTTATGGCGATCTGGCGGGTGTTGTCGGGCATGGTGATGCCCGGGTCGATCTCATAGCCGTCCAAGGTGACGATCTGCCCTTCGGCGCTCAGCTGGAAGCTGCCCGCGCGGGTATAGGCCTGGCTGCCGTCGGGGCGGTTGATCACGAAAAATCCGTGCCCTTCGATGGCCAGATCAAGCTGGTTCTCGGTCTGGGAAAGCCCGCCCTGCGTATTCAGACGGACCACGCCGGCGCTTTGAACCCCGAGGCCGACATTCATGCCGACCGGGCGAGAGGTGCCTTCGGTCGAGGTCAGCGCACCCTCTTGCTGCATCGACTGATAAATCAGATCCTGAAAGGCCGCCCGCCCGCTTTTGAAGCCGGTGGTATTGGCGTTGGAGATGTTGTTGGCGATGACATCCACGTTGGTCTGCTGGGCCAGCATCCCTGTCGCCGCGATTCCTAGTGCCTTCATGGTCGGGTTCCTCCCCGTTGGTCGGTATCAGGCGGTTCAGACCACCTGGCCGAGGCGCTGAATGGCCCGTTGTGTCAGATCGTTGCTGTCGCTCATCAGTTTGGTCGCACGTTCATAGGCGCGCTGGATGTCCATCAGGTGGGTCATTTCGACGATCGGCTGCACGTTGCTTTGCTCGACGAACCCCTGCGCGATCTTGGTCTCGGCATCGGGCGTGGCATTGGTGCCGGCATCGCCGTAGAGATACAGCCCGCCACCGATCGGGACCAGTTTGTTCGGGTCGGGCACGCTGAACAGACCAATTTGCCCTAGTATTGCGCCATCGGCATCGGTGATGGTGCCGTCGGTTGAGACGCTGATGTTCTGTCCTACGGCTTGTGGCAGGGTGATTGGCGCGCCGCCCGGGTTCAGCACCGGGGTGCCGGTCAATGTCGAAAGCTGGCCGTTGGCATCGACCGCCAGCCGCCCGTCGCGGCCATAGGCGGTTGCGCCCGCGCCGGTCTGATAGGACAGCCAGCCCGATCCGGACAGGGCTAGATCCAGCGGGTTTCCGGTGGAGACAAGCGCGCCCTGACTGGTGTTGAGAAAGGTGCCGCGATCCTGAACATAGCTGACGGTCGTGTCTTCGGTTCCATCCGATCGCACCGCCTCGAACAGCGGTTGCGTCGACTTGTACCCGGCGGTCGAGGCGTTGGCCATGTTATGCGCGGCAAGGTCCATGCTGCGCTCCAAAGCCGTAGCGAGGGAAAGGGAGACGTAATTCGCGTTGCCCATGGCTGCTTTCAGCACCCCTCAGATACGCCGGCAAGGATAGACCGGCAAAATTTCAGTATCATTCCTCTTATTGCATGATAAACTATCCATCAATATAAGAATTAAGGCAAGATGTATTTGGTTGAACCCAAGGACAGCCGGTGGTCAACATGAAGAAACCGACAGCGGCTGCGGTGCTCTTGGCCAGCGGCGTCGTGGCTGGGACCGCGCTGGCCTCGGGCGTTCCGCCTGATGCGTCGTCGCTGGCTGATCTGAGCCGCGCGGCGCGCTCGACTCCCGGCGTGGCCCGGCAGGGGGATATGGATCTGCGGCGCTGGCCGGAGGACGGTTTCTATAAGCAGCTGACAACAGGGATCGACGCGTTGAGCTCTGCCCACGGGCCAGAGCGGCCGGGCGTTTTCCTTGATATGGCGGAATTGTATCTGAGTCAGGCGTTGGTCTACGAGGCCAGCTCGGTTCTGGACGGGGTCAAGCCGGAAACCGCGCGGGACATACGCCGTTGGCGCGCCATGCAGGACGCGGTGCAACTGCTGGGCGGTGAGGCGGTGCCGGATATCCAGACATCGCCTCTGGCGGCGCCGTCGCGACCCGATCGGGGCATGTGGCTGACCCTTCAGGCGGTGGCGCAGGGCGACGAGGTGATGCTGCGCAACAACCTCGCCGGGGCGCTGGCGGCGATGGCCTATCAGCCCCGGTCGGTGGTGCGCATGGTGCTGCCGATTTTCACCGAGGCGGCGGTCGAGGCGGGGGAGGCGCGTCTCGCAGAGCAGGCGATCTCATTGCTGGACCAGGTTCCCGATCTTTCTGGCGCGCCGCTGGGGTATTATCTGCGCGGGCGGGCGGCCTTGATTCAGGGCAAGGCGAAAACGGCGCTGGAGTACTATTTCGCCGCCAGTGATGGCTGGGATCTTTATGCGGCGCGGGCGCGGCTGGCATTGGCTGACATGGCGCTGGCGGATGGTGGCCGCGGTGCGCTGCTGGCCGCACGGGACGTTCTGGAATATGGCTCCGGGGCGTGGCGCGGGGATCGCTATGAGCGCGACCTGTTGCGACGGCTTGCCGGGCTTTATTCCGCGACCGATGATCCGTTTTCAGCCCTTGTCGCCCGCGGCAAGCTGATGCTGCGCTTTCCCGACACCGAGGCGGCCGAAGAGGCCGCTGTACAGGCGCGCGCGGATATGGCCGAGGTCTATCGCGATGGGGCCGAGGGGAAGTTGTCGCTTTCGCAATGGGTGACCCTGCATATGGAGTTGGTGCCGCTCTATCGGTTTTTCCCTGAGTTCGCCGTGCATTCCGAGGCCTTGGCGGACCGTGCGTTGCAACTGGGCGGCACCGATCTGGCGGCGGGGGAGTATCGCCGGGCGCAGGCGTTGGTACAGGAACTGGGCGATGTGTCCGGGGTGCCGGTTGAGAAGGGGCGGCTTGTCGGGTTGCAGATGAAACTGGCGCATGCCTTGGCGCGCGGCGGTCAATATACTGAGGCGCGCGAGGCGCTGGACCAGATCGGCGTACCCGAGGATCCCGCGCAACACCAGCAGGTCAGCGCGTTCAAGGCCTCGGTGCTGTCAGAGCTGGGCGACAATGACGGGGTGCTGCGGACCCATGTCGCCAGCCCCGATGCGGGCAACCTGCGCGATCTTGCTCTGGCGCTGTCGCAGGCCGGGAGTTGGACCGAGGCGGCGCTTTTCTACAAGAAGCTGTGGGCGAGTTTCCCCGAGGTTTTTACCGCGCGCGATGCCTCCTACCTGCTATTGGCGGCGCGAAAGGCGGGCGATGTGCAGGCGGCGAGCCAGGTGGTTGCCGCCTTTCCGGGGCTGACGGATTCCGAAATCTGGGTCGATATTGCCGAAAGCCTGATGGAAACGCCGGCGCCGTTGGCGCCGCTCAGCCTCGATGCCGCCGATACCCGCCTCGATAGCGCCGCGCGCGCCATCGGCACGATCAGCGCGCGCGAAACCGGCCTGTAACCCCGCAAGGCGGCTGGGCCGGCTGACGGACTGGGCGCACTGGGCGGAAATCCTTGGTCGCACCTCCGATCACGCCCGGTTTTTCTTGAAACTTTAACCCGGCTTAAAATAGCCTCGTGTATTTCTTGCAATAAAAAACAAGATACAAGAATAATCAGAGGCGGTGGTCATGAGCATTTCGAGTGCACTTCAAACCGGAGTCAGCGGTCTTCAGTCTAACTCGAAGGCGGTGAGCGGTATTTCAGAGAATATCGCAAACTCCAATACGGTTGGATACAAGCGCGGCTTCACCCATTTCGTGACTTCCTCGGCGGCGGGGGCGGACGGCAGCGGTGTGTTGTCGGTCAGCGCGGTCGAAGAGTTGGAAATGAGCCGGGCCGGCGGGTTGATTTCGACCAACTCGGCAACCGACATGGCAATCAGCGGATCGGGTTTCTTTACCGTATCGCTGCGCCCGGATGAGACGGTTCAAACCAATTACCTGCTGACGCGGGCGGGGTCGTTCCTGCCGGATCAGGACGGCAATCTGGTGAACGCAGCCGGCTACTACTTGGCTGGCTACCGCTACGATCTGGACGGAGAGTTGGGCGATGTGGATCGCAGCTCTTTCGCGCAGATGGAGACGGTGAATATCGGCAACATCAGCCTGTCGGCGGCGGCAACCACCGAGATTTCGACCATGGGCAACCTGCCGTCACAAGAGGCGGGCCTTGTGACACCGGGCGACCCGTTCACGACCTCGTCGGAATTCTTTACCCCGCTGGGCGCGTCGGAACGGCTGAGCTTTTCGTGGGAACCGACCTCGACCGACAACACGTGGAACGTAACGATCAGCGATAGCGCTGGTACGGCGATGGGGTCGGTGACCGTGGATTTCAACGATTCCGGGTCGCTTGCTGGATCGCCTGCTGCCTATTCCGGTGTGACCTCGACGGCAACGGCGCCTGCGGCCTTTTCCTTCGACACGGCCACCGGCGAGGCCACGGTGACGGTGGATGACGGCGGCTCGCCGCAGACCCTCGTGATTAAAATGGGGGCACCGGACTCATTCGATGGGATCACCCAGTTCGCCGGTGATTTCAGCCAGACCTTCACCCGCGACGGCTCCAGCGTCGGTGAGCTTATGCGCACCGAGATCGATGAGGACGGAACGCTCTATGGTGTTTTTGACAACGGTCAGCGGCGGGCATTGTACGAGATCCCGGTCGCGATCGTGGCCAATCCCAATGGGTTGCTGGAAATGCGTGGAAATGCCTATGCCCTGAGCAATGACACCGGGGCATTTCTGGCGATGAAAGCCAATACCGGCGCCACCGGCGCGGTCAGCGGGCAATCTCTTGAATCCTCAAACGTGGATATCGCCGAAGAAATGACCGATCTGATCAAGCTCCAGCAAGCGTATTCCGTCAATGCCAAGGTGGTGACCACGGTGGACGAGATGATGACCGAGACCGCGCAGCTCAAACGCTGATCTGAACCGGCCTTCAGGGGATACCCATGAGTCTTTCCAATGCCCTCAATACGACTGCGACGGGCCTTGCCACGACGCAGACGCAAACGCGCATAACCGCCAACAACATCGCCAATGCGATGACCCCTGGCTATGTGCAACGCGAGGCGGTGATCGTCAGCAATATCTCCGGCGGTTCGCAAGTCGCCGAGGTGCGCCGCGATGTCGATGCCTCTCTGGTGCGGATGGCCCGCACCGAAAGCGGCAAGATGGCGCATCAGCAGGCCGTCAGCGAGGGCTTGGGCAACTATACCATTTACCTGGGGCAACCCGGCGACGGGCTGTCTCCGGCGGACAAGTTCTCGGAATTCAACACGGCGATGACCACGCTGGTGAACATGCCGTCCTCGAACGGGGCGCAATCGGCGGCGGTCTATGCGGCCGAAGGGCTGGCGGCGTCGGTCCGTGGGGCAAGCGATACGCTGGCCGATGTGCGCGCTGAGGTGGATATGGAAATCCGCTACGAGGTGACGGACCTGAACCAAGCGCTTCAGGATCTGGCCGATCTGAACAAGCAGATGCGCGACTTTTCCAACGGCACGCTGGAGGCGGCAGATCTGGCCGACCGTCGCGATGGTCTGCTCGATCAGGTGTCCGAGATCGTCGGCATTCGGGTGACGGAAACCTCGGACGGGCGGGTGAATGTCTATACCACCGGCGGCGCGGCATTGGTGGAGGGCGATCAGGTGCAGGATGTCACCTATCAGCCCGGCGATGGTACCTTTTTCGCGGGCAATACGGAAATTACGCCGGGCAAGGACGGGCTGCGCGGCGTCGAAGAGGGAAGTCTGGCCGGGTTTTCCGAGTTGAAAAGTGATATCCTGCCTCGTTTCCAGCTTCAGCTTGATGAATATGCGCGCGGGTTGATCCAGGCATTCGAGGGGGCTGATGCCTCGCTGTCGGCGGGGGAGGCCGGGCTGTTCACCGACAATGGCAGCGCCTTTGATGCCAGCGAACTTGAGGGGCTGGCAGGCCGCCTTTTCGTCAATGACGCGGTCAGCCATAGCGGCGACGCCGAAGTCTGGCGCATCCGCGATGGCATGGGCGCCACAACCACCGGTGACGCTGCCGATGCGACGCAGATCCAGGCCTTTATCGACGGGCTGGATGCTCCGGTCGGGGCCGATCCCGCGACCAGTATGAGTGCGACAGTCACGGTGGCGAATTTCGCAGCCGAGATGGTCTCGACCCAGTCGTCCGAACGCGCCCGGGCCGAAAGCGATTACAATGCCGCCGCTTCTGCCGCCGGGTTGGTGCAAGCCTCGCGCGACAGTGTCGAAGGTGTGAATATCGACGAAGAGTTGCAAAAGCTGATGTTGATTGAGCAGAGCTATGCCGCCAATTCCAAGATGCTGACAGCCGTGGGCGAAATGCTCGACACGTTGTTGGCCGCAGTTTGAGGATAGCAGATGAGCTGGAATGTAAGCCGTGTTTCTTCGATGCAGATGAATCAGTTCAATCGCGACTATGTCTCTCAGGCGACGCTGGCGCTGCAAAAGGCGGGCCAAGAGCTGTCGACAGGACTCAAGGCCGATCTGTTCGCCGATCTGGGGCCACGCGCATCGATCGCGTTGACCTTGCGTGCGCGCGAGGAAAATACACAGGCCTACACGACCTCCAACTCCCTGCTGGAAAGCAAGCTGGAGGCGATGCTGACCTCGGTCGATGCGGTGCGCAATCAGACCAGCGGTGTGTTGGAAATCTCTCTGGTCAGCGCTTCCAGCCCCAGCCTCGGCGCAGATGCCCTGCAAGCGCAGGCCCGCGCCGCGCTGGAGAGCACCATCGCGACCATGAACACCAGCTACAACGGCGATCACCTGTTTTCCGGGACGGCCAGTGATCAGGCGCCGCTGACCCGCTGGGGAGAGGAGAATGCGACGACCGGCTTGTCGCCTGAAGAGGTGCTGTCGGATATCGTGGGGACCGGGCCGACCACGGTGGCCGAAGCCGATGCGATGATCAGCGAGATCGAGGCGTTCTTTGCCTCGACCAATAGCGCCGACCCGGACAGGAATTTCGAGGCGACCATGTTCAACGGAACGCCGCTTTTGGATGCCAGCGGTGATCCGTCGAACCGGATCACGGCACGCATCAACGAAGGACAAGAGCTGGTCTATGGCGTTCAGGCCAATGACGAGCCTTTTCGCGAAACGTTGAAGGGGCTGGCGATGCTGTCGCTGGTGGATGTCAGTGAGATCGAGGACTCGGCCACCTATACGCGCTGGATGGAGGTCGTGAATACGGCGCTCAGCAGTGGTACGCAGGGCGCGCTGGAAAGCTCTTCCTCGATCGGGTTCAACCAGCAGGTCGTCGCCACGACGCAGGAGCAACTGAACGACATGTCGCTGGTTCAGCGCACCCAGATATCGAACTATGAAAGCGTCGACCCCTATGAGGCGGCCACCATGGTGTCGAGTCTGGAAACCCAGCTTCAGGCCAGCTACAGCGTTACCGCCCGGATATCACAGATGAGCTTGCTGAATTACCTCTGAGGCAAAGCGCCAGAGCTTTCAGGCCCGGACCTCGGCCCCTTGGATGCCACGGGGGCCTTGTGGTTTGGGTGCGGGCAGATCGAACTCGTCCGGGGCGCTCAGCTTGTAGCCGCGGCCATGAACTGTCTCGATATATTGGGCACCGCTGCTCGCGGCGGCAGCGATCTTTTTGCGCAGCTTGCAGATATAGACGTCGATCACCTTGTCGAACGGCTGATCCGCGCTCATGCCATAGACCGCGTCATAGATCGCGTTCTTGGAAATCACCTTGTTGGAGTTCAGCGCAAGATGCTGAAAGATCGAGTGTTCGCGCTTTGACAGCCTGATCCGTGCGCCCGAGACGATGGGATCGCGCCCGTCGAAAAAGGCGGTTAGTTCCCCCACTTCGACGCTTTCGGCGG
Organism: Pseudodonghicola sp.; assembly: GCA_033791545.1. GTDB lineage: Bacteria > Pseudomonadota > Alphaproteobacteria > Rhodobacterales > Rhodobacteraceae > Antarcticimicrobium. Next base: position 20,642 of record JASJGL010000148.1, on the reverse strand, counting down.
CATGGCCGTGGAACCGGCGAATGATCGAATTGATCCGCGATACCACCTCGCTGCCCTTGATCGGACTGACGATGACGTCATCGGCCCCCCGATCAAGGGCTGCCGAGGTATCCTGTGAATTGCGGAAATCGCGCAGCACGATAACAGGGTTGGCGCAGCCGGCCTTGCGGACCGTGCGGATCTGCGCGTGAGTATTTTCAGACTCTCCGATCAGGATCGCCCGCACCTCGTTCCCCGGCTGGGTCAGCGGGGGAAGGCCGCTCTCGAAAAAGTCTTCCCCCACGAACAGGGGCTCGATGCCCGCGTTCTCCAGCTCAAGGGCCAGGGATGTCTGACGTTTTTCGCGTGGTTCGAAAACATAGGCGCGCATGGACACCTCCGTTCCCGCCATTATTCATATCTATCCTTAATCGCTAGCAAGGAAAGGGATGGAGTTCAATAACAAAATTATCCACAGGCAAGTTTAGATTGCGCTATATATGGACTTGTCAAAAATAAATGGCTAGGATCAGCGCGAGGACCAGGGGTGAATTCAATGTCAGTATGCAGGTCATTGGCGACGGTTCTGGGCGCGGCCGTTTTGGGTGTGGCTTGTTGCCTTGGGTCCACGGTTTCGGCCGAGGTCCGGGTCAAGGATATCGCCAGTTTTGAAGGGGTGCGGGAAAACCATCTGATCGGCTACGGTCTGGTCGTTGGCCTGTTGGGCAGTGGCGACAAGATGAGCAACAGCCCCTTCACCCGCGAGTCGGTGAAAGGCATGTTGGAACGTCTTGGCGTGGCCAATCTTGATGGCGATCTTCTGAAGACCAAGAATACCGCGGCCGTGATGGTCACCGCCAAGCTGCCGCCCTTCGCACGCCGTGGTGCCCCGATTGACGTGAACGTTGCCTCGCTTGGCGATGCCACCAGCCTGCGCGGTGGGACCCTGCTTGTCACACCGCTTTCTGGTGCCGATGGCGAGGTTTATGCCGTTGCGCAGGGGCCGGTCGCCGTGTCTGGATTTCTGGCGCAGGGCAATGCCGGCAGCGTGCAGGAAGGGGTGCCGACCATTGCCCGGATCGACAGCGGTGCCATCGTCGAACGCGAGGTGGAGTTTCAACTCAGGGAGTTGGACAGCTTTCGCATTGCCCTGCGGGTGCCCGATTTCACCACCGCCACGCGGATCGAAGATGTCGTGAACGACAAGCTTGGTGCGGGATCGGCGCGGGTGCTGGACCCGGGCACCGTCGAGGTGCAGATCCCGGGCAAGGCCGACGTTGCCGAAACCATTGCCGCGATCGAGGGGCTGACGGTACAGCCCGACAGCACCGCGCGGGTCGTGGTGGACGAGAAATCTGGCACCATCGTGATCGGTGCGAATGTGCGGATCGGGCAGGTGGCGATCAGTCAGGGCGGGCTGACCGTGCGAGTGCGTGAGCGGTTTAACGTCAGCCAGCCCAGCCCGATCAGCATCGGCGGCACCACGGTGGTGGTGCCGGAAACCGACATCAACGTGGAAGAGCGGGAGAGCAAGTTCACCATTCTTGAGGGCGATGTCAGCCTTCAGGATCTGGTCGACGGGCTGAATGCGATCGGGGTTGGCGCACGGCAGACGATTTCGATCTTGCAGGCGATCAAGGCCTCTGGCGCGCTGCATGCCGATCTGGAGATCATCTGATGGAGACCCCGAATGTATCCGCGAGTGTCTCGGCGAGCCTCTCGGCGACAGGCAGCGAAACGCGCGCCAGTCGCACCGTGACAGAGGACGAGCGGGTGTCAAAGGAGTTCGAGACGGTTTTCATCAGCCAGTTCGTCGACCAGATGATGAAGACGGTCGACTATGGCCCGACCTCTGGCGGGCAGGGGGCCGAGATGTGGCGTTCGTTCCTGTCGCAGGCCATGGCCGAGCAGTTGAGCGAACGCGGCGGTCTGGGGCTGAGTGCGAATATAGAACAGATGCTGGGCGCTTATCGGCGCTGACGGTGCGGAACAAGGGAACAGGCATGGCCATGCTGGGAAAGCGGAAATTTCGGATCGGAGAGCGGATGCAGGCGCGCCGCGGGGCACCCTCGGCTGGTGCGACGATCCTGACAGAAGAAGACGAGGCGAATATCGAAGCCTATACCGCCAAGGTCGGCGAGGCGGTGGCGCTTTTGAATGAAGAGGTCGCGGCCCTGACCGACGGGCGGTTTCAGGTGGTCAGTGAGTTGTTCGAGCGCAAATCGGCGCTGTTGAAATGGCTGGAGCTGCGGATGCCGTTGATCGAGCCGTTCCTGAAACACGAGGCCGCGAAGGCACGCGGATTGCCGGAGCGTTTGGCCGAATTGAAACAGGCGGTCGGCGCTGACAGCGAGATGTTGCAGCGCATGGCGATGGCGGCGGGAACCATCGTGCGCGAGATCCGCAAAGCCACCGAGCGCAACGGGTTAAGCGGCCTTTATGGCAAGTCGGGACAGAAGATCGGCAGCCAGGAAGGTGGTAAATTGCGCATAGACCGCGAATTTTAGGCGCGGCGGCAAGATTAAAATTAGCGAAGCCTTAACTCTGCCTTAATTCTGCTGTCTATATCCTCAGTACTGGTCTTGAACCGGAAACAGTCAGAAGACTGAATAATGAAAAACGAGAACTGAGGAGAGCATTAAATGTCGTCCATTCTCACAAATAACTCCGCGATGGTCGCACTCTCGACGTTGAACGACGTCAACCGTGGCCTGAACGAAACCCAAAACCGCGTCTCCAGCGGCCTGAAGATCAGCTCGGGCAAGGATAACGCCGCCTATTTCGCCATCTCGGAAACCATGTCCGGCGACAGCGGCATGTTCAAGGCGATCAACGAAGGCCTGACCTCAACCAAGAACTCGGTTGCGACAGCCCGTCTGGGCGCCGAAACTGTCAGTGGCTTGGCTGAGCAGTTCGCCGAACGCGTGGCCTTTGCGCAGGGCAGCGGCGTCAATCTGGACGACGTGCAGTCGGAACTGGACAGCCTGGTCGATCAGATGAAGGCGGCCATTGAGCAGTCGACCTTCAATGGCGACGATATGGTCAACGCGGCCGGAGTTGCGACCCCCACGGACACCACCGTGACCGCTGTCAGCGGGATCAAGCGGAGCACCGCGGGTGCCTTTTCCACCACAACGATCTCCTTCGAGAAGGTTGATCTGAGCGCGATCGCGACTGCGCTGGGTGCTATTGACCTGACGACTTCGACGGATATCGCAGCTGATCTGTCGACCGCCGAAGGGCAACTGGCCGCTTCGATCACGGCATCCACGTCGCTGGGTGTTTCTGAAAAAACGCTGGAGGGTCAGCAAGCCTTCCTCGAAAGCCTGACCGATACACTGGATACCGGTGTGAGCGCGATGGTCGATGCCGACATGGAAGAAGAGGCCGCGCGCCTGCAGGCCTATCAGGTCCAGCAGCAGCTGGCGACGCAATCGCTGTCGATCGCCAACCAGCAGCCGCAAAACATCTTGAGCCTGTTCCAGTAACCGGCCTTTCGTCAGGGGGCTTCCCCTGACGACCCAGTGATTTTATGAGTTTGTCGGTTGGTCTTTCGGGGCCGCTGCCTGCCGGTCGCCCTAGCTTGGGCGGCCGGTTTTCGTTTCCGCTGCCGGCTCCGGCGCGATCGGAACGTCAATCCCCGCTTCAAGCAGCATTCTGTACAGATCTGCAAAGCTTTGCTCGGCCCGCATCGTGGTGCCGCGGGTCTGGGCCAGAAACAGGTTTGCCGACGAAAAGAACCGGGCGGCGGCATCGGTTTCAGGGTCAGACCCGGGCGTATAGGCGCCAACGCGGATCAATTCCTCCATATCCGAATAGCGGGCCAGCGCGCGGCGCGCGGCCTGCATGATGCGGTATTCCTCGGCGCTGTGGCACTCGGGCAGCATGCGCGAAATCGAGCGTTGCACATTGATCGCCGGATAGCGGTCCTGCTCGGCGATGCGCCGGTCCAGCACGATATGGCCGTCCAGAATGCCGCGCACCGCGTCCGCGATGGGTTCGTTCATGTCGTCGCCATCCACCAGCACGGTATAGACACCGGTGATGTCGCCTTGGCCCTCTCGACCGGGGCCGGCGCGTTCCAGCAGATGCGGCAATTCCGAGAACACCGTGGGCGGATAGCCCCGCGTGGTTGGCGGCTCGCCGCTCGACAGGCCGATTTCGCGCTGGGCCATGGCAAAGCGGGTGACGCTGTCCATCATCAACAGCACCTGCTTGCCCGCGTCGCGGAAATGCTCCGCCACCGCCGTCGCAGTCCAGGCCGCCTGACGGCGCAGCAGCGGCGCCTCGTCCCCCGTGGCCACGACCACGATCGAGCGCGCCATGCCCTGTTCGCCCAGATCCTCTTTGATGAAGTCCTGCACTTCGCGGCCGCGTTCGCCAACCAGCCCGATCACGATCACATCGGCGTCGGTATTGCGTGCCAGCATCGCCATCAGGGTGGATTTGCCGACACCAGAGCCAGCAAAAACTCCCATCCGCTGGCCGCGGCAGATCGGCGTGAACAGGTCGATGCATTTGATCTGGGTTTCCAGCTTGTCGCCTACCCGGCGCCGCTCATAGGCGGGCAGCGGGCTGTTGCGGCCACGCGCGCGGCGGCTGCCGGAGCGAAACGCGGGGGCTGGCGACAAGGGGCGGCCAAGGGCGTCGATCACGGTGCCGATCCAGCTTTCGTCCGGGCAGATGCTGTCACCGGCCTGAACCAAGTCCACCCTGTCGCCCACGGCGATCCCGTCCCAGGTGCCGAAGGGCAACAGGCGCAGCCCGTCATCGCCTGCGCCGACCACCTCGCCGGTGACCAGACCGTGACGACCGTGCACCCGGCAGCGCTGGCCGATACCGGCGGCGCGCTCCAGCCCGGAGACCATCAGCGACAGGCCGACGACCGATTGCACGCGTCCTTCTATCCTTGCCGTTTCAAGGTTTGAAATCGCGCTTCGCAGGTCTGAAAAGATGGCGCTCACAAGAATAAACCCTGTTAATCTTTGCCGTGCTTGCTATACTTGCCAAGAATTGAGCCGGAGTCCATGATGAATCTGGATAATATCAATCTGTTCCAGTTGGCGTCGCGCCGCCTGCAATGGCTGTCCGACCGTCAGAAAGCTGTGTCGGAAAACATCGCCAACGCGGATTCCGCTGGGTATCGCGCCCGTGGGGTGGAGGATTTCGACTCCTATCTGACGCGCACGGAGGGCGTGGATGTGTTGCCCCATGCCGAAGCGCTTGAGGTCGAATCCTCTTGGGCGGAAAGCCTGTCGGGTAACAATGTGGTGCTGGAGGAGCAGATCCTTCAGGCCGCGAATACGTCGGGGCAGTACAAACTGGCGTCAAATCTGTACCGCAAAGCGCATGAGATGGTGCTCGCGGTCTCCGGTTCGGGCTGAGGGGGCTTAAATGGACGTTCTGTCTTCAATCGTTGCCACCGCTGCCAGCGGTCTGCGTGCCCAGGGCGAGCGGTTGCGTGTGGTGTCGGAAAACGTCGCCAACTCGGCCACCACATCGCAAGAGCCCGGCGGTGACCCGTATCGCCGCAAGGTAATCAGTTTCGGTGCGGATACCGATGCCGCCACCGGCGCAGCGATGGTGCGCGTGGCCGAGGTGACGCGGGACATGGGGGAATTTTCCCTGCGCTTCGATCCGGCCCATCCGGCGGCGGACGCGAACGGCTATGTCAAGCTGCCCAACGTCAACCCGCTGATCGAGATGAGCAATATGCGCGAAGCCTCGCGCAGCTATGAGGCGAATATGACCATGCTGGAAAACGCGCAGCAGATGCGCAGCCAGCTGATTGACCTTTTGAAATAGAGCTGACCCATGAGCGATTTCTCTTCGATCCAGCCTAATGCCGCGATCCAGGCCGCCTATGGCAAGTCCAAGGTTCTGACCTCGGACGCGGCTGGCGGGGCGCAGCTGGACCCGGCGCAGGCGCAAAATTTCGCGCAGATGATCCAGAACGCCGCCGCCGACGCGGTGGGCACGGTGCGCGACGGGGATGCGACCGCTGCGGCGGGGCTGACCGGCAAGGCCGGGCTGCAACAGGTGGTCGAGGCGACGATGGCGATGGAAAGCACGGTCAAGGTTTCGGTCGCGGTGCGCGACAAGCTGGTGGAAGCCTATCAGGAAATCATGCGGATGTCGCTCTGACGGCAGCCGCGTTCAAGACAACCCCGGGAGCCCCTGTTGGACACGGTCAGCACATATGAGATTTTGCGGCTGATGATCAACACGGTGTTGTTGGCGTCGGCCCCGGTGTTGGCGATCGCGCTGGTGGTGGGGCTGGCGGTCTCGTTCTTTCAGGCGCTGACACAAATTCAGGAAATGACGCTGACCTTCGTGCCCAAGATCGTGGCGATCTTTGCGGTGCTCGCACTGGCCCTGCCGTTTATGTACGGCACGGTGATGCGGCTGTCGAACCGGGTGTTCGACCTGATCGTCAGCGGGGGGCTCTGAGATGCGCGGCGCGACCCGTCTTGCGCTGGGGGTGCTGGGAACCTGCATCGCCGGGGTCGGGCAATGTGCCCCGACGCAGGCCGAGTTCTTTTCCGGGTTCTATCGCCCCTCGACGCCAGTGGTGGTGCCTGCCACGCGGGTTGTGCGCGATCCGGCGGCGGTGTTGGGCGGGGCGGATTGTCTGGCCGCGATTCTGGATGCGCAGGCACGCTATGGCATTCCCGACAATTTGTTGTTGACGATCGGCGTGCAGGAGGCCGGGCGGCGCGGCCCCGATGGGCTGACGGTCTGGCCCTGGACCGTGAACGCTGCCGGCGAAGGCGCGTTTTTCAACACCCGCGCCGAGGCTCTGCGCTGGGTGCGCAGCAAACAGAAGGCCGGCGTGCGTTCGATCGACGTGGGGTGCATGCAGGTAAACCAGAAATGGCACGGGAGCGGGTTTGTCTCGCTTGAACAGGCGTTCGATCCGGCGGTGAATGTGGACTATGCCGCGCGCTTTCTGCTTGGGCTGTTTCAGGAAACCGGAGATTGGTGGAAAGCCGCAGGGCGCTATCATTCCGCGACCGATACCCACAAAGAGGTCTATCTGACCGCGCTGCAGCGCAATCGCGACGCCGTCAACGCGCAGCTTCCCGATCTGATCGCACAGGCCAGCACCGCGCGCATGTTTGCCATGGTCGCGCCCACCCCCAGCGCGCCGCGCCTGCCGAAGCCGCCGGTGTTCTGGAGTTCGGGCGCCGAGGCGTCGCGCTCGGATGCGGGCGGCTCGGGCCAGTTTTCGATCTATTCCAACCGCCCGATGCAGCCGATCTTGCCGGCTTATCGGGTGGTGAAATGAGCACACAATGAGCGCACGAGACGTGAACCCCGCAGCCGGGATCGCCAAGAGCCTGTCGAAATTCGGCCTCGCCAACCGCGACGTTGGCTTTGCCATGGGCGTGGTGTTGATCCTGGGCATGCTGTTCGTTCCGCTGCCGGCGATCATGCTGGATTTCGGGCTGGCAATTTCGCTGTCGCTGGCGGTGCTGATCCTGATGGTGGCGCTGTGGATCCCGACGCCGGTGGACTTCAACTCTTTCCCGACGCTGCTGCTGGTGGTCACCATGATGCGGCTGGCGCTCAACGTGTCCTCGACCCGGCTGATCCTGAGTCAGGGGCATCTGGGGTCTGATGCTGCCGGTCGGGTGATCGAAGGGTTCTCGCGCTTTATCGTGGCGGGGGATTTCGTCATCGGGATCGTGATCTTTGCGATTCTGGTGATCATCAATTTCGTCGTGATCACCAAGGGCTCGACCCGGATCGCCGAGGTTGCCGCGCGGTTCTCGCTGGATGCGATGCCGGGCAAGCAGATGGCGATCGATGCGGATCTGGGCGCGGGCATCATCGACGAGGACGAGGCCCGCGAACGCCGTCGGGTTCTGGAACAGGAAAGCTCGTTCTTCGGGGCAATGGACGGGGCCTCAAAATTTGTCCGTGGCGACGCGATCGCCGGGCTGATCATCACGTTGATCAACGTGATCGGCGGCATTCTGATCGGCATGACCAGCCATGGGCTGAGCCTGAGCGACGCCGCCGGGAATTATACCGTTCTGACCATCGGTGACGGGCTGGTGACCCAGATCCCGGCGCTGGTGGTGTCGCTGGCCGCTGGCCTGCTGGTGACCAAGGGCGGCACCAAGGGCGCGGCCAACGAAGCGGTGCTGCAACAGCTGGCAAACTTTCCCAAGGCGCTCTACATGGCCGCCGGGCTTTGTTTCATGGTGGGGTTCCTGCCGGGGTTCCCGGTGGTTGTCTTCTCCGTTCTGGCGGCAGGAATGGCGACGCTGGGCTATGTCATGCAGCAACATGTCGCCGATCAGGATCGCGCAGAGGCCGCCACAGCGAAGCGCGAGATCGAGAAGCGCGAAGTCGAGGACCCGATCGCCGAGGCGCTGCGGCTTGACGATCTGCGGCTTGATCTGGGCGCGGCGCTGGTGCCGTTGATCTCCTCGACCAACGCGGCGCTGCCGGGCAAGGTGAAAAGCCTGCGCAATCTGTTCATCAAGGATTTCGGCTTTGTCATGCCGCCGGTCCGGATCAAGGACGATGGCGCATTGCCCGGCATGACCTATGTGATCTCGCTGCAAGGGGTCGAGACCGCGCGTGGCGAGGTGCGGCCGGGGTCGATGATGGTGATTGATCCCGGTGGCAACGACACTGAATTGCAGGGCGAACGCACGCGCGAGCCGACCTTCGGGCTGAACGCGATCTGGGTGGATCAAAGCCGCGCATCGGAGGCCGAGTTGCGCGGCTTGACCGTGGTTGACCCCGAAAGCGTGATCACCACCCACCTGACCGAGGTGATCAAGGAGCATATGCCAGAGCTTCTGACCTTTGCCGCGACGCAGGATCTGATCGAGGGGCAGAGCAAGGAATACCAGAAACTGCTGAGCGACATGTCGACCAAGACGCCCGCCGTGCTGCTTCAGCACGTGTTGCAGGCGCTGCTGTCGGAACGAGTGTCGATCCGCAACCTGCCCAAGATCATCGAAGCGGTGGCCGAGGCCGCTGCCACCACCCAGAACCTGCGCGCCATCGGTGAACATGTGCGCAGCCGGCTGTCGAAACAGATCTGCCAATCGCTGGTCGATTCAAACGGCTATGTGCCGGTGATCGTGCTGGGCGCGGAATGGGAGCGGGAGTTGAACAACGCCGTCTCTCCCGGCGCCGAGGAGACGGCCTTCCTCATGTCGCCGACACGGGTGCAGGAATTCGTTCTGGCGGTACGGCAACAGATCCAGAAATTTGCCGCTGGCGACGAATGGCCGGCGCTGCTGGTCACGCCGGATGTGCGCCCCTATGTGCGCCAGATCCTCGAACGGGTCAGCCCGGTGACGCAGGTGATTTCCCATAACGAAGTGCATCGCAAGGCCTCATTAAAGACCGTCGCAACGGTCGGGAGCTGATCGTGACACTCGAGGCCTATGTCGCGGGTGTGATCTTTGGTTATGTTCTTGTGGTGGCGCGGATCGGCGGGGCGCTGATGTTCATGCCCGGCTTTGGAGAAACCCAGATCCCGCCACGGGCCCGGCTGTCTTTTGCGCTGGTGCTCTGCGCCGCGCTGTACCCGGCCACTCCGATCGCGGCGGTGATGCCGGACACGCCGGTGGGGATGGCGCAGCTTCTGGCCTCTGAACTGACCATCGGGCTCTGGATCGGGCTGGTGGCGCGGGTGTTGCTCTCGGCGATGGATTTCGCGGGCTATCAGGTCGGGCAGGTCTCGGGGCTCGCTAATGCCTTTGGCCCCTCGCTTGGCTCGTTCGAAGGGGCGACGTTGGTCGCGACGCTGATGCTGCTCGGAGCGGTGGCGGTGATCTTTGCCACCGATACCCATCACGTGATCCTGCGCGGGCTGATGATGAGCTATACGGTGTTCCCGCCGGGGCCGTTGATGCCCGGAGACCTGGCGCAGCAGATCGTGCGGGCGGGCGCGCGCAGCCTGTATATTGGCACCGCTGTGGCGGCGCCCTTTTTCGTGATGGGGGTGATCCTGAACCTTGGGATGGGGCTGGCCAACCGGATGATGCCGCAGCTTCCGGTGTTCTTCGTGGCGGCCTCTGTGCTGATCGCTGCCGGGATGTTGGTGCTGGGGGTGGCGATCCCGTCGATGATGGAATTCTTCATCAACCAGTTTACGGACTGGTTCGGCCTGCTTAGGTTCTGACGCCATGGCCGGAGACGACGATCAAGATAAAAGTCAGCAGACGCAGGAGCCGACAGACAAGAAGCTTCGTGATGCGCGCGAGAAGGGCGATGTCCCCTCGTCACGCGAAACCGCCAATATGATGGTTGTGCTGTCCTTGGTGCTGGCAACCAGCTTTGTGCTGCCGTGGCAAGGGCCGCGACTGGCGGCGGCACTGGGTGCCCTGATTGATGGTGCCGGGCAGGTTCAGGTCGGCGAGGGCGGCTCAGGGCTTGCGGCGCTGGGGCTGGTGTTACAGGATTTTATCCTGTCGGTGACGCTGGTGATGGCGCCGCTGTTCCTGCTGATCCTGACCGGCGGGGTGGTCGGGGTGCTGATCCAGGGCGAAACCGTCATGGCGTTTGACCGGATTACCCCCAAACTGTCCAAGGTGTCGCCGGTGCAGGGGCTCAAACGGTTGTTCTCGGCCAATACGCTGGTGGAATTCGCCAAGAGTCTGATCAAGGTGTTCGTGATCGGTGCGCTGGCGTTCTGGGTGACCGAAACGGCGGTGAGCGGGATCTGGAAGGCGCCCGGTTTCATCCCCGAGGCCTTGCCGGGGTATATGCTGGCCACCACCCGCCGCCTGTTGATTGCGGCAACGGTCTTTCTGGTGCCGGTGGCGATCTTTGACATCCTGTGGAACCGGTTTGACTGGCGCCGCCGTCAGATGATGTCGGTGAAAGAGGTGCGCGACGAGATGAAGGACTCCGAGGGCGACCCCCAGATCAAGGCGCGTCGCGCCTCCTTGCGACGGGCACGGGCGCGACAACGGATGGCCACCGCGGTGCCGCAGGCCAGCGTGATTCTGACCAACCCGACCCATTACGCCATCGCCTTGAAATACCAGCCGGGGGTCGATCAGGCACCGGTCTGTGTCGCCAAGGGGGCCGATCTGATGGCGCGCAGGATCCGCGAGATTGCCTTTGAAAATGAGGTGCCCATCGTCGAGAACAAGCCGCTTGCACGCAGTCTTTACGATCAGGTGGAGATCGACGAGTTGGTGCCGGTGGAACACTGGCAGGTGGTGGCCGAGATCATCAGCTTTGTGCTGGACCGGCAGCGCAACCGCCACCGCAAGCCGCCCGAAGGATCGGTCCTGCGCACCGGCCCGGAGTGATGGGGGGCGCGATTATACGGGCCCCCAACGCAAAACGCCCCGGCGTGGAACCGGAGCGTTTGAAGGCTGCGCTGGTCGCTTCCGGAGGCTACTTCAACCGGATCCCGACAAGATCCTGATCGCCGGGCAATTGCGAGCGTTCAAGGATGATCTTGGAGATGGCGCGGGCGCGCACCGGCGACATCTTGGCCAGAATCGGGGCCGCCACGCGCGGTTTCATCTTGGCCAGCACCAGAATCGTCACTTCGATATCCAGATCGTCCATGATCCGCGCCGCTTCGGCCGGTTTCATGTTCTCGTAAAACCCGATCAGCTGATTGAGATCATCGGTTTGTGCGGCTTTGACCCGGCTCAGTAGGTCTTCGATATCCGATTTCAGTTCTTGCAGCGCGGCCTGTTCGATCTCCAGTTTTTCTTGCGCCAGCGCCAATTCGGATCGGCGGCTGTCCAGATCGTCTTTCTGGGCTGCGATCAATTCGCGCTCGCGGGCCAGCGATTGCAGGATCTCTTCGGGGGTTTCACATTGTGCGGCTATTTCCGGCGCCGTGGCGCGCACGATGGTGTTCTCGGATCGGGTGACGGGCTCGCGCGGGGCGGCTTCGGCCACGGCCTGTACCACCTGATCGGGGCGCGTCATTTCGTCGGAGGGGAAGGGCAGGCCGGGAAAAGAGGTTGCGGCCTTGGCAAAGGCCGTAAGGGCCAGCCCCCCGAGCAGCAGTTTTCCGCCAAATGCGCGCGCCATCTTCAGGCCCTCGATTCGCTGCGCGAGGTTTCAAAGAAGCGGCGGACAAGATCCTGTTTGCCGCGCACCACCTTCACCCCGGGCAGACGCCGTTGCGCCTGACGACGCGAAGAGAAGGCCGGCGCGCTGTCGTCGTCTTCCACCGGCTCATCGTGCTGCGCGGCAAGCCCTTCGGCCAGATTGTCGCGCAGGGCGTTGACCGAGGATTCGGATTTGTCCACCGCCTGCGAGAATTCCCGCACCAGCGGTTCCAGTTCTTCGAGCGAGGCCATCAGCCGTTGCACGCGCCGTGAAATCATCACGCCGTAGCCGACGCTGCCCGCCAGCAAAAGGATGATCAGGATGTCAGTGATCGTTGCGGCCATGGTTCGCCTCCTCTTCCGGGTCCAGCGTCTCTGTGATGCGGATCGCCGTGTTGCCGTTGTTACGTTTACCGATTGCGGCGCGGAACATGGGGGTGTCGGAACAGACGACGGTGGCGTCGTGCTCTTCCTCGATCCACAGGTTCACGACGTCGCCGATCTTCCATTTCATGATGTCCCGGATCGAAAGCGGCACCTCGGCCAGGACGGCCTCAAGTTCGACGGTGGAGCGTCCGATCTGATCCGAAAGCTGTTCGCGCCAGGGGTTGCCCTCGTCCGAGGGTTCGCCGAAATGGATCTTTCCCAGTTTGGCGCGCACCGGTTCCAGCGCGTCATAGGGCAGGATGATTTCCAGCGCACCGGTACGCCCGGCCATGTTGATGGCGAAATGCAGCCGCACGCAAAGGTTGGCCGGTTGGGTGACGGCGGCCGCGTCAGGGTCGATTTCGACCCGGTCCAGCTCCAGCTCGATCGTGCCAACCATGCTGAAATCGCTTTGCAGCTCGTGCATGATCAGCGTGGCGAGGCGTTGGCCAAAGCCGCGTTCGATCGCGGTGAAGCGGTCCGGGACATGCGGGTTCTCGCCCTTGGGGGTGCCGCCCAGCATCAGTTCCATCGCCGTCATCGACAGGGTTGAATCCATCGCCAACAGAATCTCGCCATCAAGATTTGGCGACGAGCACACCGCCAGCATCGCCGGCGTGGGCAGTGCATCCATCGCTTGCGCCATTGGCACGTAATCGAGTTGGCTGAGCGAGGCTTCGCAGATCACGCCGGTCAGGTCGGGCAGCGCCACAGCGAGCGAATCAGCAAGCCGTTCGCCGATGATGTCCAGCATTGGCAGCCGCTCAAAGTTGAAATCCGACATCCGGATGATTTCATCGATCAGAGTCCCGTTCTGGGCCTCGATCTGGTCTTGGGACAGGATTTTGTTCATGTCTCGCCCCCTATTGTACGATCAGGTCGCTGATCAGGATTTCTCGTGGCAGATCGTTGCCAGCGGCGGCCCGAGCGCGTTTGAGCAGCTCGGCCTTTACATTCAGCACGCCTGCCATGCCGCGCACGTCGGTTTCGGTCAGGCTGCGGGCATAGCCGGTAAACAGATCCCGCATGAAGGGCTGGCGCGTGAGCATCAGCGCGGCAGCGCCGGGCTCGGGGCGATAGACCAGCACCAAGTTCAGTTTGAGAAACGACTGAGTGGGCCGTCCGTTGGTGTCGAACCCATTGATATTGGTCACGATGTCTTCGAATTGCAGGATCCCTTCGGTGCCTGCGCCTTCGCCGTCTGCGCCCCCCTCCGCGCCGTGACCTGCAGCTGGCTCGGCAGCCTCGACAACCGTTTCGCCATGGGTCGCGTGTTCACCATCGGCCCCGGCATCCTCGACATAGTCGGGCGCAAAGCTCGCCGCGTCCTGCTGAAAGGCTATCCTTGCAAGGACAAATCCCCCGCCGAGCGACGCCACAGACAGCACAAGCGCCGCCATCAGCAAGGTCCGCGCCGAGCGCGCCTTGCCTTCGGTCGCTTTTTCCGGCTCTGCGGAACTGGGGCGCTGCTTTGGTTTTGCGGGTTTTGCCATGGTTCAGTTTCTTGGTGACTTCATGAACATCATCCCGGTTTTTCCTTTTCTATGCAAGTATAGACATCCTTATTTACTTGAGGTGCAAAAATAGAATACCGTGTTGCTAAGAACAGGCAGAAATTCCCGGTGAGGATTGGCGTGCAGGATCTGATCAACAACCTCAAAGCGCTTGGGCGGACTCGCCTGATGATTCTTGGCGGGGTGGCCTTTGGCATCGTCATGGCTCTGTTGCTGGGGATTTCGGCTGTTTCGAGTAAGGATTATGCGCCGCTGTACAAGAACTTGTCGATGGCGGCGGCGACCTCGATCGAAACCACGCTGACCGGCGCCGGCTTCGATGCGCAGATGGCCGAAGAGGGCGACAGCGTGCTGGTGCCGCGTGTCGATCTGGCACGTGCGCGCATGGTGTTGGCCGAAAGTGGGCTGCCGATCGAAGGCGACCCGGGTTGGGAGCTGTTCGACGACGCCAGCGGTCTGGCGATGAACTCCTTCATGCAGCGGGTGAACCGGCTGCGCGCCATGGAGGGCGAATTGGCCCGGTCGATCCAAACGCTGGACGGGGTACAAAGCGCGCGGGTGCATCTGGTGCTGCCTGAACGCGAGGCGTTTTCGCGCGAACGGCCGCAGCCGCGCGCCTCGATCATCGTGCGCGCCGCACCGGGGCGCACCATCGCTCGCAAGCAAGCGATGGCCATTCGCAATCTGGTCTCCTCGGCCGTGGCCGAGCTTGAACTGGGCCGCGTCACCGTGTTGTCGGCCAGCGGCGAGACTATTCTAGCCGAGGCTAATGACGGCGACGGGCAGGCGACGCTGCAATCGGCCAAGGCGGGAATCGAAGATCGTCTGGCGCAGCAGATCCAGAACATCCTGACCGCGCGGGTCGGGGCGGGCAACGCCCGTGTGCGGGTCAACGTGGATCTGACCACCGCGCGCGAAGTGATTGTCGAGCAAAGCTTTGACCCTGATCAGCAGGTCGTGCGATCGACCGACAACCGGACAGAACAGCGCGCCGGCACCGATGGCGCTGGCAATGTCGGGGTCGAGAACAACATCCCCGCCGCGCTTGCCGATCCCGGCAGTGCCGCCAGCTCGACCCAGTCAAAAAGCGGCGAAAACGTCCAGTACGAGATCGGCAATACCCGCCGCGAGACGGTACGCGAGGCCGGTGATATCCGCCGCGTTTCGGTCGCGGTTCTGGTCAACGGGATTTACACGGCGGACGGATCCGATGTGACCTATTCCGAGCGCAGCACAGAAGAATTGGAGCGCCTGTCCGAACTGGTGCAGACGGCGGTCGGCTTTGACGATGCCCGCGGCGACAGCGTCTCGGTCGATAGCCTGCGGTTCATGGATTATTCGATGGAAGTGGGCGACCCGGTCAACCTGAGCATGATGCAGCGGATCGGCAACAATATCGTTCCGATCCTGCGCGGTGTGCTGGGGCTGATCATCGTGGCGCTGGTGATGATCCTTGGGGTGCGCCCGGTGCTGCGTCATCTGCAGCAGATCGCAACGCCGGAATTGCCGAAAGCTGATGAGACGGCGGCACTGGCCGCGCCTGAGGGAGCCGCAGCAGAGATTGGCAAGGGTGGGGTGGCTGCTTTGCCCGGTCGGGGGCCGGGTCGGGGGCAGGCTGCGCCGCTTCTGGATGCCTCGGACGAGGCCCGCAGCGCGCCCGGATCAACCAGCGTATTTGACCCCGAGAACGATGACGGCCCGCATGAATATATCGAGACAATGGGCGTGCGCGGCAGCCTGATCAAGGCGCGGGTGGATGCGATTCAGGCCTTGGCCGATGAAAAACCGGATGAGGTTCTGCGCGTGTTGCGCTCGTGGCTGGTGGTGGAGGCTGAAGCGCGATGAAGCTGTTCTTGCGCGATTTTGACGCCGAGGCGCTCGCAGCGGGCGGGATTGTTCCACCGCAGGCGACCGCCTCACTACCTCAGGCCCCTCGTGGCCCCACACCGGAAGAGCTGGAGCGTTTGTTGATCGACACGCGCGAGGGGGCCTTGGCCGAGGGGCGTAAAGAAGGCGCCGCGAGCGCCCGCGCCGAGGTCGAGGCCTCGCAAACAGCCCGGATCGCCGCCACGCTGGAGGCGGTGCGCGATCAGCTTTCGCAGGTGTTGGCGCAGGACGCCGCGCGCCGCCGCGCGTTGGAGCGCGATGTGGTCGACATGCTGGTCGATATAGGCGAGCGGATCGCGCCGGAGTTCCTTGCCGCCCATTCCGCCGATCTGGCCCGGGCGCGAATCCGCGACGGGCTGCGGCTAGCTGGCGGCAGCCCATATCTGAATATTCGCGTCTCGCCCGGTCTTGAACAGGCCATCGCTGCGGATCTGGCCGGGCTCGCACAGGGGAGCGATGCGCAACCCCGGTTATGCGCTGACCCGGCGCTGCACGATGGCGAGGTGCGGCTGGATTGGGAAAACGGCGGTCTGGATTATAGCTTGGATCGTGCCTGCGACACGGTGCTGTCGGCGTTCCGCGAGGCGGCGGCGAAACTGAATGACGATCAAGGAAAGGTCGGATAGATGTCGGATACGGAAACCCAGATGCCCCCGAAACAGACCGGCGCAGACGTGACCGCCGATGCGGGCGCAGCTATGGCCGCAGATACGGCGGAAGATACGGCGGCCGAGACCGCCGAAAAACAGACATTGCGCGATATGGCCGTCGCTGCAGGGGGCGGGCGCAATATCGACGCCTTGTTGAATGTGCGGCTGGATGTCCGGGTGGTACTGGGCCGCAACCGGATGTCGATTTCCGATCTGCTGGAACTGACCAAGGGCTCGGTGATTGAGCTGGACCGCAAGGTCGGCGATCCGGTGGACATCATGATCAATGACAGGATGGTGGCGCGCGGCGACCTGGTAAAGGTCAATGGCGATCAGCTTGGCGTTGCCCTGCGCGAAATCGTCAAAGATTTTATCGCCGAAGCCTGAGACAGATCAGGTGCGCCGCCCTCCCCCGATTGCTGTTTCGCGCCGACCGACCCTAACCTGGGGGGTGGCGGCCTTTGTCGTGCTGGCCAGCGCTGTCGCCGCCTCGGCGCAGGAAACCGATCTGGGCGGGCTGATCCGCGACCTGTCCACCGCCATGAGCGGCACCGAACCGGGCAGCGATACCGGTGCCAGCCTGTCGGGCCGGTTGATCCAGCTTTTTGCGCTGATGACCGTGCTCAGCATCGCGCCGGGGCTGTTGGTCGTGACCACCAGTTTCACCCGCTTTGTCATCGTGTTCTCGATGTTGCGTTCGGCGCTGGGGCTGAACCAGACGCCGCCCAACATGGTGTTGAACGCGATGGCGCTGTTCATGACTTTTTTCGTGATGCAACCGGTGTTTGACGATGCCTGGCAGGGCGGGCTGCGGCCGCTGATGCAAAACGCGATCACCGAGGAACAGGCGATGATGAACATCGCCGAACCGTTCCGCGCCTTCATGTTTGTCAACACGCGCGACAAGGATATCGCGCTGTTCCAGGATATCGCCGGCGAGGCCGAGCCCGACGTCGTGGCCGAACAGGCCGCGGACGTGAGCTGGCGGGTGATCGTGCCCGCCTTTATGATCTCGGAGCTGCGCCGTGCCTTCACCATCGGCTTTCTGCTGTATCTGCCCTTCATCGCCATCGACCTGATCGTTGCCTCGGTGCTGATGAGCGCGGGCATGATGATGCTGCCGCCGGTGATCGTGTCGCTGCCATTCAAGGTGATCTTCTTCGTGCTGATCGACGGTTGGTACATGCTGGCCGGATCGCTGATGCAATCCTACACGGCTGTTGCGGGCGGCGGATAGGGCCAAACCCGCAGCCATGGCCGTGGCGCAAAGAATAAATGAATGATTTTTGCGACTAATCCTTGTGTAACATGGATAGTGAAGGTTAGTTTAACAAGATCAACCGACATAGCTGGGCCCGGTTCGGGCAGAGGCCGATGAACCAGTTTTCTCCCCTTCGCAAACAAAGCCGCCTGAGCGGGCCCGAGAAATCGGCGATCCTGTTCCTGTGCCTGGGCGAGGAGCGCGGCGGGCAGCTTATGCAGCGGCTTGATGTCGGCGAGATCCGCAAGATCACCCGCGCGATTTCCGCCATGGGCGAAGTGCAGGCCGAGGTGGTCGAAGAGGTGATGCGCGAGTTCGGCGAAAAGATGTCGAGCTATGGCGGGATCACCGGATCGGTCGAGGCGGCGCGCGGGCTGCTCAAGGGGTTTCTGCCCGAAGAGCGGGTGGCCGAGATCCTTGGCGAGATCGAGGGTGGGTCAACCGGGGATCTCTGGGGGGATCTGTCGGATCTGGATGACAAGATGCTCGCCGATGTGCTGCGCAAGGAGCATAATCAAACCGTGGCGGTGATCCTGTCGCGCATCCGGGCCGATGCTGCGGCCAAGGTGCTGCCGTTGTTGGGGCAGGAGCGGGCTGCCGATCTGGTCGAGCGGATGGTGGCAATGGAAGAGCTGCCCGACGCCGCGCTGCGAAGTATCGAGGAAAGCCTGCGCCACGAGGTCCGGGTCAAGGCCGGGCGCAACGCCGGGGCGGACACGGAAAAACAGCTGGTCAAGGTGTTCAACAAGCTGGATGCAAAGGTCTTTGAAGGGCTCTCGCGCGAGCTGGAAAAGAAGATCCCGGAAAAGTTCCGCAGCCTCAAGCAAAAGATGTTTGTGTTCGGAGACCTGATCGAACTGAAACCCGCACCACTGGCCAAGGTCATGCGCGAGGTGACGGGGAAATCCCTGCCTCTGGCGTTGCGCGGTGCGGAGAAGGATCTGCGCGAACATTTTCTGGCCTCGCTGCCGGCCCGCTCACGCGACATGCTGGAAGACGAGATGCGCGGGATGGGTCCGGTGCGCTCACGCGACGTGAAGCAGGCCCAGGCCGATCTGGTCGAAGCCGCGCTGCGCCTCGCCTCCGATGGCGAGATTGAGCTGCCCACCAGTGACGAAGACGAGATGATCGACTAGGGCAATGATCGACTGGGGCGGTCAGCGCGCGCTCAGCGATAGAGCGAATAGGACGAGAAAGACACCGGCGCGATATCCCAGGTGATTTCGATGATGCTGGAGCTGAGCGAAGACGTGCTTTGCAGGATCGTCAGCGCCGAACTGGTGGCCGAATATCCCTGCGGATTGAGGATTTCAGAGATCGCCGTATAGCGGTTGATCAGGCGCTCCCGCTCCGCCGGGTCAGCAAGATCTGCAAGATCGAACTTTTCGGACATTATTTCGACCTGCTTGTCGACGTCCAGCTCGGACAGTTCTGACGGCAGACTCAGGGCGGTCTGAAAGAATTCAGTCAGCGATTCGCTACTCAGCACGTTGTACCAGTTGTCGATCTCACCGGCCTGTTGGCGGAATTCCAGCACCGAGCCGACGATTTCGTTCTGATCGGCATATCCGGTTTCATAGGCCTGCTGAAAATACTGATCGACGATCCCGTCCTGCCAGGTGGAATTGCTGAAATCCGGGGTTTGCGCGCCGGCTTCAGTGGTGAATCCCAAGGCGGTATGCAGCTCGCCAAAGCGTGAATCCGTCAGCTTGTTGACCAGCGATGAGGAATCGCTCGGGTCGCTTTCAAGGATCTTGCGGATCATTCCCTTGGCAAAGATCTGATCCTCCAGATCATAGGCCTTCATGACGAAGCTGTAGACCTCGAAATCCTGCACCAGTTCCTTGGGGGTGGTGATCGAGGCGATCCGTTCGCGGAATTGTTCGGCGGCACGGGCGTGCTGCGGCTCGCTTTGCAGGCTCTCCAATTGGCGCGTCTGCGTGCTGTCGATGAGGTTCAGCGCAAGTTGGCTGCTCAGACCGGAAATGCTCAGAACCATGATCTGTCCTCGTCCTATTCTGCCGCGTCGAGGGTATCGCGCGGCCTGGCCAGAAGCGCCATGAGGTCGTTTTCATAGCGCATGACCTCGCGCAGCGCCCGCAACGCCTTGTAGTAGTTGGCCGTCGACACGTGGTTGGCGGCCTCAAAGATGTGCGCGGCGATCCGTTCGTGAAAGATCGGCACCAGTTCGGCCAGGCTTTTCTGGATCACCGGGGTCAGGTCGTCGCGGATTTCGGGGCGCAGCAGGGCGGATTGGATAAAGAAATAGACCTTTTTTACCGGCGTGGCGGCGCCGGCCTCGTCCAGCAGGTCGCTGCCTCGCACCACGTCGGCATAATTCTCGATCGTCAGGGTCTGGCGCCGGTCCGCATTGCGGATCACGCAGCCGTTGATCACGATCTTTTCGTTCGGTTTGAGTGTCAGTCGCAGCGCCACCGGCTACTCCATCACTTGCAGCGTGTTCCCGTCGAGCGCCCGGATGATTGTCCGGTTGATATCGATCAGCGGGCCCACCTTGTTGTTGCCGTGAAGCACGCCGCGTGTGTGGGTGTCGACCCAGATCGAAAGCGACAGCAGGCTGGCGCGCAGGTTCGGCGGCAAGGTGTTGCTCTCTTGTGAAAGATCGTACTGGAACGCCTGCCAGACACGCTGGTTTTGCCACAGCGCATTGTGCAGTCCTTTGGCAAGAATACCCAGTTTATCCAAACCCTGCTCGGCGGAATCATATTCCGCCCCAAGCCGTTCCAGCTCGGATGTGGCGCGCGAAAGAACGCGACGCTCGATTTGTCGCGGCGTCTCGGTTTGCGAGATCGTCCGCTTATATGCGGCTATGCCCATTCAGGTTTTTCCGAATTTTTGTTTTTCTGCCTCA
>JASJGL010000147.1:0-9651 GCA_033791545.1 Pseudodonghicola sp. | reverse complement strand
TTTGGCGGGCCGCAGGGTGTGCTGGGGATCGAGCGGCTGATGGATCACGCCGCGCATCAGCTCGGGATCGAGCCGGTCGAATTGCGTCGGCGCAATTATTATGCCGCCGCCCAAGGGGGCGCTGCCCCCGCTCCTGCGGAGTCCCCCCGGAGTAGTTCCGGCCAGAAAAAGACAGGGCGCGACGCCCTGCCCCAGAGCACGCCCTATGGTCAGGTGATCGAGGATTTCGAGTTGCACGGGATGACCGCGGCCTTGCTGGAGAGCGCGGATTATGCGGCGCGCAAACAGGCGGTGGCGCAGTGGAACGGCGCGCAGGGGGCGATCAGGAAGGGGATCGGGTTTTCGCCGGTGAAGTTCGGGATCTCCTTTACCCTGTCGCATCTGAATCAGGCCGGCGCCTTGGTGCATGTCTATCAGGATGGCTCGGTGCATCTGAACCATGGCGGCACCGAGATGGGACAGGGATTGTTCCAGAAGGTGGCGCAGGTGGCGGCCAGCCGGTTCGGCATTGGCTTGGGCGCGGTCAAGATCACCGCGACGGATACCGCCAAGGTGCCCAATACATCCGCGACGGCGGCTTCGTCCGGGTCGGACCTGAACGGGATGGCGGTGAAGGCGGCCTGTGACGAGATCCGCGACCGTATGGCGGCCTTTCTGGCGGAGCAGCATCAGATCAGCCCCAAGCAGGTGCGCTTTGTCGATGATCAGGTCGAGGTCGGCGGCGAGGTGCTGAGCTTTGCCGAGGCGGCGGCGCGCTGTTACGAGGGGCGGGTCAGCCTGTCGGCGACCGGCTTCTACAAGACGCCGAAACTGGCCTGGGACCGGCTGAAGGGCACCGGGCGGCCGTTTTATTATTTCGCCTATGGCGCGGCGGTCACAGAGGTAGCGGTGGACACCCGCAGCGGCGAATACCGCATTCTGCGCGCCGATATTCTGCATGACGCGGGTGCCAGCCTGAACCCGGCACTGGATATCGGTCAGGTCGAGGGCGGCTATGTGCAGGGCGCGGGCTGGCTGACCACCGAGGAACTGGTGTGGGATGACGCCGGGCGGCTGCGCACCCATGCGCCGAGCACCTACAAGATCCCGGCGTTTTCCGATCAGCCCGATATATTCAACGTGGCGCTGTGGGACGGGCGCAACCGGGAGGATACGATCTATCGCTCCAAGGCGGTGGGGGAGCCGCCCTTCATGCTGGGGATCTCGGCCTTTCTGGCGCTGAGCGATGCGGTTGCCAGCTGTGGTGCGGCCTATCCCGATCTGGATGCGCCAGCGACGCCGGAGCGGGTCTGGGCGGCGATCCGGGGGATGCGCGATGAGCTTTGATCTGGACGCACTGAAAGCGGCGGTGGCGCGACATCAGCGGGTCACGCGGGTGGTGATCGCGGATCTGCGCGGCTCGTCCCCGCGCGAGGTCGGGGCGGCGATGCTGGTCTGGCAAGACGGGCAAAGCGGCACCATCGGTGGCGGCGCGCTGGAATTTGCGGCAGCGCAGGCGGCGCGGGATCAGCGCGAGACCTGCCGGTTGACGCGCCATGCGTTGGGGCCGGAGCTGGGCCAATGCTGCGGCGGGGCGGTGAGCCTGTTGAGCGAAACCTATGACGCAAGGGCCGTGGCGGCGCTGGAGGGGGAGGTGATCGCCCGCCCCATTGCGGGCGCAGCGGCGATGCCGCTGGCGGTGCGTCGCATCCTTGCCACCGCGCGGGATCGGGGCGTGGGACCGGAACCGGCACTGATCGAGGGCTGGATGGTCGAGCCGGTGACACGGCCGACGCGCGATCTGTGGATCTGGGGCGCGGGGCATGTGGGCCGCGCGCTGGTCGATGTGCTGGCACCGCTGCCCGATCTGGCGATCACTTGGGTCGATACCGGGCCAGAGCGGTTTCCCGAGGTGGTGCCGGAGGCGGTCACGGTGCTGCCTGCCGCCCATCCGGCCGATCTTGCGCGTCATGCGCCGGTGCGGGCCGAGCATCTGATCGTGACCTATTCCCATGCGCTGGATCTGGAACTGTGCCACCGGCTGTTGTCGCACGGCTTTGGCTTTGCGGGGCTGATTGGATCGGCTACGAAATGGGCACGGTTCCGGTCGCGGCTGCGGGCGCTGGGCCATGCGCCGGAGCAGATCGCGCGGATCACCTGCCCGATCGGCGATCCGGGGCTGGGCAAACATCCGCAGCAAATCGCCATTGGCGTGGCGGCGCAGTTGATGCGCCAGAGCGCGACCACGGAACAGACAAAGGAGCGACGTGCGTGAGCCAAGTATTGCTGAGCCTGAACGGGCTGACCAAAGCCTATCCCGGTGTGGTGGCCAATGACGACATCTCGTTCAAGATCGGTGTCGGCGAGGTGCATGCGCTGCTTGGCGAGAACGGCGCCGGGAAATCGACACTGGTCAAGATGATCTATGGTCTGGTCAAGCCCGACAGCGGCACGATGGAGTTGCGCGGGAAAAGCTATGCACCGGGGGAGCCGCGCGCGGCGCGGGCCGACGGCATCGCCATGGTGTTTCAGCATTTCTCGCTGTTCGATGCGCTCAACGTCGCCGAGAACATCGCGTTGGGGATGGAGAACCCGCCGCCGATGCGCGATCTGGCCGCCCGAATCCGCGAAGTGTCGGAGACCTATGGCCTGCCGTTGGACCCGTTCCGCACGGTGGGGGATCTATCGGCGGGGGAACGCCAGCGGGTCGAGATCATTCGCTGCCTGTTGCAGGATCCCAAGCTGTTGATCATGGATGAGCCGACCAGCGTTTTGACGCCGCAAGAGGTCGAGATCCTGTTCAAGACGCTGGAAAAGCTGCGCGGTGAGGGCACCTCGATCCTGTATATTTCGCACAAGCTGGAAGAGATCCGCACCCTGTGCGACACCGCGACGATCCTGCGGCTGGGCAAGGTGGTGGGCACCTGCACCCCGCGCGAGACCACGGCGCGGGACATGGCCGAACTGATGGTGGGCAGCGCGCTGAAGACGCCGGCACGGGCCGGGCGCGCCTTGGGGGATGTGGCACTGGACATTTCCGGGTTGTCGGCGCCCTCGCCCTCGGCCTTTGGCACCGCGCTGAAGAATGTGCATCTGACCGTGCAACAGGGCGAGATCGTCGGCATCGGCGGGGTCGCGGGCAACGGGCAAGAGGAACTGCTGGGGGTGCTGTCCGGCGAGATCCTGACCGAGGCCGGCGCGGTCAAGCTGCTGGGCGAGCCGATCGGACGGATGGGACCGGCGGCGCGGCGGGCCCTGGGCCTGTTGACCGCGCCGGAAGAGCGGCTGGGCCATGCCGCCGCCCCCGACATGAGCCTGACCGAGAACGCGCTGCTGACCGGGGCGGTGCGGGAAAATCTGGTCAGCAACGGGTTTCTGAAATGGGGCGCGGCGCGGGAATTTGCCGAGCGGATCATCGAGGCCTTTGACGTGCGCACACCGGGCCCGGAAAACGCGGCGCGGTCGCTGTCGGGCGGGAATTTGCAGAAATTCGTGATCGGGCGCGAGGTCTTGCAAGGCCCGAAGGTCTTGGTGGTGAACCAGCCGACCTGGGGGGTGGATGCGGCGGCCGCGGCCGCGATCCGGCAGGCGCTGCTGGATCTGGCGGCAGAGGGAACCGCGGTAGTCTGCATCAGCCAGGATCTGGACGAATTGATGGAAATCGCCGACCGCTTTGCGGCGCTGAACGAAGGACGGCTGAGCACGCCGCGCTCCACCACCGGGCTGACGGTCGAGGAAATCGGGCTGATGATGGGCGGAGCCCATGGCATGGAGGTGGCGCATGTATAGGTGGCTGGACGCTGTTGCGCCTTTGGCGGGCGGAATTGAACAACGAAAGAACACAGGGGGCCGCGCATGATCCGGTTGGAAAAGAGGCCGCAACCGTCGCGCGGCTGGTCGATCGCGACGCCGCTGGTGGCGGTGCTGGCGACGATGCTGTGCGGCGGGCTGCTGTTCGGGCTCTTGGGCACCAACCCGTTTCGCGCCATCGAGACGATTTTCTGGGAGCCGCTGTTTGGTGAGTTCGCGTTCTATTACCGCCCGCAACTGCTGGTGAAGGGGGCGCCGCTGGTGCTGATCGCCATCGGCCTGTCGCTGGGGTTCCGCGCCGGTATCTGGAATATCGGGGCCGAGGGGCAATATATCATCGGGGCCTTGACCGGGGCCGGTGTCGGACTGGCGTTTTATCCGATGGAGGCGTGGTACATCTTTCCGCTGATGGTGATTGCCGGGGCCTTGGGTGGCTGTCTTTGGGCGATGATCCCGGCCTTTCTGAAGGTGCGCTTCGGCACCAATGAAATTCTGGTATCGCTGATGCTGGTCTATGTCGCCGAAGAGCTGTTGGCCTCGATGTCGCTGGGGCTGTTGAAGAACCCCGAGGGGTTCGGGTTTCCCGGCAGCCGCAACCTGAACGAATACGCGTCCGGCAATAGCTGGATCCACCAGGAGGTGGGGATGCATTGGGGCGTGGTGGCGGCCTTGATCGCGGTGATCTTTGCCTATGTGCTGTTGAACCGGCACATGCTGGGGTTCCAGATCCGGCTGACCGGCGAGGCACCGCGCGCGGCGCGGTTCGCCGGGGTGCGCCCGTCGCGGCTGATCTTGCTGTGTCTGGGCATGTCCGGCGCATTGGCCGGGCTGGCCGGGATGTTCGAGGTCTCGGGCCCGGCGGGTCAGGTGAGCATTGATTTCAACGTCGGCTATGGCTTTACCGCGATCATCGTGGCGTTTCTGGGCCGGTTGCACCCGGTGGGCATTCTGCTGGCCGGGGGGTTGATGGCGCTGACCTATATCGGCGGCGAGATCGCCCAAGGCCAGTTGGGCCTGCCGGCGGCGGCGATTCAGGTGTTTCAGGGGATGTTGCTGTTCTTCCTGCTGGCGCTGGACCTGCTGACCAATTACCGCATCGCATTGCACAAGCCGGAGGTGGCCTGAGATGGATCTGTCCGCAATCAATCCCGTCCTGCTGATCGCCTCGCTGATGGTGGCGGCGACGCCGCTGCTGCTGGCCGCGATCGGAGAACTGGTGGTGGAAAAGGCCGGTGTTCTGAACCTCGGGGTCGAGGGGATGATGATCGTCGGCGCGATCAGCGGCTTTGCCATCGCGGTCGAGACCGGATCGCCCTGGCTGGGGTTTCTGGCGGCAGCCATCGGGGGCGCGGTGCTGTCGCTGCTGTTCGTGGTGCTGACGCAGGTGGCGCTGGCCAATCAGGTGGCGAGCGGCTTGGCGCTGACGCTGTTCGGGCTGGGGCTGAGTTCGCTGATGGGCCAGAGCTATGTCGGGGTCAAACCACCGCGGATGGCCGAGCTGCATATCCCGGGGCTGAGCGATATGCCGGTGCTGGGGCCGATCCTGTTCTCGCATGATCTGGTGCTGTATCTGGGCGTGGCGATCATCGCGGCGGTCTGGGCGGTGCTGAAATTCACCCGCATCGGGCTGATTCTGCGGGCGGTAGGGGAAAACCACGATGCCGCCCATGCGCTCGGCTACAAGGTGGTGCGCATCCGCATTGCGGCGATCGCCTTTGGCGGTGCCTGTGCCGGGCTGGGCGGGGCCTATATCAGCCTGATCCGGGTGCCGCAGTGGACCGAGGGCATGACCGCCGGTGTCGGCTGGATCGCGCTGGCGCTGGTTGTGTTTGCCAGCTGGAAGCCCTGGCGGGTCTTGCTGGGTGCCTATCTTTTCGGCGGCGTCACGGTTGTGCAGCTCAATCTGCAGGCGGCTGGCGTTGCCATTCCGGTCGAGTATCTGGCAATGTCGCCCTATCTGGTGACGATCCTCGTGCTCGTCATCCTGTCCGCCGACAAAAGCAGCGCGCCTGCTGCGCTCGGCCGTATTTTCCATGCCTCGCATTAGGGGCGCATGATATCCAACAGGGGGACCCTGAATGAAACTGACTTCTCTTCTTGCCAGCGCCGCGATGGTGCTGGGCCTGGCCACCGGAGCGGTGGCACAGGACAAAACCAAGATCGGCTTTGTCTATGTCGGACCGGTCGGCGACGGCGGTTGGACCTATGAGCACAACCAGGGCCGCAAGGCGGTTGAGGCCGAGTTCGGCGACAAGGTCGAAACTGTCTTTGTCGAGAACGTGGCTGAGGGCCCGGATTCGGAGCGGGTGATGACACAGATGGCACTGAACGGTGCCGATCTGATCTTTACCACCTCGTTCGGTTACATGGACCCGACCATCAACGTGGCCAAGAAATTCCCGAACGTGATGTTCGAGCATGCCACCGGCTACAAGACGGCGCCGAACGTGTCGGTCTATTCCGCCCGTTTCTATGAGGGGCGCGCGGTGCAGGGCACCATCGCCGGGCGCATGACCAAATCCAACATCGTCGGCTATATCGGCTCCTACCCGATCCCCGAAGTGATCCGCGGCATCAACTCAGCCTATATCCACGCCAAGAAGGTGAACCCGGACGTCCAGTTCAAGATCGTCTGGGCCTTTACCTGGTTTGATCCGGCGAAAGAGGCCGACGCGGCCAAGGTGCTGATCGAACAGGGCGCCGACGTGATCCTGCAGCACACCGATTCCACCGCACCGCAGGCCGCCGCCAAGAACGCCGGCAACGTGATCACCTTTGGTCAGGCCTCGGACATGGCCGAATACGCGCCGTCGCCGCGCGTCAGCTCGATCATCGACAACTGGGCGCCCTATTACATCGCCCGCACCAAGGCGGTGATGGACGGCACATGGGAAACCGTGAACACATGGGACGGCATCGGTGCCGGCATGGTCAAGATCGGCGAAATCTCGTCGGCCGTGCCTGAGGATGTGAAAGCCGAGGCGCTGGCGCTGAAAGACGCAATTGCGTCGGGCGAGTACCATCCCTTTACCGGGCCGCTGAACAAGCAGGACGGCACCGCGTGGCTGGCCGAGGGCGAGACCGCCGATGACGGCACGCTGGCGGGCATGAATTTCTATGTCGAAGGTCTCGACGGCGAGATTCCGCAGTAAGCTCTGCACGCTTGAAACGATCCAGAGGCCCCGGTACACGCCGGGGCCTTTTTCGTTTGCCTCTTTTGGTTGTCGTTTTTGTGGTCGCTTTCGGTGATCTCTTTCGGTGGTCGTTTTCGGCTCTAGTGCGGTCGAAACAGGGCTTTCCCATTGCCGCGCCCCGTGCCAGTTTCGCCCCATGACAGATACTCAGACACAGACAGATATCGTGATCATCGGCGGCGGGATCGCCGGGATCTCGGCCGGCGCGCGACTGGCGCCGCATGCGCGGGTGACCGTGCTGGAGGCAGAGCAGGCCATCGGCTATCACGCCTCGGGGCGCTCGGCGGCGCTGTACGAGGCCAGCTATGGCATGCCCTCGACCGTGGCGCTGGCGCGGGCGAGCGGCGATTTCTACCTGCGCGAAAGCGATTACCTCAGCCCGCGCGGGTTGATGCTGGCGGGGCTGGCCGGGCAGGAAGACGCCTTTGCCAAGGATCTGGCCGAGATGGGGATGGACCAGATCAGCCCGGAAGAGGCGTGCAATTTGGTGCCGATCCTGAACCCGGAGCGCGCGGTTCTGCTGGGGTATCATTCCGACGCATGGGATATCGACACCGACCGGCTGTTGCAGGATTTTGCCCGCACCATCCGCACCAATGGCGGGCAGGTGCTGACCAAATCGCCGGTCAGCGCGATCACGCGCGGGGCGCGCTGGCAGGTGAGCACGCCGCAGGGGGTGATCGAGGCCGACCTGCTGGTCAATGCCGCCGGGGCCTGGGCCGACGAGGTCGCCGGTCTGGCTGGGGTCGCGCCGATCAAGATCACGCCGATGCGCCGCTCGATGGCGCGCGTGGCCGCGCCCGAGGGCTTTGACCCGGCGCGCTGGCCGATGGTCTTTGGCGTCAACGAGAGCTGGTACATGAAGCCCGACGCGGGCGCGCTGCTGGTCTCGCCCGCCGAGGAAGACCCGACCACGCCGCATGATGCCTGGGCCGAGGACATGACGCTGGCCGAGGGCATCGCGCGCTATGAAGAGATTGTGCGCGAACCGGTCACGCGGATGATCTCGAACTGGGCCGGGCTGCGCAGTTTTGCCCCCGACCGCAATCTGGTGATCGGGCATGACCCGGTCGCGCCCGGGTTTTTCTGGCTGGCCGGACAAGGCGGTTATGGCTTTCTCACCTGCCCCGCCGTCAGCCAGTTGGCCGCCGATCTGATGCTGGGACGCGCCCCGGTGATCGACGCGACGACGCGCGCCCTGCTCTCGCCCGAAAGGTTCGCCCGATGACCAATCGTCTGACCCTGCCCGACAGCGCCAGCATCGCCAACAAGGCCGAGGGCGACAAACTGGTCGCGCCCTCGGCCGAGCGCAATTGTGCGGCGCTGTGCGATCTGCTGGATCAGGTGGCGCCACAGCAGGGCCGCGCGTTGGAGATCGCCAGCGGCACGGGTCAGCATGTGGTGGCCTTTGCCGCGCGCCTTCCCGGGCTGCACTGGCAGCCGAGCGATCCCGACCCGGCCCGGCGTGCCAGTATCGACGCCTATGCGGTTGAGAGCGGTTGCGGCAATCTCTCGCCCGCGCGGGATCTGGATGCCAGCCGACCCGGCTGGGCGGCGGAGCTGTCCGGGCAGGATCTGATCACGCTGTCGAATCTGTTGCACCTGATCCCGATGGGTTGGGTCGAGGTTCTGATCACAGAGGCCGCGCTGGCGCTGGCACCGGGCGGGCGGCTGGTGCTGTATGGCCCCTTCATGCGGGCGGGCGAATTGACCAGCGCCGGCGACGCGGCATTTCACGCCAGCCTGACGGCGCAGGATCTGCGGCTTGGCTACAAGGACGATTTCGATGTGATCCAGCTGATTCAGCGGGCCGGGTTGGAGTTGATCGAGGCGATCGAGATGCCCGCGAACAACCTCGCCCTTGTCGCGCAAAAGCCCTCTTTCTGATCAAGATCAAAGCCTATTCCTGCGGCGCATGGTCAGTGGCGGCGAAGCCGAAACAGGAAAGACATTGATATGAGCTGGAAAGAAAAGCTGCCCCTGATCCGCAACAGCCTGCGCAACCTGAACCGCGCAAACCCGGAAGCCATGCGTGGGTTCAGCACGCTGAGCAAGGCAGTGAAGGACGGCAGTGTTCTGGAGCTGAAAACCAAGGAATTCGTCGCGCTTGGCATCGCCGTGGCGGAACGCTGCGAGTCCTGCATCGGGCTGCATGTGGAGGCCCTGATCAAGATCGGCGCCAGCCGCGAAGAGGTGGCCGATGTGTTGGGCATGTGCATCCAGATGGGCGGCGGCCCGGCCATGATGTATGCCGCCAAGGCGCTGGAGTGTTTCGACGAGTTGAGCGCAGAATAATCCCCTGCGAGGGGGCAGTTGTTTGCCCCTGTTTCGGGCGCAGCCGCGCCCGAAGCCTCCGGCGGGGATATTTCAGGTGAAAGGAAGCAAGGGATTTTTAACCTTGCTCCGGCATAATTGCCCCGCGGTACAGGCGGGGACGCCGATGACCGCGTGAGAGGAAGAGGGTAACTCCTTTTTCGGGGAAGGTGCAGGACGCGCCCTCCCTTTTCCTTTCACGCCCAATATCCCCGCCGGAGGCACCGGGCCGCGCGCAAGCGCCGCCCCCGCCCGGCCCGGATTTGTCAGCCGTCCTTGCGGATCGTCTCGTTCTTCGGGTCATAGGGGCTGTCCACCACCACCTCGGCGTCCCAAAGATCGTTGAACATCCGCA
>JASJGL010000146.1:0-26825 GCA_033791545.1 Pseudodonghicola sp. | reverse complement strand
AGATCGCTCGCCTTTGCGCTGTAGTCCGTCATATCGACCGCGATAGAGACCGCCAGCGTGTCATACCCCTTGCCCCCGTCAAAGCTCAGCCGGGCGAGTTGATCGAGCCCCGCAAGCCCATCGAAATTGAGGGTGATATTCTCCAGCCGGTCACGCCCGGCACCGCCAAAGAACCGATCGGACACGTCATAATCCGGGTCCACGCCGTCAATCCCGTAAAAATAAAAAACGTCGTTCCCCGCCAGCCCGTAGAAGCTTTCGCGGATTTCCGATCCAGCCGACATCACGTTGTCACGGTCGGTGCCGAAATAGGTACTGCGCATGGTGTCCCGTCCCTTTATTCAATATGACATGTCTCCGGCAGGCTCCTCGCCCCGGATGACGCTGCCAAAACTCTAGGCGGCAGCAATGCACAGAACAATCCATAGCTTAGCATTTTCATATTTTTTCGCGTCAAGGATGTGACGACCGTGCAACCTGCGTCACTGTCGTGCATCAGCGACAGACGACAGTAACGCAGGCGGGGCATGGATATGTCCCGAATGTCGACAGCAAACACGTCAGTGCAGCGTGAATTCACCCACAACGTTGCGCCACTCGCCCGGCGAAATCATCTTGCGGTGATTGAAGCGCACCGAATGGAGCGGCCCGTCGATCTCGCGCTGCCAGAACTCCACGAATTCGAACAATCGCGGATGATCCGGCGCAAGGTCGTAGTCCTGCCAGACAAAGCTGTTCAGCACATGGGTGTAATCGGGCATGTGATAGAAGAACTCTGCCGTGGTCAGCCCATATCCCTTCAGCATCAGTTCGGTTTCCGATGTTTTCATTTATTTTGGCCTCTTTTCTGCTCTCACAGGACCATGATCACTGGAAATTTCTATTTTTCAACAAAAACAGTGTGTTATCAGTGATGCGGCATGGCTGCCAAGGCCATCCGGAATGGCCCATTGCACCTTATCTACCGGGTCTGATAAGGTGGTCACACTAAATATAGACCCCGCACAAAGAATGGGCATGACCGTTGAGTGATACGCCGGAACCCCCTGAAAACACGGACGAAACCCAACCTGAGCGCCCCGTCTATGACGGGCCGTCGGTCTCTATCGAGTCCGAAATGCGCACGTCCTATCTGGACTATGCCATGTCGGTCATCGTCTCACGCGCGATCCCGGATCTGCGCGACGGGTTGAAACCGGTGCACCGCCGCATTCTCTATGCGATGCATGAAACCAACAACGGCCACGACAAGCCCTATCGCAAATCGGCCCGCCCGGTTGGCGACGTGATGGGGAAATACCACCCCCACGGCGACAGCGCGATCTATGATGCCCTGGTACGGATGGCGCAGGATTTCTCGATGTCTTTGCCGCTGCTCGACGGCCAGGGCAACTTCGGCTCAATGGATGGCGATAACGCGGCCGCCATGCGCTATACCGAAGTGCGGATGGACAAGCCGGCGGCCTATATGCTGGCGGACATCGAAAAAGAAACCGTTGATTTCCAAGACAACTATGACGGCAAGGACCGCGAGCCCACGGTTCTTCCGGCACGGTTCCCGAACATGCTGGTCAACGGCGCCGGCGGTATTGCCGTGGGCATGGCAACCAACATCCCGCCGCACAATCTGGGCGAGGTGGTCGATGCCACGCTGGCCCTGATCGACGAACCGGACCTGACCAGCGAACAGCTGATCGACTATATCCCCGGCCCCGACTTTCCCACCGGCGGCGTCATGCTGGGCCGTTCCGGCGCGCGCAAGGCCTATCTGGAAGGGCGCGGCAGCGTCATCATCCGAGCCAAGACCCGGGTCGAAGAGCTGCGCAAGGACCGCTATGCCATTATCGTGGACGAGATTCCCTATCAGGTGAACAAGGCCACGATGATCGAGAAGATCGCCGAACAGGTCCGCGACAAGAAGATCGAAGGCGTGGCGCATGTGCAGGATGAATCCGACCGCAACGGCGTGCGCGTGGTGGTCGAACTCAAGCGCGATGCCACCCCCGACGTGGTGCTGAACCAGCTGTTCCGCTTTACCCCGATGCAGGTCTATTTCGGCTGCAACATGCTGGCGTTGAACGGCGGCCGGCCCGAGCAGTTGACCCTGCGCCGCTTCCTGACCTCCTTCCTTGAATTTCGCGAAGAGGTCGTGGTGCGCCGCACCGCCTTTGACCTGCGCAAGGCCCGCGACCGCAGCCATATCCTGTGTGGTCTGGCCGTCGCCGTATCGAACGTGGACGAGGTGGTCGCCACCATCCGCAGTTCGACCGATGCCGCCGAGGCGCGCGTGCGCCTGATGGAGCGGCGCTGGCCCGCCGCCGATATTGCCGGCTATATCCGGCTGATCGACGATCCGACCCACCCGATGAACGACGACGGCACCTATAACCTGTCCGAGCTTCAGGCCCGCGCGATCCTTGATCTGCGTCTGCAGCGCCTGACCCAACTGGGCGTCAAGGAAGTCACGGACGAGTTGGAAAGCCTGGCCGCCAAGATCAAGGAATACCTTGAGATTCTGGGGTCGCGGGAGCGGATCCTCGAGATCATCAGCACCGAGTTGCACGAGATCAAAGACCTTTTCGCCGTGCCGCGCCGCACCGCGATCGTCGACTGGTCCGGCGACATGGAAGACGAGGATCTGATCGAGCGCGAGGACATGGTCGTGACCGTGACCTCGGTCGGCTATATCAAGCGCACCCGGTTGGCTGATTTCCGCGCCCAGAAACGCGGCGGTAAAGGGCTTTCGGGCATGGCGACCAAGGACGAGGATGTGGTCACCACCCTGTTCGTCGCCAACACCCATACCCAGCTTTTGTTCTTTACCACCGAGGGCATGGTCTACAAACTCAAGACGTGGCGGCTGCCACTGGGCGGACGCACCTCCAAGGGCAAGGCCATCGTCAATATCCTGCCGATCCCCACCGGGGTGTCGGTCGCCGCGATCATGCCGGTGGACCGTCCAGAAGCAGAATGGGACGATCTGCAAATCGTCTTTGCCACCACCGCAGGCGATGTGCGCCGCAACGCGCTGAGCGATTTCACCAATGTGAAACGCAACGGCAAGATCGCGATGGACCTGCCCGAGGGCGTCGAGATGGTGGACGCGCGCATCTGCTCGCCCGAGGATGACGTGATGCTGGTCACCGATTCCGGTCGTGCGATCCGCTTCCCGGTCACCGATGTGCGGGTGTTCAAGGGCCGCAAATCCACCGGGGTGCGCGGCATCCGGCTCAACGGCGAAGACCGTGTCGTGTCGATGTCGGTAATCCGCCATTTCGAGGCCGAGGCCGAAGAACGCTCGGCCTATCTCAAGATGCGCCGCGCCGTGGCGGGTCTGGCCGATGATGCCGAAATCGAGGACGAGGACGAGGCCGCGCCCGGCCTGATCAGCCAGGAACGCTATGCCGAGATGTCGGCGGCCGAAAACCTGATCCTGACCCTCACCACCGGCGGCAGCGGCAAGCTGAGCTCCAGCCACGACTATCCGGTGCGCGGACGCGGCGGCATGGGCGTTGCCGCGATGGACAAGGCGATGCGCGGCGGGGCTGTCGTTGCCTCCTTCCCGGTCGAGATCGACGATCAGATCATGCTCGCCACCTCCAAGGGGCAATCGATCCGGGTGCCGGTCGAGGGGATTTCGTTCCGCTCGCGCAGCGCCGGTGGAGTCAAGGTGTTTGACACCGGCAAGGGCGAGGAAGTGGTCAGCGTTGCCTGGATCGCCGACCAAGGCGACGAGGACGACGAGACCAAGGAAGATGGCGATCAGAACGACGGTGCCAAGGACGACGGCAGCGCGGACGACAACAGCGACGCCTGATCTCTAACGGAGCGTCTGGCCGCAGGGCCGGACGCTCCGCACTCTCGCCGATCTCAGCCCTGCCCCTCAGCCCTGCCGATATTGCGCGATCATGGCCAGAATCTCGGCCATGACGGTCGCCCCCAAAAGCGACGTGATCTGTCCCGGCCCCTCATAGGTCGGGGTGATCTCGACCACATCACAGCCCTTGATGTCGAGCCCGCCAATCGCCCGCAACAGGGCAAGGGTTTCGCGCGCTGTTGGTCCGCCCGCTTCCGGTGTTTCCACCGCTGGCGCGGCAGAGGGATCGACGAAATCCATGTCAAAGGTCAAAAAGACCGGCGCCCCGGCGGTGCGTGCCGCGATACGGTTCGCCAATGCCGCGAAACCGATGGCGAAAATCTCGTCCGTCGTGACGACGTCATAGCCAAGATCGAGCGATTGCGTGATGTCGCTGGCGCGAAACAGCGACCCGCGCATCCCGATCTGGATCGAGCGGGCGGGATCGACGATCCCTTCTTCCAC
This sequence comes from Pseudodonghicola sp., assembly GCA_033791545.1. Lineage (GTDB taxonomy): Bacteria > Pseudomonadota > Alphaproteobacteria > Rhodobacterales > Rhodobacteraceae > Antarcticimicrobium. Next base: position 22,504 of record JASJGL010000146.1, on the reverse strand, counting down.
CGCGCGCAGAAACGGCGTGCCGGCGGAATAGCGGCGCTCGGCGAAATAGGTATCCCAAGTGTCGGTGTGGCTGTCGAAATGTACCAGCGCCAGCGGCCCGTGCCGCTTTGCCACCGCGCGCAGTTCCGCCAGTGTCACCGAATGATCGCCCCCGATACAGCACGGCACCGCCCCGGCGGACACGATCCGGTCGACCGCCTCCTCCAGCCAGACAAGCGTCTCCATCTCATAGCCCGGCACCACGGGGGCATCCCCGACATCGGCGATCTTGAGCGCCTCGAAGATGTCGATGTTGCCGCGATAGGGGTTGAAGGGCCGCAGCATGATCGACGCCTGCCGCACCGCGTTCGGCCCCATCCGGGCGCCGGTGCGAAACGGGGCACCGGAATCCGACGGCAGGCCAAGGATCGCGGCGTCCAACCCCTCGGCCGTGTCGCTTAACGGCAACCGCATGAAGGTCGGCACACCAACGAACCGCGGCACGTTCAGGCTGTCTTTCGGCGCAGCGGGTTTGGGGCTCATAGGGGACCCCTTGAAAATTCAAGGTGAATGTCGTGCGGCGTGCAGTCCGCCCCGTTGATCGGGGTGACGTCTTGCGGGCAGGCCGAGAGGACAAGGATGATGGCACGCTCGGCCTTGAGCGTCACGTGATCGCCCGGCGCGGCGACGGGAAGATCGCGCAAGATCTCCCCCTCCGGCCCCACGCGCACGCGCATGAACAGGTTGAGCGACGCCGGTGTGAACGGCATCTCCAACCCGATCTGCGCCAGCGCGTCGTGAAAGTTTCCGGCGCAGCTTCGATGCGCGGGCGGCTGGCCCAGATCGGCATAAAGCGGCCCGTTGCAGGGGCAAAGCTGGGTGTCGTGATGCCCCGGCGTCGCGTCCTCGACCATGGTGAAAAGTGGTCGGCGATCCATCCCCATGACCGACAATCCGGTGTCGATATAGATCGAGGAATTGACCGAGCGGGTATGCTCCATCGAGCTGTATTGAACCGTGCCGTCGCCGGTCTCTGACCCGTCCGCGGCCAGCGCCCAGGCATCAACCGCCTGTGTGCCATGCGAGTTGACGATGCGCACCGTCTGCCCCGCCGCCATGTGCCAAGCGCCCCCGGTGGAGGCGAGAAGTATATGTTGCCCCATTGCTCCCCCTCAGCTCGCGTAGACCGAGGCGAAATCGCGAAACCCCTTGATCTCGATCGGGTTTCCGGCGGGATCAAAAAAGAACATGGTCCTCTGTTCGCCCGGCTCGCCTTCAAAGCGGATGACCGGCGGGATGTCGAACTCAACACCCGCCTGTTCCAGCCGGTCGGCCAGGTCCAGCCAACGATCGAGCGGCAGCACCGCGCCCATATGCGGCATCATCACCATGTGGTCGCCGACCTTGCCGGACCGGGTGGTTTTCATCGGCTCGCCCAGATGCAGCGACAGCTGATGGCCGAAGAACTCGAAATCGACCCAGCTATCGGTGCTGCGCCCCTCCTTGCAGCCCAACACGTCGCCATAAAAGGCACGGGTGGCGTCAAGATCGGTGACGTGGATCGCGAGATGGAACAGGGGGGTCATGGGTTGCCTCATTTTTTGGGGTTATTTCAACGTCATGGCGCGCGGCAGGGTCGAAAGTGGTTCGACCCCTGTCTCGGTCACGATCACGGTTTCGGAGGCGCCCACCGTATAGGCACCATAGTTGCGCAGCGTCACCGGCAGATGAAAAACCATCCCCGGCTCCAGCAGTCGTTCAACGCCAGAAAACAGCGACAGGATCGCCCCCTCGCCCCAATCGGGGGCAAAGGCCACGCCCATCGAATAGCCGGTGCGCTTACGAAAGGCCGCGCTATAGCCGGCATCGTCGATCACCGCCTGCGCGGCCTCGTGGACGGCGGCACAGGGCACACCGGGGCGCATCGCCTTCAGCGCCGCCTCCAGCGCGCGCAGGGAGGTGTCCATCATGCGCGAAACTTCCGCCGGGGGCGGGCCGATCCAGACCGAGCGCATCAGCGCAGCGTGATAGCGGTCATGGCTGGCCGCGAGTTCAAGAAAAACCGCATCGCCGTGCCGCATGACCCGGCGGCGCCAGGTCGCGTGGGGAATGCCGGAGCGGGGGCCGGAACTGATAAGCGGCTCCATCGCCATGGCTTCGGAGCCCGCCGAAAGCGCCGCCGCCATCATTGCCGCCGCCACATCGTTTTCCGAGACCCGCTTGCCACAGGTCGCGATCGCGGCCCCCAAACCGGCCTGCGCATAGCCCGCCGCGCGCCGGATCGCGTCCAGCTCCAGCGGCGATTTCACCACCCTGAGATCCTCCACCCAGCCGGACCCATCGGTCAGGAGAACAGGAAGTTCGACCTCCATCCGGGCGCGGGTTTCGGGGCTGATGAACCAGCCGGTGCGCTCGGTCGCGAGACGCGAGAGCCCCATCTCGCCGACCATCCGGGCCAACACGGTTATCGGGTCCATGCCCTCTTGCCATGTCTCGATGCTGTCGAGATAGGTCGCCGCCCGCGCGCCTGCCTCTTCAAGCTGACGCACCAGCAGACGCGGCACCCCCTCGACCGGCACGACAAGCGCCTGAAAGGCAAAGTAGCCCGCCGTCTGTCGTCCCGTGGCCCAAAAGATGTTTTCCGGTCCCGTCAGCAAAAGCGCCTCGACCCCCTCTTCTCGCAGGCGCGCTTGCAGCGCCGCGACCCGCTGGTTGAATTCCCCCTTGGGAAAGACCGCCTCACGGCCGGGCCGGACGGAAACGGAAAGGTCTGAGGTCTGTCTCATGTTCATGCACCCGAGAATGTATGGAGGAAGCGATCGCGCACATGATCGAAGTGACGCCACATCGCGCTGCGTGCCGCTTCGCTGTCGCCGACACCGATGGCATCGATGATCTCGGCATGTTCGCGGGCCTGTTCGGTAAAGGAGGTATATTTGCGGGTCAGTGTGCAGCGCCGCGCGATCGCGCGCTGTTCGGCCAGCAGCCCGGGAAGCAAACTCAGCCGTGCCGCACGCGCGACCGCCATGTGAAACCGCTCGTCGACCTCCCAGAAGGCATCGAACGCGGTCTCGCTTCCCTCGACAAAGCGCTGCATCTCGGGTCGCAAATCGCTCAGCTCCGACGGGATCGGGAAACCCGCCGCCCGCGCCGCCGCCGCGCTTTCCAACTGTTGGCGCAGACTCACGATCTCTAACAGTTGCTCGACCGTGACCGAGCGCACAAGGATCACGCCGTTCTTCAGCCGGTCGATCACCCCTTCGTTTTCAAGCTGCGACAGGGCCGTCCGCAGCGGCGTGCGCGAGATGCCCAGTTCATCGGCCAACCCGCGTTCCGAAAGAACGGATTCAGCGGCAATGCGCCCCTCGGAAATATCCGACTTGAGCCGGTGATAGGCCGTGTTCGACAGGGTCTCTCCGCTCATGCCACATCCCCCAACAGGGCAAGCGTGACCGCCTCGACCGCAGCGGCAAGATCGGCAATGTCCATGCCCTCTTCGGGGCAATGGCTGCCGTCCCAGTTACGGATAAAGACCATGACGCTGTCCCACCCGGCGGAGGCAAAGGCGGCGGCATCATGCCCGCCGCCGGACAGCATCCGTCTGGGGTGATCCCCGCGCAGCCCTGCGCCAGCGCCAACCCAGTCCAGCATCTTTTGCGACATCCGTGCAGGCTTTGAGCGGGTTTGCGGGCCCAGATCAAACCGGATACCCGGATGGGCAGCCTCAATCGCCGCGATTTCCGCCCGCAAGGCGACGTCAGCGGCATCCAGTGTCGCCGGATCGTCGGAGCGCAGATCAAGGCAGAACCCGGCCTGACCGGCCACCTTGGCCATGGCATGGGCGGGACCAGCCGCATCGACCCGGCCAAAGGTCACGGTCAGATCCTGCCCCGCCGCCAACATCCGGTCCCAGACCACATTCATCGCCACGATCAGTTCGGCCAAGGCCACCACCGCATCGGCGCGCCCGTTGCGCGGCGCGGCCCCGGAATGGGCCCAGACACCGCGCACCTCGGCCCCGCGATAGCGCAGCCCGCCGCGCACCGCCTCGACAAGCGCATAGGCTTCGCCAGCGTTGAACAGGATCGGGCCCTGTTCGATATGAAACTCGACAAAGCGCGCCGGGGGAGGTGGCGTCTGGGCCAGCACCGCGGCGGCATCATATCCCTGATCCGCCATATGCGCGGCAAGGCTGCGCCCGTCATCGCTGCGCGGGGCGTCCATATCCTTGACCTCAAGCCGCCCAAGCGCCGCGCGCGACCCGATGTATGAGACCGGGAACCAGACGCTTTCCTCGGCGCGGGTGACGATCAGGACGATATCGCTCGCTGGTGTGATCCCGCCCCTGCGCAGCGCCGCGATCACCGCCAGCGCACCGATCACGCCAGCCTGCCCGTCATAGGCACCGCCCATGCTCACGGTATCAAGATGCGAGCCGATATACAGCGGTGCCGCCGCCCGGTCGCGCCCGGCCATGCGGGCAAACAGATTGCCCGCCGCATCGCGACTGATGTCCAGATCAAGCGCCCGCACCTCTGCCACGATCACCGCATGGGCTTGGGATTCAAGATCGCTGTAAGACGGCCGGGTCCAGCCCGGACCGGGGGCGGAAAGCGCATTCACCTTGGCCAGAACACGGGGGATCGTGGTGCCGATCACCGCCACCATGTCGGGAGAGAGGACAGGATCGCTCATGCCGGGGCCTTCCAGAGTTCAGGGTTCAGCGTGGTCGTGGGAAGCCCCCCGGACAGCGCTGTTACCACATGACCGGCCGCAGCGCGGGCCACCCGGCTCAGCGCCTCTTCGGTGGTGGCGCCCAAGTGCGGGGTGAAAATCACGTTGCCATGGCGCGCCAACGGCCCCTGCGCGGCACCGGGGGAATACACGTCCAAGCCGGCCCCGCCTATCCGGCCCGAGCCAAGCGCGGCATCCAGCGCCACCTCGTCCACCAGACCGGCGCGTGCCAGATTCACCAGCAGCGCGCCGGGTTTCACCGCCGCGAACCGTTCGGCATTCATCATATGCCGGGTGTCCGCCCGCATCGGGGTGTGGAGCGAGATCAGATCCGCCGCGCCCAGACCGGCCTCTAGAGAAGCGGCGCGCGTATAGGGGCCGATATCGCGGGCATGGGGCGAATGGACAAGAATGCGCATACCAAAGGCCGCGTCCAGTATCCGGCCAAACCGGCTGCCGATAGCGCCCCAACCGATGATGAGCGCGGTCTTGCCCTCAAGTTCGGTAAATGTGCGGCTTTCCCGAAACCCCGCTGTGCCGCTGCGTTCGGCGGCATCGGCGGCACTCACCCCGCGCGCAAGCGCCAAGGTCAAGGCCAACGCATGTTCTGCGACCGAGCGGGCGTTGACCCCCGGTGTATTGGCGACCAACACGCCTTTTTCGGAGGCGGCGGCTTTGTTCACAGCGTCATGCCCGGTGCCATGCACCACCACCACCTGCAGCCGATCCGCCCCCTCGAACGCGGCGGCCGAGAAGCCGGCATCGCGCGTGATCACAGCGTCGCAACCGCGCACCATACGCGCCAGAATGTCGGGGTCCGTCCCCGGCGCAAGCACCGGCGCGATCCCCGCCGCGCGCAGGATGGCCAGCCCGTCCTCATGGATCGGTTGCACGACAAGGCATTTCATGCCGCAGGCTCCTGTCTGGTTCCAGTCTGTTCGAGCCGCCGAAAAATCGCGTCGCGCGCGCCTTCAAGATGGGCGCGCAGGGCCTTTTCGGCGCGCAGCCCGTCCTTGTGTCGAAGCGCATCGATAATATCGAGATGGTCAGCCCAGCCCTTCAGGAACCGCGCCGGAACCAGCGTATGATCAAAGATCGCCGTGCGCCGGTGCAGGTTGGCGATCAGCCGCGCCGTGGCACGGTTGCCGGCCGCCAGCGCGATCATCTGATGGAACTCGTTGTCCGTATGCCACTCCACGTCCTCGTCCCCCGGCCCTTGGCGCATCAAGGCAATGGTCCGCACCTCCATCGCGTCGAGCAGATCGGGGTCGATCTGGATCGCCTCGCGCGCGCAATTGGGTTCAAGGGCAAGGCGCAGGAAAAAGATCTCTTCGACCTCTGCGGCATTGATCCGGCGCACCCGTGTAAAGCGGCCCTGCACCTCGGCCAAACCTTGGCTGAGAATACGCTTGAGCGCTTCGCGCACCGGGGTCCGCGACATCTGCAACCGCTCCCCAAGCGCGGCCTCTTGCAGGATCTCTCCGGGTTTGAGATCGCCCTCCAAGATCATGTGAAGGATGCGGCGATGCGCCTGTTGAACAAGGGTTCTGTCGCTCATGTCTCGCCCCTTTGTGCGATTTCGGGCGCGATGGATTCAGGATCATGGATGCCGCCAACAAGATCGCATGACAGCAGAAACTCAGATGTCAGCGTGACCGCCTGTTTCGCCACAAGCCCCTTCAGCACAGCCGCCAAGTCTGCGGCCTGCGCCCGCGCCGCCGCCTCGGCTGCGGCACGCTCCACCACGGTAAAGCGCAGCCGCGTTCCGGTCGGCATCTGTGCCAGTCGCGACAGGTCGGCAGAAATCACGGTGGCGATCTTGGGATAACCACCGGTGGTCTGGCATTCGGCCATCAACACCATGGGCCGGCCCGATCCGGGCACCTGTATCGCCCCCGGCACCGTCCCGTCCGAAACGATGTCGTGGCCCCTTTCTGCCGGCATGTCAGGCCCGTCAAGGATACTAGCCATGCGATCGCGTTGCGCGGTGATGGTGAAGTCTTCGCGCGTCAGCCGCTCCAGCACATGCGGCGCAAAATGACCGTCCTGCGGTCCCAGCAGAATGCGGATCGGGTCGGCAAAACGAGGACGCAGCAGCGGCGTGGCGGGGCGCAGCACCACATCGGCGCCGCTCTCCTCACCCAGCGGCAGACGATCCCCGGCTTTCAAGGTGCGCCCGCACAACCCGCCAAGACCAAAGCGCAGATGCGTGCTGCGTGCGCCCATCACAAGCGGGGTGTCAATGCCGCCGGAAACGGCAAGATAACCCCAAACCGCATCCCTGAGCATGCCGATCTTCAGCACCTGCCCCGCCTCCAGCCGATGACTCTCGTCGGGGGAAAGGGGCGTGCCATCAACGGATATGTCGCAATCGCCACCGGTCACCGCAAAGCGCAGCGGGCGATCCGAACGGAATTGGCCGCCCAGCCCGGCAAACTCCAGCACGGCGGTGTCTTGCGGGTTGCCGCACAGCGCATTGGCCAGCGCATGGGCCGGAGCATCCATCGGACCGGCAGCAGAGACCCCGAAGCGGCGCAGACCGCGACGGCCCCGGTCCTGAACCGATACGAGCGGCCCGGCGGAAAGGATTTCCAGCGTCATCCTCTTTCCTCCGGCGCGACGATCTCGGGCGCGACCACAGACTCCCCGGCGGCAAGGCGGCGGGACAGGGTTTCATAGTCTTGCGCTGTCACCGGGGTAAACCGGATCAAATCCCCCGCAGCGAAAAGAAACGGCTCCTCTCGCGCCGGATCGAACGCCTTGAGCGGGGTCTGCCCGATGAAGCGCCAGCCCGACGGTCCGGCCACGGAATTGACCGAGGCTTGCTGCCCGCCGATCCCGATGGCCCCGGCCGGGACCAACTGGCGCGGCTTTTGCAAACGCGGGGTGTGCAGCCGCTCGGGCAGCCCGCCAAGATAGGCAAACCCCGGCGCAAAGCCGATCATATAGACGCGGTACTCGGCCCCGGAATGCAACGCGATCAGATCTTCCCGGCTCAACTTCTTCTCAGCACAAAGATCGTCAAGATCCAGCGCTGCCGCGCCCCCGTAACAGACCGGAACATGCCACCGCCGTCGCGTGCCGAGCCGACCTGTCGTCGCTGACAGCCGTGCCGCGACCTGCGCCTCGACCTCGGCGCCGCCAATCAAAAGCGGATCAAAGATGACAAGCAGAGAGCGATAGGTCGGAACCACCTCTTCCATCCCGACAAAGGGCCGCGTCTCCAAGGCTGCGGCAAGCTCGATCACGGCATCATTTGTCGCGGCGTCGACCCCCTCTCCGAATGAGACGCTCAGCGCGCGATCCCCGAAAGGGTGAAACACCGGCGTCATAAGGACACGGTCCTACGCTGTCTTGTATCGATCCGTGTCATATGTCTTTTGAACCGGTGCAGTGATGTCGCGAAGTGGCGCTCTCTTGTTATTTGGGTATACCACTTGTATCCACTTTGAAAGAGCCGGGCTCGCATCGAAACGCACGATGTGCCAATAGTCCAATTATTAGGCAATTCCCCGCAACAGCCCCCGGAGGCCAGACAATGACCCGCACCCTCGATTTGAACTGCGACATGGGCGAGAGCTTTGGCGCCTACAAGATCGGTGACGATGCGGCGATGATAGACCTTGTCAGCTCGGCTAATGTGGCCTGCGGCTTTCACGCGGGCGACCCTACGGTCATGCGCAACACCGTCCGGATGGCGCGAAAAGCCGGCGTCTCGGTGGGGGCGCACCCCTCCTTCAACGATCTATATGGTTTCGGACGCCGCCGGATTTCCGGCGAACATCCCGACGATCTGGAGGCGCAGCTGATCTATCAGATCGCCGCGATGCAAGGTATGTGCGCCGTCGAGGGGCACAAGATGACCCATGTGAAAACCCATGGCGCGCTTGGCAATATGGCGGCCACCGACCCCGATCTCGCCGCGCTGTGTGTGCGGGCGGTCAAGTCGGTCGACCCCATGCTGGTCTATGTCTCCCTGCCCTATTCGCAAACCTATGCCGCCGCTGAAAAGGCTGGCCTCCAGGTCGCCTGCGAGATCTACGCCGACCGCAGCTATACCGATGCGGGCGAGTTGACTCCGCGCAGCGAAGCCGGGGCCGTGATCCACGACTCGCAGCAAAGCCTTGATCAGGTGCTGGAGATGGTGCTGAACGGTGTCATCCCCACCACCGGAGGACAGCGCCTGCCGGTCGAGCCCGCAACACTGTGCATCCACGGCGACACACCCGGCGCAACAGAGATCGCGCGCAACCTGCGCAGGGCATTGGAAGAGAACGGCATCACCATCGCGCCTTTCGCCAAACCCTGAGGAAGACTATGTCGAGACCTGTCCGTCCCGCCGGAGACTGCGGTGCAAGCAGATGCGCCGCCAAGCTCTGAGGCGCGCGATTCTGCGAGCGGGCGCGTCCCGGCGCGTCCCTTCCCCCGCAACTGATTAAAAAACGTGCATATACGCGCGCGCCATGCGTCTTGGTGCGCCACTGGTATACTGAAATCTATGCAATTTCATAGATTCAGTATACCACCGGCCTGACCAGACCCGCAGACCGGGCCAGATCGACACCGCCGGATGACCGGACCGACAAGACCGGACACACAAGGATTGAGAATGACCCAGGATGCCCCGCCCCCCTTGCTGAAGCTGCGCGACATCCGCAAAAGCTTTGGCACATTGGACGTGCTCAAGGGCATCGACCTCGAAGTCGCTCCGGGCGAGGTGGTTTCGATCATCGGCGCCAGCGGCTCGGGCAAAAGCACGTTTCTGCGCTCGATCAACGCCATCGAACCCGCCGACAAGGGCCGGATGGATTTCGAAGGCTGGACTTTCGACTTTGACCGCGACAGCCGTTTCTTCCCGACCGATCGTCAACTTCAAGCGCTGCGCTCGCGCATCGGGATGGTGTTTCAAAGCTATAACCTCTGGCCACACAAGACGGTGCTGCAAAACGTGATTCATGCCCCCATGGGGGTGCTGGGCCAATCGCGCGCCGAGGCGACCGAAGTGGCCGATGCGCTGCTTGATCGGATCGGGCTTTACGACAAACGCGACGCCTCACCCATGCGCCTGTCGGGCGGGCAGCAACAGCGCGTTGCCATCGCCCGGGCACTGGCGATGAAGCCGCGCCTGATGTTGTTTGACGAGGTGACATCGGCGCTTGACCCTGAATTGGTCAACGAGGTGTTGCAACTCATGGCCTCGCTTGCAGATGAGGGCATGACCATGCTGCTGGTGACACATGAGATGTCCTTTGCCCGCGATGTCTCCTCTCGCGTGCTGTTCTTCGATCAGGGCGAGATCGGTGAACAAGGCCCCCCGTCCAAAGTACTGCGCGCGCCGGAAAGCCCACGTCTGCAGCAATTCCTGCATTCGATCCTGCATGACGACCTCAGAACCGCGACCGCGAAAAAGGGGCCGACCCTATGAGTGAGTTCACGCATGACGTGCTCGTCTATGGCCCCGGCTTTCTGTCGGCGGCCTGGACCGTGCTTTGGCTCACGCTTGTGACGATCGCGGTGAGCTGGATTTTCGGCCTCGCCGCCGCGCTGGGGCAACGCTCGGACATGCGCGCGGTGCGCAGCGTCGCGGCCTTTTACGTCTGGTTCATTCGCGGCACACCAGCGCTGATCCAGATCTTCATCATCTATTTCGGCATGCCTCAGGTCGGGGTGCGGCTCTCTCCCTATACGGCGGGGGTGTTGGCGCTGGCCATCAACTCCGGTGCCTATGTGACTGAAATCATTCGCTCTGGCCTGTCCGCGATCCCGGCAGGACAGACGGAATCCTCGCTTGCGCTGGGGTTCAGTCCGCGCGAAACGATGCGCACGGTCATCCTGCCGCAGGTCTTTCGCATCATCCTGCCCTCGATCACGAATGAGGCGCTCTCGACGCTGAAGAACACCTCGCTTCTGTCCACCATCACCGTGGTCGAATTGACGCTTTACGCCCAGACCCTGATCTCGGCCACCTTCCGACCGTTTGATTTCTATATCGCCGTCGCCGTCATCTATCTGGTGCTGACAACGATCCTGACCCAACTCGCCGCGTTCTTTGAACGCCGCTACGCGCGCCTTTACTGACCGCACCCGGCGCGCTGATGCGCCGGGCCTCTCCCCCCTTGGTGCCCCTCTCGCACCAACGACCTCCAACGAAAAAAACAAAATGAAACAGGGATTTGCAACATGAACCTCAAGCTAAACCTCAAGACAACCCTTGCGGCGCTCTCAGCAGTCCTTCTGCTTCCCTTCGGGGCTGCTCAGGCGCAGGAGACAGGCGCGCTGGAACTGCTTAAGCCCGGCGTGCTCTCCGCCGCCACCGAAGGCACCTACCCGCCGTTCTCGATGCGCGCCCCCGACGGCAAGCTCGACGGGCTGGAAATCCGCGTCATGGGCGAAATCGCCAAGCGGCTCGGGCTGGAATACAAGCCCGTGATCGTGAAATGGGAATCCGTTCTGATCGGGCTTGAGGCGGAACAATACGATATCGTCTCAGTCGCCATGGACATCACCGAAGAGCGCCAGAAAAAGGTTCTCTTCTCTGACGGCTGGCTGGAATCCGGCGGCCGCGTCGTGGTCCGCAAGGACAGCGACATCACCACCCCCGAACAGGTCAAGGGCCGCAAGGTCGGCGGGCTTGTTGCTTCCAACTGGACCAAGATCGCCGAAAGCCTTGGCGCCGAGGTGAAATCCTACAAGGCGGAATCCGACGCGATGCAGGATCTCGCCAATGGGCAGGTCGATGCCATCATCACCGATGCCGTGGCCGCCGCCTATGCGATCCAGAAATCCAACCTGCCGCTGCAACTGGTGGAGGAACCCGTCAGCTCGATCCAGAAAGGGTTTGCCATCAAGATGGGCAAGCCGAACCTCGCCAAAGCCGTGAACGCGGCGCTGGCCGAAATGATCGCCGACGGTACCTATGCAACGCTGACGACAGAGCTTATCGGTGTGAATCCCGCGCCGAAACAGCCGATCCGCACGATCTTTGCAGACTGATCCAAGCGCTATCGCAGCGGGGCGGGCCCCGGCCCGTCCCGTCTGCGTTTTATCCCACAGGAGACCCCATGCTGCGCCACTTCCCGCTTGATGAATACGAGGCCCGCTGGACCCGGCTGGAGCAGATCATGACCGGCGACGGGTTTGATGCCGCCGTGGTCATCGGGCGCGGAGGCGGCACCACGGATAACTGCGGCGATATCCTGTACCTGTCGAACCATTACTCGGTCAGCGGCGGAATGGATTCCCGGATCTGGTCGGCGCGCGCCTTTTCCGGCATCATTCTGGAAAAGGGCAAAGCCCCCGAACTGCATATCGACGAACCCGAGCCGCGCCGCGATCTTGTCAGCATCGACTCCGTCTATTGCGACAATCATCCCTTTCTGTCCCTCGCTCGGCGTCTGAATGCGCGCGGGATCACCGGGCGGGTCGCCTTCTGCGGCAGCTGGTTTACCCCGGTCAAATACTGGCGCCAGCTTCGCGACGCCACACCCGACATTGACTGGGTCGATGTCGACGATCTTGTCCGCCGCGCCCGCGCGATCAAAAGCCCGCGAGAGCTTGACACCTATCGCATCGCCGGAGAGGCCGCGACCGAAGCCACGGATGTGCTGATGACATCCCTGATCTCGGGGATGAGCGAGCGCGAGGCGGCGGCAGAAGCGGCCCGCATCGTGGTCGCGCGTGGGGGGCGAATTCAGGCCATCGGCACCAATCACGGCGACACGATGGATTACGACTATCGCTTTCCGCTGACTGGTGCCTCGGCAGATACGCCCGCACCCGGCGATCTTGTGCGCGGCACCGTTCATGCCGCGTTTCAGCAGGGCTATTACCTCGACCCCGGGCGCACAGCCGTCCGCGGCACCGCCAACCCGCGCCAACAGCGGCTGATGGACGCTACCGCCGACATCGTGCAAAAGCTGAGCGCGATGATGCGGCCGGGGGTTTTCCTCACCGATGTTGCGGCCGAGGGCGACCGGCTCACCGCCGCGTTCGGGGGCTCCGAGTCTGCTATCATGAAGAATTTCCCGTTTTACGGCCATGGGATCGGGCTGTCGTTCGAACAGCCCCGCATCTCCACCACCATGTCAGAGCCTGATGATATCGTGCGCGAGAACATGGTGTTCGGGGTCGAGGCCTTTCTGGCAGATGATGGCGTCGGCTCGGCCTTTGTCGAGGATATCGTGATCATCGGAAAAGATGAAAACGAACGGCTGACCTGCTCACCCTATCACTACTGAAGACACGGTTCACTCTTGAAGACCCGACGCACCGAGCGGGCCGGTGCGGAAACCTCACGTTTGAGTGATTACTCAACGTCGCCGTTGAGTAATCGCTCAAACACCCCTATCTGGATGTCATCGCAACACAGACCGCGAGGGCCGCTGCCCTCTCCCTGATAGATGGACATCCCAATGACCGACTTCACCTTCTACGACGAGACCAACGCCCCGGAAGCCAGCAAGCCGCTGCTGGCAAAATCCAAAGCCGCGTTCGGTCGCGTTCCCGGGCTGCATGCCGTCATGGCAGGGTCCCCGAGCCTGCTTGAAGCCTATCAGCGCGTGCACGAGTTGTTCGCCAATTCCAGCTTCGACAAGGATGAACTGACCGTCGTCTGGCAAACCATCAACGTCGAGAACGGGTGCGAGTATTGCGTGCCCGCACACACCGGCATCGCCATGAGCATGGGCGTCGACGAGGCGATCTCCAACGCGCTGCGCGACGAGACCCCGCTGCCGACGCCGCGTCTGGAAGCCTTGCGCGATTTCACCCTGCTCCTGATCCGCAATCGCGGCTTCGTGGATGATGCCGCGGTTCAAGCCTTCCTTGACGCCGGCTTCACCCAGCAGAACATTCTTGATGTGATCCTTGGCTATTCGCAAAAGGTGATGTCGAACTACACCAACCATCTGGCGAAAACGCCGGTCGACAAGCCGTTCCAGAAACTCGCCTGGACCCGCGCCGACAAGGCGGCCTGAACCAAGCGGCGACCGGATGTGTACGATCCGGTCGCCCTTCTCCCCATTTTGACGGAGCCTGACAATGCGTTTGCACAGCGACGTGCCATCGCTGATCCTCCACCTGACTGACCCGCGGCTTGGGATCGACGGCACGCACGCCAGTCCCGGCCAAGACGAAAGGATTGCCCCATGACCGAGACCCGCCCGCCCCTGCGCATCGACATCATATCGGATGTCATGTGCCCATGGTGCATCATCGGATACAGTCAGTTGGCACAGGCGCTCGCGGCCAGCGGCACCGCGCATGACATCCACTGGCACCCGTTCGAGCTGAACCCCGACATGCCGCCAGAAGGGCAGAATATCCGCGAACATGTGGCCGAGAAATACGGCTCCACCCCCGAGCAGTCGGCAAAAAGCCGGGAGCAGATGACCGCGCTCGGTGCCGAGCTGGGGTTTGAATTCCGCTATGGCGACGACATGCGAATGCACAACACCTTTGATGCGCACCAACTGCTGCATTGGGCCAACGAAACCGGGCAGATGCACGATCTGAAACAAGCCCTGTTCACGGCCCATTTCACCAACGGGCGCAACCTGTCTAATACAACGGTGCTGGCGGATATCGCCGCCGAAATCGGGCTCGACCGTGCCGAGGCGCTGGCCGTTCTCGAAGACCAGCGCTTTGCCAACGACGTGCGCACCGAGGAAAAATTCTGGGTCTCTCAGGGCATTCAGGGCGTTCCGGCTGTGGTTTTCAATCAGCGCCACCTTGTCACCGGGGCGCAAGGGGTCGATAACTACACTCAGATCCTGAAACAACTTGCCGAAATGCCAGTTTGAGCAACCGCTCCAAATGGTTTACCCTGTTGTGCACCCTTCTTTGTCCATCCGGAAGAGACCCGAAATGGCACGTGCCGCCCCCTATGATCGAGACGCGGCGCTGAATGCCGCCATGGCCCTGTTCTGGGCCAAAGGCTATCACGCCACCTCGCTCAAGGATCTCGAGAGTGCGCTCAACATGAAACCGGGGAGCATTTATGCCGCGTTTTCCAGCAAGGAAAACCTGTATCTTCTCGCGCTTGAGCGCTATTTCGAGACCTCGCGAAAGGGGCTGCGCGCGCTTTTGGCAACGGCCCCTTCGCCGCTTGCGGGTTTGGCGGCGCATCTGCGCTCCTTTGCCAGTCTCGCGCCCGATGATGCAGCGCGTCAGGCCTGTATGCTGACCAAGACGCTGGTAGATACGCGCAATACCGACCCCGCCATCGTAGAGCGCACGCGCGCCTATCTCATTGAAATGCGGGGCGAATTCGCAGCGGTATTCGAACAGGCCAAGGCCGCCGGGGAACTGCCCATTGACGCCGATACGACGCGTCTTGCCCGCCGCTATCAGGCGGCTGTCTCAGCCTTGCGGCTTGAGATGCATCTCGGCTCCAGCGCCGACGATATCGCCGCGTTGGCCGAGGATATGGCGCAGGAATTCGAGCGCCTGCGCATCTCTCTCAACGACGCCCTGCGCCATTCCGCCTGACCCTGCCCCTCGCCCGGCTCGATACCGAAGCACAGGGAGTCACTGGTCCTCGGCGGAGACCGTTGTCACCCCGATAAAGCGCGCGAGACGCCCCAACTCGGCTTCAAGTTTGGCCTGCCGGGCAGAGGTCCACGCGACACCGGGTTCGGGCCAGAGCTTCAGCACGTGCAAAATCGACACCTTGCGATCCGCCTTGAGGTCGATGCGCCCGACGAAACGGTCGCCCTCCAGGATCGGGAACACGTAATAGCCCCAGATGCGTTTGGTGGCAGGGACAAACATTTCCACCCGGTAATCGAACCCGAACAACCGGCTCAGGCGGGTGCGGTCGCGGATCACCGGATCGAACGGGTTGAGTATCCTCAGCCGGGATGTCGGCACCGACAGGCCCGCGATCCGATCCTCGATATCCCAAGGTGCTATGGCCTTGATCCACTGCCCCTGCGCTGTCTCGATCTCCACCGGACGGAGTGTGCCGGCGGATCTGGCCCAACTGGCAACCTCGTCCCGGCTCGTGGCATCCCAGAATTTCTGCACCTCGCCCAGGGTCGCGACCCCCATACGATCCAGTGCAGCCTCGCAAAGCCAGTTGATCTGCTCATGATCGGGCAAAGATACCTCGCGCAGAGGGCGGGGAAACACCCGTTCGGCGAGATCATAGAACTTGGTAAAGTTCACCCGATGGCATGTTGCCAGCTCACCACTGTACCACATGTAATCAAGCGCCAGCTTGTGCGGCGGACGCGACCACATCTGGCCGGGCGCGGCGGCCTTGGTATCAAAGGCATGGGTCGAAAGCGCGCCCTCGGCCTTGATGCGGTCCTTTATGACCTGTCGGGCAGAGGCATCTGGCAGGCCCTTGAACCAGCCCGCCTTGCCCATCTGGTCTTGTTTGCGGCGAAACTGGCGGCGCCACATCGGCAGGAATTCCATCGGAAGCACCGAGGCATCATGGGTAAAATGCTCAAAAACACTGCGGTCTCGGGCCAGCAAGCGATCCAGCATCGGCTCGCGGTAATTCTGGTTTCGGCTCCATAAAATATGGTGGTGCGCGCGGGCAACGACCTGAATTGAATCCAGTTGCACGAACCCCAACTGGCGGATGATCTCCAGCACATCAAGCGGGCCTGTCGGTGCGCGCCCTACCCCCTGAGAGGACAGCCAGAGCGCGCGGGCGGTCCGGTTGGGGATCCGAAGGCAGTTGTCCTGATCTGTCCGTCCCAACAAGCGCGTCCTATTTTGTGGTGCGCGGGGGCACCTGTCCGGTCCCGCGCGCGGTGCTATGCAACAAAAGCGGCGCCCCAACCTTTGAACAGGGCCCGATAGAGTTCAAGCGGCGCGGATCTCTCTTGCGAACAGAACACCCAAGCCAATGCGCAAAATTAAGCCCCAGCCCGAGAGTACCAATGCGCTAACACATGCTGGAACTGAGAGTCCTCCTGTCGCATTCGGGCACCGCCGCCGACAGGAATTTCGCGCAATTCATATTGCGCATCGCTGCGTATTCACCAAAGCTTTCAGCATGACACGCCGTAACCTGTCCATCAGATCCGCCAGACAAGGCGACGCGCATCGTTTCTATGAAAGCGCCGGGTTCCAACCGACCCATGTCGGCTTCAAACTGTCACTGGAGACACCATGACCGATTTCCCCGTCTTCGACGGCCACAATGACCTGCTGCTGCGCCTGCTGAACAACGCGGTTACCGCCAAGGGCGTGGCTTTGGGCCTGTCTGACGGCCATATCGACAAACCGCGGGCACAGCGCGGCGGCTTTGGCGGCGGAATGTTCGCGATCTTTGTGCCAAGCCCCGGCAACAAGGCGGTGCGCCATGACGAGATGCGAAACCCGCGCTATGACGTTCCCTTGCCCGACATGGTGCCAGAGGACATTGCCGCGGCCTGGACCGAACGCGGTTTTGCGGCGATGGACGCGCTGGTCGAGGCCGGGGCGGTGCGCATCTGCCAGACCGCCGCGGAGGTCGAAGCCGCATTACCCGCCGAAGAGATGGCCGCCGTCATCCATATCGAGGGCGCAGAGGCCATCGATCGCGAGTTCAAGCGCTTGCACATGTGGCATACACGCGGGCTGCGCTCGCTCGGGCCGGTCTGGAGCCGCGAGACGATCTGGGGCCATGGCGTGCCGTTCCGATACCCGTCTGACCCTGACATCGGGCCGGGGTTGAGCGATGCTGGCAAGGCCCTGATCCGGGAATGTAACCAGTTGAAAATCATGGTGGATCTGTCCCACCTCAACGCGAAAGGCGTCGAGGATGTGGCGCGGATCTCTGACGCGCCGCTGGTCGCGACCCATTCCAACGCCTGGGCCGTCTGCCCCCATGCGCGCAACCTGACAGACCGTCAACTGGACATGATCCGGGACAGTGACGGCATGGTGGGCATCAATTTCGCCAGCGCTTTTCTGCGCCCCGACGGGCAGATGGATGCCGAGTTTGAACTTGACATCGCACTTCGACACTTTGACCATCTGGTCACCAGATTGGGGGAGAACCGAGTCGGCTTCGGGTCTGATTTCGACGGCGCGCTGGTTCCCAAGCCAATCGGGGATTGCGCGGGCCTGCCCCGCCTGCGTACCGCACTGCGGTCGCATGGTGTGGATGAGAGGCTGATGACCAAGATCACCCATGCAAACTGGCTCAGGGTCCTTCGGAAAACCTGGGGCGCATAAAAGTGAAACAAGGCGTTTTGCCCTGAAATAATCGTGTGTTGCCGAGGCTGTCGCGTCGCTTCTGTCCGTCGGCCCCGCCGCGCCAGACTTTGCGGAAACACCGCCCGAACATACCGTCGAACATGTTGGTCATTGCCAACCGGTTTGATGACATCAAGACCTTTGATCCGGCGGAAAGCTTTGAATTTGTAGGCACCGACGTCAGCCGCAACGACCAAAAGAAGCTGGCAAATTTTGACTCGCTCGATCTGGGTGAGGGATATCAGCTGCCAAGCCACGCTTGCTGAGTCGGGCTATCCCGACTGTGACGCAGGCCCCGCTTCCAGATGTCGAAAGTCTTTGGGGTCGGTCCGGCACCCGGTCCGGCATTGTTGCGACCCTGCGCGTTATCTCGTTCACGCGGGGCAAGGAACGGCCGGGCATCGTTGGCGAAAGCGGTTCTGGAAAATCCATGGCTGGCCGTGCCGTCCTTCGGTTGATCCGCCCGCTCGACATGATCAGGCGTACAGGTTGGAACTGAACGACGAAGATATACTGAGGGCGCCGGAGAACCCCATGCGAAAGCTGCGCGGCGGGCGCGTGTCGATGATCATGCAGGGCCCCAAGTTTTCGCGGCCCCCGGTGATGAGCGTCGGTCAGCAGATGGTCGAGGCCCTGCTGGCACATCAGCGTGTTTGCGCAGCAAGGCGCGCGGCCGCGCCTTGACCATGCTGGACGAAGTGGAAATCCGCGATCCAGAACGGGTCTATATGCTTTATCCGCAGGAGGTTGCAGGCGGGATCGGCCAGCGGATCACGATTGCCATGATGCTCCTGCCGGCCCCGGAAATCCAGATTGCAGACGATCCGACCGCCGCGCTGGGTGTCTCGGTTCAGGCAGAGATCCTCAACCTTTTGGTGGATCAGCGCCGCGAGCATAAGCTGACCTATATCATGGTTTCGCATGATCTGGGCGTCGCCGGCCATATGTGTGAACGGATCGCTGTGATGAAAGACGGCAGGTTCGCCGAAGGTCTGGGGGGCGAGGTCATGCGACGGCTTGAGGCCAAGTCGCCCTATACCCGCCACCTGTTGCAAAGCTCGAACACTTCCACCCGTTGAAGGGGCGCAGGACAGCTGACGTTTCAGTTCCCTCTCAGTTGCCGGGCGCAAAACGACCGATGGCACTACTCCCCGGCCTCTCCGCCGGGTACCGCCCGCCCCTTACCGCCCGATCACGATATCCGCCTTTAGCCCACCCAGGGCCTCGCTTTTGCCCAGACGCAGCGCGCCGCCATGGGCGCGGGCCACGTCCTTGGCAATGGCAAGCCCCAGACCGACGCCGCTGCCGCGGTTCTGATTGCGCGCCGGGTCCAGCCGGGCAAAGGGGATCAGCGCCTCTTCCCGCTGCTCTGGCGGGATGCCCGGCCCGTCATCCTCGACCTGGATGAGCAGCGCCTTGTCACTGAGCGTGACCGAGACCACCGCCCGGCTGCCATAGCGCACCGCGTTGTCGATCAGGTTCTCAACCGCGCGCCGGATCGACAGCGGTTTGAGCAATACCTCGCCCGCGCCCTTGAGCGCGCCCAGTTGCACCGGCTTGTCTGCGCGCTGTGCATCCGCAACGATGCCGCGCACCAGCGCGAGCGGATCGGTCGGCTCTGCCTCGCCCGCTGCCGCACCGCGAGAGAACTCCAGGAACGTATCCAGAAGCCGCTGCATGTCGTCCACATCGCGCAAGAGCGGCGCAGCCTCCGCCTCATCGTCCAGCATCGACAGCCCCAGCTTCAGCCGCGTCAGGGGGGTACGAAGATCGTGGCTCACCCCGGACAGCATCAGCGTGCGCTGCTCGATCTGCCGCTCGATCCGGGCGCGCATATCGAGAAAAGCGCTGCCTGCGGCCCGCACCTCCATCGCACCGCCGGGGCGATAGGGCTCGGCCCGGCCCCGGCCAAACGCCTGCGCCGCATCCGCAAGCCGGGTGATCGGGCGCAACTGATTGCGCAGATAGAGGAAGGCGATCACCGTCATCAACAGCGCGAAGAACAGCATTGTCACGATCAACTGATGCGGCGCGCCGACTGTGACACGACTGCGGCTGAATCCGATCTCCAGCGGCCCTTGTCCGGTATCGACGAAAACCTGCACGGACGAATCGTCATTGAACCGCACCCCCCGCACCTCCGGGATCGCTGCCCGTAGAAGCGTGCGCACATAGCCGCCGGAAAAATCGAACCAGCGGATTTGGTCCTGCTTCGGCACCTCGTCCTGTGCGACAAAACGCAGCTGCATCTGCAACGCCGGCAGCAGCGGCGCCAGGTCTTCCAGGGCTGCTTCGCGGTCCAGGGCCGCATTCGCGCGCGTGGTAACAAAGGTGATCTCGCGCTGCACCGTCCCGGTCATCTGCCGGATAATGCCCTGCAAATGGTTCTGGATAAACGCCACCGAGACCACCAGCGTCAGCACGACCACCGGCAACAGCAGGATCAGAGCGGCCCGACCATACAGGCTGCGCGGCATATAGTGTTTGAGCCATAGGAACGACATGCGCTAAGCCTAGCGGGCGCAGCCAAGGAGCGAAAGACATGACCCAACCCCCCGATGATTTTGACCCGACCCCCGGTGCCCCGGTCCGGCTCGCCGACGGGCTGCGCCGGGTGCTTGCGCCCAATCCTTCGCCGATGACCTATCGCGGCACCAACACCTATCTGATCGGCACCCGGGAGCTGGCGGTGATCGACCCCGGCCCGATGAGCGAGACGCATCTGGAGGCGGTCCTTGCCGCACTGGAGCCGGGGCAAAGCATCAGCCATATCATCGTCACCCACTCGCATCTCGATCACTCTCCCCTCGCCCGCCCCCTGTCCGAGCGGACCGGTGCCCCGGTGATTGCCTTTGGTGGGGCCGAGGCTGGACGCAGCGCCATCATGTCCGAACTGGCTGCAGGCGGCATCGCCGGGGGCGGCGAAGGGATCGACCGCGATTTCGCCCCCGACCGCGTGGTCACGGACGGCGAGATCATCGAGGGCGACGACTGGTCACTGGAGGTGATCCACACCCCCGGCCACTTGGGCAATCACATCGCTTTGGGCTGGGGCGGGATGTGTTTCACCGCGGATCACGTGATGGGCTGGGCCAGTTCGCTGGTCTCACCCCCGGACGGCGATCTGACCGATTTCATGGCCTCGTGCCGGCGCCTACGCGCCCGCAACTGGGAGGCGTTCCACCCCGGCCACGGCGCTCCGGTCGAAAGCCCCTCCGGGCGGCTTGACTGGCTGATCGAACACCGCCTCGCACGCGAGGCTGAGATCCTGCACGCGCTCGAGACCGGCGCGGCCACCGCCCGGTCCCTGGCCGAACGGATCTACACCGAAACCCCACCCGCCCTGCTGGGCGCGGCAGAGCGCAACGTCTTTGCCCACCTGATTGATCTGGCACAACAAAATCGCGTCTCCCCCCAGGGTGAACTGGCCGCTCTCGCCACATTCAAGCGGCTATCCTGAGACCAATGCCACCGCAGGAAAAGTTTTTTGAACTTTCCTGCAATATCCTCTGGACGAGGCAAAACCTGATTGCTATATCGCCCAGACCGTTCCGGCGTAGCTCAGCGGTAGAGCAGTTGACTGTTAATCAATTGGTCGTAGGTTCGATCCCTACCGCCGGAGCCATAAAAAGCCCTTAAGTCTCAATGACTTGAGGGCTTTTTTATTTTTGAGGTCATTGGCGGGTTTTACCCCGGGGTAACATCTGGGGTAACAAAAATGAGGTTTCGCGCTTCAATCCCGGCCACCGGCACGGCATGAGGCGTAGGCTCTTGCGGGCTTGGTTTTCGCGCCCCTGAAAAAGCGCAGAAGCTGGGGAAAAGTGCCCCCGGCGCTGATGACAGCACGATATCCGCTCCCCCCTTTCTTTTATAAGAGTGTTGTCATAGATTTTCGCCACTAAGGACGGCTACTCGGCCAGCCTCAAAGCGTGATGGTGTCTTCGCTCTGTGTCAGGAAACGAGCAAGCGCAAATCGCCCATGAAACTCTCAAGCGTCTGAATGTCCGCCCGAATGCTGGCAGGGAATTTACCGATCAGCGGTTCGGGCACGACAAGCTGCACCTTCGCCTGCGTCATTTCCCGGAACTGCGCCTCGGAAACCCCTTCCTGCAAGGTCAGAAGGTGACCCCGCATCGCACGCATAGAACGACCAGTGCAGTCCGTGTGCCCAGCGAAAGCCATGCTGCTTGCGTCGATCCCCGCTCGCGATGCCCTATTTCGCATCACCAGGCGCAATGTTCGCCATCGTCTTTCTGACCAAAAAGGGCTCCAACATCTTTGCTGAACAAGCGATCACGGCAGGTATTGTCATCCTCTTGCTCACGCTGATGCTGGTGCCGCTTCTCGGGCCACTGTCATCCATCGTCTGTTTGGCGATACCGGAGCTTCCGTGATCTCCCGCGTCATGGGGATCCTCCTCACCACCATCGCGTTCGATGCCATCCTTGAAGCCTTTGATACGCTTGACATCTGAGACGTCGCGCCGTCGAAAACCCCAGCCTGCTGTTCAAAGCGACAAAGCAGAGTTAGATACGCGACTGGGAACTTTTTTAGTAGTTCAACGCACAGAACGTCGTAATAGCTTTCCAACAGG
>JASJGL010000145.1:0-67637 GCA_033791545.1 Pseudodonghicola sp. | reverse complement strand
TGAAAGAACGGATCGCACAACAATCGGCCCTGATCCGCTATGGCGCACCGGTGGCGCGACTGCTTTCACCATTGCTTTAATACTTATCTTCAATGTATTGTAAATATGCAATTTTAAAGCGCTTTAAAAGTATCACTTAATCTTTGTTTCCCGCCTGCAGGCCTCAAAGAAGCGTTGGAAACTGTCCGCCCGTTTCTGATTGCGCTTTGCTTCGAACCGTTCGCGATGGGCCTCCCCGGCATAGGGGGGCGCGGCGGGTGTAGCCGTGCCCCGGCTGCGCGATACCCCGAGCGCGACTGACCCGCTGAGGCTGAACTTGACCCCGCCCGCCTCAGCCTCGAGCGCGCGTGGGCGGTATCCGCTGAGCCGTTCGGCCTGCGCGCGGCAGAGCTCCTCCCGCTCGCCCGCCTGAGCGGACGAGGCGGTCGGGGCAGCGATAAGAGCGACAAACAGCGGGGCCAGAAACGGCAGGAAACGGGTCATATCCCCACCTCACCCGGGAACCGGTGCGGGGTCAATGCGGAGCCTGCGCCCGCTGCGGCGAAACGCGGCAATCCGCCCAATCGACCGGTCCGGGGGCTGGACAGCACTGGCCTGAGGGCCAATTGATGGCGGGGTTGGAGATGGGGCATACCACGCCAGTCGCGCAAACCCCGCCGCACAGGAGGCTGCCATGTTGCAGATCGAGAACGTGAGCAAGACTTACCCCGGCGCGCGCCCGGTGCTGCAGGGCGTGTCGCTGCACCTTGATGCGGGCGAAACCTTGGCGCTCACCGGCGAAAGTGGCAGCGGCAAAAGCACGTTGCTGCACCTTGCTGGCGCACTGGACGGATTTGACAACGGTGAAATCACCCTCGACGGAACGCGGTTGTCCAGGCTGGATGACAGCGGGCGCGCCGCGCTGCGCCGGGGCTGCGTGGCGCTGGTGTTTCAACAGTTCAACCTGATCCCCTCGCTCACCGTGGCACAAAACCTCAGCTTTCATGCCCGGCTCGCGGGGCGTCAGGATCCGGCATGGACCAAGGATCTGACCGAGCGGCTGGGTCTGGGGGAGCTTGGCGCGCGCTATCCCGAACAGCTTTCTGGCGGACAGCAGCAACGCGTTGCCATTGGCAGGGCGCTGGCGGCACGGCCCGCGCTGCTGCTTGCGGACGAACCCACCGGCAATCTGGACGAGACCGCCAGCAATGCGGTGTTGGATCTGATGCTGGAGCTTGTGCGCGACAGCGGTCCCGCGCTGTTCCTTGTCACCCATTCCGAACGGATCGCCGCACGGCTTGACCGCCGCGCCCATCTTAGTGGCGGGCGCATCGCATGATCGGCGCGGCCTGTCAGGCGCTGGCCTCGCATTGGCGGCGGCATCCGCTGCAACTGGGAACGCTGCTGGCCGGGCTGGCGCTGGCTACCGCGCTGTGGTCGGCAGTGCAGGCAATCAATGCCGAGGCGCGCGCCAGCTATGCCCGCGCCGCGTCACAGATCGGCGGCGCCACGCTTGATGTGCTCGAGGCCCCGGGCGGCCCGATGTCGCGGGCCCGCTATGTGGCGCTGCGCCGGGCCGGTTGGCAGCTCTCTCCGGTGTTGGAGGGCCGCACGCGGCTGGGCGAGGAACAGGTCACGCTGCTTGGCCTTGATCCGCTCACCCATCCGCCGCTGCCGGCGTTCGAGGCGGCGATGCAGGCGGATCAGGCCGTGCTGGCACAGATGTTGACACAGCGCGGCCTGCTGCTGGCACCGCCAGAGCTTGTCGCGGCCTTAAGCGATGTTCCCGGCCTGCCGCCGCTTCGCGCCAGCGACAGCGTTCCGCCGGGCATGGTGATCACCGATATCGGCCTTGCCGAACGCCTGCTGGCCCGCCCGGGTCAGATAGACCGGCTGTTGATCCTGCCGCAGCAGCCGATGCAGCTGACCCCGCTGGACCAGCTTGCGCCGGATCTGCAGCGCCGTGCCTCGCGCGCCGGGGCTGACACCGCGCGCTTGACCGACAGTTTTCATTTGAACCTCACCGCCTTCGGGCTTCTGTCCTTTGCCGTTGGCCTGTTCATCGTGCATGGCACCGTGGGGCTCGCCTTTGAGCAACGCCGCGCCATGGTGCGCACCCTGCGCGCGCTGGGTCTGCCGGTGCGGCTGCTTGCAGGGCTGATGCTGGCCGAGCTTTTGGCTTTGGCGCTGGTCGGCGGGCTGTTGGGGCTGGGGCTGGGCTATCTGGTGGCGGCGGCCTTGCTGCCGGATGTGGCAGCGACCTTGCGCGGGCTGTATGGCGCGCCGGTGGCGGGTGGGCTGTCGCTGCGCCCATCCTGGATCGCAGGCGGGCTTGCCATGGCGCTGCTCGGAACGCTAGCCGCCAGCGCACAGGCGCTTTGGCGGATGCTGCGGATGCCGCTGCTCTCCGCGCCGGGGTTGCAGGCTTGGGCCCAGCGCGCGGCGCAGGGCGATCGCCGCATGGCGCTGGCCGGGCTGGGGTTGATCGCTTCGGGGATTGCCGCCTTGGGGCTGGTCAAGGGGCTGATCGGCGGCTTTGCCCTGATCGGCGGGCTGATGCTGGGGGCGGCGCTGCTACTCCCCCCGATTCTGGCCGCGCTGCTGGGCCTGGGGCGGCACCTGACGCGCGGGCCGCTTGGGGAATGGCTTTGGGCCGATACCCGAGCGCAACTGCCGGGCATCGGGCTGGCGCTGATGGCGCTGCTGCTGGCTTTGGCCGCCAATATCGGGGTCGGCACCATGGTCTCCAGCTTTCGGCTGACCTTTACCGGCTGGCTCGACCAGCGGCTGGTGTCTGAGCTCTATCTGACCGCCCGTGATGACGCGCAAGGCGCCGAGATCGTCCGCTGGCTGGCCCCGCGCAGTGATGCGGTGCTGCCGATCCGCGCGGCGGAGTTCACGGTGCAGGGCAATCCGGTCACGGTCTATGGCGTGGTTGATCACCCGACCTATCGCGACAACTGGCCGCTGCTGGAGCACGGGCCGGACGCCTGGGCACAGGTCAACGCCGGTCAGGCCGTCTTTATCAACGAACAACTTGCCCGCCGCGCCGATCTCTGGACCGGCGACGCGGTCCAGCTTGCGCCCGGCTGGGTGTTGCCCGTCGCCGGGATCTATTCCGATTACGGCAACCCGACCGGGCAGGCGATCACCGCGCTACCGGCGCTGTTGGCCCATGCCCGCGCTGTACCAAACCGCCGCTTTGGTGTACGGATCGCGCCCGGTGCGGTGCCGGATCTGATCGAGGCCCTGCGCGCCAAATTCGACCTGCCCGCCAGCGCCCTGATCGATCAGGCGGGGCTTAAATCGCGCTCGCTTGCCGTGTTTGACAAGACCTTCGTGGTGACCGGCGCGCTCAATCTGCTGACCCTCGGGGTGGCGGGTTTTGCCATCCTGACCAGTCTGCTCACCCTGTGGTCTCTGCGCCTGCCGCAACTGGCCCCGGTCTGGGCGCTGGGGCTGACGCGCGGGCGATTGGCCCGGTTGGAGCTGGCGCGCAGCCTGCTGCTGGCCACGTTCACCGCGCTTCTGGCGCTGCCGCTGGGGTTGGCGCTGGCCTGGGTGCTGCTGGCGGTGATCAATGTGCAGGCCTTTGGCTGGCGCTTGCCCATGTTCCTGTTTCCGCTCGACTGGCTGCGGCTGTTTGTGTTGGCGCTGCTGGCCGCCGGGCTGGCCGCCGCCCTGCCCGCGCGCCGCCTCTATCGCCTGCCGCCCTCGGAATTGCTCAAGGTCTTTGCCAATGCTCGCTAGACTGGTCTTGATCCTCGCGCTGACTCTGCTGGCGGCGCGGCCCGCAGGGGCACAGGGCTTTGCCGGGCTCGGCAGCACCGCGGCGGCCGAGGGCTTTGCCACGCCCTCGCCCGAGACCCGCCTCAGCTTTCCCCGCGACCACGGCCCGCATCCGGACTTCCGCATCGAATGGTGGTATCTGACCGCCAATCTTACCGGCCCCGACGGCACCGACTATGGCGTGCAATGGACGCTATTCCGCACGGCTCTTACCCCCGGAGAAGCCGAAGGCTGGACCAGCCCTCAGATCTGGATGGGCCACGCCGCCGCCACCACGCCCCAGCATCACTTTTTCGCCGAACGCTTGGCGCGCGGCGGTATCGGACAAGCGGGCGTGCACAGCGATCCCTTCGACGCCTGGATCGACGATTGGCAGATGATGGGCGAAGATCTCGACAGCCTGCGTCTGACGGCGCGGGGGGCGGAGTTCACCTATGACCTTGCGCTTACCGCCGAGGGGCCGTTGGTGCTGCAAGGGATCAACGGCTATTCGGTGAAATCCGCCGACGGACAGGCCAGCCACTATTATTCGCAACCGCACTACAAGATCGAGGGCACGCTCACCCTGCCCTCGGGCCCAGTCGCGGTCAGTGGTCAGGGCTGGCTTGACCGAGAATGGTCGTCGCAGCCGCTGGCGGCGGATCAGGAGGGCTGGGACTGGTTCTCGCTCAGCTTTGACAGCGGTGCCCGGCTCATGGGGTTTCGCCTGCGCGGGGCGCGCGGCGATTTCACCTCCGGGACATGGATCGCCCCCGATGGCAGCGCCACGCCGCTCGCCCCCGGAGCATTTCAGGCGGCACCGCTGGAACTGGCCGATGTGGCGGGGCGGCAGATCCCGATCCGCTGGCGCGTCACCCTGCCCGAACGCGGACTCGATATCGAGGTTTCGCCGCTCAACCGGCAAAGCTGGATGGGCACCCGGTTTCCTTATTGGGAGGGGCCGGTGCATGTCACCGGCAGCCATAAAGGGCGCGGCTATCTGGAAATGACCGGCTACGAATGACCCAGCCTTAGTGACCCGGCCCTATCGCGGGAACACCATCCCATCCATCAGCTTGCGCGCGGTGCGCAGAATACCGGCCTGCACCACCGCGCCGCTATTATCCAACGTGGCGACCACGGTCATCTCTCCGGTCGGATGCTCCACCGCCAAACTGCGCTCCCCCCCCGCGCCGGTCTCGGCCAGCGCATGCGCCGGGGTGCCTTCGATCAGACAGGCAGTGGCGACGCTGACCGCCCCCAGAACCCCTATCGCCTTGTGGCAACGATGCGGAATAAAGGTGCGGGTCGAGATCGCGCCGCCGTCCCGTGCCGCGCTTACCATGCTCATCTTGGGCACCGATGTGTCGGCAACATCGCCAAGGTTCATCAGCGGCCCACAGGCCAGCCGGATCGCCTCCAACCGCGCCCGCAGATCCGCGTTCGCCTCAAGCGCCTCGGGGCTCTCCTCGCCGGTGATCCCCATGTCAGAGGCGCGCAACACCACGCAGGGCATGCCGTTGTCGATCATCGTCACCGCGACCCCCTCGACCACATCCACCACGTTGCCGGTGGGCAGCAGCGCGCCGCAGCTTGATCCGGCGGTATCGCGGAACACGATCGGCACTGGCGCGGCTTCGCCCGGCACCCCGTCGATCCGCGCCGCCCCCGCATAGGCGACCACACCGCCCGGCGTCTGCACCCGCGCCTGCGCCACCTGCCCGGTGTTCTCCATATAGATGGTCACCGGCGTCTCGCCCTCGCGCGCCGCCACCAGCCCGCGCTCGATGGCAAAGGGGCCGACACCGGCCAGCAGGTTGCCGCAGTTCTGCGCATCGCTCACCAGCGGGCGATCAACGAACACCTGCAGAAAAAGGTAATCCACATCGACGCCCGGCCGCTCAGATACCTTGACCACCGCCACCTTGGAGGTCAGCGGGTCCGCCCCGCCCATGCCATTGATCTGACGCGGATCGGGGCTGCCCATGATCGACAACAGTGCCGCATCGCGCGCCGTCGCATCACTGGGCAGATCCCCGGCCAGAAAATAGCCCCCCTTGGAGGTGCCCCCCCGCATCCACATGCAGCCTATGCCGTCGGTCATCGAAACCCTTTACTTCTTCTTGGAAAAACTACTCCGGGGGAATCGCGGCTTGCCGCGATGGGGGCAGCGCCCCCCACGCCCTCTGTCTCCACCTCAGACGTATTTCAACCCTTTCTCGGCCAGTCGCTCGCGCATCTTGTAGATGTCGAGCCCCAGCTCACCCGCCTCGAACCGGGCGCGCTTCTCAGCCTCAAGGGCCTCGCGCGCGCGGGCCTTTTCCAGCACCGTTTCGGCCTCCTCGCGGCGCACCACGCAGACCCCGTCGTCATCCGCCACGATGATGTCACCGGGATTGATCAACGCGTCGGCGCAGACCACCGGAACATTGACTGATCCCAGCGTCTCCTTGATCGTGCCCTGCGCGAACACCGCCTTGGACCAGACCGGGAACTGCATCTCGGTCAGATCGCGGATATCGCGCACACCGGCGTCGATGATCAGCCCGCGACAGCCGCGATGTTGGGCCGAGGTTGCCAGCAAATCGCCGAAATAGCCCGCCTCTGACGGCGAGGTCGGGGCCAGCACCAGAATGTCGCCGTCACGGATCTGTTCGATCGCCACATGGATCATCCAGTTGTCACAGGGCGGCGCCGAGATCGTGACAGCACTGGCCGCCAGCCGCGCGCCGGAATAGATCGGCCGCATGTAGGGGGCCAGCAACCCCTTGCGCCCCTGCGCCTCGTGCACCGTGGCCACGCCGCACTCGCCCAGACCAGCGATCACCGCCGGGTCGGCGCGCGCGATGTCCTGCACCACCACGCCCTGCGTTCCCACGCCATAGCGACTCATGCCAATTCGTCCACGGTTTGCGGAAAGATCATCTGGAACCCTTCGGCATAGCGGCAGTTGCGCCCGCCCGCCTGACCGCCGGAATTGCGACGGAAATGGTTGCCGCGGTTCTCGGCCACATTGGTATAGAAATCCCACAGGTGCTCTTGCCCCTGCATGCATTCGATCGCCGCGCGCTTCTTGTCCCACACCGGCGTGATGTCGAGGAAGACGTTGGGCTTCCATTCCATCTGCTCGGTCTGATGCGGCTCGAACAGATAGAGCTGCGGCGCGCCCAGAACCTTTTGCCCCGGATTATGCCCCCAGGCCTGCGCGATCATCCGGCACTCCAACGCAAACTGCGTCGTGTTCATGTGATCGGTGTTATAGGGATCCCACTTGGAATGGCTCATCATCCACTTGGGCTGCACCTCGCGGATGATATCCACCATCTGCTCCTGCGCATCGCGATCCAGCCGCAGCGGATAGTCGCCCAGATCGAGAAACCGGATATCGTTGACGCCAAGCGCGGCGGCGGCGTTGCTGGCCTCTTCGCGCCGCGCCTCTTTCACCCGTTCCAGCGTCATGCCCTCCTGTTTCCACAGCTTGGCGCTCTCGCCGCGCTCGCCATAGGACAGGCAGGCCACCGTCACCTCATAGCCCTTCTCCTGATGCAGCGCGATCGCACCGCCGCAGCGCCAGACAAAGTCGGCGGCGTGGGCGCTGATCACCAGAGCGGTCTTCTTGTCGGTCATGGGGGTCCCTCCCGGCACGGTTGCAGTTGCGTTCTGGTTACGGCGGGCGGCAGAGCAAGACCATTTCATTTCCCCGGCTGCGCGATAAGTTATTGCTATAGCAGACGACAGGCCGTTCATTTTCACATCTCCCCTTCGCGCCGACCCAAAAACAGCCATGCGTCTGACGCAGCCCTGCCTTTCACTGGAAATGGGGTGGTTTGTCGAACGATCTCCGGGTGTTACAGTGCTCCGAATGGTCCATAGCAGTTGAATGCGACACAGCGTCCGTTTCGGCTATGATGACCGCGATGGATGGCGACACAGGAGTACACCACACATGAGCCGTATCGGATTTCTTGGAACCGGACAGATCGCAGCGCCGATGGCGCGGTTCCTTGCCCGCACAGGCCATGATATCCTTGTTTCCGAGCGCAACGCCGTGCTTGCCGCCGCGCTTGCGGATGAACATGGCGCGTTGGTCGTTCCCAATCAGGATGTGCTGGATCGCTCCGAGATCGTGTTCCTGTGCCTGCGCCCGCAGGTCGCGCCCGAGATCATCGCCGGGCTGACGCTGCGCCCGGATCATCGCATCGTCTCGGTGATGGCCGGAATCTCGCTGGCCGATTTGCGCAACCTTTGCGCGCCAGCCACCGACATCACCATGACCATCCCGCTGGGCTTTCTCGAACAGGGCGGCTGCCCCCTGCCCGCCTTTCCCAACGCGGAGTTGATGTATCGGCTTTTCGCGCCGGAAAACCCGGTGATCGCGGTTTCCGATGAGGGCACCTTCAACAAGCATTTCGCGATTTGCGCGATGGTTCCCGGCCTGCTTGATCTGATGGCCGGCAGCGCGGAGTGGCTGGCTGCGGATACCGGTGACCGGGTCGGTGCCGAGTTCTATGTCACGCAGCTTTTCTCGGGCTTTCTGGCGGCCATGGGGCGTGAACCCGACGCGCTTGCAGAAGCGCGCGATGCCTTGGCGACCGAGGGCTCGATCAGCCTGCAAATGGTCGAGGCGTTGCGCTTGGGCGGCGTAGGTGAGACCTTGCTTGCAACGCTGGAGGCGATCGGCACCCGCTGATCCCGAGGTCCTGCGCCGGAGGGACCATAGCCTTCGCTCCCCCGTTCGGCTCCTCCCTTGCCCCTTTTGATGCCCGGGCGACAAGCGCACGGTTTTGGTGCCGAGTGTCTGGTGCCCGGTTCTGGGCAGGAATCCGCGCAGCTCCCCCCGGTTTGGCAGAAACTCGCGCAGAAAATTCCACGCGGGCTGCGATGGGTTGAGGCAAAGCCGCGTCCGGGCAACAAAGGCAGGATTGAGGATTTACCCATCAGAGCAGGAATTGCCCATGCTGTTTCCGTCGATGCTGCGGCTTGCCGCGGCCCCCGTTCTGGGGGCTGCTTTGGTCGCCCTCGCTCCGATCCCCGCCGCCCATGCCGCCACTGAAGCCCGTGCTGTGAGCGCAAGCTGCGCCGCCCCGCTTTCGCAAGAGATGCCGCAGCGGACCTCGCGCGCGCCTTCAGGCAGTGCGGTGATGAAACAGCTCATGTCGGCCAGCGGGCCGGCGCGCGACAAGGCCATTGTCGATCAGGTGTTGTCGGGCAACCTGCCCGCGTTCCTGCGCGATCTGACCCCGGTGACCCTGGCCGGAAAGCTGGCCGATGGGGCGCAGGTCTTGATCACCATCTGCGTCACGCCCGATTATCTTTCTGTCGGCAATGACCGCGATTTCGTGCGGGTGCCGATGGGCCTGGCCGGCGCCGCGCGCGTGGCAAGCGAAATGGGCTTCCTGTTGCCGACCCCCAAGATGGTCGATGCGATCTATCGTCAGGCCAAGGTGCATGTCGCCCCCAGTCCGATGACCCCGGGAAGCCAGATGAGTTCGACCGCCTATCTTGTCGAACATGATCACACCGTGGCGCGCCAACGCGCCCAGATCAGCCATGAACCCACCGCCCTGACTGCCGGGCAGAAGAAAGATATCGTGCTGACCAACCGGCTGCTGTCCAAACCGGGGCGCGTTGCGATCTACGGCTGGCACCGGATCAATGGCAAGCCTATCCAACCGCTCAGCACCGTGCATGGGGCGTCCTATGCCGATTACAGCCACGGCGTACGGTTGGTCAGCCGCACTGCCTTTATCAATGGCAAGCAAGTGTCGCTGTCGGACATCATGCAAGACCGCGACCTGTCGCGGATCGTCAGCGGCGAAGGCCCGATCGGCAATGCAGAACGGCTGCTTGCCAGCCTGTACTGAGCCAGCCTGTACTGAGGAGACGGCCTTTACCGAAAACGACGGAATTCAATGCAAACGGGCGCTCATTGAGCGCCCGTTTACTGTTTCTGGTGCTGTCTTGGGACATGCAGGTCGGCGCGTGTCAGACCCTCCCCGTCACTTGATGGTTTTGCAGCAGCGGAACCCCAAATGGTAATTTGCGTGGCTGCCCGCCGCCATCACCCGGGTGCCATGCCAGAATGGGGCGCGCCAGCGGCACCAATCGGGATGGGCGCGATATTTGTCAAAGATGAACCAGCTGCCTTTCATCTCGGTCACGCCCAGCTTCGTGCTGCCGCGGCTCGACATCTGGTCGGGTGCCATCGGCAGGTTCATATGCTCGGCCGCGTTGCCGTGTTGGTCATAAACCCCCAGCTTGCTGACGCAGCCCGGGAACGCGCCGGTGGGATAGGTGTTCGAGCCGCAGGAATTAAAGCCACCGCCACCGCAAGAGGCGCTTTTGGTGCTGTTCTGGGCACAGATGCCGCGTTGAAAGGCGGGCCCATAGGCCCAACTGGCGCTGGCTTCGTATTTCCTGTTGTGGATCGCGCGCATCGCAGCGACCGAGCCGGCGCCAAAGGGGTAATCGGGCGGCTCCAGCGCCCCGGCGCAGGCGCCCTCCCATTCATGCGCATCACACAGCCGCTTGCCCACGGCGGCGCAGACCTCGGCGGCCTCCTTGGCCTTTACCCAGACCACCGGATAGGTGCAGGGAATGTTGGGAAACTCGAACTGGTCGATACAGGCGCGGGCATCGCTGGCGCTTTCGGTGCGCGGATCATACAGCGGTGCCATGTACTTGTCGCCGCAGATCCGGGTGTTGCGGGCGTTGTCATAACCGCCCGAGGGGATGCGCGCTTGGCATTGCTCCGGCGTCATCGGGTGGCGGGTGATCTTGGGGTTGCCCTGCCCCATGTAGCCGGACCGGGCAAAGATCTCCTGTACCCGGGTCATCTGCGCCGAGGACAGGCGATGCACCTGTTCCAACTGCTGAAACAGCACCGCGTTGGCCTGTTGCAATGTGGTCTGGGCGGCCGCGGGCGCGGTCAAACCGGCCAGCGCGATCATCCCGGCGACAAGTTTTGCACGGATCATGTCTATGGCTCCTTTCGGGTCAGATAGAACAGGTCGCGATTGTCGGCAAAGCCGATGAACCGCGGCAGGATGGTGCCATCGCGCATCTTCTTCTCGATCAGCGCCATGCCAGGCACCAGATGCTCCACATGGACCTGACCGCCCTGGCGCGCATAGACCGCAAGATAGGTGTGCTCCAGCGCGTTCATGTCCAGCAACATGGCATAGTCACAGCCATAGGCCTGAAAGGTGCGCGCCATTGCCGAGGGCGTGGCGGTCGAGAAATAGCCATAGATCAGATAGCGCGTGCCCTGCGCGCGGGCCATGCAGGCCCCGGCGCGCAGGGTGCGCAGATCTGCGTCGGCCGACCCCGACCAATTGCCCGGCCCCCATTTTGTAACCCGGTCGCCCGGAATGCCCATGCCGGTTTCGGGATCGGTCTCAAGGATCGGCACGCCGTTCTGACGGGCAAAGCGGATCTGTGGCAGCAAGGCGTCGTCCGCTGCCGTCCATGTTTTCATATGCAGGCTGCCGTCGGTCAGTTCAAACAGGGTCGACAGCCCCGGCCAAAGCTTGCTGAGCACGACGCCCTTTTCAACGAACCCATAGTGATGACCATAGTTGAACCCGGCCATGTCGCCATATTTGAACGCGCCATGCTGGCGCTTGAACCCGCCGGTAAAGGTGGCCACGGCCTTGTTGGCGATCTCGGGATTGACCATGCCCAGCATCACCAGCGGATCGGGTCGGCTTACCCCATCCGGTCCCGGCAGGCCCTTGGGGCGCACATTCCACGGCGGGCGCGGCGACCAGCCAAGCGAGGGATGATCGGTGCCCACCGCATAGCCGATGTCGAATTGTCCCATGTCGAAGCCGATCATATAGCCGGTGGCGCGCGCCTCGATCCCGTCTAGCCGGTTCGCGGTGCCCGGCCCCTGCATCACCGCATCCGCGACATAGCGGGGCTGGAACGTACTGGCGAAGACGCCGGGCACGCCGGTGACGGGATACCACGCCCCGACCGCCATTCGCCTCGGGTCCCCCCCCTTGATCGCCATATCCAGCAGCGTCGCGATCACCGGTCGCTCGCCAGACTCGAAATTGGTCAACATCGGCGCGGGTCCGGCCGCCGGCCCGGTCGCGATCTGTCCGACCGCATCGCCGGTTTCCAACTGCGAATCCTTGAAGAAATTGTCACGTACGAACCGCACGATATTCTCGCCGCCCCAGACATTGTCGCGCAGAAACTCTGCGGTGGCCTCCAACGTGGTGTACGCGCCGCTGATCTTGTTGCGCAGATACAGCTTGCCGTCACAGATCGGCGCATAGCCAAGCCCGGTCTGGCGCGCCTTGAGAAGCCCCTCGTCGGCCCAAGGGCGGCAGCGGACCCCATCCACCACCAGCGCCGGGCCGTTCAGATCCAGCGTCACCTGCCGTGTTCCGGGCGCGGGGTTCTCCAGATGATAGCTGACCGGCACCTGTTTCGCGCCAGCGCGCGTTTGCAGCAGGAACCACGCCCCCACCTTCGGGCTGAGGTCGATCAAGGTGATCTCAAGCCCGGCGGCCTCATCCGTCGCCGTTACAGTCTTGCGGAACGGTTGCAGATCCAGAATCGTCTTGGCCCGCACGGCATCATAGGCCGCGCGTTGCGCGATCAGCGTGTCAGCTGTTTGCGCCTGCGTCGCGCCCGCCAGCAGCAGCGCCGTGGCGATCCCGCCAAGACCTTGTGTTACCCGTCGCATCAAGCCCCTCCTCCAGATATCATAGCACCAGCCGGATCAGTTTCAGTGCGCCTTTCTTCCACGGCACACGGTGCGAAACCCCCGCATGTGTCGAGATCCGACCGTGATTTTCAACATACCAGTCATAGTTGCGCACCAGTGCCTCTTCGTTGGAATACACCGGCGCAAAGCCCAGCCGCGTGGTGATTTTGTCGATGCAGACGAAACTATCGGTGGCGGCAGTCTCATAAATCCACTTGTACAGCGGCGAGAGATGCAGCGCCTCCAGCACGCGCAAGATCGCGATCGCGGGGCCGACGGGAAAGCCGATGATGCGCTTGCCATGCCCGGCCCGGTCCAGCACCGCCTGAAAGCTGTCGCGCAGGCTGCCATAGCGCGCCGCGCCGACGTTGAACGTGTCATTCACCGCCGCCTTGTCGCCGGTCGCGCACAGGTAAACCGCTTGGCACAGGTCTTCGACATCCATCAGTTGATAGATATTGTCGCCCTTGCCCAGTACCGGGAAATTATGCCCGTCATAGGCAAAATCATACAGCAGTTCGAACGCGCCCAGCCGTTCCGGCCCGACAAAGGATTTCGGTCGCAGGATCGGCAGGCACAGGCCCCGGTCGCGGAAGTCGGCGCATAGGTGCTCAGCCTCGACCTTGGATTCGCCATAGGGGCCGACGCCGTGCATCGCATCGTCTTCTGTCAGCGGATGGTGATCAGGAATGCCATAAACCGCCGTGCTGGAAATATGGATATAGCGATCGATCCCCATCTCTTGCGCGGTTTCCATCAGCGACAGCGCGCCGCCCACATTGGTGGAATGGATCTCGGCCGGGTCTGCCAGCGGCAGCGCCGCAGCACAATGAACCACCACGTCGATCCCGTTAAAGGCGCGCGGGTGCAACCCCTTTTCACGGATATCGCCCTGCAGCACATCGACCCGATCAACCTCGGGATAGGCGAAGGGCGCAATGTCATAGCTGCGCACCTCGTGCCCACGCTCCAACAGATAGCGGATCAGGTTGATTCCCATGAACCCTGCCCCGCCGGTCACGAGAAATCGTTGCTTTGTCATGTTGTTTCGTCTTTCCTTTCGCCGCGGCAGACCCATTGCCAGCGGTAGCGTCATCCTGCGGTCAACGTGGACTTGTGGATATGACCTGTGTCAAGTGAGCGGGGATCCCCCTGCGGTAGAGTTTTTCCTATATCATAAATGCCGCAGGCGATTGCCCTATGCACTGCAAAAACAAAACGTTGCAAAAAAAACGCTGCGAAGCCAGAATAAAGAAAAGGCGCATGACAGAGCCGACCCAAACCGAGAACCCCGACACCACCCCCCTGATCCTGGATGTAGACGGGACGCTGTTGCGCACAGACATGCTTTACGAAAGCTTCTGGGCGGCGGCAGGGCACAATATCGCCGCAACGCTGAAAACATGCGTCACACAGTGGCGCGCGCCCAATCTGCTCAAACATGCGCTGTGCGAGATCGCGGCGCCGAATGTGGCGCTGTTGCCGCTGCGCCCGGCGGTTCTGGATCTGGCCGATGCGGCGCGACAGGCGGGCCGTGCTGTCCATCTCGCCTCGGGCTCCGATCAGGCGCTGGTCGAGGCGGTGGCGCAGCGGCTTGATCTACCGGGCCCGCATTTCGGATCAAACGCAACGCGCAACCTGACCGAACAGAGCAAGGCGCAAATGCTGGTGGAGCGCTTTGGCGAAGGCGGGTTCGATTATGTCGGCAATTCCAACGCCGACCTGCCGGTCTGGAGCAAGGCGCGCCGGATCATCGCCGTTTCGCCGGGCGGCACGCTGCAACACCGACTGCAGGCGATGGGCAAGCCGCTGCAGATTGTCGAGGATCGCAGCAGCCCGTTCGCGCTCTTGCGCGAGATGCGCCCGCATCAATGGATCAAGAACTTGCTGTTGTTCCTGCCCCTGCTGGTGGCGCATGAGTTCGGCCTGTCAGTGTTTCTTGCTGCGCTGATGGCGGCGGCGGCGTTCAGTATCGGCGCCTCGTCGATCTATATCCTCAACGATCTGCTGGATCTGGAGGCCGACCGGCTGCACCCGGAAAAGCGCAACCGCCCGATCGCCTCTGGCGCGTTGCAGATCCGCGACGCCATGATTGCCAGCGCCGGGCTGGTCGTGTTGGCCTTGGCCTCGGCCTGGCTGGTTGGACCACCGGTGGCGGCGCTGACCTTGCTGTATATGTTGACCAGCCTGACCTATTCGTTCTGGCTCAAGAAACGGCGCTGGATCGACCTTGCCAGTCTCGCCTTCATGTTCCTTTTGCGGGTGCTGACCGGGGCGGTCGCAGCACAGATCGCGGTGCCGGGCACGGTGCTGGCGTTCGTCTTCGTCGTGTTCTTCACGCTGGCCTGCGTCAAACGGATGACAGCCTTGGCGCGGGAATTGCATCCTGGAAAGCTGCCGGGGCGCGGCTATGGCGCGGACGATTTCCCCGCGCTCAAAGTCTTCGCCGCCGCCGGGATCGTGCTGAGCGCGGCGACGTTTCTGCTCTATGCCTTCGGCGGGCATTCGGGCGGGCTGTACGGCTCCCAGATGATCTTTGCCGCCACCGTCCTGCCGCTGACCCTCTGGCTGTTCCGGGTTGTCCGGCTCAGCGAGTTGGGGCGCGAGGATTACGATCCGATCCAGTTCGTGACCCACGACCGCATCGGTTTGATGATCATGGGGATTGGTATCGCTCTGGTGATCTTGGCGCTGTAGCGGGAATGGTGTCCCTTGCGCGGCGGCTCTCCCCTAGTGCCGCGCAAGGTTCCCCGTCAGGGCGCCTTGCTCAATCGCGGCGAAATACGAAGCGTTTGTCTAGATTGTACTTGATCACATAGCCTGCGCTCAGCCCCAGAACGGCGCCCAATTCGCGCATGTCCCGGGTTTGCCAAATGGCCCAGAACAGGCTCTCAACACCCCAGAACAGCGCCGTGGTCGCCACCCCGGTCAGGGTGTAAAGCGAAAAGGTACGCGTCTCATCGCGCGGCGCGCGCAAGGGGTCGTCAAAGATCCACCGCTTGTCGAGAATGTATTTCACCACCAACCCGATGCCGGTGCCGCAGACCAGCGCCGCGATCAGACGCAGCTGCCCCGCAGGCAACAGCGCGAAGATCCCGCGTTGCGCCCCAAGATTGGCCAGTGTCGCGATCACGGCGAACCCGGTATATCGTATGATCAGACCTGTTGTGCCCATCTGCGTCGCCCTGCCCGTTTCGATCCTGTTACCCTGCATCGCCTATTGATCTGCCTATTGATAGGTGCGCGCCTTGAGGTCGGTTTCATCTATCATCTCGCCATACATCCGAAGCAACGCCGCTTCGGGCGGGGACAGGCTGCGGCGCGGATTGCTCAAAAGATAGATATTGACCGCAGGCAGCTTGGTATAGGGCGGCAATTGCCGCAGCGTCCCCAACGTCACGTCGCGCTCGGCCACATGGACCGGCAAGGCCCCGATGCCGATATTGGCAAGGATCATGCGCCGCACCTCGGGCAGGTTGGCCGACACCCCCTTGAGCCCTGGTGCCAGCCGCGCGCGATGGCGCAGCCCCGACACCACGTCCAGCGGACCGCCCTCGATCTCGGTCTGGAAGGCGACGGAATATTCCCCCACTAAATCGCCGATATCGATCTTGGAGCGGGAAAACAGCCGGTGACGCGGCCCGCAATACAGCCCGAAATATTCCCGGAACAGGATCCGCGCCTCCAACTCGGTCGGGATCTTGTTCAGCAGGCAGACCCCAAGACTGGCCCGGTTCTGTCGCACCAAGGTGACAATATCCGAGCTTTCGGCAACGACGATGGAATAGGTCACCTTGGAATGACGGGCGTGAAACGCCTCCAGCACCCGGTCGAAATGCGGCGACATCACATGGCTGGTCAAGGCGATATTCACATGCCCCGAAAGCTCTTCTTCCTCGGCTTCGAGCAATTCGGGCAGCTGCGACACCGCGCCAAAGATCGTCGAGGATTCCGAATACAACGTGCGCCCGACCGCCGTGACGGCAAACCGGTGCGGCCCGCGCTCGATCAACCGATGGCCGACGGTCTCTTCCAACCGGCGTAGGGCCGAACTGATCGTGGGCTGTTTCAGGCCCAGAAAATCGGCGGCCTTGGTCACCCCTTGCTGCTCCACGATCACCATGAAGGTGCGCAACAGGTTCCAGTCAAGGTTCCATGGAAAACGCTGGCCGATAGAGTTGTTCATAGTTTTTATCAATGTAAGTGATTTTGAATATCTATTTGCTTTATGTGAAGCCCCTATGCAAGCCTCTTGCAATGCAGCGGTCTTTCCCGGGCTTGGGCCCGAGCGTACCGCAGCGCAAAGATCAAAAACAAACTCGGGAGAAGACCATGACGACTCGCAGATCTCTGATGAAGACCACTCTTGCCGCCGGCGCATTGCTGGTCGCGGGCCTTGGCACCACCAGCGCGGTTCAGGCCGAAGAGCTGGACACGATCATGGAAAAGGGTGTGATCCGCATCGCCATGAGCGGCGCCTACCCGCCGTTCAACTTCGTCAATGAAAAAAACGAGGTCGTGGGTTTTGACCCGGCAATCGGAACCGAAATCGCCAAGCGTATGGGGCTCAAGGCGGAAATCGTCACTACCGCTTGGGACGGCATCATCGGCGGCCTGCTGGCCAACAAATATGACGCCATTGTCGGATCGATGACGATCACCGAAGAGCGCGACAAAGTGGTCGATTTCGTCGGCCCCTATTATGCCACCAAACGCGCGATCTTCACCAAGGCCGGCTCGCCCTTCACCAGCGTGTCGCAACTGGGTGACGCAACGCTGGGCGTGACGCTGGGCGAAACCCATGAGGAATGGGCGCGCGATCAAGGCTATAGCATCCGCACCTACAAAGGCCTGCCCGAACTGCTGCTCGAGCTGGAAAACGGCCGCGTCGACGCCATCGTCAACGACTCCATCGCCGCGATTCTGGCGATGAAGGAAAAGGGCTATGATTACGCGGTCATCCCCGACCTTGAGACCGAAGCTTTCGGTGCCGGTATCGCCATTCGTGAAGGCAACCCCAAGCTGGGTGCCGCGATGCAAAAGGCGCTGGACGACATGATGGCAGACGGCACCTACGTGAAGATCGCCGAACAGTGGGTCGGCGGCGACATCCGTTAATACGGATGAATAAATCCGTTAATACGGATGTAAGATATCGGGTCCGCCGTCTGCGGCGGCCCCCACCAAAATCAAATACAAAAAAATAGGCAGTATCATGACAACGGACTATGGGAAACTGACCTGGGAAGAGGTCCGCGATGCGGACAAGGACCGCGTCGTCATCCTGAACGTCTCTGCGACCGAGGATCACGGGCCGCATATGCCGCTCGACACCGACACGGTGTTGGGTATGGCTGTGGCCAACGGCGTGGCTGCGGCCGCCCCGGATGAAGTGCTGGTGATGCCGCCGGTGGCCTACGGGTTCAACGAACACCACAAGGATTTCCCCGGCGTCATCTGGATCCAGCCCGAGACGCTGATCGCCTTTGTCACCGACATCACCAAATCTCTGGCCCATCACGGGTTTCGCCGGATCCTGCTGTTGAACTCGCACGGATCGAACCATCCGATCCTTGATCTGTCGGCACGCAAGACAGTGATCGAAACCGGTATCATCTGCGTCTCGGCCTCTTATTGGAACCTCTGCGCGGATCGCATCAACGAACACCGCAAATCCGAAATCGGCGGCATCGCCCATGCCGGAGAGTTCGAGGCGGCGATGTACAAACATCTGCACCCGGAGCTGGTGCATATCGAGAAATCGAAATCCCAGAACCTGCACGATCCCAAGACCAACTTTTTCAACCTTGATCTGGCGAAAGGCGGCGGCAAAGCGATGCTGATGCGCTGGTGGTCCGAGGTTTCGCCGGACGGAACCATGGGTGACCCGACCGTCGCGGATGCTGAGACCGGCGAAAAG
This sequence comes from Pseudodonghicola sp., assembly GCA_033791545.1. GTDB lineage: Bacteria > Pseudomonadota > Alphaproteobacteria > Rhodobacterales > Rhodobacteraceae > Antarcticimicrobium. The sequence continues at coordinate 49,251 of JASJGL010000145.1, read as the reverse complement.
TTCCTGCGCGCCGCGATCGAAGAGACCACGGCACTGGTCCGCGAAATCCGCGCCTTGCCGATTTTGAGCCGCACCGATCATCACTGATCACCACTAAGGCCGCACCGGCCACCGCAGAAACGGGAGGGGACTGGCCCTTGGATATCGAACTGATGCTGACGGTCTACCCGTACTTCCTGAAGGCGGCGTGGGTGACCATTCAACTGTCCATCCTGACGACGATCCTTGGTCTGTTCTGCGGCGGGCTCGGGGCGGCCGCGCGGCTGTCCCGGTTTGTGGTGCTGCGCTATATCGGGGCCGCTTATGTCAGCTTCATCCGCGGCACACCGGCGCTGATCCAGCTCTTTATCCTGTACTTTGGAGGCCCGCAGATCGGCATCCAGCTGGACGCGTTCCAGGCTGGGGTGATCGGTCTGGGGGTCAATATCGGCGCCTATATGACCGAAACCATCCGCGGCGCCATCATCTCTATCGACAAGGGCCAGATCGAGGCCGCCCGGACCTTGGGGATGAGTCGCGGCCAAAGCTTTCGCAAGGTGGTGCTGCCGCAGGCCATGCGGCTGATGATCCGGCCGCTGGGGGTGAATATCAACGCGCTGATCAAGGGCACCGCGCTGGTGGCCGCGATTTCGGTGGTCGAACTGACCTATACCGCGCAGCGCTATATCGGCTCGACCTACAAGCCGTTCGAAATGTTCCTGATTTCGGGCATTCTTTACATGATCATCATCTACATCACCAGTCGCGCCGTTACCTGGCTCGACAACAAAGCCAAGATCGTTTGATCCCAACCGGATAGGAGGCGCCCGCATGGGCCTGGATTTCTCAGTTGTCCCCGACTACCTCGACGTGATCTTTCTGGGCGCGCTCTGGACCATTGCGATCACGGTGGGCGCGGCGGTGCTCAGCTTTTTCGGCGGCATCTTCTTTGCCGTGATCGCGCTCTATGCACCGACGCTGGTGCGCTTGCCGCTCCGGGCTTTTGAATGGCTGTTCATGGGCACGCCGCTGCTGCTGCAACTGTTCCTGATCTATTTCGGGCTGGTGCAGGTGGGAATCGACCTGCCGGCCTTTGTTGCCGGTGTGGTCGGACTGGGGCTGCATTTCGCGGTATATAATTCCGAGCTGATCCAGACCGCTATCGTTGCCGTCGACAAGGGCCAGATGGAGGCGGCCCGCACCGTGGGGCTAAGCCGGGGACAAGCCCTGCGCAAGGTGGTGATCCCGCAGGCGGTGCGCGACGTGATCCCGCCGATCGGCAACAACATGATCGCCCTGCTCAAGGACTCGGCGCTGGTCTCGGTGATCGGCGTGACCGAACTGACGCTGTCCGCTCAACTTGCCATTGGCCGCACCTACCGCCCATTCGAGTTCTACGTGGTGGCGGCCCTGTTCTATTACATCATCAACCTCGGCATGGAAGCTGTCCTGCGACGCATCGAGCGTCGGGTCCAGGCCGCCCGATGACCGCGAAGGGAGACTGAAAAATGGATACCGAGAAACCCTTTGTGGATATCCGCCACGCCCAGAAAAGCTATGGCTCGCTTGAGGTTCTGAAAGATATAAGCCTCAAGGTGAACCGGGGCGAAATCGTCGCCATCATCGGCCCCTCGGGGTCGGGCAAAAGCACCCTGTTGCGCGCGATCAACGACCTTGATCCGCTGACCGGCGGCGAGGTCTGGCTGGAAGATGTCCAGGTCAACAAGACCCTGCCGCACCGCCAGTATGAAAAGCACATCAACCACGTGCGCCAGAACATCGGCATGGTGTTTCAGCACTTCAACCTGTTCCCGCATCTGAACGTGCGCGAAAACATCACGCTGGCGCCCAGAATGCTTAAAGGTCTTTCCGTGGAAGAGGCCAACGCCCTGGCCGAGGAGCAACTCGACAAGGTCGGCATGCTGGAGCGGATTGACTATTATCCCTCGCAACTGTCCGGCGGGCAGAAACAGCGCGTCGCGATTGCCCGCGCGCTGGCAATGAAACCCAAGGTGATGCTGTTTGACGAGGCGACCTCGGCGCTCGATCCGGAACTGGTCGAGGAAGTGAACCTGGTGATGAAAAAGCTCGCCGAGGAACACATGACCATGATCATCGTCACCCATGAAATGGGCTTCGCCGAAAGCGTTTGCGACCGGGTTCTGTTCATGGATCAGGGCGTGGTTGTCGAAGAAGGTCCGCCCAGCGTGATCTTTCGCAATCCCGAAAACGAACGCACCAAGAATTTCCTCCGCAAGCACCTTGCTTCCAACAAAGAATGACTGTGATGTCACATCTCTTTTATCAATCGCGCCAACCGCGTCCGACCCTTGATTATGGCAAGGGGATCTATCTGTACGATACGGATGGCAAAAGGTACATCGACGGCTCGTCCGGGGCGATGGTGTCCAATATCGGCCATTCCAACCCGCGCGTTCTGGACGCCATGAAGGCGCAGATGGACAAGGCCACCTTTGGCTACCGGCTGCACTTCCAGACCGAACCCTCGGAACGCCTTGCCGCCAAGACCGCCGCGCTGATGCCCAAGGGGCTGGACCGGGTGTTCTTTGTCTCTGGTGGGTCCGAAGCGGTGGAAAGCGCGATCAAGATGGCGCGGCAATACGCGCTGACCCAGGGGCAGGACAGCCGCTGGAAGGTGATCTCGCGCCACCCCTCTTATCACGGCTCGACGCTGGGGGCGCTGGCGCTGACTGGCTATGATCCGCTGACGAAACCCTTTGCGCCGATGATGCGCGAGATGCCCAAGATCGCGGCGCCGACCTGTTATCTCGACACCGACAATCTCGACGACGACCAGCGCGGGCTGAAATATGCCGAGATGCTGCGCGACGAGATCCTTGCGCAGGGCCCCGAGAGCGTGCTGGCCTTCATCATGGAGCCGGTTGGCGGCGCCTCGACCGGCGCGCTGGTGGCGCCCGACAGCTATTACGCGCGCATCCGCGAGATCTGCGACGAATTCGGCATCCTGCTGATTTATGACGAGGTGATGACCGGCGCCGGTCGCACCGGCAAGTTCATCGCCGCCGAGCATTGGGGCATCACCCCCGACATCATCGCGCTGTCCAAGGGCTTTGCCGCCGGCTACACGCCCTTGGGGGCGATGGTGGCGCGCGGTGATATGGTCGAGGCGGTGTTGGATGCGGGCGGCTTCCTGCATGGCTATACCTATGCCGGCAACCCGCTGGCCTGCGCCGCCGGCTGCGCCGTGCTGGACGAGATCGCCAATCAGGATCTGGTCGGCAATTCCGCCGCCATGGGCGATCTGCTCAAGGCGCGTCTGACCGGGTTGATGGACCGCTTCCCCTTTATCGGCGATGTGCGCGGGCTGGGCCTGTTGCTGGCCTTTGAACTGGTCTCGGATCGCAAGACCATGGTGCCGCTGCCAAAGGAATTGAACGCCTATAACCGGCTCGTGGACCTTGCCTATGAACGCGGCTTGATCATCTATTCGCGCCGCACCCGGGGCGGCCTTGAGGGCGATCACTTCCTCGTCGCGCCGCCGCTGATCGTAAGTGAGGCCCAGATCGACGAGATCATGGCCACACTGACCGATAGCCTGGAGGCCATGGCACGGGAGATGAACCTGCCGGTGAACGCATGACCACCCTGCCCGACAAGAGCTGCGGGATGGAACAGGCCGTCGCCGCCATCGCGGACGGGGCGACGGTGATGCTGGGCGGCTTCGGCGTGCCTGGCACCCCCTTTGCGCTGATCCGGGAGCTGGTGCGTCAGGGCAAGCGGGATCTGACCGTGATCAAGAACGATGCCAACGAACAGGGCCTTGGGGTCGATCACCTGTTGGCGGCCGGTCTGGCGCGCAAGCTGATCACCACCCATATCGGGCTCAACCCGCGCGCGGTGGCGATGCTGAATGCGGGCGAGATCGAGGTCGAGTTCTGCGCCCAGGGCATCCTTGCCGAGCGTATCCGCGCCAGTGGCGCGGGCCTCAGCGGCATCCTGACCGATATCGGCGCCGAGACCGAACTGGCCGCGGGCAAACAGATTATCGAGGTCGATGGCCGCCCCACCCTGCTGGAATGCGCGTTGCGCGCGGATGTGGCGCTGATCCATGCTGATAAGGCCGATAGTTTTGGCAATCTCGCCTATGCCGCCACCGCGCGCAACTTCAACCCGATGATGGCGATGGCCGCCGATCTGGTGATCGTCGAAGCTGAAACTGTGCTGCCGCTGGGCGGGTTGGCGCCCGATCAGATCCACACCCCCGGCCCCTTTGTTGACCGTGTGGTGCAACTGCAATCCATTTCCGAGGAGTATGGCGTTGTCCAACGCTAAGGCCCGCATGATCGCCCGCGCGGCGCATGAAATCGCACCAGGAATGGTGGTCAACCTCGGCATCGGCCTGCCGACAAAGGTGGTCGATCACCTGCCCTCCGGCTTTCCGTTTTGCCTGCACAGCGAAAACGGCATGACCGGAATCGGCCCCTCGCTGCCGCCCGAGCGCGCCGATCGCAACCTGATCGACGCCGGTGGGGCCTATGTCTCGCCCATCCCCGGCAGCGCCTATTTCGACAGTGCTATGTCTTTCGCGCTGGTCCGGTCCGGGCGGCTGGATCTGACCATGTTGGGGGCGTTTGAAGTGGCGCAGAACGGCGATCTGGCCAACTGGAAGATCCCGGGCAAGTTTTCTCCCGGCGCGGGGGGCGCGATCGAGCTGGCGCAAAAGGCGCGCCGGGTGGTCGTGCTGACCACCCATACCGACCGCGCAGGCAAGCCCAAGCTGGTCGAGGCCTGCACCCTGCCCCTGACCGCGCGCGGCTGCGTCGGGCGCATTTACACCGACATGGCGGTGATCGACGTGACGCCCGAGGGCTTTGCCCTGCGCGAGATTGCCGAGGGGCTGGACCCCGATCAGGTGATTGCCGCGACCGGCGCACCGCTTGTTTTGCCGCAAGGCGATCTTCCCACATTCTGACGAGGCCCAAGATGGACGCAGATATCCGCACCCGTATCCTTTCCGCCGTTGACGACCACTTCGACCGGGAAATTCAATTTCTCGCCGAGCTGACCGCGCATCCCTCGACGCGCGGCAATGAGCAGAGCGCGCAGGCGTTCATGGCCGATCAGTTGGCGGATCGGGGGCTGGAGGTGGACAGCTGGCAGATCGACGTCGCCGATATTTGCGATCTGCCCGGATTTTCCCCGGTCATCGGTGCCTATGACGATGCGGTGAACGTGGTTGGCGCGCACCGGCCCGCCAATAGCAAGGGGCGCTCGCTGATCCTGAACGGTCATGTCGATGTGGTGCCCGCCGGGCCGCTGGACATGTGGGACAGCCCGCCGTTCGAGCCGCGTGTGGACGGCAAATGGATGTATGGGCGCGGCGCCGGGGACATGAAGGCGGGGCTTGTCGCCAATGTCTTTGCGCTGGATGCGCTACGCGCCTGCGGCGTTGCCCCGGCGGCGGAGGTTTTTGTACAATCGGTGGTCGAGGAAGAATGCACTGGTAACGGCGCGCTGGCCTGCCTGCAACGCGGTTACCGTGCCGATGCGGCGCTGATCCCCGAACCGTTCGACGAGAAACTGGTGACCGCCCAGCTTGGCGTGATCTGGTTTCAGGTCCATCTCAAGGGGATGCCCGCCCATGTCGCCTATGCCGGCACCGGCGCCAACGCGATCGAGGCGGCGATCCCGCTGATCGCGGCGCTGCACGAAATGGAAACGCGCTGGAACGGGCCGACCTGTCGGCACGCCGATTTCGCCCATCACGATCATGCGCTGAACCTGAATATCGGCAAGTTTCAGGGCGGCGACTGGGCCAGCTCGGTGCCCGCTTGGTGCGTGTTTGATGTGCGCATGGGGATCTTTCCCGGTCAGGATATCGAGGCCGCCAAGGCCGAGATCGAGGAGGTTCTGCGCCAAGCCGCGCGCGAAAATGCCTTTTTGCGCAACAACACGCCCGAAATCGTGTTTCACGGCTTTCTGGCCGAGGGCTATGCCCTGTCCGAGGACACCAGCGTGCGCGCGGCTCAGGCGATCGGGGCGCTGGACAGCGCGCATGAGGCTGTCAACGGCGGTGCCGCGCTGGACCACATGGCGATCACGGCGACCACCGATGCGCGGTTCTTCGGGCTTTATGCCGACACCCCGGCGCTGGTCTATGGCCCCAAGGCCGAGGCGATCCATGCCTTCAACGAACGGGTGGATCTGGACAGCGTGCGGCGGGTGACACAGGCCACCGCGCTGTTTATCGCGGACTGGTGCGGGCTGGAGGCAGCGGGCTGATCCCGGCCCGCTGTGCGCCCTGTTTCGCCGCCTAGACGGCCTCGGCCGGTTTGCTCGATGGGTCGGGCAGCCCGGCCATGGCAGTGATATGCGCCGCGATCTCGTCCACGCCGCGGGCCCGCGACAGCGCCGCAAAGACCACCGGACGCGCACCGCGCATCCGGGCGGCGTCGCGCGCCATCACCTCCAGCGAGGCCCCCACATGCGGCGCCAGATCGGTCTTGTTGATCACCAGCAGGTCGGAGCGGGTCAGCGCCGGGCCGCCCTTGCGCGGGATCTCTTCGCCCGCGGCAACGTCGATCACGTAAAGGGTCAGATCGGCGAGTTCCGGGCTGAAGGTGGCTGACAGGTTGTCGCCGCCGGATTCAATGAACACGATTTCCAGATCCGGATGGCGCGCCCGCATCTCGGCGATGGCGGCCAGATTGATGCTGGCGTCTTCGCGGATGGCGGTATGCGGGCAGCCGCCGGTTTCGACCCCGATGATCCGGTCCTGGGGCAGGATCTGCATCCGCATCAGCGCCTCGGCATCCTCTTGCGTGTAGATGTCGTTGGTGATCACCCCGATCGAAAAGCGATCCTTGAACACATCGGCCAAGCGCGCGGTCAGCGTTGTCTTGCCGGCCCCGACCGGGCCACCGATACCGATGCGAAGCGGGCCATTCATCCGGGTCATGACTGGAATATCCTTGGTTCAAGGGTTTCATGTTTCATCGCCGCCACATCCGACAGAAACGCGGACGAGGAGATCTCCGTCGCGGGCACGCCTTCGGCCTCGGCGGCCACTTTGGCGCACAGCGGGGTCAGATCGGCCAGCACCGCCTGCGCCGCCGTCTGTCCCAGCGGCATCAGCCGTTGCGCCGACGCGACAAGGTTTCCGGCAAAGCTGTGCAGATAGAGCGCCGCGACCGGCACCGCCTCCATCCCCATCAGACGGGCCGCGCGCCCAAGCGCCAGCGGCAACAGCAGCTTGGGCAGATCCAGATCCCAGATCTCGGCGGTGGTGCGGGCAAAGGCAGCGCCCTGCCGCTCGCCCTCGCGCAGACGTTCGAGCGCCGGGGAAAAGGCCCGGGCAAGATCGTCGAGCGCCCAGAGATCGGCGTCATCATGGCTGGTATGGGCCAGATGCAGCCAGATCGCATCGGCCCGCCCCGAACCCTGCGTCAACAGATCGCCGAGCCAAAGGCGCAGCCCCTCGGCATCGGCGATCCAGCCCGCATCCACCGCGCTTTCCAACCCGTGGGAATAGGCGAAAGCCCCCAGCGGATAGGCAGGCGACAGCCACTGCGCCAGCGTCAGAAAATGCGTGTCACTGCGCATGGGCGCTGTGCCCGTGCTCGTGGCTGTGGGTGCGGCCATGACCATAGGCGCCGCCCTCGGGGGTGAAGGCGCCCACCGCTTCAACCACCCCTGCGCCCAGATGCTCCAGCATGTGACGGATCACCGGATCGCGCTGGATCACGAGGCAATCGGATTTTATCTGGCAGGGGGTGTGGCGGTTGCCGATATGCCAAGCCAGCCGCGCCAAGCTATCGCCGGTGACGATCAGGATTTCTTCGCTGGCGGCGCGGATTTCCACCAGCGTGCCGTCGCCAAGCTCCAGCGCATCGCCCTGATCAAGCGAGGTGGTCTGCTCCAGATCGACAACAAAGCCACGCCCGGCCTCGGTCTCCAGCCGTTTGCGGCGCAGGAACCGGCCTTCATAATCAAGCAGCACGGTTTGTGCCGCACCCGACCAGTGGCCAGCGCGGTGAAAGGTCTGGGCAAGCGGAAGATCAGTCATGGTTTCGGTCCTTGGTCGCGTCGGAGGACAGGGTCATTGGAAGACCTCAGAACAGGAAATAGCGTTGCGCCATCGGCAAGACCTCGGCGGGCTGACAGGTGAGCAATTCGCCATCGGCGCGCACCTCATAGGTCTCCGGGTCGACCTCGATATGCGGGGTGGCGTCGTTCAGCTTCATGTCGGCCTTGCCAATGGTGCGGGTGCCGCGCACCGTCACCGTATCCTTGGCCAGCCCCAGCCGCGCCCCGATCCCATCCGCCTGCGCCGCGTCCGAGACAAAGGTGACAGCCGAGTTTTCAACGCTGCGCCCATAGGCCCCGAACATCGGTCGCGAATAGACCGGCTGCGGCGTTGGGATCGAAGCATTGGGATCGCCCATCTGCGCCATCGCGATGGTGCCGCCCAACAGCACCATATCCGGTTTCACCCCGAAAAAGGCCGGCGACCACAGCACCAGATCCGCGCGCTTGCCCGGTTCGATGCTGCCGATCTCATGGGCGATGCCATGGGCAATGGCCGGGTTGATGGTGTATTTGGCAATATAGCGGCGCACCCGCAGATTGTCGTTGTCTCCGGTCTCGTCGCTCAGCCGCCCGCGCTGCTTCTTCATCTTGTCGGCGGTCTGCCAGGTGCGGATCAGCACCTCGCCGACCCGGCCCATCGCCTGGCTGTCGCTGGCGATAATGGAAAACGCGCCGAGGTCGTGCAGGATGTCTTCGGCGGCGATGGTCTCGCGCCGGATGCGGCTTTCGGCAAAGGCCACATCCTCGGGGATCGACTTGTCCAGATGGTGACAGACCATCAGCATGTCCAGATGCTCTTCCAGCGTGTTCACCGTGAAGGGGCGCGTGGGGTTGGTCGAGGCGGGCAGTACATGCGCCTCGCCACAGATCTTGATAATGTCGGGGGCATGGCCACCACCGGCGCCTTCGGTGTGAAAGGCGTGGATCGTGCGCCCCTTCATTGCGGCAAGGGTATTTTCGACAAAGCCGCTTTCGTTCAGCGTATCGGTATGGATCATCACCTGCACGTCCATGTCATCGGCAACGCCAAGACAGCAATCAATCGCGCCCGGCGTGGTGCCCCAGTCTTCGTGCAGTTTCAGCGCGCAGGCACCGCCCAGAACCTGTTCCTCCAGCGCGGCGGGAAGCGAGGCATTGCCCTTGCCGGCAAAGGCAAGGTTCATCGGAAAGGCATCCGCCGCCTGCAACATGCGCCCGATATGCCAAGGCCCCGGCGTGCAGGTGGTGGCCAGCGTGCCATGCGCCGGGCCGGTGCCGCCGCCGAGCATGGTGGTCAGGCCGGAATGCAGCGCATCCTCGATTTGTTGCGGACAGATGAAATGGATATGGCTGTCGAATCCGCCGGCGGTCAGGATCTTGCCCTCGCCCGCGATGGCCTCGGTGCCGGGGCCGACAATGATATCGACACCGGGCTGGGTGTCGGGGTTGCCCGCCTTGCCAATCGCGGCGATGCGCCCGGATTTGAGCCCCACATCCGCCTTGTAGATGCCGGTGTGATCCACGATCAGCGCATTGGTGATCACCGTATCCACCGCCCCTTCGGCACGGGTGACCTGGGATTGCCCCATGCCGTCGCGGATCACCTTGCCGCCTCCAAACTTGACCTCGTCGCCATAGGCCAGCGCATTGGTCCCCGAGCCGCCGCTGGTGGCCGCGCCGGCGCGCTCGGCGATCAGGTCACGCTCGACCTCGATGATCAGATCAGTATCGGCCAGCCGCAGCCGGTCGCCCACCGTGGGGCCGAACATCGCGGCATAGGAGGCGCGGGAAATCGTTGCTGGCATCCTCAGTTCTCCTTCAATCGACCCAAAGGCCGTGCGTCTTGTGCCAGTCCGCAAGCGACAGCTCGGGATATCCGGCGAAATGGGTATCGTCCTGTCTGTCGGGCAGCGGCACCCAAAGCGGTTTCTCGGCGACAAAGATGTGCACCCGTTCCGGGGCGCGCGGCAGTTCCGTATCCACGGCGCTGGCAAAGGGATGCACCAGATCCGGCCAGCCCGGATCAAACAGCCAAAGCGCGCTGCCACAGCGGGTGCAAAAGTGGCGTTCGGCACTCGAGGTGCGGCAGATCCCGTCGCGCGCGATCTCGGCGTGGAAAATGCCGATCGCGTCGCGGCCCTGAACCGACAGGGTCTTTGCCTCGGCCCCGAGATTGATCGCAAAGCCGCCTCCGCCGTCGGTCTTGCGGCAGATCGAGCAATAACACCGCTGATAGGGCACTGGCGTGTGGCTATCGACCGTGAAATGCACGGCACCGCAACGGCAGGATCCTTCAAGTTTCAGTGGCATCTGTTGCCCTTCCGGATTTTTGCCCGACGTGGCGCCTCGCACCTTGCCGTACGCCCACACTCTACCGCACGGGCGTCACAGCGCGCCCATAACCTTTTGATTGAAGCCAAAGATCCGTCGCGCCCCGGAGACCGGGATCAGGTTGACCTCGCGCCGCTGTCCCGGCTCGAACCGCACCGCAGTGCCCGCCGCGATATCCAGCCGCATCCCCCGCGCCGCATCCCGGTCAAAGTCGAGCGCCGGGTTGGTTTCGGCGAAATGGTAGTGGCTGCCCACCTGAACCGGGCGGTCGCCGGTATTGGCGACCATCAGCGTGATCGCCACGCGGTCTGCGTTGAGGATGAGCATGCCCTCGGCCGGGAAAAGCTCGCCCGGGATCATGGTCAACGCCTCCGGAACAGGGTGATGGCCCCGAGCACGGCGATCAGCGCCAACCCCAGCACCACGGGCCCCGCCTGGCTTTCGTGCATATGGATGGTGTTGTCGGCATGGGCCAGCGCCGGGCCAGCAAGACTGGCCATGATCGGGGCAAGGTGGAAAGCTTTCATCGAAATATCCTCTTCTTCAGATGTTCAAATGCGCCGGGCTTACCGGATCGGTTCGTGAACCGTCACCAGCTTGGTGCCATCGGGAAAGGTCGCCTCGACCTGTACGTCATGGATCATCTCGGGCACCCCTTCCATGCATTGGTCGCGGCTGATGACCTGCGCCCCCGCCTCCATCATGTCGGCCACGCTGCGCCCGTCGCGTGCGCCTTCGACCACCGCATCGGTGATCAGGGCGATGGCCTCGGGATAGTTCAGCTTGACGCCACGGGCCAAGCGGCGGCGGGCCACCTCGGCCGCCATGGCGATCAACAGCTTGTCCTTCTCGCGCGGGGTCAGGTTCATGTCTTACAATCTCCAGGATGTCGGCAAGGTCTCGCCGCTGAGGCGATCAAGAACGGGCAACAGCGAGCGGCGCAGCTCGAATCCGTCGCGGGCCAGCAGCCGCAGCGCCAGCAGATCGGGGCGCAACAGGCTGACGCCACCGCTGTCCGGCAGCAGCGCCCGCACCGCGGCCAGATGGGTTTCAGCCTCGGGGGCAACGAAAACAACGCTCGCCATCGCGGTACAACCGGGGGCGGCAGCCGGGCGCGCAAGCTGCGCCGCCAGATCCCCCTCCAACCGCATCGCGTCGTGATACAGCGGCCGCCCGGCGCGCCAGATCTCGATCCGGTCATGGATGCGGGCGCTGTCCAGCGTCTCGCCCATCGCGGCGCGGCCAAACAGCACCGGTTCCACCATCAACAGCTGTGCCTGCGCCGCCAGATCAATCCGCAATGTGCGCTGCAATGCGCTGCCGCGATAAAGGATCATTTCCTGCGGCAGCCAGAACAGCCGCGCATTCTCCTGCACCTCAAGCCGGGTATCGACCCGCGCCCAGCCGTCTTTCGCGCGATAGGCGCGCTCGGCGGCCTGTGTGGTCAGCGTCAGATGTGTCCCCGGCCCCGCCGTGGCGCACACCGAGATACGGTCGCCCCCGGTCAGCCCGCCAGAGCTGTTGATCATGATCGCCTCAAGCCTGTCGGAGCCGCGCGGAAACAGCGCCTTCATCGCGCCAGAGCAGCGCAACCCATCCAGAACGCTGCGCCCGCGTGCCTGTTTGGACGACAGTCGTAGTTCGCCCACGGCGCGGGGCTGCACCGGGTTCGCCTGCGAACTGTCAATTTGCGCAAGGGATGTCACGAAAAACTCCGGGCGAAGGTCTTTGCCCCACTCTGCACCCGCCCCCGTCGTTCCGGCCATTCCCGGCGCTCTGAGAGGGTTTGGTGAGGACGCGTTAAGGTTATTAGTTGGGCGACTTATGTGCGCACTGCACAAAAAAGCACCACTATGAAAACGGGGGGACAACTACTTTTGCGCCCCCTCTTTGGCCGCCTCAAACCGCATCCAAAGATCCAGATCGCTGATCTGTTCGGGGGTCATCCGCAGCCCCAGCTTGCTGCGCCGCCAGACCACATCCTCGGCGCACCGGGCGTACTCGTGAACCATCAGCCAACGCACCTCGCGCGCGGTCAGATCGGCCCCGAACCCGCGCCCCAGATCATCGATGGTACGGGCATCGCGCAGAAGTGTTGCCGCCTCGGTGCCATAGGCCCGGATCAGACGCCGTGCCCAGTGATCCGTCAGGAACGGAAAGGCGTCCTTCAGATCGCCGATCAACCGATCCACCCCGTTCACCGGGAAATCCCCACCGGGCAGCGGCACACCGGCGGTCCAGTTGCCCTTGAGCCCACCAAAGACCGGCGCGATCTTGGCCAGCGCGGATTCAGCCAGCCGGCGATAGGTGGTGATCTTGCCGCCAAAGACGTCGAGCATCGGCGCACCGGCCCGATCGTCCAGCTTCAGCACATAATCCCGTGTCGCCGCCGTGGCCGAACTGGAGCCGTCATCATATAGCGGGCGCACCCCGGAATAGGTCCAGACGATATCGTCGCGGGTGACCGGAATCTTGAAATACTCCGACGCAAAGCCCAGCAGATAATCGCGCTCGGCATCGGTGCAGACCGGGTGGGTGTCGGGGTCCGCGTGTTCGGCATCGGTGGTGCCGATCAGGGTGAAATCACCCTCATAGGGGATGGCAAAGATGATCCGCCCATCTGTCCCTTGGAAAAAATAGCATTTGTCGTGCTCAAAAAGCCGCCGGGTCACGATATGGCTGCCGCGCACCAGCCGCACCCCGGCCTGCTGCGTCAGATGCACCGTGTCGTGGATCACCTGCCCGACCCAGGGACCGGCGGCATTGACCAGCATCCGAGCGCGGATCAGGCGGGACTCACCGCTTTCCATATCGGTGATCGTTAGCGACCATATACCGTCCTCGGCCTGTGCCGCAGTCACCTTGCTGTGGGTCAGGATCGTTGCACCGCGCGCCTCGGCATCGCGAGCATTCAGCACCACAAGGCGGGAATCCTCGACCCAACAATCCGAATACTCAAAGGCTTTCAGGAACTTGTCCTTGAGCGGCGTCCCCGCCGGATCCTGGCGCAGATCCACGGTGCGGGTGCCGGGCAGGATTTTGCGTCCGCCCAGATGATCGTACAGAAACAGCCCAAGCCGGATCAGCCAAGCCGGGCGCCGCCCCCGCATCCACGGCATGAACAGGCCCAGCAGACGCGCGGTGGGCGTGCCGCCCTCGAACCGCATATCGTGGTGAACAGGCAAGACAAAGCGCATCGGCCAGCTTATGTGCGGCATGGCGCGCAGCAGCACCTCGCGTTCGTGCAGCGCCTCGCGCACCAGCCGTACCTCGAAAAACTCAAGATAGCGCAGGCCACCGTGAAACAGTTTGGTCGAAGCCGACGACGTTGCCGAGGCCAGATCGCCCATTTCCGCCAGCACCACCGACAATCCGCGTCCCGAAGCATCGCGCGCAATGCCGCAGCCATTGATCCCGCCGCCGATCACGAAAAGATCGACGATATCCCTGTCCTTGGCGGTGTTCGGTGCGGGCGCGTTCATTGTCGGTCCGGCCTTTTCCTGTTGGTTCGTGCGGAAGGTTTAGGGGCGTCGCGTGACAAGTCAAAGACCTTTGGGCGGTCTCTTGCACCCGGAAAGTCTTTTACCTGACGCAGTATCCGTTTTAACGATTTTTCATCCGTTAAATAAGATGATCGCTGATGATTTTGTTTTCTTGGGCGGCCCGCATTGCAGGCTGCCCGGAGATCGAAAACCCTCGCCCTCGATCCCCGGCCATTCTTGTCACAGCCCGTAGATGTCTCCGAATTTCGCTTCAAGATACTCCATCAGCGGCGCCGGGCCGGGGGTCATGCCGCTGGCCCGTTCGATCACCTCGGCGGGGCGGAACAGCCCGCCATGTTGCTGCACGTTCTCGCGCAACCATGCGGTCGCGCCGCCGGTTTCACCGCGCGCCAACTGATCGTCCAGATCCGGCACCGCCTTGCGCAGCGCCTGATGCAGGCACCCGGCATAGACATTGCCCAGCGAATAGGTCGGGAAATAGCCGAACAACCCCACCGACCAGTGCACATCCTGCAGACACCCGTTTGACGGTTTGTCGACGGCAAAGTCGAAATCAGCCTTGAACCGGTCGTTCCAAGCCGCCTCAAGATCGCCAACCAAAAGATCGCCCTGCATCAGCGCGCGTTCAAGATCGAACCGCAGCATGATATGCAGGTTGTATTGCACCTCGTCCGCCTCGGTGCGGATATAGCCGTCGTTCACCCGGTTGACGGCATGATAGAACGCCTCCGCACCGTCGAGGCCAACGTCGCCAAACGTCTCCTGCATCTGGCCGAACAACCAGCCGGTAAAGGCGCGCGAGCGGCCAAGCTGATTTTCATAGATCCGGCTTTGGCTTTCATGCACGCCCATCGACACGCCGCCGCCCAGCGGCGTCAACAGATAGGCCTCATCTATATTCTGCTCGTAACAGCCGTGCCCGACCTCGTGGATGGTGGAATAGAAACAGTTGAACGGGTCCAACTCATTGGTGCGGGTGGTGATCCGCACGTCCTGCCCGGCGCCAGAGGTAAAGGGATGCACCGATTTGTCCAGCCGCCCCCGCCCCATGTCATAGCCGAATACGCAGGCGAGCTTTGCCGCCAGAGCCATCTGTTTGCCGCTAGCAAAATGTCCACTCAGCGCCTTGGGGGATTCGGCAGCCAGCACCGAAGCGCGCAGGGCCACAAGCCGTGGGCGCATCGCCTCAAACATCGCCGAGAGCTCGGAGGCACCCATATCGGGTTCATAGTCGTCGATCATCGCGTCATAGACATCGCCGCCGTCGGCCAGCGCCTGCCCCTCTTGCCGTTTGAGCGCGACAACCTCTTCCAGCACCGGCAAAAACGCCGCCACGTCTTCATCCGCGCGGGCCTGCGCCCAGTGACCCTGCGCCTTGCTGGTCACCTTGGCCAGCGTGGCGGCCAGATCGGCGGGGATCTTCATCGTGCGGCCATGGCTGCGCCGGATATGGCGCATCTGCGCCTGAGCGACCGTGTCCAGTACCGCGTCGTCGATCAGCTCCAACCAGTCGCCCACGCGCGGGTCGATCCGGCGGGCATGCAGCACGCTTTCGATCGCGGCCATCTCTTCGCCGCGCTGATCGCTGGCCCCGCGTGGCATCACGGTTTCCTGATCCCAGCCAAGGCGGCCGGCAATCTGCGCCAGCGCCTGGGTGTCGTGTTCAAATCGCATCAGATCTTCATATGCGCTCATGGATCAGCCCTCGCGGATGGATTTTGTGACAGGATATTGCGACAGGAACCGCGCCCGGAGGATCAGCACCCAGACCAGCACCGCAACGATCTGGTGGGTGAGTGCGGCATGGACCGGCGCGGCATAGATCACGGTGACAATGCCCAGCGACACCTGCAGCAGCAGCGCCGCAAAGACGGCGTTGAAGGCAAAGCGTGTCGCCCCATGTGACGAGCGTCGCCCGCGCAGCCAGACCACCACGCCAAAAATCAACAGCAAATAGCCGCTGACACGGTGGATGAACTGCACCAGCCCGGGGTTTTCAAAAAAGTTTCGCCAAAGCGGTTCGATCATGAAGGGTTTGGGCGGCAGGATCTGTCCCCCCATCAACGGCCAGTCAGTATAGGACCGGCCCGCATCAATCCCCGCCACCAGCGCCCCGAGCAGGATCTGCAGAAAGGCGAAATGCATCAAACCGGTGGAAAGGCTGAACAGCTTGGCCTCGCGGCCCCGGCGCGCCTGCATCAGGTCGCGTTCCTCACGGCCCATTTGGAACACATACCACGCGATCACGCCAAGAATGACAAAGGCCAGCCCCAGATGCGTCGCCAGCCGATAGGAGGCGACCGAGGTCATCCCCTCGCCTTGCGTAACGCCCGAGGTGACCATCCACCAGCCGATCGCGCCCTGAAGCCCGCCCAGCGCGCCCGGGATGATCAGCCGCCCGGTCCAGCCGGTCGGGATGCGGCGGGCGACAAGAAAGCCAAGAAAGCCAACGGCCCAGACCAGCCCGATCAGCCGCCCCAGCTGACGATGGCTCCATTCCCACCAATAGATCGCCTGAAAATCGGCCAGTTCCATCCACTTGTTCTCGATGCGCCACTGGTCGATCTGCTTGTACTTGTCGAATTCCGATTGCCACTCGGCCTCGGTCATCGGCGGGATCGCCCCGGTGATCGGTCGCCATTCGGTTATGCTCAGCCCGCTGTCGGTCAGCCGGGTCAGCCCGCCGACCGCGATCATCGCCACCACCAGCAAAAAGATCACGATCAGCCAGGCCCGGATGCCCTTGCGCGCGCCGCGTCGGCCACGATCAATGGCGCCGGGTTGCGCCGCGCGTTCTGCCGGGGCCTCCGCCTCGCCTACCTCTTCGAAAATGGAGCGTTTCGTTGCCATGGCGTCGCCCTGTCTGTTCTGTCTGACACTATTGTCCCCATGTAGACCGAGCAGCGGGTCAGGACAATGCGCGCGCGCGATGGGCGACCCGGTGTCGCGTAAGGCGACTGGCGAGGGTGCGTCAAATGCGAGGCATTGAACCCATCACATTGTTTTCAACCCTAGGTCGCCTTACATCAAATATAAGGAGTATGTCCGCGCCGTCGCGCGGGCCGTGCTTTTGGAGGTTCGATATGTTGCGCCCCATCCTTGCTGTACTGATGTTGACCGCCGCACTGGCGCTGTCAGCCGGTGATGCCCGCGCCGATGGCTATCTTTATGTTCGCGACGGGATCTATCTGAATGCGCGGATTGGCCCCGGCACCCGCTATCGCAGCCATCATGTTCTGGCCCCGCGCACCCGGTTGCAGATCATCACGCGGATTGGCGACTGGGCGCAGGTCCGCACACCCGACGGGATGATGCTTTGGGTGTATTTTTCCTATCTGATCGACTCCCCATCGTCTTTGACCCGGCGCCCGCCGCCGCCGATCTTCCTTAGGCCGCCACCGCGCTACGGCCCCCCGCCGCCGCCCCGTTACGTCGCGCCGCCACCACCCCGCTACGTCGCGCCGCCCTCGCCGCCGCGCTGGGGTCAGCCGCAACCCTATCCCCGGCCCTATGTTCAGCCGCAACCACGGCAGCAACCCAAGGCCCAGCCGCAGCCACGGCAGCAGCCAAGGGTTCAGCCGCAACCGCGCCAACAGCCCAAGGCCCACCCGCAGCCACGGCAACAGCCAAGGGTTCAGCCGCAACCGCGCCAACCGCCCAAGGTTCAGCCGCAACCGCGACAGCAGCCGAGAGTTCAGACGCAACCGCGTCGTCAGCCCAAGGCTCAGCCGCAGCGACGGGGTAATCAGGACGAGAACGAAATCCGCGGGGTCACCCCGAACGGCAGGATCATCTACAAGGGCCGCTGAGGGGGGCTGATCTCCCCTTCTCTGCCGCGGCGGCGCTGACCCCGTTCAGTCGCCGCGCGCGGTTCCGCGCATCATCTGGCGCATCCCCGTGCAGAATCGCCACATCAGCCCGCGCCCCCCGCGTCACGTCGAGCCACCTCGTCAGTCTGCAATTCGGCGGCCTTCGCCTCTGCTGTCCTCCTCCCGCCTGATCCAAAGTGGACCGGAATGAAAAAACGAAAACATCAAAAACCTGCGACGGAAGTTCGAAGCCTGGACATTTAAAGAGTATCTCGACCACGAAATCATTTTAGGGACTCTCTCATGTTTCATCGCCTTGTTGCCCCGCTCGCACTTGCCACGGCCTTGGCGCTTGGCACCGGTGCCGCGAGCGCCGATAGCTTTCGCTATGTCCAGCAAGGCGTAAACCTGAACGCACGCACAGGGCCCGGATCGCATTACGCCACCAAAAAGGTGCTTACCCCGGGGACCAGACTTTCGGTGATCCGGCAGCAGGGCGATTGGGCTCAGGTGCAAACGACAGAGGGGCTGCTGCTTTGGGTTTTCGGATCGTACCTGAGGGATCAGGCTCCGCAGACCGCCGCACCCAGACAGCCTGCGCAGCCGCAACGCAAACCGGTGCAACAGCAGGTGCAACAGCACCAGCAACAGCCGGTGCAACAGCAGACACCGCAGCAGGTGAGGCCGCAAACGCAACAGAAAACCCAACAGCAGCCTCAACGCAAGACCCAGCAACAGCAGACCCAGCGCCCGCAGCAGCAGCAGCAGCAGCAAAAACAACAGCCGCAGCAGCGCGGCAACACGGACAAAAACGAAATCCGGATGATCCAGCCTAACGGCACGATCATCTATAAAGGGCGCTAAGAGCCCCTAAATTCTGCGTGGCGGCTGATCCAAACGACGGTTCAGTCGCCACGCTCTTTCCAGCGCACCATTTGGCGCATTACCCCGTGCAGCATCTGCACATCGGCCCCTGTCAGTTGCATCCGGCCCCACAGGTTGCGCAGGGTCAGCTTCATGCTCTCGGCCTTTTCAAGCGGGAAAAAGAACCCGGCCTGTTCCAGCCGCGTCTCATAATGCTCGGCCAGTTTTTCCATCTCGATGCTGCTGGCCCAGTCGGCGCGTCCCATCTCGACGGTTTCATGGGTCACCTGCGCGACCTGACGGCGCCACTCATAGCCGATCAGCAACACACACTGCGCCAGATTGAGCGAGGCAAACTCCGGGTTCACCGGCACCGTGATGATCGCATTGGCCCGCGCCACGTCGTCATTCTCCAGCCCGGCCCGCTCCGGCCCGAACATCACTGCCACTTTCTCGCCAGCCGCGATCTTTTCGGCGGCCAGTTGCATTGCACGTTCCGGGCTGAACGCCGGCTTGGTCAACCCGCGCTGCCGCGCCGTCGTGGCAAAGACATAGGTGCAATCGCCCAGCGCGCTTGCCACATCGTCAAACAATCCCGCCTCGTCCAGCAATCGCCCGGCGCCGCTCGACATCGCGGCCGCCTTGGGGTTGGGCCAACCATCGCGCGGGGCGACAAGCCGCATCCGGTCCAGCCCGAAATTCCACATTGCGCGGGCGGCACCGCCGATATTCTCGCCCATCTGCGGACGCACAAGAACAAAGGCGGGCTGGGGGGAGGCACTGGATTTGGCGCTGGGCATAGGCTGCTCCTTGTCGAAGGTCTTAGAGGGTCGCAAATCGTGGACATATCGCACCGGAGCGCAGTCGAAAACCGGCGGTCGAAAACCGGGCGCAAAACCCGCCCTGCTTTACTGCGACAAGACAGGCGGGACAAGCCGCCCCTGTCCGTTCACAACAATAGCCCCGCCAAAGGCGCAATCTTCCCTTCGCCGCAGCAATTCGTTAAACCGGCGCAAAATCATCCTAGGACCGCCACCATGGACGCCCCCGATCAGCCACAGCTTTACCTGATTACCCCCCCCGCTTTTGAGATGGAGCGGTTTCCCGACACCCTGTCGCGTGTGCTCGACACCGCCGAGGTCGCCTGCCTCCGCCTGACCCTTGCCAGCCATGACGAGGACGCGGTTGCGCGCGCCGCCGACAGCCTGCGCGAACTGGCCCATGCCCGCGATATCGCGCTGGTGATCACCGACCATGTGCTGTTGGCGCAGCGGCTCGGGCTCGATGGGGTGCATCTCAGCGATGCCGCCCGTTCGGTCCGCGACGCGCGCAAGACGCTTGGGGCCGACGCGATCGTCGGCAGTTTCTGCGGCACCTCGCGCCACGACGGCATGACCGCGGGCGAAGCGGGCGCAGATTACATCAGCTTTGGTCCGCTTGGCCTGACGACGCTTGGTGATGGCACCCGCGCCGAGGTCGAACTGTTCGATTGGTGGTCGCAAATGATCGAACTGCCGGTGGTGGCCGAAGGCGGACTCACCCCCGAGAGCGTGGCGGCCCTTGCCCCGCATACCGATTTCTTTGGTATCGGAGATGAGATCTGGGGCGCCGATGACCCAGCCGCAGCCCTGAAGGCCCTGACCGCCAGTCTGAGGTAACCCTTTCACATCCGCGGGCGGAGCCCTGCCAGCCCGAAACCCCTTTGGATGGCAAGGGATTTTCTGGGCCCTCTCCGCCTCGCGGTGCTTGCACGCTGCGATTAATCACGCCACAAACTCCGGCATGACCCAGCACTCTCCTTCCCCGATCCTGTGCATCGGCAGCGTCCTTTGGGACATGATCGGCCGGGCCCCCGGCCCGATGCGGCTGGGCGCTGACGTGCCGGGGCGAATCACGCGGCTTCCCGGTGGGGTGGCGATGAATATCGCCCGGACGCTGGCGCAGTACGGACAGATCCCCACATTGCTCAGCGCGGTTGGCCGTGACAGCGAGGGCGACGAGCTGATCGCCGCCTGCGCGCGAACTGGCGTGATCACCGATCACATCTATCGGTCCGCCGATCTGCCGACCGATCGCTATATGGCGGTCGAGGGGGCAAACGGGCTGATCGCCGCGATCGCCGATGCCGCGTCGCTTGAAGCGGCGGGCGCGCGGATTCTGGCGCCGCTCAACGACGGATCCTTGGGTCATGCGGATGCGCCCTTTGCCGGCACCATCGCGCTGGACGGCAACCTGACTGCCCCGCTTCTGGCCGAGATCGCCAAAAGCCCGATCTTTGCCGCCGCAGATCTTCGCGTCGCCCCCGCTTCGCCGGGCAAGGCCGAGCGTCTGGCGCCGTTTCTGGCCCATCCGCGCTGCACGCTCTACGTCAATCTCGAAGAGGCCGGGTTGCTGTGCGGCACCCGGTTCGAGCATGCCGAAGCTGCGGCCGCGGCGCTGCTGGCGCAGGGCGCGGCGCGGACTCTGGTCACGGATGGGCCCGGACCCGCCGCCGAGGCCGGCCCCGAAGGGGTGATCAGCCACACCCCACCGCAAGTCACCGTTACCCGCGTCACCGGCGCAGGTGATACATTCATGGCGGCCCATATTGCCGCCGAAGCCAAAGGCCACCGAGGCGAAGCGGCATTGAGCCGCGCGCTCGCCGCCGCCGCCCGACACGTCGCAGGAGACACACAGTAATGATTTACATGACCTTTTCCGCCGAGGCCGCGCGCGCCCGGTCTTCCGGGCTACCGCTGGTGGCGCTGGAAAGCACGATCATCACCCACGGCATGCCCTATCCGCAGAACGTTGCGGTCGCGACCCAGGTCGAGGCCGATATCCGCGCCGCCGGGGCGACGCCAGCGACCATCGCGGTGATCGAAGGGCGGCTGCATGTGGGGCTGGAGCCCGAAATGTTGCAGGCCCTGGGCAGCACCCCGGACGTGGCCAAACTGTCGCGCGCCGACATGGCGGCCTGTCTGGCCACCGGTGGCACCGGATCAACCACAGTTTCGGCCACGATGATCGCGGCGCATCATGCCGGGATCTCGGTCTTTGCCACCGGCGGGATTGGCGGCGTGCATCGCGGTGCCGAGACCAGTTTTGACATCTCGGCCGATTTACAGGAACTGGCGCAAACCCCGGTCACGGTCGTCTCTGCCGGGCCCAAGGCGATTCTGGATATCGGCAAGACGCTGGAAGTGCTGGAAACCCTCGGCGTGCCGGTGATCGTTCGCGGTCAGGATATGGTTCCCGCCTTCTGGTCGCGCCGTTCGCCCTTTGCCGCGCCGCTGCGGATGGACGACGCCGACTCGATCGCGCGGGCCCATGCCGCGCGCAGATCTCTGGGCATCCCCGGTGGGCAACTGGTGACCAACCCGATCCCCACCCGGGATGAAATCCCGGCCGAAACCCTTGCCCCGATCATCGCGGCCGCCCAGGCCGAAGCCGATGAAAGACGCATCACAGGCAAGGCGGTGACCCCGTTCCTGCTGGATCGTATCTTTGAACATACGCGTGGGCGGTCGCTGCGGGCCAATGTGGCGCTGGTGCGCAACAATGCTGAGTTTGCGGCAGAGATTGCCCAATCCTTGCGCAAGGTGTCGAGCTAGACCGGACCACAACAACCGGAACCGCACAGGATGTCACCGGTCTCCCCCGCAAGCCATTGTACAAGCGCTGCAAAGACCCTAGGTACGCGGCGTACAGGATGGAACGCCGATGAACAGCCCATTTGACGAAGAACGGCAGCGCCGACGGGGCCTTTTTGCCCGGCTGCGGGGGGCGTTTTTCACCGGTCTGGTCGTGATTTCCCCGGTAGGGCTGACGATCTGGCTGATCTGGTCCATCGTGGGCTGGATCGATGGCATGGTGATGCCGCTGGTGCCGCAACAGATGCGCCCAGATCAATATATCGGGATTAATCTGCGCGGCGTCGGAGTGATCATCTTCTTGCTGTTCACAATCGTCGTCGGTTGGGTCGCCAAAGGCATCATCGGACGCTCGCTGATCAATTTTGGCGAGCGCTTGGTCAATCGCATGCCGGTGGTGCGCTCGATCTATTCGGGGATCAAGCAGATCTCGGAAACCGTTTTCGCGCAATCGGAGCGCTCGTTCGAAAAAGCCTGCCTGATTCAATATCCAAGACGCGGGATCTGGGCGATCGGCTTTGTCTCGACCGTCGCCAAGGGCGAAATATCCGAGCGCGCCGAAACCGGTGGCCGGCTGATCAGCGTCTTTGTTCCGACCACGCCGAACCCGACCTCTGGCTTTTTGTTGTTCTTCCCGGAAGAGGACGTGATCGAGTTGGACATGTCGATAGAGGACGCCGCCAAATTGGTAATCTCGGCCGGGCTGGTTTATCCCAACGGCAAGGATCCGACGCGTCCGCAAAGCTAGTTGACCGAATGAATTGGCCGGGTCGGAGTGCCGGGATTTTCCGGTTTGCATCGGCTATTGTCGCATCCCCCGCTATTTTTGCACCACATCTTGTGCGACGTTGACTTGGATCAAGGCCAAGATCTAAAGTCTCAATGAAGATAAATTTCAGATCCCCATTTCGGATTTCGGGAGAATTCCTTTGCGACTTCGTGTCTTGACGGCCCTTGCCTGCATCATGGTGGTTCTGTCCGCCACTCATCAGGTCGCTGCTCAGGCGCAGAGCAGTAACGCCCCTGCCATTCCCGGCAGCGACAGCACCGCCGATCATTCCAAGTTCAAGATCCTGCAACGGGAGTTCACCTCTGGCCCCGAAGTGACCGAGGCCTGCGTGTCCTGCCATACCGAGGCAGACGATCAGGTGATGCATTCGATCCACTTCAACTGGGAATTCGAGAACACCACGACCGGGCAGTTGCTGGGCAAGCGCCATGTGATCAACGCCTTTTGCGGCAATGTCGTCGGCAACGAGCCGCGCTGCACCTCGTGTCACGCCGGATATGGCTGGGACGACATGGCGCAGAGCCCGCAACAGGAATCGGTGAAACCCGATTGTCTGGTGTGCCACGACCGCTCCGGGCAATATACCAAAACCTCGACCGGGGCTGGCATGCCGCCGCTCGCGCCGGTGAAACCGGGCACCAAGACCATCACGGGCGCCGAGGCTTGGCCGGTTGATCTGGCCAAGGCAGCGCAAAGCGTCGGCCCGCCGGGGCGCGAGAATTGCGGCCAGTGCCATTTCTACGGCGGGGGCGGCGACAACGTGAAACACGGTGACCTGTCCTCGGTCCTGTTTGACCCATCGCGCGACGTCGATGTGCACATGTCGTCCGAGGGCGCCAACATGGTCTGTTCCGACTGCCACGTCAGCAATCAGCACAAATGGCCCGGCTCGCGCTATCAGGTCATGGCGGCCGACACTCAAGGGCCCGGCATGCCGAACGAGCGGCGCGACGTCGCCACCTGCCAAAGCTGCCACGGCACCGCGCCGCACCCGGCCTCGCTCAAGGGCATCAAGCTCAACGATCACACCGACAAGCTGGCCTGTCAGACCTGCCACATCCCAGAATTCGCACGCGGTGGCGTCGCCACCAAGATGCTGTGGGATTGGTCCACCGCCGGCAAGCTGGGCGAAGACGGCAAGCCGCTTGCGATCGAAAACTACACCCAGGGCGATGGCAAGCCGCGCCACACCTATCTCTCCATCAAGGGCGATTTCGTCTGGGAAGAGAACGTGCAACCGCTCTATGCTTGGTTCAACGGTCAGGTGGAATATACCACCGGCGATCAGACCATCGACCCCACCCAGGTCGTCGAGGTCAACAAGATCTCTGGCAGCCCCGAGGATGGCGACAGCCGGATCTGGCCGTTCAAGCGGCTGGAGGGGCGACAGGCCTATGACTCCAAGCTCAATCACCTCGCCTACAGCCACGTCTGGGGGCCGGATACCGACACCGCCCTTTGGAGCAATTACGACTGGGGCAAGGCGATCGCGGCGGGAATGAAGGCCGCCGGGGTCGAGTACTCCGGGGAATACGGCTTCGTCGA
The DNA here is from genome assembly GCA_033791545.1 of Pseudodonghicola sp. GTDB lineage: Bacteria > Pseudomonadota > Alphaproteobacteria > Rhodobacterales > Rhodobacteraceae > Antarcticimicrobium. The sequence goes on along the minus strand of JASJGL010000145.1, from coordinate 24,749 downwards.
CACCCATATGTACTGGCCGATCACCCATATGGTCGCCCCGGCAAAGGATGCGGTTGATTGCGCCGAATGCCACAGCCCTGACGGGCGGATGGACAAGATCGACGGCGTCTACATGCCCGGCCGCACCCCGTTCAGCACCGCCGGAATCCTCGGGCTTGCCTTGGTTGTGGCGACCGCCTTGGCCTTGTTGATCCACGCCCTCGGCCGCCTGTTCACCCGCAAGAACGGAGACGCGTCATGACCGAACGTTTCGTCAAGATCTACCCGCGTTTCGAACGCTTCTGGCACTGGACGCAAATGGCGTTGATCTTTGCGCTGATGTTCACCGGGCTGGCGGTGAACGGGTTGAACCCGCTGATCCCGTTCGGTCCCGCCGTCATGCTGCATATCATCGCCGCGCTGGCGCTGATCGTGCTGTGGATCTTTGCCATCTTCTGGCACATCACAACCGGCAGCTGGGTGCATTACGTGCCCACCACGCAGGGGCTGATCAAGGTGGCGCGGTTCTATGCCTGGGGCATCTTCAAGGGCGAACATCACCCCTATCGCAAGGCCTATTGGCGCAAGCACAACCCGCTGCAGGCGCTGACCTATCTGGCGCTGAAACTGATGCTGTTTCCGGCGATCTGGGTCACGGGGGTGATCTACCTGACCTATAATTACTGGTCGGGCGTGCCCAATGCCACGCTCGCGCTGAGCATTGCGGCCAACCTGCACCTGCTGTCGGCCTACGCCATCGCCGCCTTTGTGCTGGCGCATGTCTATCTGCTGACCGTGGGCGGGTCGTTCCGGGCCCATGTGCGCCCGATGATCACCGGCTTTGACAAGGTGGACCTGACCCCCGAGGAAGAGGCCTATCTTGAAGCGGACGAAGCGGTGCGTATTCGCTAGCTGTATTCGTCCCCCCATATCCGCAAGCGCGGATCAGTCAAACATCTGTTTCAGATCCACGCTGTTGCGCTTGCCGATATGTTGCGCCCCCTGCTCGAGAAAGCGCTCGGCGGCATCGCGGCCGGCTTGTTTCAGCCGCGCCAGCACCGAGGGCATCGGCATCATCTTGGTTGTCACCGACAGTTCGCGCATCAGCTTGTCATCCGAGATCATATGCACATGGACCCGCTTCATCCGGTCCCGGCTCAACTCACCCTCATCCATCAGACGCTGGATAAGATCAATCGAGCGCAACTCGCGCAGTAGCGAGGAATTAAAGCTGATTTCGTTGATCCGGTCCGCGATTTCCTGAGGCGAACGCGGCGGTTCGGCACGTTCCAACGGATAGACGTTCACCACCATGATGTCCGAGGGCAAATGCGGCTGGAACAGCGGGAACAGCGCCGGGTTGCCGGTATAGCCGCCATCCCAGAACGCCTCGGTCTCACCGGTTTCGGGGTTCTTGATCTCGACCGCCTGAAACAGGTTCGGCAGGCAGGCCGAGGCCAGAATCGCCTCGGTGCAGATCTCGGACCCGGAAAACACCCGGATCTTGCCGGTGCTGACCCGGGTGGCCCCGATGAACAACTCTGGCGCGGCCTCGGCGCAGACGCTGTCGAAATCCATCGCCTTGACGATCGGCTCCAGCGGATTGAAATAGAACGGCCCGTACATATAGGGCGAGACCATCCGCGACCAAGTATCGGCCAGCGAAAACGGCAAGGAAAATTCGATACCCTGTGCTATCTGCGGTGGCTCCAACACCCCCATCAGAGTGGTCAGCCGCAGGTCACCCATGCCGCCCATTTGGCCCCAAAGCCAGTCAAGGTTTTCGCGTGCTCCGTCCCGACCGCCCATGACCATTCCAGCCTTGAACGCCGCCGCATTCAGCGCCCCGGCCGAGGTGCCGGTGATCGCCGCGACCTCTAGGTTCTCTTCATCCAGAAGCCGGTCAAGCACGCCCCAGGTAAAGGCGCCATGTGCGCCCCCGCCCTGCAGTGCGAGATTGATGCGAAGCGGATCAGCCATTGTCTCTTGTCGCCTCCGATAGGGTGAAACAGCCCCGGACCATGATGCCCTCAAAGCTCATAGCGGCCCGGTTCGCCCGCAGGATCGCCAGCCCGTCAAGGCTGGCAATCCCCGCACTGCTCACAACGCGGTCCAGCCGCCATCTACGCTGATCGTCGTGCCGGTGATCTGCGTTGCCGCGTCGGAACACAGGAACACGGCGGTGCCGCCCAACTGTTCGACGGTGGCGAATTCCTTGCTCGGTTGACGCTCCAGCATGACGTTCTTGATCACGTCCTCGCGGCTCATCCCGTATTCCTTCATGGTCGCGGGGATCTGCGCCTCCACCAGCGGGGTCAGCACATAGCCCGGGCAGATCGCGTTGGCGGTGATCGGCTCCTGCGCGGTTTCCAGCGCCACGGTCTTGGTCATGCCGACGATCCCATGTTTGGCCGCCACATAGGCCGCCTTGAACGGCGAAGCGGTCAGCCCATGCGCCGAGGCGATGTTGACGATCCGGCCCCAGCCCGCCGCCCGCATCATCGGCAAGGCCGCTGCGGTGGTGTGAAACGCCGAATTCAGGTTGATGGCGATGATCGCGTTCCACTTGTCGACAGGAAACTCGTCGATCGGCGAAACGAACTGGATGCCGGCGTTGTTCACCAGAATATCACAGCGCCCGGCCTGCGCGATCAGCGCGCGACACTCTGTGCCATCGGACATATCGGCCTTGATATAGCGCGCCTTCACCCCGGTCTCGTCCGCAATCTTTGCCGCCAGCGCATGATCTTCCTCGCGGTCGGTAAAAGAGTTCAGCACCACATCGGCCCCGGCGCGCGCCAGTTCCCAAGCCACGCCCAGCCCGATTCCTGAGTTCGATCCGGTGATGATTGCAGTTTTTCCGGTCAATGACATGAGAGGCCCCTTTGTTTGCGTCGCGCGCAGTCTGCCACGCTGCCGATGCGAAGAAAACGCCAAAGCCGCGCAGGACGTGTTTGCCGCAGGACGCCGGCAAAGGTTTAAGGGCTGAGCGATCCCGGGCGAGTCGCCGCACGCCGCGACGGGCGCAGCGCCCCGATTCCGGGGCGGATCCAGCCTGCAGACCAAAAAAAACGCCCGCACAAGGCGGGCGTCAAGTTATTGAGGCAGGTTTCATACAGGCAAGAAACCTATCGAGCAGTGGGTTAGTTATAAGCAATTCCCGGCGTTTTTCCAAGCTAAAAGTTTGAAAAGCCCCGAATCCCAAGTTACCGTCATCATTAACAAAAACAGAGCAGAACGGATTGTTTCCAAAGTGCGACCGGGCTTTTACCACTTGATAGCGGCGTCCCTGACCGGAATCGCCTTGTTTTTCGGCGTTTCAGCCAGTCAGGCGGCGCCTTCGCATGGGATCGCCATGTATGGGGAGCCAGCGCTTCCGGCGGATTTCGTCTCACTGCCCTATGCCAACCCGGAGGCGCCGAAAGGCGGGCGGGTGGTCTTTGGCAACACCGGCGGATTCGATTCGCTCAATCCTTTCGTGCAGAAAGGCACCGCCCCTTGGCAGCTCCGATTCTGGAGCTACGAATCGCTGATGGGCCGATCCTGGGATGAACCTTTCACCCTGTACGGGCTGCTTGCCGAGTCGGTGGAAACCGCGCCGGACCGCTCCTGGGTGGAATTCACCCTGCGCCCCGAGGCCCGGTTCTCTGATGGCAGCCCGGTCACGGTCGAGGATGTGATCTGGTCCTATGAGACCCTGGGCGCCGAAGGTCATCTGCGCTATCGCGGGTTCCAATCCCAGATCGCCGATATCGTACAGGTCGGCCCGCGTTCTGTACGGCTCAGCTTTACCACCCCGGATCGAGAACTGGCGCTGATCGCCGGGATGCGTCCGATCCTGAAAAAGGCGCAGTGGGAGGGCAAGGATTTCACCGCCTCCGGCCTGTCCGAGGCCCCGGTCGGCACCGGCGCCTATGTGGTGACGGATTTCGAGGCGGGCCGGTCCATGACCCTGCGGCGCAATCCCGACTATTGGGGCGCAAATCTGCCGTTTCGCCGTGGCACGTTGAATTTCGACGAAATGCGGATCGAATTCTATGGCGATGGCACGGTTCTGTTCGAGGCGTTCAAGGCGGGCGAACTCTCGGTGGTGCGCGAATTCAACGCCGAGAAATGGCAAACCCAGTATGATTTCCCTGCCGTGCGGCGCGGCGATGTGGTCAAATCCGAAATCCCCAACCAGCGCCCTTCGGGAATGACCGGTCTGGTGATGAACACCCGCCGCGCCCCGTTCAATGACTGGCGCGTGCGCGAGGCGCTGATCGAGGCCTTTAATTTCGAGTCGATCAACGACACCATGACCGGCGGGGTGCAGCCCCGGATCACCTCTTATTTCTCCAGCTCCACCCTCGCCATGCGCCCCGGTCCCGCAACCGGTCGGGTGCGCGAGATGCTGGCCCCGTTTGCCGACAGCCTGCCGCCCGGCGCGCTTGAGGGCTATACCCTGCCCAAAAGCGATGGAACCGCGCGCAACCGCGCCGGGCTGCGCCGGGCGATGACCCTGTTGAACGCGGCCGGTTGGACCGTGCAGGAGGGGATCTTGCGCAAAGAGAATGGCGCGCCGTTCGCCTTCGCGGTCTTGCTGCGTCAGGCCGATGGCGAGATGCAGCGCGTCACCGACATCTATGCGCAGGCCTTGCTGCGGCTCGGGATCGCGCTGAAGGTCGAGACGGTGGATGACGCCCAATATGCCGCCCGCATCGCCGCCCATGACTTCGACATGACCAATTTTCGCCGCGACCTGACCCTGTCTCCGGGCAATGAGCAGCGGCTGTATTGGGGCAGTGCTGGCGCGCAACAGGACGGCAGCCGCAATCTGATGGGGATGGCGTCGCCCGCCGCCGATGCGATGATCGACACCTTGCTGACCTCGCACAGCAGCGACGATTTCAACGCTGCGGTGCGCGCGCTTGACCGGGTGCTGACCGCCGGGCGCTATGTGATCCCGATCTGGCAATACGATGTGGGCCGTATCGCCCATATCCGACAGTTGAAATACCCCGAAGACCGGCTTCCGATCTATGGCGACGGGGTGAATTTCATGCCCGATGTCTGGTGGTACGAGGAGGAGTGACGCCGACTTTGGGTCGCCTTTCCGTTTTGGGTCGCCTGTCCGTATTCGTGTCTGATGCTCAACCGAACAGCAGCACAGGCACCATCAGGCCAGCGAGGTGACCCAAAGGATGGTGGCGTCCTCTTCGCTGAGCGACACCACGTTATGCCCCATCGTGGCATCGTAATAGGCGCTGTCGCCGCGCCGCATCTCGAGGGGTTCATAAAACTCTGTGTACAGCCGGATCACCCCGGTCAGCACGAAAAGAAATTCCTCGCCGTCATGGCGCACCCAGCCGTCGAACTCGTCCATGCTGCGGGCGCGGACACGGGCGCGATAGGGCAGCATCTGTTTCTTGGTCAGCGTCTCGGCCAGCAGCTCATGTTCATAGGTGGCGGTGGCATAATCGGCCCCCTCGCCACTGCGGGTCACGGCCATGCGCCCGTTCACCTGCTCACGCTGCGGCGGGGTGAACAGCTGCGGCACCGAGATTTCCAGCCCGACGGCCAGTTTCTTCAGCGCCTCATAGGTCGGCGACATCTGCCCGTTCTCGATCTTGGACAGCGTCGAACGCGCCAGCCCGGCCTGACTGGCGGCCTGTTCCAGCGTCCAGTTGCGCGCCTTGCGCAGCTCGCGCACCCGCACGCCCAAGTCCAGCGGCTCGGCTTCGGTGTCCGGGCTGCCATTGCGGGCGATACGGATCAGGGCTTTCGGGTCACGCGCGGTCATCCGGTTTCTATAGGCGCGCCGCGTTCGTCTTGCAACGGCGGCTGCCGCGCGCTAGCCAATTGCCATGTTGTCCATATTTGATCACGGCGCGCCGCCGCCCTGCCCCGCCCCCTTCAACCTGGCCGCCTTCGTGCTGCGCCGGGCCGGAGATCATCCCGACAAATGTGCGCTGTCGATCCTGCGCGCCACCGGCTCCGACGATTGGAGCTATGGTGCATTGGAGCGCGCGGTGCGTGGCACCGGAACCGGGCTGTTGCAGGCCGGGCTGAAGCCGGGGCAGATCGTGCTGATGCGGCTTGGCAATACGGTGGAGTTCCCGATCGCCTATCTCGGCGCGATGGCGGTCGGGCTGGTGCCTGTGCCGACCTCGTCGCAGCTGACAGCGGCGGATACCGCCAAGATCATCGCCGAGTTGCAGCCCGCCGCCGTGTTGCGCGACCCCAAGATCGCCTGCGCCGAGCACCCGCTGCAGATCGATATCGAGGCCCTGAAACAGATGCGCACCCTGCCGCCCTGCGACTGGGCCATGGGCGATCCGGAGCGGCTGGCCTATGTGGTCTATACCTCGGGCACCTCTGGCAGCCCGCGCGCGGTGGCCCATGCCCATCGCGCGATCTGGGCGCGGCAGATGATGGTCGACGGCTGGTATGCGCTGACCCCCGAGGATCGGCTGTGCCACGCAGGCGCGTTCAACTGGACCTATACGCTGGGCACCGGGCTGATGGACCCTTGGACCATCGGTGCCACCGCCCTCATCCCCGAACCGGGAACCGATATCACCACCCTGCCCGAGCTGCTGCGCAGCCATCGTGCGACGCTGTTTGCCGCCGCCCCCGGCGTCTATCGCCGGATGTTGCGCGACCGCGACAGGCTTGATCTGCCCGATCTGCGCCACGGGTTGAGCGCGGGAGAAAAGCTGTCGCCGGATCTGCATCATCGCTGGGAGGAGTTGACCGGCACCGCCCTGCACGAGGCCTATGGCATGTCGGAATGCTCGACCTTCATTTCCTCCTGCCCGGCGCACCCGGCGCGCGGCATCGCCCTTGGCCAGCCGCAAATTGGCCGCCGCGTGGCGATCCTCGGGGCCGAGGGCCAGCCCGTGACCCAGGGCGAGATCGGGGTGATCGCGGTGCATCGCACGGACCCGGGCCTGATGCGGGGATATCTCAACGCGCCGGATGAAATGGCGGCGCGAATGCGCGGCGACTGGTTCCTGACCGGCGATCTTGGCGCGATGGCGGCGGATGGGCAGATCACCTATATGGGGCGCAACGACGACATGATGAATGCCGGTGGCTACCGGGTGTCACCGCTGGAGGTCGAAGCCGCGCTCAACGCCCATCCCGGAATCGAACAGTCCGGCGCCGCCGAGGTCGAGATCAAACCAGACACCACGGTCATCGTCGCCTTTTATACCGGGCCGTCAGAACTGGACGCGGCGGACCTGCAAACCTATGTCAGTGAGACGCTGGCGCGCTACAAACAACCGCGCGCCTTTGTCCATCTCGCCGCGCTGCCTACCGGCGCAAATGGCAAGCTGCTGCGCCGTGCGCTGCCTGCCTATTTCCCTTCCCGGAGCCCAAATCCCGCATGACCGACAAGACCGTCAAACTTGATATCATCTCCGATCCGATCTGTCCCTGGTGCTATATCGGCAAGGCCAATCTGGATCGCGCGCTGGCCGAGATCCCCGATCACCCCTTTGTGATCGAGTTTCACCCGTTCCAGCTCAACCCCGACATGCCCGCAGGCGGCATGGAAAGGCGCAGCTATCTTGAGACCAAATTCGGCGGCAAAGAAGCCGCGATCCGCGCCTATGCCCCGGTGGCGGAACGGGCCGAGGCCGCCGGGCTGGCGATCCATCTCGACAAGATCCAGCGCACCCCAAACACGCTGGATGCGCACCGTCTGATCCACTGGGCCGGGGTCGAGGGGCGCCAGTATGCCGCTGTCTCGGCGCTGTTCACCGCCTATTTCGTCGAGGGGCGCGATATCGGCGATCACGAAGTCTTAAGCGATCTGGCCGACAGTCTGGGCATGGATGCCTCGGTGGTGATGAAACTGCTGGAATCCGATGCCGACAGCGCCGATATCCGTCGCCGCGATGCCCATAGCCGCGAGATGGGGGTGAACTCTGTCCCCACCTTCATCGTGGCAGGGAAACATGCCGTTCCCGGTGCACAATCGTCCGAGATGTGGCAAAAGGTGATTGAGGAGATCAAGGAGCAGCTCACCACGTGACGCAGATCAAGCCCTTTACCGTCTTGCTGAGCCTGATCTTCGTGGTCGGCTTCGGCACCGTGTTCTTTCGACATGTAGAGGGCTGGAACTGGCTGGATTCCTATTTCTTCACCGTGGTCACGATCTCGACCGTGGGCTATGGCGAGTTGGTCCCCGCGACCGACCTGGGCAAGATCGGTACCACCGCCCTTATCTTCATCGGGCTTGGTGTCTTTGCCATCGCGATCCAACAGTTCGCGCTCTACAACATGCGCAAGCGCGAGCAGGAAACCGAATGGCTGATCGCGCGGCTCGGCCATCATGACCCAGATCTGACCATCGAAGAAGAAGACGACATCCTCACCGCCAACGAGGATGATCCGCCCCGGACGGACATGGCCGCGGACCCGGACCCGGATCCAAAACCGCACAGAAATCGCCCGCGAAACCGATACCCGCACCGAGATCGAAACCGACCCCGGTGAAGTGAGGTCTTCCTCTGGCCCTCGGCTTTGGGTCATGCTACCGCCGCTCCAAATCCTCACGGAGCCCCCATGCAAAACAGAATGTCCCAGACCGAGTTCATCGCGCTGATTGCGATGATGTTTGCCACCATCGCCTTTTCGATGGATTCGATGCTGCCCGCCCTGCCCGAGATCGGCGCGCAGCTCAGCCCGGACAATATCAACCGCGCGCAGATGATCCTGACCGCCTTTATTCTCGGCATGGGCGCAGGCACCTTTATCACCGGACCGCTTTCCGACGCGTTCGGACGCAAGCCGGTGATCTTGGCCGGGGCGATCATCTATATCGCGGCGGCCTTCGTAGCCTGGCGCAGCAGTTCGCTCGAGGTGGTTCTGGCCGCGCGTGTGGTACAGGGGCTGGGCGCGGCCGGCCCGCGCGTGGTGGCCATGGCGGTGGTGCGCGATCTCTATTCGGGCCGGGAGATGGCCAAGATGGTGTCGATCGCGATGATGATCTTTACCATCTTTCCCGCCGTGGCGCCGCTGATGGGGGCCGGCATCATCGCGCTGACCGGCTGGCGCGGGATCTTCCTTGCCTTCATCCTGTTTTCCTTCATTTCCACGCTGTGGATGGGGCTGCGCCTGCCCGAAACGCTGGCGCCGGAAAACCGCCGCGCCTTCCGCCCACACCTGTTGTCCGCCGCATTGCTTGAAATGGCCCGCCACCCCACCGTGCGCCTGTCGATCCTCGTGCAGACCCTGTGTCTCGCCAGTCTCTTTGCCATGATCCTGTCGGTGCAGCAGGTCTATGACGTGATCTTTGATCAGGCCAAGAACTTCCCGATCTATTTCGGCGTTGTGGCGCTGGTCTCGGGCTCGGCCAGCCTGCTGAACGCGGCCATCGTGATGCGCATCGGCATGCGCCGGATCGTCACCTGGTCGCTGGGGGTGCAAATCTGCCTGTCGGGGCTCATGCTTGTGACCGGAGTGATCGGGCTGCCGCTGGACACCTATTTCTGGATCTTCGTGGTGTGGCAAGCCTGCGTGTTTTTCCTGATGGGCATGACACTGGGCAATCTCAACGCCATCGGGATGGAACCGATGGGGCATATCGCTGGCATGGCAGCCTCGATCATGGGAGCGATTTCGACCGTGGGCGCGGCGCTGCTTTCTGCGCCGGTCGGGCTGTTGTTCAACGGCACCATCCTGCCGCTCGCGGTGGGGATTTTCCTGCTGTCGATCATCGGATTTGCCCTGATGCTGAAAATGGGCCGGATCGAGGCGCGCGAGGCGCTGTGACCCTTGTTGCCAACGCCCGGTTTCCCCTAACCTGAGGCCAGCAACGGAGAGGCGGCATGGACAGTTATTATGACCTTGGCAGCTATGGCTGCGACATCACGACCACCTCACCACAGGCGCAACTCTGGTTCAATCGCGGTCTAATCTGGACCTATGGTTTCAACCATCAAGAGGCGATCGCCTGTTTCCGCCGCGCGTTGGAGCATGATCCCAACTGCGCCATGGCCTATTGGGGCATCGGCTATGCCTTTGGACCCAATTACAACATGCCGTGGGAGGTGTACGACCCCAAAGGACGGGCCGAGGCGCTGGCGGCCGCCCACGGCGCCGCGCAACAGGCGCTGGCGCGGGTCGATGGGCTGACCCCGGCCGAGACCGCGCTGATCAGCGCCCTGCCCGCCCGCTATCCCCAAGCGACCCCGACTGCGGATATGGCGCGCTGGGACCACGATTTCGCCGACGCCATGCGCGCCGCCTTTGCCGCCGTGCCCGATCATCTTGATCTGCGCGCGGTCTATGCAGAATCCCTGCTTACCCTCACGCCTTGGCAGATGTGGGATCTGGCGTCTGGCCAACCGGCCAAAGGCGCCGCCACGCGCGAGGCGCAGCAGGTTCTGGAACAGGCGATGGAACGTGCGCCCGGCGCGATGACGCATCCCGGATTGCTGCACCTTTATGTTCACCTGATGGAAATGTCGCCGACCCCCGAAAAGGCGCTCAAGGCCGCTGACGTGCTGCGAACCCTGGTGCCGGATGCGGGTCACCTCGTGCATATGCCCACCCACATCGACGTGCTTTGCGGCCAGTATCACGACGTGGTGCATTGGAACCAACAGGCGGTGAAGGCCGATCTGAAATACTATCACCGCGAAGGGGCGCTCAACCTCTATACCGGCTATCGCCAGCACAACTACCATTTCATCATTTACGGTGCGCTGTTTCTCGGCCAGATCGCGCCGGCACTCGAGGCCAACGCCGCCCTGCGCGCCACCACCCCGGAAGAGATGCTGCGGATCGAAAGCCCGCCGATGGCCGATTACTTCGAAAGCTTCATGGCGATGGAACCTCATATCCTGATCCGCTTCGGGCGCTGGGAAGACTGCAAGGCGTTGACCCTTCCCGAGGATCGCGATCTGTACAGAACCCATACCGCAACCGTACATTATGCCCGCGCTCTGGGCCATGCCGCAACCGGCGAGGTGGCGAAGGCCGAGGCCGAAGAACAGCTGTTCTTCGCGGCCCGGGACCGGGTGCCGGAAAGCCGCTTGATGCACAATAACAAGGTCGGGGATCTTCTTGAAATCGCGGCAGAAATGCTGCGCGGAGAAATCGAGTACCGCAAGGCAGACTACGAGTCTGCCTTCGCACACCTGCGCCGCGCCGTCGATCTCGACGACAAGCTGCCCTATGATGAGCCTTGGGGATGGATGCAACCCGCGCGCCATGCGCTTGGGGCGTTGCTGCTGAAACAAGGCCATGTGGCCGAAGCCGAAGCGGTCTATCGCGAAGATCTGGGCCTCGGCGGGGCCCTGTCGCGCGCCGCGGTTCACCCGGATAATGTCTGGAGCTTGAAGGGCTTACATGACTGTCTTGACGCGCGCGGTGAAGAGATTGAGCTGCACCATATCCGGCACCGTCTGGCACAGGCCCAGGCCCGCGCGGACGGCATCACCGCCTCTTGCGGCTGCGCCCAATCCGCCATGAAGGCAAGCGCATAACCAGTTGATCGGACATCTTATAAGGGGGAAACGCCCCTCTATTCTTCTTGTCTGAAAATACTCCGGGGGAGCCGCCCGTCAGGGCGGCGGGGGGCAGCGCCCCCACCTATATGTCCCCAAGATAAAGAATGCAGGTCAAGCCTTTGCTGCCTTTGCCTTTTTCTTTGCTACAACGACCTTTTCGGCCAGATCACGGGCAATGGCAAAGGCGCCTTTGATCTTGTCGCTTTCACGGCGCCAGTCGCGCCGCACGATGATCTTGTTGTCCTTGAATTTGGCGAGCCCGTTCTGCGCATGCACAAATTCCACCAACCCCTCGGGCGAGATGAATTTGTCGTTGTGGAACTGGATTGTCGCCCCCTTGGGGCCGCCGTCAAGCTTGGCGATGCCTGCGCGTTTGCACATCGCCTTGATCCGAACGACCAGCAGCAGGGTGTTGACCTCTTTCGGCAGCTTGCCGAAGCGGTCGATCAACTCGGCGGCAAAACCTTCCAATTCCACCTTGGTGGTCAGCGACGACAGACGGCGATACAGGCCCAGACGCACATCGAGATCGGGCACAAATGCCTCGGGGATCAACACCGGCACGCCAAGATTGATCTGCGGTGCCCATTGATCGTCGGCCTCGCTCAGCCCCTCCATCTCGCCTGCCCGGATCTTGGCGATCGCCTCTTCGAGCATGGATTGGTACAGCTCATAGCCGACATCGCGCATCTGGCCTGATTGTTCTTCGCCCAAAAGATTGCCGGCGCCGCGAATATCAAGATCTTGACTGGCCAGCGTGAACCCAGCGCCCAATGTGTCCAGACTGCCCAGCACCCGCAGGCGTTTCTCGGCCGTGGTCGTCAGTTTCGCCCGCGGTTTGGTGGTGAGATAGGCATAGGCGCGGGTTTTCGAGCGGCCAACGCGGCCCCGGATCTGATACAGCTGTGACAGACCGAACATGTCGGCGCGGTGCACGATCATGGTATTGGCCGTCGGGATGTCGAGGCCGCTCTCCACGATGGTGGTGGCCAGCAGCACGTCGTATTTGCCATCGTAGAAGGCGTTCATCCGGTCGTCGAGTTCCCCCGCCGCCATCTGCCCGTGCGCGGTGACAAAGGACACCTCGGGCAGTTGTTCGCGCAGGAATTCTTCGATTTCCGGCAGGTCCGAGAGACGCGGAACCACGTAGAAACTTTGTCCGCCGCGATAGTGTTCGCGCAGCAGCGCCTCGCGGATCGTCACCGCGTCAAATTCGCTGACATAGGTGCGGATCGCCAGCCGGTCCACCGGCGGCGTGCCGATGATCGACAGGTCACGCACCCCCGACAGCGACAGTTGCAGCGTGCGCGGAATCGGTGTGGCGGTCAGGGTCAAAACGTGGATGTCAGAGCGCAGCTGTTTCAGCCGTTCCTTGTGGGACACGCCGAAATGCTGTTCCTCGTCAATCACCAGCAGCCCGAGATCCTTGAACCGGAGCCCTTTGGCCAACAACGCATGGGTGCCAATGACGATATCAACGGTGCCTTTGGCCAGTCCCTCGCGGGTTTTCTGCGCATCGCCGCTGGAAACGAAGCGGCTGAGTTGACGCACCACAAGAGGAAAGCCGCGGAACCTCTCGGCAAAGCTGGCATAATGCTGTCGCGCCAACAGCGTGGTCGGGGCGATCACCGCGACCTGAACACCGGTCATCGCGGCGGCAAAGGCGGCGCGCATGGCGACCTCGGTCTTTCCGAACCCGACATCGCCACAGATCAACCGATCCATCGGCTGTCCGCTGGCCAGATCGCCCATCACATCCCCGATGGCGCGCAGCTGATCGTCGGTTTCCTGATAAGGAAAACGGGCGCAAAACGCCTCCCAGGCGTGATGTTCCGGTTCCAGCACCGGCGCGCGACGTAGGGCGCGTTCGGCGGCGACCCGGATCAGGCGATCAGCCATCTCGCGGATGCGTTCCTTGAGCTTGGCTTTCTTGGCCTGCCATGCGCCACCGCCCAGCTTATCCAACAGCCCCTCGTCATGGCCGTATCTGGACAGCAGTTCGATATTCTCAACCGGGAGGTAAAGCCTTGCATCCTCGGCATATTCCAGCAAAAGACACTCATGCGCGGCCCCGGCTGCGGTGATCACCTCCATGCCTTGATAGCGCCCGACGCCATGATCCACATGGACCACCAGATTGCCAGGGCTCAGCGATTGCACCTCGGTCAGGAAATTCTCGGCCTTGCGGCGTTTCTTGGGCGCGCGGATCAGACGGTCGCCCAGCACGTCCTGTTCGGCGATAACGCTCAGATTCGGCGAGTCAAACCCGGATTCCAGCGCCCAGACCGCCAGATGCAAGCCACGCTTGCCGATCCGGGTGCCATTGATCACGGTGATGGCCTCGGCCAGACCTTCGTCTTCGATCAACCCCTCAAGACGTTCACGCGCGCCCTCGGAATAGGACGCGACAAGCACCGGCCCTTTTTCAAGCTTTGCGCGAATATGATCCGCCAGTGCCCCAAAAAGGCTGATGTTTTCCTGTTGTCGTTCCGGAGCAAAATTGCGCCCGATACGGCCTCCCGCATCAATCACCCCGGGGCCGGTGGCCTGCGGCAAGGGATTGAATTGCAACACGCGACGGCCGCTGACGGCCCCCTGCCATGCAGCATCATCCAGAAACAAGAGCCGCGGCGGGATCGGTTTATAGACCGTATCGAGGCGCGATTTCGACAGCATGGCCAGACGCCGAGTCTCGTACTGATCCGCGATGCTATCCCAGCGCGCCAGCCTCGAGGGCGTTACCTGATCGTCCTGGGTGATCGTCGCGCCCGGCAGATAGTCGAACAGGGTTTCAAGCCGCTCGTGAAAGAACGGAAGCCAATGTTCGATGCCTTGGTGTTTGCGCCCGGCGCTCACCGCCTCGTACAGCGGATCGTCGGTGCCCGCCGCGCCGAATTCGATGCGGTAGTTCTGGCGGAACCGGGTCACGGCGACCTCGTCCAGGATCACCTCGGAGACCGGGGCCAGTTCGACCACATCCAGCTTTTCCGTGGTGCGCTGGGTTGCAGGATCAAAGCGGCGCGCGCCGTCAAGCATGTCGCCGAACAGGTCAAGCCGCACCGGGCCACCCTCGCCCGGCGGATAGATGTCGATGATGCCCCCGCGCACGGCGTAATCGCCCGGCTCCATCACCGTTGGACTTTGCGAGAACCCCATGCGCACAAGAAAATTCCGCAGCGCGCCTTCGTCGAGCCGATAGCCGACACGGGCGGAGAAGGCGGCCTCGCGCAGCACCTCTCGCGCGGGCAACCGCTGGCTCGCGGCGTTGAGCGTGGTGAGCAGCACAAAGCGGCTGGGCATCTGGTGCGCCAGCGCCGCCAGCGTCGCCATGCGTGCGGCCGACAGGCTGGCATTGGGCGAGACCCGGTCATAGGGCAGGCAATCCCACCCCGGAAACGTGATCACCGGCATGTCGGGCGCGAAAAAGGCGAGCGCGGCGCGCATCGCCTCCATCCGCTTGTCATCGCGCGCGATATGCAGCACCGGCGCGCCGGTTTTGTTGATTTCATTCAGGATCAGCTGCGCGTCGAACCCTTCGGGCGCGCCGCCCACGGTGATGTGGCTGGATTCGGTCATCCGCTCTCGCTTCTTCGTCGTTGGCACACGATCAGAACGCGCCCAGCGACAGGTTTTGATACATGCCCCAAAGCGCCGTCACAAAGATCGACGCCATGCCGATCATCTGGGTATAGACCCGACAGCGCGCCAGCCGCTTGTACAGCAGCGGGCCATGGGCTTGGTCCTGTTCGATCCGCCGGGCGGTTGCGGTGTTCAGCGCGGCCACGCCGCTCATCGGCAGCCCCAACAGGAATACCGACTGGGCGAATTCGACCCCATAGAAAAAGCCAAGTATCCCAAGGCTGCTTAACAGGAATGTCCCGATCCCGACAAGCCAAGGCCCGGAGACCCGTGCCACATAGAGCACACGGTTCACATTGACGCGGGCGATATCCTCAAGATCCCGTTCTGCCTGACCGCCGACGCGGCGGGCGCGCAGCACCAGATCATAGGGCACGCCCAGCACCCAGTGGCTGGCCGAGGACCAAAACACTGCAAGCGCGATCCAGAACCAGAGGTTCGAAAAGGAGCGCATGTCAATCAGTTCGAAAACCGTGCTGTACCAGTCCAAACGCCCCGCCCTTTTCTGACCGTCTTGCCCCCGGTCTGACCTGCCCGGAGGGGCGCGGCCATGGATACCCTTGTAGGGGACGGTTTTCCATGCCACCCAATACCCAATTGTTCAAGGAGTCCGCACCATGAAACCCACGATCGCCCCATTTCCCGCCGCCCGCCCACGTCGCATGCGCCAATCCCCCGCGATCCGCGGGCTGGTGCGCGAAAACGTGTTGAGCACATCCGATCTGATCTGGCCGATCTTTGTGCGCGAGGGGACCGGGGTGGAGGAACCTGTGCCGTCGATGCCGGGCGTGATGCGGCGCAGCGTCGATCTGATCGCCAAAGCGGCGAAAGAGGCTTATGATCTTGGCATCCCGGCGATCTGCCTGTTTCCCTATACCGAGCCCAATCTCAAGACCGAAGATTGCGCCGAATCCTGGAACCCCGACAACCTGAGCAACCGGGCGATCCGCGCGATCAAGGACGCGGTTCCCGAGATGGCGGTGATGACCGATGTCGCGCTTGATCCTTATAACATCAACGGCCATGACGGCTTTGTCGTGGAGGGCGAGATCGTCAACGACCGCACCGTCGAGGCGCTGGTCAAGATGACATTGGCACAGGCCGAGGCTGGGGCCGACATCATCGGCCCCTCGGACATGATGGACGGGCGCATCGGCGCCATGCGCACGGCGCTGGAATCCGAAGGCCATCAACGGGTCATGATCCTGTCCTACGCGGCGAAATATGCCAGCGCGTTCTATGGCCCGTTCCGAGATGCTGTGGGGGCCTCCGGCGCGCTGACCGGCGACAAGAACACCTATCAGATGGACCCGGCCAATTCCAACGAGGCCCTGCGCATGATCGAACGCGATCTGATTGAGGGCGCCGATATGGTGATGATCAAACCCGGCATGCCCTATCTGGACATTTGTCGGCGCACCAAGGACATGTTCGGGGTTCCGACCTATGCCTATCAGGTGTCGGGCGAATATGCGATGATCCAGGCCGCCGTGCTAAACGGCTGGCTTGACGGTGAAAAGGTCATGCTGGAAAGCCTGATGGCGTTCAAACGCGCCGGCTGCGACGGGGTTCTGACCTATTTCGCCCCGACGGTGGCGCGCCTTCTGAACGGCTAACCGGTCGGGCAGAGCCCCTGTGCTGGTGAGGAGACATAAATGAGCGGAACCGGACATACCACGACCTGGACCACCGCGTCGGGGGACGCGCGGGTCGACGGCATTCTTTACGGCACCCACTGGGCCGATCCGACGCTGACCTATAGCTTTCCGAGCAGCTCCGGCGAATATGATCCTTCCTATGGCGCGGGAGAGGACGCAGGAGTATTCGCCGCCACGCAAGCCATCCGCGACGCCGCAGGGTTTGCCCTGGATCGCGCGACGGGAATCGCCGCCGATGACGGGTTTTCGGTGGAAGGATTTACCGGACTGAGGGTGGAGGCGCCCCCTCTGGAAAAAGCGCATATCCGGGTCGCCCAGACCACGCAGGATCCCTATGGCTATGGCACGGCATGGGGCTATTTTCCGTCCACTTACGACTCTGGCGGGGATGTCTGGCTCAGCAATACCGGATTCGACTATTCCGCGCCGGTGTCTAGTGGCTATGCCTATATCAGCGTTCTGCATGAAATCGGCCATGCGCTCGGCCTTGAACACGGCCATGACTCCGGGACGTTCGGGGTGGTTCCGGCCGAGTACGACGCGATGGAATACACCATCATGAGCTATCGCTCCTATCCCGGGGCCTCGTCTTACATGTACTCGAACGCCGAATGGGGCTATGCGCAAAGCTATATGATGCTGGATATCGCCGCGCTCCAATATTTGTACGGGGCCGATTACAGCACCAATTCCGGTGATACTCTCTATCGCTGGACCCCGGACTCGGGTGAGACCCTTGTCAACGGAGAGGCTGCGATCAGCCCCGGTGCCAACCGCATCTTTGCCACCATCTGGGACGGTGGCGGCAGCGATACCTATGACCTGAGCGCCTATGAGACGGATCTTGTGATCGACCTGATGCCCGGCTCTGCCTCGGTCTTTTCCGGGGCGCAACTGGCGCGGCTTGGGGTGGGCGAACTCGCCACGGGCAATATCTATAACGCTCTGTTGCAGGGTGACGACCCGCGCGCGCTGATCGAGAATGTCATCGCCGGAACCGGGGATGACGTCCTCTCCGGGAACACGGCCGACAACGTCCTGACGGGAAAGCTGGGCAACGACACGATCACCGGTCGCGCAGGCGGCGACGGCTTGATGGGACAGGCTGGACGGGACCGGTTGTATGGCGGGCTTGGGGATGACGATCTTGCTGGAGGCACTGGCCGCGACCGCCTGCTTGGTGCGCGTGGCCGCGACACCCTAGATGGTGGCAAGGGCAACGACATTCTCAAGGGCGGCAAGGGCAAGGATCTGTTGCAGGGCAATGACGGGGACGACACCCTTGTCGGGGGGCTGGGCCAGGATGTGCTTATGGGCGCAGAGGGGGCGGACAGCTTTCGCTTTCTCACGGCCGAGGACAGCGCCGCGTTCCGCACCTCTGATCATATCGGCGATTTCGTCAGCGGCACCGATATCATCGACCTCGCCGCGCTGGTCCCCGGCACCTTTACCCTGCGGATTGGCGGACCGTTCACCGCAACCGGACCCAGCGTGATCACCCGCGACAAGGGCGATGACCTCGTGGTGCGCGCCGATCTCGATGGCGACGGCAAGGCCGATTTCGGTATCGTTCTGGACAGTATCAGCGCGGTCGCGGCCGGGGATTTCATCCTCTGACCCGGTTGCGATCTGTGCCAACGCGCCCGCAAGGCCCTCCAGCGTTGGGAATATGCAGACAAAAAGCGGGCAACAACCCGCCCACCTGCCCCGCTTGCGTCGTGACACAAGCGCCGCTTGGGCGTATAACCGCGTACAAGGCCGGAAAACCGGTCAGAGCAGTTCAAAAACAGGCAAATTCAATGACACAAGCGATCCAACCCCGGCTGACCCGACGTGGGTTCACGTTTGGTGCCCTCTCGGCCTTGGGCGCGACCGCCGCCTGCGGCAACGGCGTCGGCACAAACAAGGCCGCCAAGATCGACGCGCGCGTCGATTCCACACTGAACCAGATGTACAGTCGCTATCCCAACACGGTTGTTCTAGCCCAGAAATCCACCGGTATGCTGGTCATGCCACTGGTGACCGAGGCCGGACTGGGTCTGGGCGGGGCCTATGGCCGTGGCGCATTGCGGGTGAATGACGCGACAGTGGATTACTATTCCACCGTCAAGGGCAGCGCCGGCTTCCAGATCGGGGCCCAGCAATACGCCCATGTGCTGTTCTTCATGACCCAGGACGCGCTGATGGAGTTTCGCCGCTCCTCTGGCTGGGCGGCTGGCGGTGATCTGGAATACGTGATCCGGGACGAAGGCGACTCGGTCGCGGCGGACACCAATACCATGCGCTCGCCGATCCTAGCGGTCGTGTTCGGCCGCGCCGGTCTGCGGATCGGGGCCACGCTCGAGGGCACCAAATACACCCGGATCATTCCCTGATGATCCGGCATGGCCGTCACATCGGCGGCCACGCCTTTCTCTGCCCGGCGATTTCGCCTAGGGTGACGCGGTAAGGAGACCGGAGCCGCCCGCAGCGCGGGCGCACAACCGGTGGATGAGACGGGGAAGCAATGAGACAGGTTTTTCGGTGGCTGATGCGGATCGCCGCAGGTCTTGTTGTGCTGGTGGTTCTTGCTGTCGCTCTGGTCTATTTTCTGGCCAGCCAATCGCTTCCCGATTATGATCAGACCGAACAGGTTGCCGGCATTTCGGCCCCGGTCGAGATCATCCGCGACAACGCCAATGTGCCCCATATCTTTGGCGAGACCGACCCGGATGTGTTCTTTGGCCTTGGCTATGCCCATGCGCAGGACCGGCTGTGGCAAATGACGATGATGCGGCGCACGGTTCAGGGCCGGCTGTCCGAGGTGTTCGGCGCGCGCACCGCGCGGATCGACCGGCTGCTGCGGCGGCTCGACCTCTATCGTTTGGCGCAGCAATCGCTCGCGGCGCAGGATGACTATACCCGGGCTGCGTTGGAGGCCTATGCCGCCGGCGTCAATGCCCGGCTGGCCGAGATCAACGAAAAGGCGCTGGGGCGCGGCGCGCCCGAGATGTTCCTGTTCAACGCGCCCATGGCCCCTTGGGTGCCCGCCGATTCCATCGCGATGATCAAGCTGATGGGCTTGCAGTTGAGCGGCCATCTAGAGGAGGAGGTGCTGCGCGCGCGGACCTCGTTGATGCTGGACGACCCGGCGCGGCTGCTCGATATCCTGCCCGATGCGCCGGGCACCGGGATTGCCGCGCTGCCGGAATACGCCCAGATGTTCCCCGATCTGCCGCGCTATGCCGAAGGCACGGCCATGCCCGAGGATCCGCTGTCGCCGTTTCCCAAACGCGGGCTGGCTGGCGCCTCAAACGCCTGGGCGGCGGCGCCCTCGCGTTCGGCCTCGGGCGGTACGCTTTTGGCCAATGATCCGCATCTGGGCTTTGCCGCGCCCTCGACCTGGTATCTCGCCCGGATCGAATTGCAGGACGGCGGTGTGATCGGGGCCACCGTTCCGGGCATTCCGGCGATCCTGACCGGGCGCAGCCGCAAACTGGGCTGGGGCATCACCTCGTCCTATCTGGACGATCAGGACGTCTTTATCGAGCGGGTCAATCCGCAGAACCCGGACGAATACCTGACACCTGACGGCTATAAACCGTTTGAGACCCGCCCCTCGATCATCCAGATCAAGGATACCGCCCCGATTACCCTGACCCTGCGCTGGACCGAGAATGGCCCGGTCCTGCCCGGCAGCCACTACAAGCTGGACACCGTGACCCCCCCGGGCCATGTCGCCGCCCTGGGCTGGACGGCTTTGACCCCTGACGACACCACCATGACTGCGGCAATGGGCCTGATGCGCGCGGGCACGGTACGCCAAGCGATCACAGCCGCCGAAAAATACGTCGCGCCGTCGCAGAACCTGATGCTGATCGACCGCGAAACCATCGCCTTCAAGACCATCGGCGCGGTGCCGCGCCGTGACCCACGGCAACAAAGCAAAGGGCGCCTGCCAGTGCAGGGTTGGCGTGCCGAGAACCGCTGGCAGGGACGCCAGCCCTATGCCTCCAACCCTGAATTCATCAGCCCTCAGGGCGGCATTCTAGGCAATACCAACAACAAGATTCTCGATCGCCCCTTTCCCAACCACATCTCTTATGTCTGGGGTGACACCCAGCGGATCAATCGCTGGCAACGGCTGATGCAGGCGCGTCAAGTCCATACCCGTGACAGCCTGATCGAAGCGCAGCTTGATACCGTGAGCTTTACCGCGCGCTCGCTGCTGCCGCTGATCGGGGCCGACCTGTGGTTCACCGGCGAGGCCGCAGCCGAGGGCACGCCGGAACGGCAGCGCCAGATCGCGCTGTCGCTGCTGGCGGAATGGAACGGAGAGATGAACGAACATCTGCCCGAGCCGCTGATCTATGCCGCGTGGCTGCGCGCCTTGCAGACCCGCCTGATCGAGGATGATCTGGGGCCGTTGGCCGATGACTTCAAACATGTGGACCCGGTCTTTATCGAACGGGTGTATCGCGACATCGACGGCGCTTCGGTCTGGTGCGACGTGCGCCGCAGCGCGCCGAAAGAAACCTGCACCGATATGGCCCGGCTGGCGCTGGACGACGCCTTGGTCTGGATCGGGGAACACTATGGCACCGCGCTGGAAAGCCTGCGTTGGGGGGATGCGCATCAGGCCACCCATGATCACCCGGTGCTGGGCAAGGTGCCCTTGCTGCGCTATTTCGTGAATATCCGCCAATCCACCAGCGGCGGCGATAACACGCTGCAACGCGGCCGCACCTCGGGCGAGGATCCCGATCCGTTCCTGAACGTGCATGGGGCGGGGTATCGCGGGGTCTATGATCTGGCCGATCCCGACAGTTCGGTCTTCATCATCTCGACCGGGCAGTCGGGGCATTTCCTGTCGCGCCACTATGATGATCTTGCCCAGCTCTGGCGGCGGGGGGAATATATCCCGATGTCGCTGGATGTCGATCTGGCCCGCGCCGCGTCCGAGGGCATCACGCGGCTGATCCCGCGCTGACTCCGCGCGTTCTCTCAAGGGGGGGGGAGATCGCCGCGGCGCTGACCCGGAACCGGGTCAGCCGCCAGAGCGTCGCACAGGACAGCCCGCCGCCGGATCAAAGCGCGCGGTACTGCGCCTCTTGCCGGGCGGTCCAGAGCACCGTGACGTCAAACCCGTCCTCGGTCTGCGTTTCGGCCTGCACCAGGTCATGATCAAACAACCAGGCGCGTTGGCGGCCTTCGGAAAAGGCATAGTACAAAATCCGTAAACGTGCCGCCAATATCGCATCCAAGCCGATAGGTTGCATCACTCAATTATCACCTCCTTAATAAAAATCCGGTTCTGTCCACTCACCAAATACATCCCTGAACACGCCTGTCATCTCGCCGACCGTGGCATAGGCATGACAGCACCTGACAAGACGGGGCATAATATTGTCCTTGCCTTTGGCGGCTTTCTCAAGTTCTTTGAGGCTGTCTTTTACTTCTTTATCGTTTCGTGTTCGCCGAACTTTTTTTAAGCTTGAAATAGAGTGTTTTGCCCATTCCTCATTGTATTCATGCAGTTCCACATCGCTTTTTTCAGTCCCATCCAGTTCTGCGCTTTCCTGTCTCTCACCATCCGGAATAACACCGACTTTTCGGTATTCACCCGACTGGAGCCCTTTTTCATATTCATATGCCTGTCGGGACACTTTTCTTTGAATAAACCCGTTGGAGATACTTTTGACCATACCGCCCCATTTTTCAACTTCCTTCATCTCTTCAACAATTTTTTCTTCCATCTGGAGTGTCAGGGTCTCAATAAAATAGGAACCAGCCAGGGGATCAACCGTATCTCTCAATCCCACCTCCTCCATGAGCATTTCCAGGGTGCGAAGAGACAACAGCGCTGATCGAGGGGTGGGAATCGTATAGGCTTCGTCAAAAGAACACAATGCTGTTGTCTGGGCACCGGATAATGCTGCGCCAAGGGCATAGTAGGCCCCTCTCATGATATTGTTTTCCGGTTGTTCCTTGGTGAGGCCTGAGCCGCCACCGCCGAAAAGCCCTCTTAGCCACAATTTTTTCTTGTCTGTTACCCCATAGTCCTCTTTGAGCATTTTAGCCCACAGTTTTCTGGCAGCACGGAACTTGGCAATCTGTTCCCATAAATTCCCGTAAACATTGAAGTTAAATGAAAAACGGCCCACAAAATCAGAGGGGTCAATACCCCGGTCCTTAACGTTATCAATGTAGGCCTTTGCAATGGAAAAACCATAGGCGATTTCCTGTGCAGGCGTGGCGCCTGATTCCCGGATATGATAACCGCAGATGGATACCGGGTTGGACTTGGGCAGTTCTTTAACAGCGTACTCTATGGAATCCCCCACCAGGCGGACACCATGTTCAACCGGAAAAATCCAGGCGCCGCGCCCGATCATTTCTTTTAAAATATCGTTCTGGGGAGTGGTTGAAATCTGTTCTTTTTTAAAACCGGATTTTTCTGCTGCTGCCTGGTACATGGCCATCATGATAGTGGCCACGGCATTGATGGTCAGGCCTGAGCCGATGCGGTCCAGAGGGATACCGGCAAATGCCGCCTCAAAATCCTTAAGTGAATCAATGGCCATTCCCACACGGCCGACTTCACCCTGGGCAAGGGGATGATCCGAATCATATCCCATCTGTGTGGGCAGGTCAAAAGCCACATTAAGACCGGTCTGTCCATTGGCAATCATCAGCTTGAACCGCTTGTTGGTTTCTTCAGGCGTTCCAAACCCTGTGTATTGCCGGGTGGTCCAGGCCCGGCTGCGGTAACTCTCGGGATGGAGGCTTCGGGTAAAAGGAAATTCACCCGGGGCACCCAGATCAGTTTTGTATTCAAACCCGGCCTGTTCAAGATCTTCCGGGCCATAGGCCGGTTTAATCTTTATGCCGGACTGATAGGTTACTTCCTTTATGGCTCCTTTTTCATCCTTAATATATTTTGCAACACCCATATTTTTTACCTCTTTTTTTTATAAACTGTCCTTGGATCTAATCAAACAACTGATTCATACCGGTAACAATCTCCTTAAAAGAGGTCCCACCGGGGAATACAGCACCAACACCCATCTTTTCCAGCTTTGGAATATCCTGATAGGGGATGACGCCGCCAACACTCAAACGAACATCATCAAGTCCGTTTTCTTTCATCATGGCGACAAGTTTTTCGCAGATGGGCAGATGGGCCCCTGACATAATGCTCAATCCAATGACATCCACCGTTTCCTGAATGGCGGTTTCAATAATCTGATCAAGGGTTTGGTGGAGTCCGGAATAGATCACCTCCATACCGGCATCCCTTAAAGCCAGAGCAACAATTTTTGCACCTTTGTCATGCCCGTCCAGGCCGGGTTTAGCAATTAATACCCGAATTTTGTTTGTTGTTTTCATCATAGAAGTTTCCTTTATGTCTTATTCTTTTACTGCTTTTTAAAAACCCAAGATTTTATCGGCTATCTGTTCTGCTGCACTTATCGGATTTGTTTCATGGGATCCAATGCGCTGTATCGCAGCCTCAACCTCCTTTGATACCGCCATGAATTCAAGAACTTTTTCCATGACCAGATCCTCTAAAAGAGACTGAAAATATACCCGTTCCAGTTCATTTCTTTTTCGGGTCAACGCGTCATTTTGTTTCATAAATTTCAAGTGGGATAAAAATGCCTTTGCAACAGTTTTTACGCCTGTTTTGTCCAGGGCATTGGTTTTATGTATCCTGGGCAGCCACTGTGTTTGGGAAGAAGCACGCATGTTCAACATCATTTTCAGGGATTCAACCGTAGCATCGGCATCAGGCCGGTCACTTTTATTGACGATAAAAATGTTTGCTGTTTCAAGAATACCGGCTTTAACCGCCTGGATACCATCGCCGGCACCGGGAATACTGATGACACCGATGGAATGCGCTATTCGAATAATATCAAATTCTGCTTGCCCGGCTCCCACGCTTTCAATAATTATGATGTCATATCCCATGGCATCCAGGACA
>JASJGL010000144.1:0-5410 GCA_033791545.1 Pseudodonghicola sp. | reverse complement strand
TCCCGACACCAACTCTGCACGCGATGCTCGCGCAGGCCCCGGCACCTGCCCGGGCCCAACCGACCCCTTCGGACCCCGACAGCCCCCCGATCGACAGCGAATCGGCCACCCTTCTGCGCTGTTGGCTCCAGCCGCTGATCGACAGCGCGTCCAGTTGGGCTGACCTGACCGAAACTCTGGCGAAACACGAGTATGCGCTGGCCTTCCACGAGGGGCGGCTTTGCCTGACCCGAAGCGCAGGCGGGGCCTGCATCTGCTCAATGCGCTATCTCGGCGCGGGCCTGCGAGAGCTTTCCGCGCGCCTTGGCCGTCCCGCCGTGCGCCCCCTGCCCGGTGCGTCCGCCGCCGGGGTGCTCTGCGCCCGACCGCAGGGCTGAGCCAAACGACAAGGGCCGGCCCCCTGTGGACCCGGCCCTGCTTCTTCTTGTTGTAAATACTCTCGCCGAAGGCGTCCCCGGCCGAACCGAGGCCTAAAGCCAGGTATGGAACGACCGCTTCGCCATCGGGTCCCAATGGGGCGAGGCCTCATGATGCGGCTGATAGATCTCGGCCACCTTCTTGACGGCCTCTTCCGCGCTCATCTCCACGCTCTCTCCAGTACGGCGGCTGGTCAATTCCACAACCCCGTTCTTCAACCCGCGCGGGCCGACCGTAATCCGCCACGGCAGGCCGATCAGATCCATGGTCGCAAATTTGCCGCCCGCGCGTTCCTTGCGGTCATCATACAGCGGGTCCAGCCCCACCGCGCTCAGCGCGGCATAGATCTGATTGCAAGCCGCATCCACGTCCTCATCGCCCTGCTTGAGATTGACGATGCCGCAGTGGAACGGCGTCACGCCCTCGGGCCAGATGATGCCCTTGTCGTCATGGCTGGCCTCGATGATGGCGCCGACCAGACGGCTGACGCCGATGCCGTGGCTGCCCATGTGAACCGGCACCGGCTTGCCATCCGGCCCCTGCACCGTGGCGCCCATTGGCTCGGAATACTTGGTTCCGAAATAAAAGATCTGGCCAACCTCGATACCGCGCGCGCTGCGGCGGCGGGCCTCGGGGATCTGGTTGAACAGCGCCTCGTCATGGGTTTCATCGGTGCGGGCATAGAGTGCGGTGAATTCCTCCATGATCGACTGGCACTGGGCCTTGTCGTCATAGTCGATCTCGCGCGCCCCCAGTCGGATATCGGTCACCGCGCTGTCATAAAACACCTCGGACTCGCCGGTATCGGCCAGCACCAGGAATTCATGGGTGTCATCGCCGCCGATCGGGCCACTGTCGGCGCGCATCGGCAGCGCCTGCAAGCCCATCCGCTCATAAGTGCGCAGATAGCTGACCAGATGGCGGTTATAGGCGTGCAGCGCGTCCTCTTTCGTCAGGTCGAAGGTATAGCCGTCTTTCATGAAAAATTCGCGCCCCCGCATCACGCCAAAGCGCGGGCGGATCTCGTCGCGGAATTTCCACTGGATGTGATACAACGTCAGCGGCAGATCCTTGTAGCTGCTGACATGGGCACGAAAGATGTCGGTGATCATCTCCTCGTTGGTCGGCCCATAGAGCATGTCGCGCCCGTGCCGGTCGGTGATCCGCAGCATTTCCTCGCCGTAATCATCATAGCGGCCCGATTCCCGCCACAGGTCCGCCGATTGCAGCGTCGGCATCAAAAGCGGGATATGCCCGGCGCGCTGCTGCTCTTCATGGACGATGTTTTCCAGCTTGCGCAGCACCTTGAACCCCAGCGGCAGCCAGGAATAGATCCCTGCGGCCTGCTGTTTGATCATGCCAGCGCGCAACATATAGCGGTGGCTGACGATCTGGGCCTCGGCGGGGTTTTCTTTCAGAACAGGCAGGAAATAGCGGCTCAGGCGCATGGATGATCCTTCCGGGAACGCTTTTTTCCGGGTCTAAGCCAATCCGGGCGGGCAGGCAATCGGCAAGACAATCGCCCCGTCGTTCACGCCCCCCGCGCACGCCCCGAAACGCCGACCTTGCAACGCGGGCGTCAATGGGCGAAGGAATGGAGGGCACAAACAGAGGCGCGCATGGCACTTCCGGTCAGGGATCAGCTCAGATACTGGGGCATCGTCTTGGCGGTGTGCGCACTGATTCTGTGGTTTCTGGGCGATGTCTTGCTGCCCTTCGTGCTGGGCGGGGCGATCGCCTATTTCCTTGATCCGGTGGCCGACAGACTGCAACGCGCCGGCTGTTCGCGGGCCTTGGCCACAGGGATCATCACCATCGCGGCCACGGTAATCTTTGCCATCATGGCGCTGCTGGTGGTGCCGACGCTGATCAAACAGGCGGTCGATCTGATCAATATCGCGCCCAAACTGTTCCAGGAATTGCAAACCTTTCTGACCGAACGGTTCCCGTCTTTGGTGGAACCGGATTCGACCCTGCGCCTGTCGCTCAACACGGTGGGCGAGACGATCCGCTCCAAGGGCGGAGAGCTGTTGAACACGGTGCTGAGCTCGGCGCTGTCCATCGTCAATATCGCGGTGCTTTTCGTCGTCGTGCCGGTGGTGGCGATCTATCTGCTGCTGGACTGGGACCACATGATCGCCGCGTTGGACGGGCTGCTGCCGCGCGATCACGCGCCGGTCATCCGCCGGCTGGCGGGCGAGGTCGACAAAACGCTGTCCTCCTTCGTGCGCGGCATGGGGACCGTCTGCCTGATCCTTGGCACCTATTACGCGGTGGCGCTGATGCTGGTGGGGCTGCAATTCGGCCTCGTGGTCGGCTTCATCGCCGGGATCCTCACCTTTATTCCCTATGTCGGGGCCATCGTCGGCGGCCTGCTGGCGATCGGTCTGGCGCTGTTCCAATTCTGGGGCGAATGGTGGTGGATCGCCGCGGTGGCGGTGATTTTCCAGGTCGGCCAGTTCGCCGAGGGCAATCTCCTGACCCCGAGGCTGGTTGGCAAGTCCATCGGTCTGCACCCGGTCTGGCTGATCCTTGCGCTGTCGGTCTTCGGATCGCTGTTCGGCTTCGTCGGGATGCTGGTCGCGGTGCCCGTTGCCGCCGCGTTGGGGGTTCTGGCCCGCTTCGCGATGGAGCAATATCGCAGCAGCCTGCTGTACTGGGGCACCACAGATCAGGACGCGGAGTAATATGGCCGAACAGCTGAGTTTTGATTTGCCGGTGCGCCAAGCCCTGGGGCGCGAGGATTTCTTTGTCTCGCCCGCCAACGCGCTGGCGGTGGCCATGGTCGAAGGCGTCCCCCCCTGGTCCGGCGGGCGGCTGGTGCTGAGCGGTCCGGCGCGCTCGGGAAAGACCCACCTGACCCATGTCTGGGCAGCCGAAACCGGCGCGCAGATCGTCTCAGCCAGCAGCCTGCGCGACGAGGATGCGCCAGTGCTGGCCCGGGGCCCGGTCGCGGTCGAGGACGTGCCAGAGATCGCGCAGGACGAGACGGCGCAAAAGGCGCTGTTTCATCTCTATAATCTGGTCCTGAGCGAGGGTCATGCGCTGTTGCTGACCGGACGGCTCGATCCGGCGCTGTGGCAACTTGGCCTGCCCGATCTGCAAAGCCGGATGCAATCGGCGCAGCATGTGGCGCTAAGCCCCCCCGACGACGCGCTGCTGATGGCGATTCTGACCAAGCTTTTCTCGGACAGGCAACTGGCCCCGAAACCCGATGTCATTCCTTATCTGGTGGCGCGGATGGACCGCACCTTTGCCGCCGCCGAAGCAATTGTCGAACGGCTGGACCGTGCCGCGCTGGCCGAAGGACGCACCCTGACCCGCGTGCTGGCCGCGCGACTGCTGGACAGCGACTCCCCCCCAGAGGACAGCGAACAGTGAAACAGATGGCCCGGACCGCCGCGATTGACCCGCCCCGACCGATCCCGCATCCTGACCCAGTAAGATCAAGGGACGCCATGACATTGCCCCCGGACTCTGAAACGCCCGACTGGGGCCCCTTTGGCCGCCCGTTGTTCAAGGATGCCAGCGCCCGCGCCCTGTCCCGGGTCGGCGTGGTGGATGTCGGGTCGAACTCGGTCCGGCTGGTTGTGTTTGATGGCGCGGCGCGCTCTCCTGCCTATTTCTACAACGAAAAGATCATGTGCGCCCTCGGGGCCGGGCTGTCGGAAACCGGTCGGCTCAATCCCGAGGGCCGCGCCCGCGCGCTGTCGGCCCTGAACCGGTTTCAGCATCTGGCACTGGGGATGGGTCTGCCGCAGCTCTCGGTGGTGGCAACAGCAGCGGTGCGCGACGCCGAGGACGGGCCGGAGTTCTGCGACGAGGTGCAGCGCCTGACCGGGCTCAAGATCTGGGTGATCGACGGCGAGGAAGAGGCGCGGCTCTCGGCGCAGGGGGTGCTTCTGGGCTGGCCCGGCTCCTATGGGCTGGTCTGCGACATCGGCGGCTCGTCGATGGAGTTGGCCGAGATTGCCGAGGGCCGTGTGGGGCGGCGGCTGACCTCGCCCTTGGGGCCGCTGAAGCTGCGCGATGTCAAAGGCGGGCGACGCGGGCGCAAGGCCCATATCAAGACGGTTCTGGAGGATCTGAAAGAGCGGATGGGCCCGCAGCGCGACCGGCTGTTTCTGGTCGGCGGCAGTTGGCGCGCCATTGCCCGGATCGACATGACGCGGCGCGGCTATCCGCTCAAGGTGCTGCACGAATACCGCATGACCGCGAAAACAGTGCGCGAAACCGCGCGCTATATCGAGGCCAGCGATCTTGACAGCCTGCGCGCAGAGGCCGGGGTCTCGGCCGCGCGGATGGCGCTGGTGCCCTATGCGATCGACGTGCTGAACCGGCTGGTGCGCTGTTTCAAACCCAAGGATATCGCGATTTCCAGCTATGGCATCCGCGAGGGGCTGCTGTATGAGCAAATGCCGCAGCAGCTTCGCGACCGCGATCCGCTGATCGAAGCCTGCTATTTTGCCGAAGACAAGGATGCCCGCCTGCCCGGCTTCGGCAAGACCCTGTTCAATTTCGTCACGCCCCTGTTCCCGCAGGCACCGCAGGCGCAGCTGAGGCTGATCAAGGCCGCCTGCCTGCTGCACGATGTCAGCTGGCGCGCCCATCCCGATTACCGCGCCGAGGTCTGTTTCGACTATGCCACCCGCGCCAATCTGGGCGGGCTGAAACATTCCGAGCGGGTGTTTCTGGGTCTGGCGCTGCAACACCGCTATCGCAACAAGCGCGAGGGCGAACGCTTTGCCCCGCTCTATTCCCTGCTCGATGAAAAAGGGCAGAAACAGGCGGAAATTCTCGGCAAGGCGATGCGGTTCGGCGCCATGTTCGTGATGAACCCTGCTGCCGATATCGGCGATCTGCGCTGGTTCCCGAAGAAACGGAAACTGGAACTTACCCTTCCCGAGGAGTCGCGCCCGCTTTTTGGCGAGGTGGTCGAGGCGCGGCTGATGTCGCTGGCGCAATCGCTGGAGGCAGAGGTCGAGGTCAAGAC
>JASJGL010000143.1:0-7812 GCA_033791545.1 Pseudodonghicola sp. | reverse complement strand
CTGGCGGCCGAGCTGATCGGCTGGCGCGGCACGCTGGGTGGGTTGGCCGTGCTTTCGGCCGTGGTGGCGGTGGGGCTCTTTGCCTCGGTCCGCGATCCGGCGCGGGTGGAAAGCACGGTTAAGGGATCGGTGCTGGATATTCTGAAGATGCCGGTGATGTGGCTGATCCTGCCGATGATGCTGGTCAGCTATGCGCCTGCGGCCACCCTGCGCGGCCTGTGGATCGGCCCTTATCTGAGCGATGTATTCGGCCTGAACACGGTGCAGATCGGGCAAGCGACGCTGGTCATGGGGGCGGCGATGATCGCGGGCACGCTATTATATGGCCCGTTGGACCAGCTGCTGAAAACGCGCAAATGGGTGATGGCCGTCGGCGCGCTGGGATCGGTCGCGGCGCTGCTTTGGCTGGTTCTTGCCATTGATACCAGCGCGATGCTGGCGGTCGCGCTGCTGGCGGTGATCGGGTTTCTGGGCGGCTATTTCCCGGTGATCATTGCCCATGGCCGGGCGTTCATCCCGGCGCATCTGGTCGGGCGCGGCGTGACGCTGTTGAATCTGTTCGTCATCGGCGGGGTCGGCCTGATGCAGTTCATCACCGGCCGGTTGCATAGCACCCTGTCCGGCGAGGTTGCCACCGCCCCCTATAGCGCGATCTTCGGATTTCTCGCGATCTCGCTGCTGATTGGCAGCCTGTTGTACCTGTTCAGCCGAGACAGTCTCGACTGACCCCTTTTTTCCTGCTTGCAATGCCTATATGACACCGCAGCCGGTCTGATGATCGGCCACAACGCAAGAGAGGATATTATGGGCTATCGCGTCGTCGTCGCAGGTGCCACGGGTAACGTGGGCCGCGAAATGCTGAATATTCTGGCCGAGCGTCAGTTTCCGGTCGATGAAGTCGCCGCCGTGGCGAGCCGCCGGTCGCTGGGCACCGAGGTGAGTTTTGGCGACAAAACGCTTAAAACCCAGGATCTCGATACCTTCGATTTCACCGGCTGGGACATGGCGTTGTTCGCCGTCGGCTCGGATGCCACCAAGAAATACGCGCCCAAAGCCGCCAAGGCCGGCTGCGTGGTGATCGATAACAGTTCGCTCTATCGCTACGATCCGGAGGTTCCGTTGATCGTGCCCGAGGTGAATCCGCAGGCCATTCACGGCTATGCCAAGAAGAACATCATCGCCAACCCCAACTGCTCGACCGCGCAGCTGGTCGTGGCGCTGAAACCGCTGCATGACCGCGCCCGGATCAAGCGCGTCGTGGTCTCGACCTATCAATCGGTCTCTGGGGCCGGCAAAGAGGGGATGGACGAGCTTTGGGATCAGACCAAATCCATCTACAACCCCACCTCTGAAGTCGCGCCAAAGAAATTCACCAAGCAGATTGCCTTTAACGTGATTCCCCATATCGACGTCTTCATGGAAGACGGCTCGACTAAGGAAGAATGGAAGATGGTCGTCGAAACCAAGAAGATCGTCGACCCAAAGATCAAGCTGACCGCGACCTGCGTGCGGGTGCCAGTGTTTGTCGGCCATGCCGAGGCGATCAACATCGAGTTCGAGGATCATCTCGACGAGGACGAGGCACGCGACATCCTGCGGGAAGCGCCGGGGGTCATGGTGATCGACAAGCGCGAGGACGGCGGTTACGTCACCCCGGCCGAATGCGTTGGCGATTTCGCCACCTTCATCAGCCGCATTCGTCAGGACAGCACCATCGACAACGGGCTGAACCTGTGGTGTGTCAGCGACAACCTGCGCAAGGGCGCTGCGCTGAATGCCATCCAGATCGCCGAACTGCTGGGCCGCGAAGTCCTGAAAAAGGGCTGAATTCCGCCGAAAGGCTGGAAAAACGGACGAACATGCAAGGGCGCCCCAATCGGGCGCCCTTGTTCTTTTTCGCCCCTGTGCGCACCATGGACCCTGTCATTTTGAACAGGTGTTTTCATGCGTAAATTTATCTGGCTTGTCGCCATGCTGCCTTCGGTCGCTCTGGCCGATCAATTCACCCTTGATGCCCCGGTCACCCATGTCACCCTGCATCCCACCGGGGCCACGGTGGAACGGCGGGTCGCCTTTTCCATCCCGCAGGGCAGGCACGAACTGATCCTGCGCGGGGCCGATCCCAGCGTACCGCTGAGCGATCTGCGGCTGTCGGTCGAGGGGGCGGTTTTGCAAACGCTCTCGGCGCGGCGCGCCAATCTGCCACCGAGCCCCCCCGATGAAAGCGCCGAACTGGCCGCCGCCCGCGCCGAGGTACGCCGGATCGAACGCGAGATCCGTGATCTGGAGGATCGCCGCGCCGAGCACCTGCTGGGGGTTGCCGCCGCCGCCGCCAAACATGAGTTTCTTGCCCGGATCGGTGAGCGCGACGGCATCGCCAGTCAGGACGTGATCACGCTGCGCGATCTGTCCACGATGATCGCCGAAGAAACCCTGAGCGCCAAGAGCGCCGCGCAACTGGCGCAACGGGCGGCGCGGGCGCTGGACGACCCGCTGGAGGATCTGAGCAAGGCGCTGAAGCGCGCGCGTCAGGCGCTGGCGGCCTTGGTGCCCGACACGGCAGAGCAGGCTGTTCTGAGCCTGACCGTCACCGCCGACACGCAGAGCGATGGGCAGGTGACGATCAGCTACCTCACCCCCGAGGCGATGTGGCAGCCCAGCTACGAGGCGCGGCTGGCTCGCGGCACCCCGGCACGGCTGACGCTTTCGCGCGTGGCCTGGGTGGCGCAGGACAGCGCCGAGACCTGGCGCGACGTGACGCTGCGGCTCTCGACGGTCGACCCCGACGCGGCCACCGACCCCACGGCGATCCAGCCGGTCCGAAAGCG
The DNA here is from genome assembly GCA_033791545.1 of Pseudodonghicola sp. Taxonomy (GTDB): domain Bacteria; phylum Pseudomonadota; class Alphaproteobacteria; order Rhodobacterales; family Rhodobacteraceae; genus Antarcticimicrobium. Next base: position 4,984 of record JASJGL010000143.1, on the reverse strand, counting down.
GATCATGGAGCCCCCGCAGGCCAAGGCAAGGCTCAGCGCCGATATGCAAGGGGCGATGCCCGCACCGATGATCGAGGCCCCCGTCATGCTCGGACAAATCGCGGCCATGGGCATGGTGCTGGACGGGATCAGCGTGACCTATACCTATGACCAGCCGGTCACGCTTGCGCCGGGCAGCGATGCCGTGCGCATCCCGTTGGGCGACATCGCGCTGGAGGCCGAGGTTTTTGCCCGCGCCACGCCGCGCTATGATGACACTGCCTTTGTCGCCGCCAGCTTCACCAATGACTCGCCCGAGATCCTGCTGCCCTCGGACCGGGTGCAACTGTACCTTGATGGCAGTTTCGTCGGTATCGGCCGCCTTCCCTTGATCGCGGCCGGAGAACAGACCGAGCTGTCCTTTGGCGCGATCGAAGGGCTGCGCCTGAAATCTGTCCTGCAAGAGCGCAACGAGGGGGATCGCGGCGTGCTGTCCAAATCCAACGAAATGACCGAGACCCGCGCGTTCGAGGTGGCGAACCTGACCGGCACCGACTGGCCGATCCGGCTGCGCGACCGGGTGCCCTATTCCGAGCAAGAGGATCTGTCGATCACCTGGAGCGCCACGCCAAAGCCCGACATCACCGATGTGGAGGGTCAGCGCGGCGTGCTGGAATGGCGTTTCCCGTTGGCCCCCGGCGGCAATCAGACGGTGCGGCTGGAAACCCGGCTGGGCTGGCCGCAGGGCTATATCCTGCGCTGAACCGGCGCAGGGGTCAGACCTCGACGAAACGCCCGGCTTTGGGGTCGTAATATTCCAGCCCACCGGCACCGATATCGGTCCACAGCCCATGCAGGCTGAGCGAGCCATCGTTGACCGCCTCGGACACGAAGGGAAAGCTCATCAGATTGGTGAGCGAGGCCAGCACCGATTGCCGCTCAAGCGCGCTGGCCTGTTCGGCCTCGTCGCTGATATCGGCGACCTGTTCGTATTTCGGACGCAGGATGTCCATCCAGCGCCCGACGAAGCTTTCCTTCGCCTCCAGCTCGGGCGCATGACCCTTGCACATATCGATGCAGCCCTGCACGCCGCCGCATTGCGAATGGCCCAGCACCATCAGATGCGACACCTTCAACACGGAAACGGCGTATTCGACGGTCGCACTGGTGCCGTGATGATCGCCGTCCGGCGCATAGGGCGGCACCAGATTGGCGATATTGCGGTGAATAAAAAATTCCCCCTGATCCGCCCCAAAGATCGACGTCACATGCACCCGGCTGTCACAGCAGGAAATCACCATGGCGCGCGGACGCTGCCCTTCGGTCGCCAGCCGACGATACCAGCCCTGGTTCTCGGCATAGGTTGTCGCCTTCCAACCCTGATACCGCTGCACCAGATAGCCGGGCAAAGGTTTCGCGAAATCCATGCAACATCCCTCGCTTGGTTTAATCCGTCCCTCAAATAGTGCGTATTCCCGACAAATTCGAGAGATTAAGCGCATTCTCCGGAAACCTTTTGCAAACCAGTCCGCCCAAAAATGGGGACCAAGGGACGCGGAGCGCCGGCAAAACGCCGGATGCACAGGATCGGAGGGTCGGATGGGCGCGGTTTTCTCCCTCAAACGGGCAGAACAGGTGCAACTGGATCGCAGTCTCTTGCGAATGTTGTACCAGGTGCTGGGCATCGAAGGGGCCGAAACGGTGATCGAACGGGCAAGTCACGAACTTTCTTTGCGCCTGAACCGCTGCGAGGATCTGTGGCAGCGGGGGGACATGTGCGACCTGCGCAAATGCGCCCGTTCCATGATCGCGATCGCGGAACAGGCCGGCATGACCAAATTCGCCAGTGTGGCGCATGACGTGACCGCCACCGCAGACCAGCGCGACCTTGTCGCCCTGTCCGCCACCCTGTCGCGCCTGCACCGGGTCGGGGAAAGCTCGCTGCGCGCGGCGGGGCAAATGCGGCGCCCCACGGCCTGACCTCTCGCGCCGACAGGACTTGCAGCCACCGGCGGGGCGATTACTCTGCGCCCATCCTGCCCCCAACATGCGAGTCCCCCGCGATGACCCCGACCTTTGCCGCACCAGACAGCCCCGCCCTTCCCCTGCATGTGATCGAACAGCCCGCATTAAAGGGCTGGCTCGCGGGTCAGGACGCGCGGGTGCAAAGCTGGGTCGCGGCGAACGGCTTTACCGGCGCGCAGGCGCAGGTGCTGGTGGTGCCCGGCCCGGACGGCACACCGATCATGGCGCTGGCAGGTTTCGGCGATGCCGCCCAGCGGGCGCGGCGGCGTTTTCTGCTGGCCGGGGCGGCCAAGGCGCTACCTGCGGGGACATATCGCATCGCTTCCGGCCTTGAAGGTCAGGCGTTGCAGAACGAGGCCTTTGGTTGGCTGATCGGAGGCTACAGCTTCGAGCGCTACAAGACGCAAAACACCGCGCCGCGCCAACTGATCGCGCCCGAGGGCATCGATGTCGCCAGGATCGAAGCGATGGCCGCCGCCGAATGGCTGACCCGCGACCTGATCAACACCCCCGCCTCGGATATGGGCCCGGACGAACTGGAAACCGCCGCGCGCGATCTGGCAAAAGCCCATGGCGCCCGCGTCGAGACGGTGCAAGGCGACGCGCTGCTGGAGCAGAATTTCCCGATGATCCACACGGTTGGCCGCGCGTCGGACCGGATGCCGCGGCTGATCGACATGCACTGGGGCACCTCGGGGCCGAAACTGACGCTGGTGGGCAAGGGCGTGTGCTTTGACACCGGCGGGCTCGACCTCAAACCGGCCAGCAGCATGGCCTTGATGAGAAAGGACATGGGCGGCGCGGCCACTGTGCTGGGGCTGGCGCGCATGATCATGGCGCTGAAGCTGCCGGTGCAACTGCGGGTGCTGATCCCGGCGGTGGAAAACGCGGTCGCGGGTAATGCCTTCCATCCCGGCGACATCCTGACCTCGCGCAAGGGGCTGACGGTCGAGATCAACAACACCGACGCCGAGGGGCGGCTGGTGCTGGCTGACGCGCTAGCGCTGGCAGAGGAAGGCGCGCCGGATCTCATCCTGTCCATGGCGACGCTGACCGGCGCCGCGCGGGTGGCGGTGGGCGGCGATCTTGCGCCCTATTTCACCGATGACGAAAGCGCGGCGCAGGCGCTCGCCAGCGCCGGGGCCAAGGTGGCCGATCCGGTCTGGCGGTTGCCGTTCCATGACCCCTATGAGCTGAACATCGAACCGGGCGTGGCCGATCTGGACAATGCGCCCAGCGGCGGCATGGCCGGGGCGATCACCGCCGCGCTGTTCCTGCGCCGGTTCGCTGGGGCGTCACGCTATATCCATTTCGACATCTACGCCTGGAGCGCGACCGACGCGCCGGGGCGGACCAAGGGCGGATTTTCTCAAGGCGCGCGCGCGGTGCTGGAGGCGCTGCCGGCACTGCTGAAGCTGTGAGCGACCGGCGCCGCCTGCGCTTCAACGGGCGCGTCGCCCATGACAGCCTGCGCGGACAGGTTGACGCCGCGCGCTTCACCCAGGGCGATCCCTGCGCCGTTGCCACCCCGCGCGCGACGATCTTTGCCAGCGACGAGGGCGGCCCGCGCGACCGCGAACTGGTGATGGGCGAAGGGTTCACCGTGCTCGACTGGTGCGGCCCGATGGCGTTCGGCTTTGCCGCGCGCGACGGTCATGTCGGCTGGGTCGAGGCTGCCGCGCTCTGGCCCGACGCGCCGGCACCGACCCACCGGGTCTGCGCGCGCCACAGCTATGCCAAGACGCAGCCCGATCTGAAAACGCGGGACGAAGCGATCTGGCTGTCCCACGGCGCACGGGTCACAGTGACAGAAGAGCGCGGCCGATGGTCCCGCATTGCCACGCCGGGCCGCAATGGCCCTGCCGTGCTCTGGCTGCCCTCTGCGCATCTCTCCCCCATCGACAGCACCGAGGCCGACCCGGTGTCCGTCGCCACCCTCTACCTCGGCACGCCCTACCTGTGGGGCGGCAATTCGTCGTTCGGCATCGACTGTTCCGGGTTGGTACAGGCCGCGCTGCTGGCCTGCGGCCTTGCCTGCCCCGGCGACAGCGACCAGCAGCAAGCCGAACTTGGAAACCCCTTGCCCGAGGGCAGCCCGGCGCAACCGGGCGATCTGTTGTTCTGGACCGGGCATGTAGCGCTGGTGGTGGACGGCGAAACCCTGCTCCACGCCAACGCCCATCACATGGCCGTGGCGCATGAGCCGATCACGGCGGCGATCAATCGGATCGCGGCACAGGGTGACGGGCCGGTAACGGTGCACAAACGGCTTTAGGCGCGCACCCCGACGGTCAGATCACTTCACCGCGCGGATCAGCTTGCGCTCCAACACGCGCAACACCGATCTCAAGTCGCTCCCGCGTTTGAGGATCTGCCCATCCATCGCCACCACGGCATATTGCCCCTGCCGGTCGCGCAGCTTGGGGCGTTTTTCGATCCGGTACAGCGGATGTTCAGCGGTGCGACGGAACACCGAAAACACCGCCAAATCGCGCAGGTTGGAAATACCGTAATCGCGCCACTCCCCCGCCGCGACCATCCGGCCATAGAGCGACAGGATGGCGGACAACTCCCGGCGGTCGAAAGCGACCTGATCCGAGACCGGACGAGAGGCATCGCCGCTGGGTGTCTGGATATTCATAGAACAAGAGTTGCGCTTTCCCGTCCGCAAATCAAGCCTCTGGCGGCTCCTGCCCCCTGCAAACGTGATCCACTCCCCTATGCGAACAGAAAACAGGATGCCTCGCGCGCGCCTTCCTTCTTTTTAAAAGACTCTTCTTCTTGGTAAAAATACTCAAATCCCACCGCCGCGACCGGGCACCCCAATGGCCGGATCACACCGAAAGCGCGTTGAAAACCGGCCCATTTTGGCGCAGGGTCCGGCAAAACTGTCAGAAGGATGTTTTCAATGCGTACCCGCGCCGCTGTCGCCCTGGAACCCGGTAAACCGCTTGAGATCATGGAGGTGAACCTTGATGGC
>JASJGL010000142.1:0-23238 GCA_033791545.1 Pseudodonghicola sp. | reverse complement strand
CTTTTGGTAAGGCCACTGAGCTTCGCCAACGTATTGTTTATACTATCGGTCTTTTGATCGTCTACCGTTTGGGGACCTATATCCCTGTTCCAGGTATTGATGGTGCAGAACTGCGTAACTTCATGGAAGGCGCGGCAGCCGGCATTGGCGGAATTTTGTCGATGTTCACTGGTGGTGCGTTGAGCCGGATGGGCATTTTGGCCCTCGGCATCATGCCCTATATCTCGGCCTCGATCATCGTGCAGCTTCTGACCTCGATGGTTCCGTCGCTGGAGCAGCTCAAGAAAGAGGGCGAGCAGGGTCGCAAGAAGATCAACCAATACACCCGGTTCGGGACGGTGGCGCTGGCCACGGTGCAGGCCTATGGGCTGGCGGTCTCGTTGGAATCCGGCGATCTGGCCACGGACGCGGGTCTTTATTTCCGGTTCTCGACCATGGTCACGCTGGTTGGCGGCACCATGTTCCTGATGTGGCTGGGGGAACAGATCACCTCGCGCGGGCTGGGCAACGGCATTTCGCTGATCATCTTCGTCGGCATCATCGCCGAGGTGCCTGCCGCGATCGCGCAGTTCTTTGCCAGTGGTCGGTCCGGCGCGCTGAGCCCGGCGGTCATTATCCTCGTGATGGTGATGGTGATCGCGGTGATCACCTTTGTGGTGTTCATGGAACGCGCCCTGCGCAAGATCCATATCCAGTATCCGCGCCGTCAGGTGGGGATGAAGGTCTATGACGGCGGCTCGTCGCACCTGCCGGTCAAGGTCAACCCGGCGGGCGTGATCCCGGCGATCTTTGCCTCTTCGTTGCTGCTGTTGCCGGTCACGATCTCGACCTTCTCGGCGAACGCGGCGAGCGGACCGGTGATGTCGTGGTTGCTGGCCAATTTCGGTCCCGGGCAGCCGTTGTACCTGTTGTTCTTTGCTTCGATGATCGTGTTCTTTGCCTATTTCTATACCTTCAACGTGTCGTTCAAACCCGATGACGTGGCCGACAACCTGAAGAACCAGAACGGTTTTGTTCCCGGTATCCGTCCGGGCAAGAAGACGGCCGAGTATCTGGAATATGTCGTCAACCGCGTGCTGGTGCTGGGCTCGGCCTATCTGACAGCAGTCTGTCTGTTGCCGGAAATCCTGCGCGGGCAGTTCGCGATTCCGTTCTACTTCGGCGGTACCTCGGTTCTGATCATCGTGTCGGTGACGATGGACACGATCCAGCAGGCGCAAAGCCATCTTCTGGCGCACCAATACGAAGGGCTGATCGAGAAATCGCAGCTGCGTGGGCGCGGCAAGGGAGCAGCGAAGAAACGCGCAAAACGGGGACCGTCACGGCGATGAATATCATTCTATTGGGGGCACCCGGCGCGGGTAAGGGAACGCAGGCGCGCAATCTGGTTGAAGAGCGCGGCATGGTGCAGCTGAGCACCGGCGACATGCTGCGCGAGGCCAAGGACAGCGGCACCGAGATGGGCAATGTCGTTGCCGAGGTGATGGCCAAGGGCCAGTTGGTGACCGACGAGATCGTGATCGGGCTGATCCGCGAAAAGCTGGAAACGGTGAAGGCCAACGGCTTCATCTTTGACGGGTTCCCGCGCACGCTGGCCCAGGCCGATGCGCTGGCCACGCTGCTGGAGGCCGAGGGGCAGACGCTGGACGCGGTGATCGAGATGGCGGTCGACGACGAGGCGCTGGTGAACCGTATCACCGCGCGCTCGACCTGTGGCAGCTGCGGTGAGGTTTATAACGACATCACCAAGCCGATCCCGGCAGATGGCAAATGCGCCAAATGCGGCGGCACCGAGTTCACGCGTCGGGCCGATGACAACGAAGACAGCCTGCGCACGCGGCTGATGGAATATTACAAGAAAACCTCGCCGTTGATTGGCTATTACTATGCCAAGGGCAAGTTGACCAAGGTCAACGGGCTGGGCGAGATCGAGGATGTTCGCGCCGCGATCGCCGCCGTGCTGGACAAATAGGGCCTAGGGGTTGACCCTGCGCAAAAAAGCCCATATCGACCCCCATCCCGAAAGGGAATCAAACACGCAGTACGGGATTCGTCCGTCCTGCGACCACCTCATGAAATGCTGGCCTGCTGGCGATCCCTGCCAAGGTTGAGCGTTGTGAAAAAAGGTTCTGGAGTTACGGAACCGCAACGAAAGGAAAGTGACACGTGGCACGTATTGCCGGCGTAAACATCCCCACTGCAAAGCGGGTCCCTATCGCCCTCACCTATATCACCGGAATCGGCAACACCTCGGCCAGAGCAATCTGCGAAGCCGTGGGTATTGATCTATCCCGTCGCGTCAACGAATTGAGCGATGCGGAAGTTCTGCAGATTCGCGAACATATCGACGCCAACTTCACTGTTGAAGGTGACCTGCGCCGTGAGACGCAGATGAACATCAAGCGTCTGATGGACCTGGGCTGCTACCGCGGTCTGCGTCATCGTCGCAATCTTCCGGTTCGCGGTCAGCGCACCCACACCAACGCTCGCACCCGCAAAGGCCCCGCTAAGGCCATTGCCGGCAAGAAGAAGTAAGGGAGGGTTCGATCAATGGCACGCGATAAGACTCGTACCAAGAAAAAAGAGCGTAAGAACATCGCCGCTGGCGTGGCGCATGTGAACAGCTCGTTCAACAACACCAAAATCCTGATCTCTGACGTGCAGGGCAACGCGATCGCATGGTCGTCTGCTGGCACCATGGGCTTCAAAGGGTCGCGGAAATCGACCCCCTATGCGGCCCAGATGGCTGCTGAGGATGCCGGCCGCAAGGCACAGGACCACGGCGTCAAGACGTTGGAAGTCGAAGTGCAGGGCCCCGGTTCGGGTCGTGAATCGGCGCTGCGCGCGCTGGCTGCGGCTGGTTTCAACATCACCTCGATCCGTGATGTGACGCCGATTGCACACAACGGCTGCCGCCCTCCGAAACGCCGTCGCGTTTAAGGGCAGAGACAGTTTTGACGGGGCCGTGCCAGAGCACGGCCCCGGTACGTTATTTTAAACCTCGGGCGTCTGCGCTTTAAGGACATGGAGCACAGACAGGAATGGAGGGACCGCATGATCCATAAGAACTGGGCCGAACTGATCAAGCCGACGCAGCTTGAGGTGACGCCGGGCAACGATCCCGCGCGCGAAGCCACTGTCGTGGCTGAACCGCTGGAACGCGGCTTTGGTCTGACCCTCGGCAACGCGCTGCGCCGTATTCTGATGTCGTCGCTTCAGGGCGCCGCCATCACCAGCGTGCAGATCGATAACGTGCTGCATGAGTTTTCCTCGGTCGCCGGTGTGCGCGAGGATGTTACAGACATCATCCTGAACCTGAAGGGTGTGTCGCTGCGCATGGAGGTCGAAGGCCCCAAGCGTCTGTCGATCAGCGCAAAAGGTCCGGCCGTGGTCACCGCGGGCGACATCAGCGAGAGCGCGGGGATTGAAATCCTGAACCGCGATCACGTGATCTGTCACCTCGACGATGGCGCCGACCTGTTCATGGAGCTGACGGTCAACACCGGCAAAGGCTATGTCTCGGCTGAGAAGAACAAGCCCGAGGATGCGCCGATTGGCCTGATCCCGATCGATGCGATCTATTCGCCGATCAAGCGCGTCAGCTATGACGTTCAGCCCACCCGTGAAGGGCAGGTTCTGGACTATGACAAGCTGACCATGAAGGTTCTGACCGATGGCTCGCTGACCCCGGACGATGCGGTGGCCTATGCCGCCCGCATCCTGCAGGACCAGCTGTCGATCTTCGTCAACTTTGACGAGCCCGAAGCCGCTGGCCGCGAATCGGAAGAAGACGGGCTGGAGTTCAACCCGCTTCTGCTGAAGAAAGTGGACGAGTTGGAACTGTCGGTGCGCTCTGCGAACTGCCTGAAGAACGACAACATCGTCTATATCGGCGATCTGATCCAGAAGACCGAAGCCGAGATGCTGCGCACCCCGAACTTTGGCCGCAAATCCCTGAACGAGATCAAGGAAGTGCTTTCGGGCATGGGTCTGCATCTGGGGATGGATGTCGAAGACTGGCCGCCCGACAACATCGAAGATCTGGCGAAGAAGTTCGAAGACACGTTTTGATCGCGACGGGCGGGCTTAGGTCCGCCTGACGCAAGCCCCCGGGCAGGGCGGGCCACAAACCCGCCACGCCCCAAGGAGAGCCGGTGACACGCATCGTCGGCCAGACAAAGCAAAACCGCCCGTAGAGGGCAACGTACTGGAGAAAAGAAAATGCGTCACGCACGTGGTTACCGTCGCCTCAACCGCACCCATGAGCACCGCAAGGCGCTCTTTGCCAACATGGCCGGGTCGCTGATTGAACATGAACAGATCAAGACGACCTTGCCCAAAGCCAAGGAATTGCGTCCGATCGTCGAAAAGCTGATCACGCTCGCCAAGCGCGGCGATCTGCATGCCCGCCGTCAGGCTGCCGCCCGGCTGAAGCAAGACCAGCATGTCGCCAAGCTGTTCGAGATTCTGGGCCCGCGCTATAAGGACCGTCAGGGTGGTTACATCCGGGTTCTGAAAGCCGGCTTCCGTTATGGTGACATGGCTCCGATGGCGATCATCGAATTCGTCGAGCGTGACACCGATGCCAAAGGCGCGACCGACAAGGCCCGCGTTGCCGCCGAAGAGGGTGCCGAGGATTAATTCCTGGCCCATCGGCTTAGAGTTTTGGGGTGCTGCCTGACCGGGCGGCACCCTTTTTCGTTTACGGTCGGCGGCGTGGGTCGGCGCGGCTGCGGTCGGTGGTCGCGCGTCCCCGCCTTGCAATCGTCCCCGGTGGCGCGCATATCGGGCCAAACCGCAAAGGAGGCGTCCATGTTCCGCGTTCTTTTCATCGCGCTGGGTCTGGCGCTGTCGGCGCCGATCTCCGGCCCGGTGACCGCCGAAACCAAAGTTCCGCAATCGCAGGCCGAGATTTCGCTCGGGTTTGCGCCGCTGGTCAAACAGGCGGCGCCGGCGGTGGTAAATATCTATGCCCGCATCGTCACCCAGGGGCAGGCCAGCCCGTTTGCTGGTGATCCGTTCTTCAAGGATTTCTTTCAAGGCTTTGCCGCGCCACGCCCGAGGGTGCAAAATTCGCTTGGCTCGGGGGTGATCCTGTCAGCGGATGGGATCGTGGTGTCGAATTACCATGTCGTCGGGCAGGCCACCGATATCCGCGTGGTGACGGCGGATCGGCATGAATACGAGGCCCGCGTGGTGCTGGCCGACAAGGAGTCCGACCTCGCCATTCTGCAACTTGAGGGGGGCGAGGGGCTGCCCTATCTGCCGCTGCGCGATTCCGATCATGTGCAGGTGGGCGAGTTGGTGCTGGCCATCGGCAACCCGTTCGGGGTGGGCCAGACGGTGAGCAGCGGCATCGTGTCCGGGCTGGCACGCTCGGGCACGGCCACCGGCGCGGCGCGGGGCTATTTCCTGCAGACCGATGCGCCGATCAATCCGGGCAACTCTGGCGGGGCGTTGATTGACGTGAACGGGGCGCTGATCGGGATCAATACCCGCATTCTCAGCCGCTCCGGCGGGTCGAACGGCATCGGTTTTGCCATTCCCTCTGATCTGGTGGCGCAATTCGTCGAGCAGGCGCGCGCAGGCAATACTCAGTTCGAGCGGCCCTGGGCCGGGATGTCGGGGCAGCCGGTGGATGCCGATCTCGCGCAATCGCTGGGGCTGGACGTGCCGGAGGGGATCGTGATTTCGGATCTGCATCCGCAGAGCCCGTTTCGCAAGGCCGGGTTCGAGGTTGGCGATGTGATCGCACGGGTCGATGATCAACCGGTCAATTCGCCCTCGGAAATGGTGTTTCGGATGTCGGTGCGTGGCATTGGGGCGACGGCGCGGGTGATGCGGGCGCGCGCGGGGCAATCGGACGAGATCGTGGTCGATATGATCGCCGCCCCGGATGATCCGCCTTCTGAGGCGGTGACGCTGGACGAAAAGACCGTGGTGCCGGGGTTGTCGGTGGCGCGGGCCAATCCGGCGGTGATCGCGCGGCTGGGTCTCTCGCTTGCCACTGAAGGCGTGGTGGTGACGGACCCGGGCCCCTATGGCGCGCGGGCCGGGCTGAAACCGGGCGATGTGATTGGCGCGATCAACGACAAAGCGGTGACGGCCCCCGGCGACGTGCGTCGCGCGCTCAGTGATCCGGGGCGCCGGCTCACGATGGACCTGCTGCGCCGGGGTCAACGCCTGCGCCTGCGGTTCCGGCTGTAACGGATGGCGGATCTGTTCGACAGCGGCGCAGAGCCGACGCCGTCTCGCACCCGCCCGCTGGCGGACCGGCTGCGGCCGCAAACGCTGGCCGAGGTGATCGGGCAGGTGCAGATTCTTGGCGAGAACGGGCCGCTGGGGGCGATGCTGGCGTCGGGGTCGCTGTCCTCGCTGATCCTCTGGGGGCCGCCGGGGGTGGGCAAGACCACCATCGCGCGGCTGCTGGCCGAGGAAAGCGATCTGCATTTCGTGCAGATCAGCGCCATTTTCACCGGCGTTCCCGATCTGAAAAAGGTGTTCGAGGCGGCCCGGATGCGGCGCAGCAACGGCAAGGGCACCTTGTTGTTCGTCGACGAGATCCACCGGTTCAACAAGGCGCAACAGGACGGATTTCTGCCCTATATGGAGGATGGCACGATCCTGTTGATCGGGGCCACCACCGAGAACCCGTCGTTCGAGTTGAACGCGGCGTTGCTGAGCCGGTCGCAGGTGCTGGTGTTGGAACGGCTGAGCCTTTCCGATCTGGAACGGCTGGTGCAGCGCGCGGAAAAGGAACTGGGCCGGGCGTTGCCGCTGACGGGCGAGGCCCGCGATGCCTTGCTGGAAATGGCCGATGGCGACGGGCGCGCGGCGCTGAACCTGATCGAGCAGGTGATGGCGTGGAAGGTGGCGGACAAGCTGAGCCCGGATCAGCTTGCCACCCGGCTGATGCGGCGGGCGGCGAAATACGACAAATCCGGCGACGAGCACTACAACCTGATCTCGGCACTGCACAAATCGGTGCGCGGATCGGACCCGGAGGCGGCGTTGTACTGGTTCGCGCGGATGCTGGAGGGCGGTGAAGACCCGCGGTTTCTGGCGCGCCGCCTGACCCGGATGGCGGTCGAGGATATCGGCCTTGCCGATCCGCAGGCGCAGACCCATTGCCTGCATGCTTGGGAAACCTATGAGCGGCTGGGTAGCCCCGAGGGCGAGTTGGCGCTGGCGCAGGCGGTGATCTATCTGGCCCTCGCGCCGAAATCCAATGCTGGCTACATGGCCTACAAGATGGCGCGGCAACTGGCCAAGAAGACCGGCAGCGAGCCGCCGCCCAAGCATATCCTGAACGCGCCCACCGGGTTGATGAAAGAGCAGGGATACGGCGCTGGCTATGCCTATGACCACGACGCCGAGGGGGCCTTTTCCGGGCAGAACTATTTCCCCGAGCAGATGAAGCGCCCGGTGATGTACAGCCCGGTCGAGCGCGGCTTTGAACGCGAGCTGAAGAAGCGGTTGGACTATTTCGCCAAGCTGCGGTTACAGCGGCAGGGGGGCTAGGGTGCAGCGGCTCGCGGCCTTGTTCCGCGCAGGGGGACTTGGTCGGCCAGAGCGTCGATTTTCTGCGTGACGGTGGCGGGAAACCCCACTGTGGCTTGACTCCTGCCCCGTGCCGCGCGACAGACCGGCCATGATGCAAACGGTTTCATTCGTGGCACTGGGCGGTGCGCTTGGCGCGACATTGCGCTATCTCGCGGGGCTCGGACTTCTGCGGCTGCTTGGGCATACCAGTTTTCCCGTGGCGATCGTGATCGTGAATATTCTGGGCTCTCTTCTGATGGGGGTTTTTGTCGTGGTGGCGGCGCACAAGGGGCTGACGCATCTGAGCCCGCTGGTGATGACCGGGATGCTTGGCGGGTTCACCACGTTTTCGACCTTTTCGCTGGAGGCCGTGAACCTGATCGAACGCGGCGATTTGGGGCAGGCGGCGCTGTATGTGCTGCTGTCGGTGGTGGTGTCAATTCTGGCGCTTGCACTGGGTATGATTTTGACGCGTGGAGTGTTGGCATGAGTGGCGTACAGATGATTACGGTAGAAGACGGCGACGGCGACCAGCGGTTGGACCGCTGGCTGCGGCGCATGTTGCCGCACGTCAGTCAGGGCCGCATCGAGAAGATGTGCCGCAAGGGCGATCTGCGGGTCGATGGCGGGCGGGTCAAGGCCTCGACCCGGTTGCAGGTCGGCCAGCAGGTGCGGATCCCGCCGCTGCCGGACGCCGATCACAAACCGGCACCGCCGCGCACGCATGTTTCGGATGCGGACGTCAAGATGATCCAGGATTGCGTGATCTATCGCGACGACCAGATCATTGCGCTGAACAAACCGCCGGGGCTGGCGGTGCAGGGCGGCAGCGGCACGACCAAACATGTGGACGGGTTGGCCGAGGCGCTGTGCTTTGGCTATGACGAAAAGCCGCGTCTGGTGCATCGGTTGGACAAGGACACCTCGGGCGTGCTGTTGCTGGCGCGCACGCGGGAGGCGGCGGTGGCGCTGACGGCGGCGTTCCGGCACCGGGCAACGCACAAGATCTATTGGGCGCTGGTCGCCGGTGTGCCGACTCCCTATCTGGGCGAGATCAAGGCCGGTCTGGTCAAGGCCTCGGGGCATGGTGCCAAGGGCGAGGGCGAGAAGATGATCGCGGTGCATCCGCGTGACATCGACAGCACGCCGGGGGCGAAACGGGCGCATACGCTGTACGCCACGCTGTATCGCGTGGCGGGGCGCGCGGCCTGGGTCGCGATGGAACCGCTGACCGGACGCACGCACCAACTGCGCGCCCATATGGCCGAGATGGGGCATCCGATCGTGGGCGACGGCAAATATGGCGGCTCGGGGCAAGAGAACATGGGCGACGGCTGGGGCGCGCAATTGGGTGGCATCATCAGCAAGAAACTGCATCTGCACGCCCGTAGTCTAAGTTTTGAGCATCCGAAGACGAAAAAGACGATTCTGATCACCGCCGATCTACCAGAGCATATGAAACAGACATGGGAGACCTTTGGCTGGAGCGAAGATCTGGCCGAGGATGATCCGTTCGAGGCGCTGCGTTGACCCAGCGACTGGTTATCTTTGACGTGGACGGAACGCTTGTCGACAGCCAGCACAGCATTGTCGCGGCGATGACGGCGGCGTTCGAGGCGCAGGGGCTGGCGGTACCTGATCGTGGCGCGATCCTGTCGATCGTGGGCCTGTCGCTGGATCACGCGATGCTGCGGCTGGCGCCTGATCTGGCACTTGATATCCGTGCGCAGCTAGTCGAGGGCTATCGCGCCGCCTATCAGAGCCATCGTCTGGCGCAGGGGGCGGCGCATTCGCCGCTGTTTCCCGGAACGCTGGAAATGCTGGAGGACTTGGCGGCGCGGCCCGGGCTGTTGCTGGGCGTGGCCACCGGAAAATCGCGCCGCGGCCTTGATGCGTTGATCGCGGCGCATGGGCTGGAACGCTATTTTGTCACGACGCAGGTGGCCGATGATCACCCGTCAAAGCCGCACCCGGCGATGATTCTGGCGGCGCTGGAGGACACCGGGGTTCTGGCAGCCGATGCGGTGATGGTGGGCGACACCAGCTATGACATGGAGATGGCCAGCGCCGCAGGTGTTGCCGGGTTGGGCGTGAGTTGGGGCTATCACCCCCCCGAGGCATTGACGGCGGCGTGCAGGGTGATTGATCGGATCGCGGATCTGCCCTCTGCGTTGACCCAGATCTGGAAAGACCCGACATGAGTGAGTGGAAGCAGAAGCGGTTTTGGACCGATGTGAGCGTTGAGAAAGATGCGGATGGATATTCGGTGGCGCTGGACGGTCGGCTGATCAAGACGCCCGCCAAGGCCCGGTTGCGCCTGCCGGCCCGGGAGATGGCCGAGGCCGTGGCCGCCGAATGGGCCGCGCAGGAGGGCGAGATCGACCCGCGCCGGATGCCGTTCACCCGTTCGGCTAATGCGGCGATCGACAAGGTGCGCACCCAGCATGGCGAGGTGGCCGACATGCTGGCCGCCTATGGCGATTCAGATCTGTTGTGCTATCGCGCCGACAGTCCGCAGGAACTGGTGGAGCGGCAGGCCGAGGCCTGGGACCCGGCGCTGGAGTGGGCCGAGACGGCGCTTGGCGCGCGTCTTGAGCTGCGCAGCGGTGTGATTCACCAGCCGCAGCAGCCGGACGCGCTGGAGCGGCTGCGGGCGCAGGTGCATGCGCTTGATGCGTTTCGCTTGGCGGCGTTTCACGATCTGGTCAGCCTGTCGGGCTCGCTGGTGCTGGGATTTGCGGCGGCGCAAGATTGGCGGGATGCCGGGGCGCTGTGGGATTTGTCGCGGCTTGATGAACTGTGGCAAGAGGAGCATTGGGGCGTCGATGACGAGGCCACCGCGCTGGCTGCGTACAAGCGCGACGCCTTCCTGCACGCCAAAAGATTCTATGATTTTGCATGAATGAGTAGGGCTTGGGCGCAGTTGCTCCATGAGGCCCCTGGCGCGCGGGGGAGGATCTAATTGTCTGATCCAACCCTTGACGTCCGTTGGTGAATCCGCCCAAACTCACTCATACTGAAGGGGAGTACCCCACTTGGTACATGAACCGGCGTTTGTGTTGCCGGAGAAACCGCCCCTACAAAGAGGCGG
The DNA here is from genome assembly GCA_033791545.1 of Pseudodonghicola sp. GTDB lineage: Bacteria > Pseudomonadota > Alphaproteobacteria > Rhodobacterales > Rhodobacteraceae > Antarcticimicrobium. Next base: position 12,605 of record JASJGL010000142.1, on the reverse strand, counting down.
TAAATCAGGAAGAGGTGAAAATGAATAAATCCGTATTTTTGGGCGCGTTGACCGTCGCTGGCCTAGTGGCTGGCGTAGCCGCCGCGGGGACGATGGATGATGTCAAAGCCCGCGGTAAGCTGAACTGTGGCGTGACAACTGGCCTGGTCGGTTTTGCCGCTCCGGATGCCAACGGGGTCTGGAACGGGTTCGACGTGGCCATCTGCCGTGCGGTTGCTGCGGCGGTTCTGGGCGATCAGAACGCGGTTGAATTCGTGCCGACAACGGGCAAGACGCGCTTTACCGCGCTGGCTTCGGGCGAAATCGACCTGCTGGCCCGCAACACGACCTGGACCTTCTCGCGTGATGTCGATCTGAAGTTCGAATTCATCGGCGTGAACTATTACGACGGTCAGGGCTTTATGGTTCCCAAAAGCCTGGGCGTGTCTTCGGCCAAGGAACTGGACGGCGCGACCGTTTGTATCCAGACCGGCACCACCACCGAGCTGAACCTGGCGGACTTCTTCCGCTCGAACAACATCAGCTATGAGCCGGTGCCGATCGAAACAAATGCCGAGGCGCAGCAGCAGTACCTTGCCGGTGCCTGCGACGTGTACACCACCGACGCCTCCGGTCTGGCCGCAACTCGCGCCACCTTTGAAAACCCCGGCGAGCACATAATCCTGCCGGAGATCATTTCGAAAGAGCCGCTGGGCCCGCTTGTTCGCCATGGCGACAACGAGTGGGGCGACATTGCGCGCTGGACCCTCAACGCGCTGATTGCCGCTGAAGAATATGGCGTGACCTCGGCCAATATCGAAGAGCTGGCCAAGGGGACCAACAACCCGGAAATCAACCGTCTGTTGGGCACCGAAGGCACCTTGGGTGAAATGCTGGGCCTGGACAAGGAATGGGCCAAGCGGGCGATTGCCGCCAACGGCAACTATGGTGAAATCTTTGCCAAGAACATCGGTGAGAATTCCCCGGTTGGTCTGGGGCGTGGTCTGAACGCGCAGTGGACCAATGGTGGCCTGCTCTACGCACCGCCGTTCCGCTAAGAGACACAAGATCAGGGCGCGGATTATTCCGCGCCCTTTTTTATTTTTTCAAATATAACAATTGGTCCGGTTTTCGCGGAGCGGGGGGAAACCCTGCCGGAGGAGAGACCGGGGCGCCACGGGGAACCATCGGTCATGACACTACTTACTGACCCGCCGAAGGAGCAGTTCCGGCTGTCCATGCTGCTGTACGATACGCGCTACCGTTCGGCGACTTTTCAGGTGATCGCGCTGCTTTGCTTCATGCTTTTGGCGGCTTGGCTGATCAGCAACACCGCCCAGAACCTGGCCGAACTGGGCAAGCCGATCGATTTCGGTTTTTTCGGTGAATCAGCCGGCTATGACATCAACCAGCGCCTGTTGGATTACGATTCACAAGACACCCATCTGCGGGCGGCGCTGATCGGGCTTTTGAACACGCTTGTCGTGGCCGCGCTTGGCTGTGCGACGGCCACAGTGCTTGGCGTTACGGTGGGTGTTTTGCGCCTGTCGAACAACTGGCTGATTTCCCGGCTGATGACAGTCTATGTGGAAATGTTCCGTAATGTGCCGGTTCTGCTGTGGATCGTGTTCATCATGGCGGTCATGATCGAGACCTTGCCGGCGCCACGGGCGTTTCGCGGCGACAACGCCACGGCGAGCATGTTGCTGGGCGACACTGTGGCGCTGACCAATCGCGGGGTCTATATCCCCGAACCGCTGTTTTCGCGCAGCCTTGGGGACATTCACCTGCTGGGCGAGTCAAGCCTGCGGTTCAATGTCAGCCTTGATCTGATCGTTGTTCTGGCGGTGCTGATCGGCGGCATCTGGGCGTCGCAATTCATCAAGCGCCGGGCCGACCGCATTCAGGAAAGCACCGGTGATCGACCGACCACCTGGTATCTGCGGCTGGGCGTGATCGTGGTGCCGCTGGTCATCGTTCTGGCCGCGCTGGGATTTTATCTGGGCCATCCGGAGTTGAAAGGGTTCAACTTCTCGGGTGGGACACATATGCGCAATTCGCTGATCGCCTTGTGGTTGGCGCTGTCGCTTTACACGGCGGCTTTCGTGGCCGAAATCGTGCGATCTGGCATCATGGCGATCTCCAGTGGCCAGACCGAGGCGGCCTCGGCGCTGGGTCTGCGGTCGAACCGGATCATGTCGCTGGTGATCCTGCCGCAGGCGCTGCGGGTGATCGTGCCGCCGCTGATTTCGCAATATCTGAACCTGACCAAGAACTCGTCTCTGGCGATCGCAGTGGGGTATATGGATATCACCGGGACATTGGGCGGCATCACCATGAACCAGACCGGTCGAGAGCTGGAATGTGTTCTGTTGTTGATGCTGATCTATCTGATCATCAGCCTGAGCATTTCGACCGTGATGAACTGGTACAACGAATCCGTAAAGCTGGAGGAGCGCTGAGATGACCGAAGTTTCTTTCGTCCGCACGGAAATCCTGCCCGAAAAGGCTCCGCCGGTGACCTCGGCCGGTGCCATCGGCTGGGCGCGCACCAACCTGTTTTCGGGGGTGTTCAACACGGTGCTGACGCTGGCCTCGCTGGCGGTGGTGTACTTTTTGCTGGCGGCAATCATCCCCTGGGTGCTGTCGCCGACCTGGAACGGCACCTCGTTGGGCGAGTGCCGCGACATGCTGGCGGCCGCTGGTCACAACGATGGTCATGGCGGCGCCTGTTGGGGGGTGATCCGCGAGCGTTGGGTTCAGCTGATGTTCGGGTTTTATCCCAGCGAAGAGTACTGGCGCCCGATCCTGTCGTTTGTCCTGCTGGCGGTGGCGCTGGCGCCGGTCCTGTTTTCGGACAAGGTGCCGCGCAAGATGCTGTATTTCTCGCTCGCCTATCCGTTCATCTTTCCCTGGCTTCTGTGGGGGGGCACCATCTGGGGGCCGCTCTCGGCTGCGGCGGGATTTGGCATCGGCTACATGGTCTATCGCCTGATCTCGGACACCATGAGCAGCCTTGCCGGCCTGATCGGCGGCGTTGCGGCGGCCTTGATCTGGTGGCTGGTGCTGTCGGGGCTCGCGATCTCGGCGCTGGACAGTATCCTGGCGATCGGGCTTGAACCGGTTGTAAGCCGCAGGTTTGGCGGGTTCATGTTGTCGATCACCATCGGGGTCGTCGCCATCGCCTGTTCACTGCCGTTGGGCATCGTTCTGGCGCTGGGGCGGCGATCGGACCTGATGATCGTGAAATACCTCTGCGTCGGCTTTATCGAGTTCATTCGCGGCGTGCCGCTGATCACGCTGTTGTTCGTGGCCTCGACCCTGCTCAATATCTTCATGCCGCCGGGGACTGATTTCGACATCATCCTGCGGGTGCTGATCATGGTGACGCTGTTCGCGTCGGCCTATATGGCCGAGGTGATCCGCGGCGGGCTCGCCGCGCTGCCCAAGGGGCAGTACGAGGGCGCCGATTCGCTGGGGCTGAACTATTGGCAGGCGCAGCGGCTGATCATCATGCCGCAGGCGCTGAAAATCTCGATCCCCGGCATCGTCTCGACCTTTATCGGGGTGTTCAAGGACACCACGCTGGTCTCGATCATCGGGCTTCTTGATCCGCTGGGTCTGTCGAATGCCATCAGGGCGGACGCCAACTGGAACGGCATCGTGTGGGAGCTGTATGGCTTTATCGCACTGCTGTTCTTCGTCGTCTGCTTCGGCATGTCCCGCTATTCCATGTATCTGGAGCGCAAGCTTCAGACCAGCCACAAGTAAGGAATTTGAACCATGGCTGACTTGGCTATCGATCGTGAAATCGACCGCTCCAAGATGCAAGTCTCGGATGAGGTTGCTGTTGAGATCATCAACATGAACAAGTGGTACGGGACCTTTCACGTGCTGCGCGACATCAACCTGACGGTCAACTCTGGCGAGCGGATTGTTATCGCCGGCCCGTCGGGATCGGGCAAATCGACCCTAATCCGCTGCATCAACGCGCTGGAGGAACACCAGCAGGGCAAGATCACCGTCGACGGCACGGAATTGTCCAATGACCTCAAGAACATCGACAAGATCCGATCCGAGGTCGGGATGGTGTTCCAGCACTTCAACCTGTTCCCGCATCTGACGATTCTGGAAAACTGTACGCTGGCGCCGATCTGGGTGCGCAAGACCCCCCGCAAAGAGGCGGTGGAGCGGGCCATGCATTTCCTTGAAAAGGTCAAGATCCCCGATCAGGCCAACAAATACCCTGGTCAGCTGTCCGGGGGGCAGCAGCAGCGGGTGGCGATCGCGCGCAGCCTATGCATGATGCCGCGGATCATGCTGTTTGACGAACCGACCTCGGCGCTGGACCCGGAGATGATCAAAGAGGTGCTCGACACCATGATCGAACTGGCCGAGGAGGGGATGACCATGCTGTGCGTCACCCATGAGATGGGCTTTGCCCGTCAGGTGGCGAACCGGGTCATCTTTATGGATCAGGGCCAGATCGTGGAACAGAACGAGCCGGAAGAGTTCTTTAACAACCCGCAAAGCGAGCGGACCAAGCTGTTCCTGAGCCAGATTCTGGGCCACTGAACTGGGCCATTGAGAGAGCCTGTGGAAGACAATTGAGAAGGCCGGGCAATGTGCCCGGCCTTTTTCAGCTGTCGGCCTGCTCGCCGAGCAGATCACGCGGGACGGTGAAATCCACCAGATCGCCGCCGCGCCAAGCGATCCTGTCCCAACTGTCGATGTCGAAGCGGGCGATCAGCGTGGCACCGGTGGGATAGGTGTCGAATTTCGGGTGATCGGGGGGGACGGCGAGGATCTCGGCGGCGAACAGGGCGATGCCCGGGTTGTGGCCCAGCAGCAGCACGGTTTCGCCGCTGGCCTCGCTCAGCACCCGCAGGATGCGGTTGGCATCCACCAGATAGAGATCGTCGGTCACTTCGGCGGCGGTGTCAAAGCCCATCCGATCATAGGTTTCGCGGGTGCGCCGGGCTGAGGAGCAAAGCACCTGATCGGGGGTCAGCCCTTTGCTGCGCAGCCATTCGCCAAGGGCCCGGGCCGAGCGGCGGCCCCGCGCGTTCAGCGGGCGGTCCTGATCCAACATATCGGCGGTGTCCCAACTCGATTTGGTGTGGCGGGTCAAAATCAGGGTTCGGGTCATGGGTGGAACGACCTCATGTGAAGCGCGGATTGAGCCGGTTGGCGCCCGGCACCACGGCTGACAGGACAGGCGCGGCGGACCGCGCATCCTTGCATCATACAGGATTTCCCGCCGGGGCTGTCGAGAAAATCGTGGCACCGGGGCACGTCATAGGGGGCCGATGCCGCGAGCGCCCCGACCGGGCAGGCGGTGAGGCAGGGCTTGTCGGCGCAGCGCGCGCAGGGGGAGGGCCCGGGGACGGCAGGCAGCGCCAGAGCGGCCGCGACATGCAGCGCTCCGCGGTAGGAGATCATCAGCCCTACCTCGTCATGGACAAGCATCCCTGTGGGGCTGGAAAACGCGCGGCCGGATTTCAGCGCCCAGTCGATGAAGGGCGCATAGGGCGGGCCGCCGAACGGGAAATGGGCTGTGGCGTCAAAGCTGGAGGCAAGCCCGCCGATCACCCGGCTCGACCAGCGATCCACCGGGTCGCGGCCCCCGTCCTGCGCCTCGGGCGATGTGGTGAAGCTGGGCCAGAACCCCAGCCCGGCCCCCAAAAGGATCAGGCTGCCCCCGGCGAGGCCCTTGGCCCCAGTGGTGGCCACATCCAGCGCACCCATGACGATCAGCCCCTCGGCCTTGGCGGCGCGGCAGAGGCTGTCATAGATCATGGGCGGTGACGGCGATGGGCAGGAGACATGGCGGATCGCTCCGGGGTCTAGTCGGCGCGGATCATCGAGCCTGCGCCATGTTCGGTAAACAGTTCAAGCAGCACCGCGTTGGGGGCACGGCCATCCAGAATCACCACCGCCCGTACGCCGCCGTCGATGGCGGTCAGCGCGGTTTCGGTCTTGGGGATCATGCCGCCGGCGATGACGCCATCGCGGATCATCTCGCGGATCTGTTCGGCGGTCAATTCGGTCAGAACGGCGCCTTCGGCATTCTTGACGCCGGAGACATCGGTCAGCAGCAGCAGGCGATCCGCCTTGAGCGCGGCGGCAATGGCACCGGCGGCAGTGTCGCCGTTGACGTTATAGGTCTCGCCGTTGCGACCGGCCCCGATCGGCGCGATCACCGGAATGATCTCATGCGCGAAAAGGTTGGTCAGCAGGGCCGGGTTCATCTGGGCCGGGGTGCCGACAAAGCCCAGCGCCGGGTCGGTCTGATCGCAGATCATCAGGTTGGCGTCCTTGCCCGACAGCCCGACGGCGGTGCCGCCCTGCCGGTTGACGGCCTGAACGATCCGTTTGTTGACGAGGCCGGAGAGCACCATTTCGACCACCTCGACGGTGGCCTTGTCTGTCACGCGCTTGCCGTCGACGAATTCGGATTGAACGCCGAGCTTGCCCAGCATCGCGTTGATCATCGGCCCGCCGCCATGCACGATCACCGGGTTTACACCGACCTGACGCATCAGCACCACGTCGCGGGCGAAACTGTCCATCGCCTCGTCGCTGCCCATGGCATGACCGCCAAGCTTGATCACAATGATGGCGTCATCATAACGCTGCAGATACGGCAGCGCATTCGACAGGGTTTCAGCGGTGGCGATCCAGTTGCGGTTCATGTCCTGTGTCTTCATCGGAAGCTCCGTTGCCGGCGAAATCTCATGAAACGCGGGCGCAGCGCAAGTTATTCCTGCATCAATCCGTAGATGATGGCGCGCAGGGTGGCGATCCCGTCACCCTTTTCGCTCGAGGTCACGACAAGCTCGGGATAGGCGGCGGGGTGTTTCGTCAGCACGCCGCGCACCTGCTCCAGCACCTTGTCGAGGTCTGCCGCCTTGATCTTGTCGGTCTTGGTCAGCACGCATTGGAAGGTCACCGCGCTGCTGTCGAGCCGGGTCATGATCTCTTCGTCCACGGGTTTTGCCCCATGGCGTGCGTCGATCAGCACAAAGGCGCGGCGCAGGGTCTGACGCCCTGACAGGTATTGCTTCAGCAAGCGTTGCCATTTTTCCACGACCTGCAGTGGCGCATTGGCATAGCCATAGCCGGGCAGGTCCACGAGATAGAGCTCGGGGCCTTGGGTGAAAAAGTTGATTTCCTGCGTCCGGCCCGGCGTGTTGGAGGCGCGCGCCAGTCCTTTGGTGCCGGTCAGCGCGTTGATCAGGCTGGATTTGCCCACGTTGGAGCGCCCGGCGAAACAGATCTCGATCCGGTCGGCGGGGGGCAGGCCGGCCATCGCGACCACGCCTTTGACGAAAAGTGATTCGCGGGCAAACAGCAGCCGACCGGCCTCAGCCGCCTGCGGATCGGGCTCTTGAGCCAGGGGAAAGCGCATCTTCATCCGTTCAATACCTCGATCTCGTCGCCTTGGGACAACGGTCCGCCCCGGATCACGCGGGCGTAGACGCCGCAATCCTGATGGCCGAACCCCTCGTTCAGGGCCTTTAGCGTCTCCGCGTCGCGCACCCCGGTCTCGGGGTTTGCTGTGGTTGCCATGCAGCGGCGGATCGGCTCCACCACTTCGAGTTCGACCGCGCCGAGACGCAGGCGTTTTCCGGGCCATGACATCTCGGCCCAGGGGGCAAAGCCGTCAAACAGGAGGTTGCCGCGCCAACGCAGGGGCGAGATGGCATGCCCGAGCTGCGCCTCGACAGCGGCGTGGCTCGTCATATTGATCAGCGAGATCGAGGGGTAGTCGCTGTCGGTCAGCGCCACGTCGGGCGCGCGCACCAGCCGGGCGGGGAGAGCCCGGTCGGGGTTCGACAGCGGACGCGCCCAGTCGATAAAGCGCAGCGCATCAGCGGGATCGTCCGGGTCGATGCTCAACGCGGGGCGGTCGGGATGGGTCAGGGTCAGCCTGCCGTCCACCTCGTCGGTCTGCGTCTGTACTGCCTGCAGCGCGGCGGATTGGGCGCAGCGGGTAAATTCGCGGCACGGCTGCCAGCCGGGCTGGTCCGGGTCGAACCGCGACTGGTCATGAGCGACGGCCCAACGCCGATCCCAAGGCAGGGCGGCCCCCTTGGTCAGGGTCACCTGTTCCACCCGTTCGCGCCCATGGCTCTTGATCGGGTGGCGCCAGATTTCCCTGACCTGGGCGGTCACTTTTTGTCCCCTTTGGCGCCGCGCTGGAAGGTTTCCTTGATGTTACCGAACACATCAGGTTTGTACCCTTGGCTGCGCATGATCAGGTATTGCTGGGTAAAGGTGATGGTGTTGTTGGTGATCCAGTACACCACCAGCCCGCTGGCAAAGCGGCCCAGCATGAACATGAACACCCAAGGCATCCACGCAAAGATCATCTTTTGCGTCGCGTCGGTGGGGGCCGGGTTCAGCTTTTGTTGCAGGAACATCGAGATGCCCAGCAGCAGCGGCAGGATGCCGATCATCACCGTGGCCATCATCGTTCCCGGCTCGGGTGAGCCCCAAGGCGCGAGGCCGAAGAAGTTCATGATCGAGGTGGGATCCGGCGCGCTGAGGTCCTGGAACGGGCCGAACCAGGCGGTCTGGCGCAGTTCGATGGTGACAAAGATCACCTTGTAGAGCGAGAAGAAGATCGGGATCTGCAACAGGATCGGCAGACAGCCGGCGGCCGGGTTCACCTTTTCCTTCTTGTACAGCTCCATCATGCCCTGCTGAACCTTGGCGCGGTCGTCGCCAGCGGCTTCCTTCAGCTTCTCCATCTGCGGCTGAAGTTCCTTCATCTTGGCCATCGAGACGTAGGATTTGAAGGCCAGCGGGAACAGGATCGCCTTGAGGATCAGGGTCAGGGCGATGATCGACCAGCCCATGTTGCCGATCAGATTGTGAATGTTGTGCAGCAGCCAGAAGATCGGCTTGGTCAGGAAAAAGAACCAACCCCAGTCGATGCTGTCGATAAAGCCCTTGATGCCGGCTTTTTCATACGCGCGGATGGTTTCCCATTCCTTGGCCCCGGCGAACAGCTGGGTGGTGACGCTGGCCGATTGCCCGTTGGCGAGCGTTTCGGTCGGCAGCACGGCCTCGGTCTGGTAGATGTCGCGCCGCTCGTCGTATTTCGCGGCCTGTTTGAAGGCGCTGCCGGGGGCGGGGATCAGGGTCGACATCCAGTAATGGTCGGTGAAACCGATCCAGCCGTCTGTCTCGACCTGACGGACATCCGCACGGGCGCCTTCGCGCTCCTTATAGTCGAAATCCGGCATCTTTTTATAATCGGTTTCGGTCAACTCGCCATCGGCCATGGCGACGACGCCTTCATGCAGGATGAAGAATTTCTTGCGATCGGCCGGTTCGCCGTGGCGGGCCAGCACCCCATAGGGGGCAAGACCGACGGTGCCGCCGCTGCTGTTCTCGACCGATTGGGTGACCGTGAACATGTAATTCTTGTCGACGGCGATCTCGCGGCGGAAGGTCAGCCCCTTGCCGTTGTCCCATGCGAGCGTGACCGGCGTATCAACGCCAAGGGTGTCGCCCGCAGCGACGCGCCATTCGGTATTCGCGCCCGGCACATCGTCCAGCGACAGACCCGCACCCGGGGCCCAGCCGTACAGCGCGTAATAGGCGCCCTCTTCGCCCACCGGCTTCAGCATCTTGACGACGGGTGAGCCCGGCGCCGTCGTTTCGTGGTAGTCTTTCAGCGACAGGTCGTCGATGCGCCCGCCCAACAGCGAGATGCTGCCTGAAAGCCGCGGCGTGTCGATCGTAACGCGGGGCGCGTCGGCGACGACTTCCTCTACCGCGGTGCCCTGACCGGTGCCGGCTGTGGCTGGGCCGGCGTCGGCGCTGGGGGCCGCAGCGGGCGCGTTGGCCCCGGGTGCGGTCTGGCTGGCCTGCTCGGCAGGCAGAGCGCCCGGTGCTTCCGGCTCTGGGGGCGGGAACATGAAGAACCACCCCAAGATCACGAGGAAGCTGAGCGCCGTTGCGAGGATGAGGTTCTTGTTCTGATCGTCCATCGGGGACTGCCACCTTGTGCTGTCAAAGACTGGGTGGGTTCAACAGAGTGCAGCCCCAAAGGTCAAGCGGATTCCGGGTTGGTCGCTCCTACTGGGGCTTCCCCGCGACCTGCAAAGCCCGTTGAGGCGGGTCACAGCGCCCTTCAACCGATTTTGCCACCGATTCGCGGCGCGTCCTGCAATTTCGCACGATGCGCTGCGATCCAGTCCAATGTGCGATCAAAAGGCATTGGCCGCCCGATGCCAAAGCCCTGCACATGGTCACAGCCCAGTTGCGCCAGCAACGCGTGTTCGCCCACCGTCTCGACCCCTTCGGCAAGCGTCTCCAGCTCCAGCCGTTCAGCCATGGTCAGGATCGCCCCGATCAACTTTTGTTGTTCGGGGTCGCGATCGGCTTTCATCACGAAGGAGCGGTCGATCTTGATCCGCGACACGTCGAAGCGCTGAATCGAGGCAAGCGAGGCATGGCCGGTGCCGAAATCATCCAGATCGATGCGGCAGCCCAGCTTGGCCAGCCCGGAGATATTGCGCGCGATGGTGTCGTCGGGATCGCGGCTCATCACCGATTCCAGAATCTCGACCGCCAGCCTGTCGGGCGTCAAATCAAAGCGGTCAAGTTCCCAGCGGATGTGTTCGACCAGGCCAGGATCGCGCAATTCGTCGGTGGAGAAGTTCACACCGACCTGCGGCACCTCGGCCCCGGCGCTGTCCCAGGCCTTGAGCGCGGTCAGCGCGTTATAGAGAATGACCTCGCCCAGCCGTTTCATCAGCCCGGCCTCCTCCAGCGCGGGCAGAAACTGATCCGTGGGCAGCATGCCGTGGATCGGGTGGGTCCAGCGCGCCAAGGCTTCAAAGCCGGTGATCTTGCCGGTGTCGGTGGAAATCTGTGGCTGGTACCAGGGCTGAATCTGGCCGTTCTCCAAGGCGGCGGCAACCCCGTCCCGCAGGTCGTGGCGGGCGCGGCTTTTCCGCCCGGTTTCGGTGCTGTAGACGCGGATGCCCGAGGGGCCGTTGGCCTGTGCTTCGCTCAGGGCGGCACTGGCGGCACCGATCCAGGCGGCGGCATCCGGCCCTGGAGCCCGCCCGCGCAGGCAAAGCCCGACCGAACAGGACATATAGATCGTACTGGCATCCAGCGCGATCGGATCCTCCACCGCGCTTTGCATCCGACCGGCGAGTTGAATGCATAGCTCAAGGTCAAGCTGGCGCACCGGGGTCAGGCAGATGGCGAACCGGCTGTCGCCGATCCGGGCCACGGTGTCGGTGCCCCGCAGGGCGGCGCAGATACGCTCGCCGGTTTGCGCGGCCACCTGATCGGCGGCGTTCTGACCGTGCCGCTCTTCAAGGTCGCGATAATCGTCCAGTTCCAACATGAAACAGGCCGAGCGCAGGCCGGACCGCTCCGTCTCCTCAAAGGTGTGCTCCAACGCGGCCTCGAACCCGTCGCGCAGCAGCAGCCCGGTGACCAAGTCCCGCGGCACTGAGGGCCGCCGCGTTCGTTCGTTGAACGCACCGGAGAGGGCAAAGAACAGCGGCAGGCCGAGTGATGTAATGACAAGCGCCGCCTCGCCCCAGAGCCAGAAGCCGCCCAGTGTGAGCGCCGGCAGAAACGCCAGAACCGGAGGGCCCATGAGAATGGGGAGGACGGTCTGGCGCAGCCGGGCCAGGAGGCTGGAGGGCGGCAGGGACATTGGGGGGCCTTTTCCGTTTGCGTTGCTCCGGGTGAGGGTAACGCAAAGGGTCTGACCCAGATGTTAACGCAGGACGGGAATCTTTTCCGCGTCTTCTCCCTGACGCGTTGCGTCGGTCTGGGGCTCGGTCTGGGGTTCGGTGGCGCGCATCAGGCCGGCGAAATCGAACAGCTTGGGGTCAAGCATGTGCGACGGGCGGATATTCATCAGCGCGCGAAACATCACCTGACGCCGTCCCGGTGCATTCTTTTCCCACTGGTCGAGGATCGCCTTGACCTGCTGGCGTTGCAGCCCGTCCTGCGAGCCGCAGAGGTCGCAGGGGATGATCGGATAATTCATCGCGCGGGCGAACTTTTCGCAATCGGCCTCGGCCACATGCGCCAGCGGGCGATAAAGGAAAAGGTCGCCCTCTTCGTTCACCAGTTTCGGCGGCATGGTGGCCAGCCGCCCACCGTGAAACAGGTTCATGAAAAAGGTTTCAAGAATATCGTCGCGATGATGGCCCAGAACCACGGCCGAGCAGCCCTCTTCCCGCGCGATTCGGTACAGATTCCCGCGCCTTAGGCGGGAGCAGAGCGCGCAATAGGTGCGCCCGGCGGGCACCTTGTCCATCACGATGGAATAGGTGTCCTGATATTCGATCCGATGCGGCACCTGCATCCGCTCCAGAAACTCGGGCAGCACTGTGGCAGGAAAGCCGGGTTGGCCCTGATCAAGGTTGCAGGCCAGCAGATCGACCGGCAGAAGCCCGCGCCATTTCAGTTCGTGCAGGACCGCGAGCAGGGTATAGCTGTCCTTGCCGCCAGACAGGCAGACCAGCCATTTCGGCCGCTGTGCCCCGGGTTCGACCATGCCGTATTGCTCGACCGCCTCACGGGTGGCGCGGACGATGCGTTTGCGCAGCTTTTTGAACTCCGTCGAGGAGGGCGCG
>JASJGL010000141.1:0-13679 GCA_033791545.1 Pseudodonghicola sp. | reverse complement strand
GGCAACCGCGCTGTCCGCCCTGCTCTTTGCCGCCGGTGCGCTCGCCATGCTCTCGCTGCTGCTCTGGTCGCTGGCCTGGCGCTGGCCTTGGCCACGTCTGGCACCCGAAAGCTGGTCGCTGCGGGCCTGGTCCACCCCCGGTAGCGGCTGGGCCGAGGCGCTGGCGAACACCGTCCTGCTCGCCGCCGCCACCACCACCCTGTCGCTGGCGCTCGCCATCGCCTGGCTTGAGGGAGAGGACTGCGCGCGGCGCGGGCGCGCCGGTTGGGCCGAGGCGTTGATCTACCTGCCGCTGCTGGTGCCGCAGATCGGGTTTCTGTTCGGGTTGAACGTGCTGTTCCTGCGCCTTGACCTGTCGGGGGGATTTCTGACGGTGATCTGGGCGCAGGCACTGTTCGTCTTCCCCTATGTGATGATCGCCCTGTCCGATCCCTGGCGCGCGCTTGATCCGCGCCTGCCACGGGCGGCGGCGTCCCTTGGCGCGGGGCCGTGGCGGCGGCTGTTCACGATCAAGCTGCCAGTGCTGCTGACCCCCATCCTGACGGCGGCGGCCATCGGCATCGCCGTGTCGGTGGCGCAATACCTACCGACCCTGTTCATGGGCGCGGGCCGGATCGCCACGCTGACGACCGAGGCGGTGACGCTCTCCTCCTCCTCGGATCGGCGGGTCACCGGGGTTTATGCCACGTTGCAGGCAGGCCTTCCCTTTGCCGCCTACGGCGCGGCCTTCCTGATCCCTGCCCTTTTGCACCGCAACCGCAAAGGCTTGCAGCCGGGAGGCACGACATGACGCTGGAGTTGCGCGAAGTCGCCGTGGCAGCCAAGGAGGCCAAGCCGCTTTTCCCACCGCTCACGCTGGTGGTGCGACCCGGCGAGGTGGCGACCGTGATGGGCCCCTCGGGCATTGGCAAGTCAACGCTGCTCGACGCTATCGCCGGACATCTCACGCATGGATTTTTCCTGTCGGGGTCGATCCGGCTTGATGGGACCGATCTGGCACCCTTGCCAGCCGAGGCGCGGCGGGTGGGGCTGATGTTTCAGGACGCGGTGCTGTTCCCGCATCTGTCGGTCGGCGACAACCTTGCCTTCGGACTGGCGCGATCCGTCCGGGGCCGCGCGGCGCGGCGGGCGGTGGTCGAGGCGGCGCTGGAGCGGGCCGGGCTCGCAGGGATGCATGATCGCGATCCCGCCACCTTGTCAGGTGGCCAAAGGTCGCGCGCGGCGCTGATGCGCACGCTGCTGGCCGAACCCCGCGCCCTGTTGCTCGACGAACCATTCTCCAAGCTCGACGCCGCGCTTCGCGCCGAGATGCGGGCCTTTACCTTTGAGCACATCCGCAGCCGGGACATCCCGGCCCTGATGGTCACGCACGACCCCGCCGATGCCGAGGCCGCAAACGGCCCCCTCATCGACCTGACCCAGTAGCTGGCCCTCCCATGTAACGCGGGCCTCGTCTCGAAATCCTGATCGCAACGGCGGAACCAAACACGATCAGCGCTGCGCACTCGCCGATGTCTCCGAGACGCTGCGGGCGCGTCCGGTCTGGGCGCGACAGATAGATATTATCGGCGGCGGGATCCGGCCGCCGCGGGTGGCTTTGCCTGCGGCAGACAGCGGGAACGGGTGTTTGACCGAGGGCCATCCGTTTTAGCTGATCGCCGGATGCACCCGGATCTTTTCCCTCGAAAGCGGTCCAGCCGGGTCGGACAACACATAAGAGACCAATGGGCCGTCCTTGCCCGCGGAATAGTCGAGGCAAAGCGCATTCTGGGCCTGCAGGACCGGGGTGCCAGTCAACCAATAGTGCCCGAAGAACACCGGTCGCGCAGTCGCTGGATAGGTCTGCGCCGAAAGCCTCTCCGGCAAGTTTTCCTCAGGCAGATCCTCAACCGATGGCACAGAGATCGCGATGTCGCGCCAAGTGCGTGCGGCGGCGTTCCACCATTGCAGGCGCACACGATCCCGCTCTGTCCCGTCCTTGTCCGTAAACGAGCAACCTTCCGGAAGCCGCTGCTCCGGCCCCTTTGTGATCTGCTCGGCCAAGATGAACATCTCGTCGGCCTCGTCTCGATCCGCAGAACGGACCAACTGACCCTCGCTCAACACGCCATCCCCCGTCAGTGCCTTGAGCCGCTCCAATGAGGCGTCGATCCAGCAGGCGTGCACGGCACGAAACCCGTCCTCTTCCAGAAACAACGGCAGACTGCGCATCCAGTCCAAAACGTCGCGCGTCTGCGGATCACCGGGCGGGAACTGGTCCAGGAACGTCTGATGTTGTCGGATGTTCTTCGGCGAATGCGCACGAAGCGGCTGGCCATCCTCGGGGTGCAATGTGTGGAAGTGCAGCGCGTTGAGTTCGTGATTGCCCATGATCGCCATGGCCTTGCCAGAATCGACAAACTCTCGAACGGTCTTGAGAACAGCCCGATTGTCCGGCCCACGATCGATGAAGTCTCCCAAAAAGACGATCTGTCTTTTCGGATCCGGGTGGGTCCAACCGAGCGGGCTCCGCCGCCACCCGAGCCCAGCGAGGGCAGCGTCGAGTTTGGCGGATTGGCCGTGAATATCTGGAATGATGTCAAATGGGTTCATGCGGCCATCCTCGGATTGGTCTCGGTACTTGGTTTGGCTCAGCCTCCGCATCGATCTGAACCAATCCGAGGTTCTTGAACGCTAACGGTGCCAAAATACTTTGTCATCAGGGGGGGCGATAAGTGACTGGGATGCGAACACAGGCGAACTCCAACTTGCAGGGATCGCCATTGATCGCCTGTGTCACCAGCGTCTGGTCGGGTTCAGGGTTTGCTCCTTGTGAAGTGCAAGAGCCGGCGACCAGCCGGCACTTGCACCGGTTACATCACTCTGCCAATTCGGGCGCGGCCTTGGTGGTCATAACGACGACCGTTCCCGCGATCACGGCGAGGAAGGCAAAGCTCGTGACGATGGTGCCGAGCCCCAGGCCGCCGAATTCGGCCGGCTGCGCCAGAAAATCCCCGAAAGAGGCGCCAAGCGGTCGGGTGAAGATGTAGCAGAGCCAGAACGCCCACATCCCGTCGAGCCCGAGCGCGAAGTAGCCAAGCGCCAGCGACGCGATGATCAGACCGAACAGGACGCCGGTGCCCGCGAAACCGACCCCGAAGGCCTCGGAGATCAGGTCGCCGACAGCGGTGCCGAGGGCGAAGGTGACTAGGATCGCCAGCCAATAAAAGGCTTCGCGGCGGAAGGTGAACACCTCATGGATCGACAAGGTCCGTTCGACCGCAAACCAGACCGCGAAAGTGGCCGCCAAGGCCAACGTGAAGCCGATGGTCGAGGTCAGCAGAGGGATGCCGAGCGCGTCGGTCATGTTGTCGGTGATCAGCGTGCCGACAACCGAAATCAGCACGACGGCGCCCCAGTAGATTGCGGGAACGTAGGCCCGTTTGCGGAACTGCCAGACCATCGCCGCGATCAGCACGCCGATCATCAGGAGGGTCGTTGCGCCCAATCCGAGACCAAGGTTGACGGCGAGGAAATCGGCAGCCGTCTCGCCCATGGTCACGGCCATCAGCTTGATCAGCCAGAAACCCGGGGTCACTTCGGGAACGCGATTGGTTCCGCCAGACTGCGGCACGGGGCGGTTGAGATCCGTGAAAGTTGCATCGCTCATTTTCTTGTCATCCTTTGATCAAAGCCAGTGCCTGCGCCGAAAAGGCGTCGGCGTGGGCATCATCGTCGGCAGTGCAGCGCTCAAGCGCCTTCGATTGCAGGTCGGCCACGGCGGCGCTCGGGGGTGTGGTGCCGATCGCATCGCGCAGCTGGCCGATAAGATCCTCGCAGGGCAGCGCGCGACCGCTTGCGTCGGACACCTCGATGCCCGCGACATATTGCACCTGTCCGGTGGCAGCGGCAGACACGGGTGCCTCGAGCGTACCGAGCAGATTGGCCAGCGCGACATCAACGGCCCCGCTGTCCGGGATCTTGGCACGCAGCGCCGAAAAGGCGTCGTCGGCGGCTGCATCGACGGCACTCCAGGCGGCCCGGTCGGCCTGACGCAGCGCGGCGGCGTTCTGGTCCCACAGGGTTTCAAGATCGCTGATGCGGTGCTCGGCCGCTGCGAAATCGCCGGTGGCGGCAATGGTCTGCGTATCGGTGACGATGGTCTTGTAGGCACCGAGGTCGCCAAGACCGGCCGAAGCCGGTGCGGCCGATGCGGGTTGCACTGACGGTACGATATACATCTGCGCCAGCGCGAACCCACCAGCCGGGACGGCGATCAGCGCCGCCGACAAGAGCAGGTTTCTGAGGGCATAGTTCATGGGAGGCATCCTGTCTGAGTCACGACGGGCCTCGATCCGAGGTCCGCAGGGTAACCCATGACAGGACGGCTCCCGAAATCTCTGACGCGGTTCTTACAGTTTGGTAAGAAAGGGGTTTCTAGCGGAGGGAGAGTACGACAACGTCAGAATTCGCGCGCGACGCGGTACCACCGCCCTGCCCCACCACAACGCTCTGTGTTGCGTCGGCCGCCCCATGAGCGCGCAAGGACTGCGCCAGGGCATCGCGCGGGGCCATCTCTGCGGCAGCGGGCCGCCCCGACAGCGCATCCTTCACCTCATCGACGCCGACGGTCCCGAAAAAGGCGCGCAGACCGTTGCGGGTGACGTATTCGGTTTGCCAGAACCGGGCTTTCGGGTCGTCAAAAGACCACGATACCTCCGCCTGCGAAACATGTACAAAGGCCAGATCGTTGGGCTGCCCGCGCCAGAAATGCGATACGGTCTCTACGGTGGGATCTGCCTTGCCCTCGATCGCGGCGAAGACCGCGTCAAGAACAATGCCCGCCGATGGCAATCTGGAGGCCGTCCAGCCGGAAGCGCGCATGGCATCGGACAGGGCGGTTTCGTCTCTGGCCAAGACAACGAGCGAGACCGAATCAAGCGGGGATCCCATCAGGGACTCGGTCAAGCTCGGCAGCCCACCGATCGAAGCCAGGACATCGTTATCGGGCAGGATCTGATCCACCGTCTGCACCGGTGCATTGCGAGGATCGTCGAAGCGCCAGACGTTGACAGCCGCCAATCCGGTCAGCCCGAGAACCAGCGAGAGGCCAAGCGTTCGCACCCATTTACCCGGGCGCATGGCGGGGCAAGATTTCCGCGACAGCCGCCATTCGGCCACCGCCACGCCAATGGTGACCCAGAGCGCACCGACAAGCCAGCCGTTCAGCACGTCGCTCAGGTAATGCTCGATCAAATAGATGCGACTGACCCCGATCGCAAAGGCCACAAGGCCGGCCAGCGTGAGCGCCGTCTCGGCGCGCAGCTTTCCGGTGCGCCAGATCACATAGAGGATCATCCCATAGGCGGCGACAGAAGCGGCCGCATGGCCAGACGGAAAACTCCCCGATGTTTCGGTGAACACCGCGAGCGGCGAGCGCGGACGTCCAAACGCGAGTTTCAACAGCGCAACCGAAAGGGTATTTCCGACCAGAGAGACCGCCAGACCCATTGCAAAAGCGCTCCGCCCTTCAAGGAGCATCCATGCAACCACCGCGGCGACGACGGGCAGGACGACCTCCCATCCGCCGCAGGCGGTGATCAGGGTGGCGATCCGGACCGGCTCCGGCGACTGGAAATGATGGATCAGCTCTGCAAGGCGCAGGTCGAGTTGCAGCAGAGGGTCGCCCGCGATGAAGTCGACGATAGCCTCAACCCAGACCGCACCAATATAAAGAAAGACAACCGCCAGCAGGCTCAGCGGAAGCCCGGAAAACGCGGTGCGGTCCAGTCTCGCCCCCACCCAGCGCGCGGCCTTTGGGTGCGCTGCGATCCGGCGCGCGATCACCGGTATATCCGCGAGATTGCGTAGGGCGGCCGAGAAGACTGCCCATGCAAGCGGCAACAGGCGCAAGGCGCTGTAAAGCAAGCCCCAGAGCACGATCAGCAGCAGACCGACGACGGCGACAAGGACCGCAACGCGGGTGAGCGATCCGCCAATCCGGCCGATCACGTCGCCAAGGAAATATCCGATAGCGACATGCGCCAAGGCGTAGGGAATGCCGCTCAGGATGTTCCAGACCAGGAATTTCCGTCGCCCCATACCGGCGATGCCGGCGGCCAGAGGCACGAGCCCCGCCACGGGCCCGAGGAAACGCCCGATCACCAACGCAGCGCCGCCCCGTTTCTCGAACAATTCCCAAGCGCGGGCAAAGGCGGCGGAACTCTGCAAACGCTGCCGCCCTGGCAACCTGCCGATCGCCAGCCGTCCGGTCCAATAGCCCAGTTCCGAGCCGAGAACGGAACCGATCACCACGAACCAGGCGAGGTCGAAGAAGTCCAGCAAGCCCCGTTGCACGAGGATGCCGCCGGCATCGACGATCAAGGTTCCGGGGACGGCGACGCCAGTCAGGAAGAACGCCTCCAGCATCGAGCCAAGGCCGATGATCCAATATCCGAGAACGCCAAGGGCTTGGAGCGATGGCAAGATCTGATCGAGAGAAAAGGTCATGGGGTCACTTTGAAATCAATCCGCGCGCCGTGCCTGCGATCAGCAGGGCGACGTGGCCCATTGCGCGCATCGGCGACACATTGGGCGGCAGCGCCAGATAGCGCGGGTGCCATTCGGGCTGGAACTTCTGGTTGAAGGCCCTGAGCCCCTCGAAATTGTAGAACGCCCCGCCATGACGGTAGAGCAGCCGCCCGAAGCGGTTCCAAAAGCGGGCGAGCGAGCGTTCGGAAAGCCCCGACAGCGGCGCAGTCCCGAGGCTGAAGTCCTCGGCACCTTGAGCCTTGTAGTGCTCGATCAGGCTGAGGAACATGTATTCCATCACGCCCGAGGCTTCCACGGGCAGATAGCGCATCAGATCGACGGTGACATGCCGCCCGCCAGACGACGACAGGATATTGGCAAATGCGACGATGCGGTCGCCCTTACGCACGAGCGCAATATCGAACTGCGCCAGATAGTCCGGATCGAAGTGGCCGACGGAAAAGCCCTTCTCGCGGCCGGTCTTGCCCCCGAGCCAGGCGTCGGAAATCTCTTGAATATCGGCGATCAGGGCGGGATCGTGCGGAGCGGACTGGAGCACGCAATCATAGCCGTCCCGCTGGCGCTTGTTCAGCGCGGCTCGCATGGTCTTGAACCGACTTTCGGCCAGGCTGAACCCGGACAGCGGGACGACCGCTTCTTCCCCGATCTTGTGGAGCGTCAGGCCAAGCTCGGCCCAGAGCGTGAGGTTGCGACCGCTCACCTCGTAGAAGACCGGACGTCCGTTGGCCACGGCGGCCTGATCCGCGAAAGACCAGACCAGCGCTTCGAATTCGGAGGACTCGCCAACCGGGTCGCCAAGCGCGATCCACGATGCGCCGCGAACCGCATACATGATGAAGGCATTCCCCGACTCGGAAAAAAGGAACCGCTTGTCTCCGGCCTGGCTCAGCCAGGCTTGTGGATCGTCCGCCTGGTCACAAAGGGCCGCCGCCCGGGCCAAGGTCTCTGCATTGGACGAGACCGGCGGCTTCTGACGGGTCCGACGAGTCAACAGGTAAACCCCGAAGAAAAACAGGAGCGCCGTCGCCGCAAGCCCGGCCCTCAGAGCCTGCGGCGTATTCGAGCCTGGCGAGAACTCCGACAACAGATCGTTCGAATAGGGAGCCGCCTTGTGCATGAAGAAGAAGAACGCGGCAGCGGCGATGCCCACACCGATGACAGTCACGAACCAGCGCGGCTCGAACACGCCTGCGGTCAACCGGCCCGGTCGGTCGAAAGCCTTGCGGAACGGCGCGAGCAAGAGCGCGCCGACGCACAGGACCGCCGCATTCTCGAGGCCGAAGTCATTGAGCAAAGATGCGACAGCCCCGGCCAACAGGGCACCGATGGCGAACCACCAGGCCGAGGATACCCGGTGGGCCAGACCCTGCGACACGATGATCAAGGCAACCCCGGCCACGGCCGAGGCGATCGTTCCGCCTTCGAGCAGCAGCGTAGCGACCAAGTCGCCTTCGGCAAGGGCGTCGGCACGCACAGACGGCAGCATCGTGACCAGAAGCAAATACACGCCAAAGCCGAATGTGACCGTGGCGACGAGGCCGGGTGAAAGCCCGTGGAGCGTCGCGAAGGCGGGCTGCAAAGCCGGGGCGCGCGCGAACAGCCGGGCGCCAAGACCGCTGGCGAGACGGGCTTCGTTCAGCGCGACCACCAGAAAGGCCAGCGCGAAAGGCACCAGATAATACACCAACCGGAACAGCAGCAGCGCCGCGGCGGCATCCCCGACCGGAATCGATGCCGGAAGCGTGCCGATGACAACCGTCTCGAAAACGCCAATCCCGCCCGGAACGTGGCTGAGGATCCCGACCATTGTCGCGGCGGCATAGATCGCGACAAAGGTGGCGTAGTCGGGCTTGCCCGCCGGCAAGAGGATCCAAAGCGCGAAGGAGGCCGCCGCGATGTCGATCAGGGTCACGACAAGTTGCCCGGCAAGGTCGCCAGGAGGCGGCAGGCGCAGCGCGTGTCCACGGATGCTCAGACTGCGCTGCGTGGCGGACATCCAGCCGATCAGAGCGGTGGACAGAACCGTGATGGTGCCAGCGACGGATTGTATCGTGCCCGGCGCGTAGGGAAGATAGGCGCCGACCGCGCCCGGATGGATGGCCAGCGCTCCCACGCCGACCAGCGTCAACCCGGTTCCAAGGGCGACGGCAATATAGCCCGAGACCGCAGCCACCTCGAAGACGTTCAGGCCAACGGCCGAATAGATCCTGTACCGCACCGCGCCGCCGGACACGACGCTGACACCGATCGTATTGCCAAACGCATACCCAAGA
Organism: Pseudodonghicola sp.; assembly: GCA_033791545.1. GTDB lineage: Bacteria > Pseudomonadota > Alphaproteobacteria > Rhodobacterales > Rhodobacteraceae > Antarcticimicrobium. The sequence goes on along the minus strand of JASJGL010000141.1, from coordinate 4,875 downwards.
AAGCCGCCGAGCGCGACGATCCCGCGATTGAGGGTCTTGCCGATGAAACGCAACCCGAACCAGTCATAGAAAACCAGCGCGACATAGCCGACTGCGGTCGCGACGAAAGCGGCCGCGAGGGTTGCCACCGGCGTCGCCCTGATCTGCGCCGCGACATCGGCCGGGTTTACCGGCTTAAGGAGGTGGTAGAGCGCGTAAAGGCCCAATACGAACAGCACTGCGCCAAGCAATACGGGCGCAGCATTTCGCAAGAATGAAAAATTCGGTCGGCCCATTCCGCCCTCCGGCGTGTTCGAGATAGTCCCCGATTGCCTTGGAGGTAGCCGATAGAGCGCCGTCCCGAAAGCCATCCGTTAGGGTCAGGCCCAGTTCTTACAAAACTGTAAATCCTTGGAAAGGCGATCCGCGCCCGTGGTGCCCATGTGTTGAATGCAGGCGATTGGACCTGCAAGAAACACAAGAGACAAGGAAACCACCCCCATGATTCGCAAGACAATGATCCTCTTCCCCGCCGCCCTCATCGCTGCTCTGCCTTTTGCGGCCTCGGCGGAAACCATGGACCAGAGCGAACTCGACATGTTCCGCGGCGCCGCGCTGACGATCCAGCAAGCGAGCGATGCCGCGCTTCAGGCCCATTCCGGCACGCTCGCGGCGGTCGCCTTCGGTGACGAGAACGGTCGCGCCGCATATGAGGCGGTCGTGATCGGCGGCGACGGCGCGCCCTGGACTGTTCTGGTGGACGCCAAGACCGGCGAAGTCTTCGCCTCGGCGCTGTCTTCGGCTATGGAAGATCACGAGGACAACGCGCAAGGCCGCGGCGACGATGATTATGACGGCGAAACTGACGACGATTGATCGCACGCCCGCTCGGGTTCACGCAATTGCCCGGCCGCTTTTGTGGCCGGGTCATAGTACTGGATAGACCGCGACAATGAAGATCCTGTTCGCCGAAGACGATACCGAAACGGCGGCCTATGTGGTCAAGGGGTTGTCCGGCGAAGGTCACGTTGTCGATCATCTGACCGATGGCAAGGACGCGCTTTTGCAAGCGATGCATGGAGACTACGATCTCCTGATCCTTGATCGTATGATGCCAGGCCTCGACGGTCTTTCGGTCCTGAAATCCCTGCGCAGCGCGAAAGACGATACCCCGGCGATCTTGCTGACCGCGATGGGCGCGGTCGACGACCGTGTTGCGGGTCTGCGCGGAGGTGCGGACGACTACATGGTAAAACCCTTCGCCTTCGTTGAGCTTCTGGCCCGGATCGACACGATCTGCCGGCGTCCAGCGACACGCGACGAAGTTCTGGAGCTTGTGGTCGGCGAGCTGTCGCTTGATCTTCTGAAGCGCGAGGTGACCCGCGACGGCCAGAAGATCGACCTCCAGCCAAGAGAATTCCTGCTTCTGAAGCATTTCATGGAACGGCCGGGCCGGGTGCAGACCCGCACGGTCTTGCTGGAATCCGTCTGGGGGCTGCATTTCGACCCCAAGACCAGCGTGGTCGAGACCCATGTCAGCCGCCTGCGCAACAAGATCGACAAGCCCTTCGCCAAGCCTTACCTCATCACGCTGCACGGCGTAGGCTACGTGTTGCAGCCATGAGGCGGCCGTTTTCCTGGTCGATGCGCTTTGCTCTGGCGTTGTCTGCGGTATTCACCATGGGCACGCTGGCGGCAGGGGGCTTGTCCTATGTCTTCCTCTCGCGCGAAATGACACAGCGCCTCTCGACAGACGTACAATCGAACGCGGAAAGTCTGGCCCGGATTGCCGCGACCGGGGACCGGACCGACCTGCGCGAGCAGATCCTTGCACAGGTGCGCTCCAGCCACGATGGTGCCAGCCTGTTCGCCTTTGTGGATGCGGACACGGGTCAGACGATCGGATCACTGCACCTGGCCAAACCGTTCGAGGGCCCGCGTCGGCTGGCTGTCGGCGTGGACATCCAGAAAGGCGACAGCACCGGAACCGAACTCGCCGACGCCTATCGGGCCTTCGGGATACGGACAGAAATCGGCTGGGTTATGGCCGCGCGCGATGAGGCCTGGGTGGCAGAAAGCGGCGAGATCCTGATACAGACCGCGGTCTGGTCGCTGTGTCTCGCGATGCTGCTGTCGATCGGCCTCGCGCTCATCATCGCGCGCAGAAACGAACGGCGCATCGACTCGATGGACCGGGTTCTAGGCGCAGTCGGCGCCGGAGAGATCGACAAGCGGATCAGGGACGGCGGCAGCGACGATCTGGCAGAGCTCGCAACCCGCGTGGACCAGATGCTCGACCGCCTCGAGGCTGGCGTCGAGGCGATCCGGCAGGTTACCAGCGATGTGGCGCATGACCTGCGCGCGCCGCTGGCGCGGCTTCGGATGCGGCTTGAACCGCAGGCCCTGTCCGCCGAGGTTCCTCAGGAGACGCGACACGAGATCGGGTCTGCCCTAGTGGACATCGACGCCATCTCTGGGACATTCGACGCGATCCTGCGCCTTGCCCGGCTCCAATCCGGCACGGTGGAGCGGCGGAGCGACCCGGTGGACCTTGTCGGTCTCGCCACCACGATCTGCGAGATTATGGGCGCAACAATTGAAGAGGCCGGCCATACCCTCCGGACCGACCTGCCGGGGCATCCGGTGATCGTAGCCGGCGACAGCGATTTGCTCGCGCAGGCGTTGAGCAATCTTGTCGCAAACGCCGCGCAGCATTGTCCGCCCCCGGCGCGCATCACGGTCCGTCTCACGATGCAGGACAACCGGCCGGTGCTTTCCGTCGCTGACGACGGGCCGGGCATCCCCGAAGCCGATCGGGCGCGGGTTCTGGACCGGTTCGTGCGGCTGGATGCCAGCAGAAGCACAGGCGGGACCGGGCTCGGCCTGAGCCTTGTCTCGGCGATCACAGCCCTTCACCATGCAAGGGTGGTCCTCGCCGACAACGCCCCCGGCTTGCGCGTATTGATCCATTTCCAAGCAGCAGAGGCGGAACGCTGAATTCTTGCGAAAGCGCCGCGCGCCGGAAGGACGTTTCGCTCTTGGTCGCACCCTCTCGCGGCTCGCAAGCATCCTTAACCGCCTGCTGAACAATCGCGCCTATGTCGGCGAGGCCGTGCACAAGGGCGACAGCTATCCCGGCGAGCATGATGCCATCATCGACAAGGGTGTCTGGGACAAGGTCCATGCCATTCTGACCGAAAGCCCCCGCAAGCGTGCCGCACGCACGCGGGCCGACACGCCTGCATTGCTGAAAGGGCTGCTCTACGGGCCAGACGGGGCTGCGTTCTCGCCGACCCACACGCGCAAGGGCGGCAAGCTCTACCGATACTATGTCAGCCAGTCTGTTTTGAAGCACGGTGCGGGGTCGTGTCCGGTCGGACGGGTCCCCGCTGGTGAGATTGAGGCCGCTGTCATAGACCAGCTCCGAGCCGTCTTCCGCCAACCCGAAATCGCGGCGGGCACATGGAAAGCCGCACTTGCGCAGGATGAAGACATCACAGAGGCCGACGCCCGTGACGCTCTAACCCGCCTTGATCCGCTCCTCCTCGATGGGGCGGCTCACCCTCAACGTGCTCCTCTCCTTCGCCCAGTTCGAGCGTGAGGTGACGGCCGAACGCATCCGCGACAAGATCGTCGCCTCCAAGAAGAAGGGATTCTGGATGGGGGGCAACCTGCCGCTCGGCCCACGTTGTCGAGCGACACCGACAGGTCCCGCAGGCTCTCCGGCGTCTTCAGGCGCTCCGCCAGGTCGCGCCGCACCTCGAGGCTCTCCCCGTAGGCCTCCGCGGCCCGGGCATGATCGCCGGCCACCTGCGCCGCCCCGCCCACGTAGTTCAGCGACACGGGTCGGTGACGACGACAGAACGATATTACTTCCGCTATCTCAGTCAGGAAGAACAAACGATCGCCTGCGGCGACGGAAATACCGGCCTCTGAAACATCTCGATGCCTTGGCAAGACGCCCCGCCCGAAACGGCGGGGCTTTTTGCGTTTTAGGGATTCGGCATGGAGCCCGTCGCGCGCCCGGCCATGGCATACCCGGTGCATTCAGCGGGTGGATATCCGTCATAGTATGACGTTCCCCCCGCAATGCCTTGCATGGAGACCTCATGCACACAAATTTATTTCACCAATTATTTCCGTGACTTGGTGGCGGTGCTGGCAGACGCATGCGAACCAGTCTCCGCAAGCACAGAAAGGCTGCCCTTTGTGCCGCGCCAAGTTGGCGCCATTCGGCGAGAGCGGCGGCGCGGTTCAGCTTGAAGTTCTGGCGGGAGGTGAGACTGCGCTTAGAATTGAAATGGCTCTAGACCGAGGCGTGGACGGATACGAATTGCTGTAGACATCGCATCCTTCGGACCCAAGACATTGCCCAATCTCTTCGTCGAAACGGAACGTGTGAACTCTCTTCTCTATTGTTCATCCGGCGACCAGTTTCCTGACGGTCTGGCGCACCGATTTCCGTCAGGGTGGCACCGTAAGACCGGAGTTTATCCGCGACTATTGTCTCGGCGCGACCATGCCGGCACATTGTTTTCTTTAGGACTTTCAATGCTGCCCTCTTGTTCCGCGTCTTCTTCACGGCGCTTTCAAGCACCTCGCCTCGTGATCCACCGTACGCCACAGGGAGTGCCGTTCGCCGTTGATCTTCACAAACGTCTCATCAAGGTGCCATCGCCATCGGCTCGAGTGACCACCCTCGACCCGTCGTCTACGGATCTCGGCGGCGAACATCGGCCCGAACCGATGCCACCAGAATCGAACCAGCTCATGGCTGATGTCAACACCGCGTTCATGCAGCAGATCCTCAACGTTTCTGAGCGACAGAGGGAACCGGACATACATCATGACCGCCAAGCGACTGATTTCCGGGCTGGTCTTGAAATACTTGAAAGG
>JASJGL010000140.1:0-16248 GCA_033791545.1 Pseudodonghicola sp. | reverse complement strand
GGCGCGGTGGCGCTGGCGGGCGGGCGCATCGTCGCGCGTGGCACGACGGCCGATCTGTACGCCGCCTATCCACAGGCCAAGCGGCGCGATCACGGCGACAAGGTGATCTGCGCCGGTTTTGTCGACCCGCATGTGCACTATCCCCAGACCGCCATGATCGCGAGCTGGGGCAAGCGGCTGATCGACTGGCTCAACAGCTATACCTTCCCCGAAGAAATGCGCTTTGCCGATCCCGCCTATGCCGCCCGCATCGCCGCGCGCTATCTCGACCTGACCACGGCGGAGGGGACGACGACCATGTGTTCGTTCTGCACCATCCATCCCGAAAGCGTGGAGGCCTTTTTCACCGAGGCGCAAAAGCGCGGCCAGCGGGTGGTGGCGGGCAAGACCTGCATGGACCGCAACGCGCCCGAGGGGCTGCGCGACACGGCGCAATCAGGCTATGACGACAGCAAGGCACTGCTGCAACGCTGGCACGGGGTGGACCGGCTCGCCTATGCCATCACGCCGCGATTCTCGCCAACCTCAAGCCCGGAGCAACTGGAGGCGATGGGCGCGCTCTGGGCCGAGCATCCAGATTGCCTGATGCAGACCCACCTGAGCGAACAGACCGACGAGATCGCCTGGGTCAAAGAGCTTTTTCCGCAGGCGCGCGATTACCTCGACACCTATGAGCAATTCGGCCTGCTGGGGGCGAACGGGCTGTACGGCCATGCCATCCATCTGGAGCCGCGCGAACGCGATCGTTTGCGCGAGGTCGGCGCGGCGCTGGTGCATTGCCCGACCTCGAACACCTTCATCGGGTCGGGTCTGTTCGACATGATCGGGTTGATGGCCGAGGGGCAGCGCATCGGGCTGGCCACGGATACCGGCGGCGGGTCGAGTTTTTCGATGCTGCGGACCATGGCGGCGGCCTATGAGATTGGTCAGTTGCGTGGCACGCCGCTGCACGCGGCACACCTGCTGTGGCTGGCGACCGCCGGTTCGGCCCAAGCGCTGGGGATGGATTCGCAGATCGGCAATATCGCACCAGGGATGGAGGCCGATCTGGTGGTGCTCGACCTCTCCTCGACCCCCGCCATTGCCCAGCGCGCGGCAGAAGCCGGCGACATTTGGGAGGCGATTTTCCCGACCCTCATGATGGGGGATGATCGCGCCGTGGCCGAAGTCTGGATCGGCGGAAGGCGCGTGAAGGGGGATTGAACGGGCCCCAAGGGGCCCGGGCCTCCGGTGGGAGTATTTTCACCAAGAAGAAGCGCGGGGAGGGGGATGCGCTCGATGGCTCAGCCCATCAGGGCGCGGGCGAGCTTGGTCTGACGCTCGATCACATGCGGCAGGTCGAGCGTGGTGACATGGCCGTCGCGCACCACTTGGCGACCTTCGACGAACAGATGTTTGACGCGAGAGGGGCCAGCCAGCAGCAACGCAGCGGGATCCCAGCTGCCGGCGCTGTCGATGCCACTCACGTCCCAAAGCGCGATATCGGCACGCTTACCCACCTCCAGCCGACCACAATCCGGGCGGCCCAGCACATCGGCGCCGCCCCGCGTTGCGATCTCCAAGGCTTCGCGGGCGCTCATCGCGTCAGCGCCATTTGCCACCCGTTGCAGCAACAGGGACTGGCGTGCCTCGAGGATCAGGTTGCCGCTGTCATTGCTGGCCGAACCATCGACGCCAAGCCCCACCGGCACACCGGCATCGCGCATCGCGCGTACCGGCGCGATACCGGAGCCGAGTCGACAGTTGGAACAGGGGCAATGGGCAACGCCGGTGCGCGAGCGGGCGAACAGGTCGATCTCCTGCGCATCCAGCTTGACGCAATGGGCGTGCCAGACGTCGGAGCCGGTCCAACCCAGATCCTCGGCATACTGGCCCGGACGGCAGCCGAAGGTCTCAAGGCTATAGGCGATATCCTCGTCGTTCTCGGCCAGATGGGTGTGCAGCATCACCCCCTTGTCGCGGGCCAGCAGGGCAGCGTCGCGCATCAGATCGCGGCTGACTGAAAACGGCGAACAAGGCGCGATGCCGACACGGGTCATGGACCCCTCGCGCGCATCGTGGAAGGCGTCGATCACGCGGATGGCATCCTCCAAGATCGCCGCCTCACGTTCCACAAGGCTGTCGGGAGGTAGGCCACCGTCGCTTTCGCCGATGCTCATCGCGCCGCGCGTGGGATGAAACCGCATCCCGATCTCTTGCGCCGCAGCGATGGTATCGTCGAGCCGCGCGCCGTTGGGGTAGAGATAGAGATGATCCGAGGTCAGCGAACAGCCCGAAAGCGCCAATTCCGCCAACCCGGTAAGGGCCGAGGTATGGATTTCATCAGGACCGAACCGGGCCCAGATCGGATAGAGCGTTTTCAACCAACCAAACAGCAGCGCGTCCTGCCCGCCGGGCACGGCACGGGTGAGGCTTTGGTACAGGTGGTGATGGGTGTTGACGAGGCCCGGGGTAACGACGCAGCCCGCCGCCTCGACCACTTCACCTGCTGAGGCGAGGCCGGGGCCGATGGCGAGGATTGCCCCGTCCCGGATCAAGATGTCCGCGCCCGACAATTCGCGGCGCGTATCGTCCATGGTCAGGATGCTGTCGGCATTGCGAATCAGGAATTCGGTCATTTTTGCACACTCCGGCTATGGCCCGTTTCGGTTCCGAAGTGTGACACGGCGCCGACAGAACACAGGCAAAGGACTCGACGCTGGGGAAAGATCCTAGTGGCGTCGGCGCAATGACGCAAGCACAGTCCTACAGCGTCAAACAGCGCCAAACGCGGTCAGGCGCGGTCAGGCGCGGCGCAAGATCTCCAGCGCGGCGGCGTGCAGCGTGGGGTTGGCGGCGGCCAGCACCCGGCCGCCCTGATGCGCCGGGCCGCCCTGCCAATCGGTGACAAAGCCGCCGGCGGCTTCGATCACCGCGATCGGGGCCTGAATGTCATAGGGGTTGAGCCCGGCCTCGATCACCAGGTCAATCTGCCCCGCAGCGAGCAGCGCATAGGCATAGCAATCCATGCCGAAACGGGTCAGACGCACCCGGTCTGCCACCGCCTCGAACCCGGCGCGCTCCTCCGGGGAGCCGACTTCTGGGAAGGTCGAAAAGAGGATTGCCTGATCCAGCGTGGATGTCGCACGGGTGGACAGTTGTTCGCGCCCCCGCGGACCATTCAGCACCGCAAGCCCCGGTCCGCCGGTAAAGCGTTCGCCGGTATAGGGCTGGTCGATGATCCCCAGCGTCGGACCGTCGGCCTCGGACAGCGCGATCAACACGCCCCAGGTGGGTGTTCCGCTGAGAAAGCCACGGGTGCCGTCGATCGGGTCCAGCACCCAGGTGCGGCCACTGCTGCCCGCCTGTGTGCCGAATTCCTCGCCCAGAATGCCATCATGGGGCCGGTGCTGCGCGAGGATCGCCCGCATCGCCTGTTCGGCGGCGCGGTCGGCCTCGGTCACCGGATCGAACCCGCCGGCGTCCTTGTTGTCCGCGCTCAGTCCGGGCTGGCGGAAATAGGGCAGGATCACCGCGCGGGCGGCGTCTGCCAACATGTTGGCGATATCGAGATCGCTCAAATCTGTCTGGGTCATGCCCGTTCAGGTGCCACGCGCCTGTGTCGGATGCAAGTCCGGGCGCGCAGCCTCAGTCCCTTTGACGGCGCTCAGGCGACTTCGCTGAGCACCCGCGCCAGATCGAACAGGCGGCGGCGTTGGTTTTCCGGGATCGCGTAATAGGAGCGCACCAGATCCAAGGCTTCCTTGTCGCCAAGCAGATCAACCGGCACCCCGGATTTCTCTCCCGCGTCTTTCCCGGCGTCCTCAGCGGTCTCTTGCAGCCCTTCGAAGAAAAAGCTGATCGGAACCTCCAGCGCCTCGGCGATATCCCACAGGCGCGACGCACTGATCCGGTTGGCGCCGGTTTCGTACTTCTGGATCTGCTGGAACTTGATGCCAACCCTTTCGGCCAGTTGCTGCTGGGTCATTGCGACCAACCAGCGGCGATGGCGGACACGCTTGCCCACATGAACGTCAACCTGATGTGGCATCGCAATATTCCTTATCCAAGTACACGCACTCCTGCTGAAAAGCTGTCAGTCTCATCCACAGTCTGAAGTGCGCGCCGTCGGGACAGTTTGTCGCCGCACCAGATCGCACCCCAACACGTTAACTACTCTAGTCTCTTTCGCATCGAATTCAAGTTAGTTGATTCAAAGCCAGCCCGTATGACCCAGCGGTTGTAGCACTGGTCGCGCGGTCAGGGATTTGCCACAAACACCGCAACACGGGCCAAGTGCCATGCAGGACGAGAGGTTGATATGCGCGCCTATCATATGGAAACACAGGACGGTCCACCCCGGCTGACCGAGCTTGCGGTGCCCACCCCGGGACCGGGCGAGATCCGCGTCGCCATCCGCGCCTGTGGGCTGAATTTTGCCGATCTGCTGATGCAGAAGGGCACCTATCAGGACACGCCGCGCGCGCCGTTCACCCTTGGAATGGAAATTTCCGGAACGGTCGAGTCGACCGGCGACGGGGTCACCACCCTCGTTCCCGGCGATCGAATCGCGGTCTATTCCGGGCAGGGCGGGCTGGCAGACTATGGCGTCTTCGATGCCGCCAGGGCCATAAAACTGCCTGAAAACATGCCTTTCCACCATGCCGCCGCCCTTCAGATCGCCTATGGCACCAGCCATATGGCGCTGGCGTATCGCGCCCGAATGCAGCCGGGCGAGACGCTGCTGGTGACCGGGGCCGCGGGCGGTGTCGGGCTGAGCGCGGTCGTGATCGGCAAACTGATGGGCGCCACCGTGATCGCGCAGGCGCGCGGCACGGACAAGCTGGAGGTGGCGCGGGCGGCAGGGGCCGATCATCTGATCGACGCCTCGGAAGATCTGCGCGCCCGGGTGCTGGACCTGGGCGGCGCAGATGTGGTCTATGACGCGATCGGCGGCGAGACGTTCAAGGCCGCCTTTCGTGCCTGCAACCCCGAAGCGCGGCTGCTGCCGATCGGCTTTGCAGGTGGAGAAGTGCCGCAAATTCCGGCCAATCACCTTTTGGTGAAGAATCTGACAGTGATCGGATTCTATATCGGCGGCTACCTGAAATTCCGCCCCGAGGCGGTGACGCAAAGCCTGAGCACCCTGATCGACTGGTATCTGGAAGGCCGCCTGACCCCACATGTGAGCAACATCCTGCCGCTTGAGCGGGTCGAAGAGGGCATGACGCTGCTGCGCGAGCGGCGCTCCACCGGCAAGGTGGTGATCACCATGTAGCGCCGCCGCCTCTAGTAACGCCCCTACCCTACGACACGCAGGCTTGGGCTGATGTGGCTGCTGATGGTCTGGCGAAGCAGGGTGGCAAACGCGCCGACCAGCGGGTTCGCCGCGGCGTCGCGGACATAAAGGTTGATCTTGCTCGCCGGCAGAGCCGGCAGCGCCCCGCCGTGATCGATCGGCTCCAGATGCGGCGGTTCAGAGCCGTCAAGCATGGCCGTCACCGCCAGATCGGCGCTGACCGTGGCCTCGATGGTGCGGTCAGAGTCCGATTCCACCGCCAGCTCCCAATCAATCCCGGCCCGGTTCAGCGCCGCGATCGCCTCGGGGCGGAACATGCAGAGCCGCCCAAAGGCCAACCGCAGCGGCCGTTGCCGCCAGCACGACCCACCCGGCGCGCCCAGCCAGTTCAGCGGCAGTTCAACCAGAGTCTCGCTGCCCTCGGCGCTTTGCGGCTCGGTGGTCAGGATCAGATCGCATTCGCCTCGGCCATAGGCCTGTTTGAGCTTGCGGCTATAAGAGGACAGCAACTGCACCTTGACCCGTGGAAAGTCGGCATTGAACCGTTGCAGCACGCTCGGGATCGCCGGATAGACGATGTCATGCGGCACCCCCAGAACGATCTCGCCCTCAAAGGCCTGATCCGTAAGCCGACCGATCACCTCGTCATTCAGCGCCACCATGCGACGGGCATAGCCCAAAAGCTGATCGCCCGCCGCCGTCAACGCAATGGTGCGCCCGGAGCGATCCAGCAATTGCAGATCCAGAAGCCCCTCCAGCCGCTTGAGCTGCATCGACACCGCCGACTGGGTCAGATGCAGAAACCCCGCCGCGCGGGTTACCCCGCCATAGTCGGCCACCGCGACGAAGGAACGGAGCGTGGTGATGTCGAGATTTCGCAATATCACAAACCTTGATGTGTCGGATCAAAAACATTCGTTTTCAAAATGGATCACATTTCGCCATACGGATCAAGAAATTTGATTCAAGTCAGACGACTCATCGCAATTCCAGGAAAGGACACATGCTATGACCTTTATCACCGCCCCCCGCCGCCGTACCGCCCTTCGCCCCGCCCTGTTTTCTGAACTGGGCCGTCTCGTTGCCATCTGGCGTCAACGTCGGGCGCTGGAAACGCTGGATAACCGCGCGCTTGAGGATATCGGCGTGAGCCGCGCCCAGGCCGACGCCGAAGCGCGCCGCGCCTTCTGGGACGCCCCCGCCACCTGGCGTCACTGATCCCGATCCCCGCTCTCCGTGGGACAGGCCGCCGCCCCTTGTGGGCGCGCGGCCTTTTTTCGACCCCAAGGCCGAAATTTCACACTGATCTCCTTGAAATAGAGGTGAACTTCTCCAATATTTAGCCATGAGCGCCATCCGCTGAAGCGGGCGGCACAACCGGCTTAACTGGAGACCTTTCAATGGCTGAATTCGACACAATCCGGACGGCTGCTGGCGCACGCAGCGCCCAGATTGACGCGGGCCTCCGTGCCCATATGAACAAGGTGTACAGCACCATGTCCATTGGCATGCTGCTGACATTCGCAGTGGCTTGGGCCGTCGGCACCAGCCCGCAACTGCTGGGCGTGTTCCGCGACCCCCTGACCCTGCAACCCAACATCTTGGGCTGGATCCTGATGTTCGCGCCGCTGATCATGGTGTTCGCCTTCGGCGCCGCGTTGAACCGGCTGTCCGTCGCTGGCGCGCAGCTGTTCTTTTATGCCTTCGCGTCGGTCATGGGCCTGTCGCTGAGCTGGATTTTCGTGGCCTTCACCAGCTTTTCCATCGCGCAGGTGTTTCTGGTGACCTCAATCGCCTTCGCCGGTCTGAGCCTGTACGGCTATACCACCAAGAAAGACATTTCCGGTTGGGGCGCGTTTCTGATCATGGGCGTGATCGGGCTGATCGTGGCCTCGGTCATCAACATCTTTCTCGGCAGCCCGGCGATCATGTTCGCGATCTCGATCCTTGGGGTTCTGATCTTTGCCGGTCTCACCGCCTATGACACCCAGAACATCAAGAACACCTACCTGCAGCACGCCCACACCGGCGACAGCGAATGGTTGGGCAAGGCGGCCATCATGGGCGCGCTGAGCCTGTACATGGACTTTATCAACATGTTCATGTTCCTGCTGCAACTGATGGGCAACCGCGACTAGCAGCAATGAACCTGTACGATACGAGGGCCGGTCTGTACGACCGGCCCTTTTCGTTCGCGCCCGCTGACGCAGTCGCGCTGTCTCAGTCCCGGCGGTTCAGTCCCGCGTCGCCAGCGCCAGCCCGTCGATCACAGCGGTGAACGCCTCGGAGCGCAGGATCTCGGCATCAGGGCAAAGCGCGCTGGCCTCCTGCGAGACAAAGCGCATCAGGCTTGAGCCGCCCACCAGTATGACGCGCCCGATCTCATCGGGGGTGACACCGGCCAGCGCCAAGGTCTCGGCGGCAGCTGCGCGCAGCAGGGCGCGGTTCTCCAGCAGCGCCGCATCCAGACTTTCGGGGGTGACGGTTTCGAGCAGCCCACGCTCGATACAGCCCATGTCGATTCGCCCCGCCGCCGTGCCGGTATTCGCCGCGATCTTGCCTCGCTCCACCGCGAAGGCCAGCTCATGGCCCAGTTCCATCTCCAGCACCGTAGCAAAGCGCGCCATCTTCTGCGGCTCGACCGCAAGCTTGACCAGGCCCGCCACCATCCGCCGCATCTCGGGTGTATAAAGAAACGGGATCTTGGCCCATGTCGCCAGATCAACATAGGGCGCCCGTGGCACCGGCAGCAGCCCCTCGCCCATCACTCGGCGCACCTGCCCCCCCAGACCCAGTTGCGGCATCGCATGGGTCATCGACACCGCATGGTCGAAATCGGTGCCACCAAGGCGGATACCGTGATTGGCAAGGATCTCGGGGCGCGCGCCAGTCGTGCGAAACACCGAGAAATCCGAGGTGCCGCCGCCGATATCCACAATCAGTCCGAGACCCTCACTCGTGCCAAGCCCGTGACAGGCCAGCGCCGCCGCCTCAGGCTCGGCAAGAAAGCTGACCTCCTCGAACCCAGCGGCAAGGTAGCAGCCACGCAGATCCACTTCGGCCTGGGCATCCCGCGCCGGGTCGGCGGAATGGAAATGCACCGGGCGCCCCGACAGCGCGCGGCGAAACCGCAGCCCGGTCGCCGCCTCGGACCGTTCGCGCAACGCAACCAGAAATTCGGTGATGATCGCGGCAAGGGTACGACGACGCCCGCCGATCAGCCGTTTCTCATGCAAAAGCGGCTGGCCCAGAACGCTTTTCAACGCCCGCATATAGCGGCCGTCCTCGCCCGCAATCAGCGCATCCGCCGCCGCCGCGCCGATCCGCATCGCCCCGTCATCGGCGGGAAAGAACACGGCGGTGGGCAGGGTTTCCGCCCCCCGCTCGATCGGGATGCGATAGATCCCATGCGCGAAGGGCACGGCAGCTGCGGAATTCGAGGTTCCGAAATCTATTGCGAGTATGTCTGTCTGCATCGGGCCACCTGTCCAGAAGGGGACCGCTGCTAACGGAGATCCGGGATGGGGGCAAGCCGGTTGATACAGCGCATGTGAAACAGGGCGCGGCGACGCGGAAGGGGGACCGCTGGCGGCCCTAGCGGCAGTCCATCGGCATCGCCAGCCCGGCCTCCTGCGCTGGCACGTCGCGGCGATAGGTGGGGCCTGCGGTCAGGCAACCGGTCAGGCGCGGCACCGCGTCGGCAAAGGCCGCGCCAGAGCCATCGCCCAGTTGCCCGCGCTGCCCCTCGGGAAAGCGCAGCACCGCGTGCGAGACGCCGTTCACCTCGACCGTGCTAAGCATCATCGGCGCGCCGCCCAGCGTGGCGGGAATCGCACCGGGCTCGGATCGCGCGCCGGCATGGATCGCCGCCTCGGCAAGCACGGCAGGAACCCCGCTCGCGACCTGCAGCCGTTGCGGGGTGCGCGCTGCCAGCTCCGCGATCGGCCCCACCGCACGGCTCACGCTGCTGTCCGACTGGACGCTGGGCGCTTTCGGTTCGCCGTCGATGCCTGTGAAGCCGATACCGTGGCGATAGTTGTGCCCGGCACAGCCCGAAAGCGCGGTACAGATCAGGCAGACAGAGGCGAGAAGAGGTTTCATGGGCAAAGCCGTGGCTAGGACAGGATCACCGTTACGCTAGCGCCAAAGGCAACCCGATGACAAGCACCCCGTCGCTCCCAACGCCGGCGCGTGCCCCCGGAAAAACAAAAGGCCACGCAATCGCGTGACCCTTTGCAAACATTCGGTGTCAGCAAGATTACTTGATCTTGCCTTCCTTGTACTCGACGTGTTTGCGAACAACGGGGTCGTATTTACGAACCACCATTTTCTCGGTCATGGTGCGGGCGTTTTTCTTGGCCACATAAAAATGGCCGGTGCCTGCGGTCGAGTTGAGGCGGATTTTGATTGTTGTCGGTTTCGCCATTGGGTCTCTCCTGCGCCGGGCACAGCCGCGCCCGTAAAATTCTCATGAAGCCTGCCTTTTACCCATGCCGGCCCCCGAGTCAACCGCGTTTTCGCGGCCACGGGTGGCAGAGCGCGCCAGATCTCCCCGGAAATGCCCCGGTTCCGCAGAAAATGCCCGGTGCCCAGTGCCGAGCCGTTCCGGTTCGGCAGGGAAATTAGCGCGGAGGGCCTGTAAGCCGGATTTTGTTCAGGGGTTGCCCCCGTCGATGACCATTCATCTGGGACGCAGCTCGCGCTGCGCCTCGTGCTGCCAACCCGACCCCTCTTGGCTGAAGCAAGCCTAGCGGCGGTTTCCCCTTGCGGGGACCGGCCCGCGCGGGGGTCCTATTTGGCATTGCTCCCGGTGGGGCTTGCCATGCCGCCCCTGTTACCAGCGGCGCGGTGGGCTCTTACCCCACCGTTTCATCCTTACCATGCCGAAGCATGGCGGTTTCATTTCTGTGGCGCTTTCCGTCGGGTTGCCCCGCCCGGGCGTTACCCGGCACCGTTGCTTCATGGAGTCCGGACTTTCCTCGACGCCCCGAAGGACGCCGCGGCCATCCGGCCCTCCGCGCTGGGGGAGAGATAGGGGCAAGCGGGGGCGGGCGTCAATGGGGGTTCAACACGGGTCACCGGGAGAAGGGGTGCCGTGTTTTCCGGGCGCACTCAGGCAAGCAAACTCAAACCGGCAAGCTCAGGCAGGCAAAGCCTCTCGCGCCGCAACAAACCCCGCCAGCGCCTCCATGTCGCCCTGTGTGAGCGGCCCCCTGCCCGAAGGCCGGACCCGATGCCGCACCGCGCTAAGCAGATCCGCCTCGCTCGCCTCCGTAGGATAGCCCGCCCGCACCGCCAGCGCACGAAAACCCTCGGGGTCGGTCGCACAGCCCGACTGCGGCGCATGGGGCAGCGCCAGCCCCAGCCGGGCCAGCCGCGCCCAGTCAAAGCGCGGACCGGGATCGCATTTGCGCCCCGGCGCCATGTCGGAATGGCCGATCACCCCGGCGGGCCCGATTCCCCAGCGCGCCATAATCCCTGGCAACAGCGTCTCCAGCGTCGCCATCTGTGGTTCGGAAAACGGATGATCGCCGCGATTGTCGAGTTCGATCCCGATCGACCGGGAGTTGATGTCCTCCAGCCCGCGCCACGTCCCGGCCCCCGCATGCCAGGCGCGATCCGCCTCGCGCACCATCTGCCACAGCGTACCATCCGCCCCGATCAGATAATGCGAGGAGACCTCGGACTCTGGATCACAAAGCCGGGCAAGCGCCGCCCCGGCCCCCGCCATCGCTGTGTAATGCAGAACGACCAGCTCCGGGCGCAGCGCGTTGCGACGGTCGCCGAAATTGGGCGACGGGTGCCAGTGCGGCGTCATCGGTTCAGTTCTTGACCGCCTCGCGGAACGGGGCCGGATCCCAAGTGCAGGCGTAGCCGTCGCCATCGGGGTCAAGCGCCATCCGGTCGCGTTTCGGCCCGCCCTTGGACAGGAACGCCATCTGGGCCAGATCCGCCGAGCCGTATTTGGCGCAATTGCGCGCGTTGCGCCCTTGCAGGTTCAGCCCACTACGGGAATACAACTGCGCCCCACGCGGATTTTTGGTTTGCAGCGCATAGGCGACGATGTTGGGCTGGTTGTCGCCCGGCCGACCCGGAACCGCTGTCGGTTCGATCTCTTGATACATCTGGCGATTGCGCGCCATGCGATCCGCATCGCTTTGAATGGTCTCGCGATTGGCGACGGCCTGAAAGTCATTCTCGTCCGAGATGCCGGCGTTGTTGGTCATCGCCGGCGCCGGGTTCGACGGGCTGGCCTGCACCGGCATCTCGCCGGAATTGTATTGCGCCGCCCGCAGCGCGGCCGCGGTTTCCGCCGCGATATCCGAGGCGCTGTCGCCCCGCGTGGCCACGCTGTCGCCGCCCCCGGTCAGGGTCGCCCCCGCCGAGGCGGTCTGCATCGGTGTCTGCGTCTGCGTCTGTGTCGACACGGTCCCAGCCGCAGAAAGCGGCGCGGAGGACACCGCCGTCGGTGCGGACACACCGGGCATGGTCGCCGTCCCGCTCAACGCCGCCTCACGGGCACGCTGTGCCTCGATCGAGCTGAATCCAACCCCGGCCGCACTGTCCGGGATTGCCGGGGCACAAGCACTCAAACCGCCCAGAATCAGGGCTATAGGAAGAAATCGCATACTGCCGTCCTGCCAATTTTGGTCTTATTGATGATCATTTTACCACCATTTCCCCGGTTTGGCCACAAATCCGGCCGCCTGCTCCAAAGCATAGGCCGTATTCAGCAGATCGCCCTCTTCCCAAGGCCGCCCGATCAGTTGCAGCCCAAGCGGCAGCCCCTGATGATCCAGCCCGGCGGGAACCGCGATCCCCGGCAGACCGGCAAGGTTCACGGTGACGGTGAACACATCGTTGAGATACATCTGCACCGGGTCGGTCTGGCCCATCTCACCCAGCCCGAACGCCGACGACGGGGTGGCCGGTGTCAGGATCGCATCGACGCCTTTGGCAAAGGCATCCTCGAAATCCTTCTTGATCAGGGTGCGGACCTTGCGGGCGCGGTTGTAATAGGCGTCATAGAACCCCGCCGACAGCACATAGGTGCCGATCATCACCCGGCGCTGCACCTCATGGCCAAAGCCCTCGGCGCGGGTTTTTTCGTACATCTCGGTGATGCCGTCACCCGCCTCCAGCGTGGCGCGGTGGCCATAGCGCACCCCGTCATAGCGGGCCAGGTTGCTCGACGCTTCGGCGGGGGCGATCACATAATAGGCGGGCAGCGCGTATTTCGTGTGCGGCAGCGAGATATCGACAATCTCGGCCCCGGCCGCCTTGAGCATCGCGGCGCCGTCGGCCCAGAGCGTTTCGATCTCTTCGGGCGTGCCTTCGATCCGGTATTCCTTGGGAATGCCGATTTTCTTGCCCTTGATATCGCCGGTCAGCATCGCCTCGAAATCCGGCACCGGGATGTCCATGCTGGTCGAATCCTTGGGATCATGCCCGGCCATCGCGCCCAGCATGATCGCCGCGTCGCGCACCGATTTGGTCATCGGCCCGGCCTGATCCAGCGACGAGGCAAAGGCCACCACCCCCCAACGCGAGCAGCGGCCATAGGTCGGCTTGATCCCCACCGTGCCGGTAAAGGCCGCCGGCTGGCGGATCGACCCGCCGGTGTCGGTGCCGGTCGCGGCCAGACACAGATCGGCGGCCACCGCTGCGGCAGAGCCGCCGGAAGAGCCGCCGGGGGTCAGGGCCGTCTCGCTTTCCTTGCGCCGCCACGGGCTGACCGCCGCGCCATAGACCGAGGTTTCATTGGACGAGCCCATGGCGAATTCGTCCATGTTCAGCTTGCCCAGCATCACCGCGCCCGCATCGGCTAGCTGTTGGCTGACGGTCGATTCGTACTGCGGCAGGAACCCTTCGAGGATGCGGCTGCCAGCCTGACTGGGCACGCCCTGGGTGCAGAACAGATCCTTGATCCCGATCGGCAAGCCGCACATCGCCGGCGCATCGCCCGCCTTGATCCGCAGGTCAGCCGCGCGGGCGCGCTCCAGCGCGATCTCCGGCGTCTTGTGCACAAAGGCATTGAGCGCGTCAGAGGCATTGATTGCAGACAGGCAAGCCTCGGTCAGCTCGACCGAGGTGACGCTGCCCTTGCGCAGCGCGTCGCGCGCATCGGCCAAGCCCAGTTTGTTCAGATCGCTTGCCATGTCGTTCACTCCATCACCTTGGGGACTGCAAAGAACCCCTCGCGCGCATCGGGGGCATTGGCCAGCACCTTGTCCTGCTGATTGCCGTCGGTGACCACGTCCTGACGCTGCTTCAGCCGCATCGGCGTGACGCCGGTCATCGGCTCGACGCCCTCGACATCGACTTCGTTCAGTTGCTCGATAAAGCCCAGAATGGTGTTGAACTCGCCCGCCAGCGCCGGCAGCGCGTCATCCGCGACCCGGATCCGGGCCAGCTTGGCCACACGAGCGGCGGTGCTTTCGTCAATCGACATGGAAGACCCCTTGTTTTCCCAATGCGGCGTTTAACGCCCTGCGGCGCTGCCTTCAAGACTGCGCATCGCCATACGGCGTCCACGGCCCCCACGACCTGCCCCCTTTGCCCGCAACCGTCCTTCGCGTCCCCTGCGAGACTAACGATCTATCAATACACTTGCGGCAAGCTCGCGCCGGAAAAATTCTTTTTGCGGAGCACACACCCTGTCTGGTTTTTCCCTCAAAGCAATCGCGAGAATTCTCGGGGAATTTGCCTGGCCCGCCGTCGTCCCGGAGGACAGGGTGACGTCAGCGCGCCGCCGGATTCTCAGCTCGCTGTCGTCGCTGGCCGCCGTCGCCGGCGTGATCGAAAGCCTGACTTGGTTCAGCGAACCCCATGGCCTTTCGCCTGTCCGCGCCTACTGGACGCTTTTTTCGTCATTCGCCTTCCTCATACCGGCCGTCATTCTCTGGCGTACGGGACAACTGCGGGTCGCGTCCCTGTTTCTGGTGTTCTATTTCCTGTTCGTCATCGGAATTCAGATGCTGTCGCCGGTCGGCGAATCCTGGGCCACGGTCGTCAAGTTCTTCGTGGTTCCGCCGATCGCCATTCTGCTGCTTGGCCCGCGTGACGGCGCCGTGATCTGCGTCGTCGTGGTCGCCTGCGTGATCACGCTGTCCTATGCCATCATCCCACCGCCGGTTGGGGTGATCTTGATCAACGTGACCGCTGCGACGGCCATCGGCATGTTGATCTTCGTCTCCGAGATCGAAAAGACCACGCTGCATCTGGACAAGTTGCGCCGGGAGGCGCAATCCGCAAGCAAGGCGAAATCCTTCTTTCTGGCCAATGTCAGCCATGAGATTCGCACCCCCTTGAACGGTGTGATCGGGGCGGTGCAACTGCTGTTGGATCAGGCGGTCACGCAGGACCAAAAGGACCTTCTGCACACCGCCGACTCCTCAGGTCGGACCCTGCTGCGCATCGTCAACGACATTCTGGATTTCTCCCGCATCACCGAACACGGGGTTCACCTGGAAAAAACCACCTTCCGGCGCGAAGACCTGGTGGACAACGTGCTCTCTGCGCAAGGCGGGCAGGCCGCAGCAAAGGGGATCACCTTGAGCGTCAGCTATGACACGGATGTGCCGCCGTATCTTGTGGGCGACCAGATGCGGCTGTCGCAGATCGTAAGCAACTTTGTCAGCAACGCGATCAAGTTTTCCACGCAAGGCACGGTAAAGGTGCGGCTGTCGCGCGATCGGGGCCCCAGCGGCGCGCCCGCGATGATCCGTGTCGCGGTGCGCGACGAGGGGATCGGCATGACGCATGAGGCGGCCACGCGGGTCTTTGAGCAGTTCGAACAGGCCGAAAACTCAACCGTGCGCCTGTATGGCGGCACCGGTCTGGGCCTGTCGATCGCCCGGCATCTGGCAGAACTGCATGGTGGCAAGATCGGAGTCTTCAGCCAACTGGATCAAGGCAGCACCTTTTGGTTCACCTTCCCGCTGATCGAAGGCCCCCCCCCGGCCGAAGCGGTCAGGACCGCCTCCGATACAGGTACAGACGCGGGTACAGACGCTGACACAAAAACGGGCGCACACAGCGAGACGAACAGGCCCACAGACAGGTTCGATGCGGCGCGGGTTCTGGTGGTCGAGGACAACCGGACCAACCAGTTCATCACGCGCAAGTTCCTCGCCAAGCTGGGGGTCAAACCGGGCATGGCCGCCGATGGCGTCGAGGCGGTCGAAGCCGCCGGGCGCGAGCGGTTCGATCTGATCTTCATGGACATCCAGATGCCCCGCAAATCCGGCATCGAGGCCACCCGCGACATCCGCGCCAGCGGCCCCAATCGCGACACCCCGATCATCGCCCTCTCCGCCAATGTGATGGCCGATCAAAAGGCCAGCTATCTTGACGCCGGGATGAATGGCTGCATCGCGAAACCCTACACCTTTGACGATATTGCCAGCACCCTGAAACGCCACGTTGCCCCGGCGAGAGCCCCCTTGACGGACGACCCACCGGCGCGGTCTTAGGCGGGATCTTGGGCGGCGGTCTTCTCGGTGCCCCATCTCCTCCGCGCCGACGCTGCGCAACAGGCCGCACGATCGCGCCCTAGGGTCATGGATTTCCACGCCACCGGTGCTAGTGTCCGCACAACTCAAAAGGAGGTTCACTATGAAAATCATCTGGCTTGGTCATGGCTCGTTCCGGTTTGAAACCGGCGATCACGTACTGCTTCTCGATCCTTGGCTGACCGGCAATCCGGTCCTGCCCGAAGCCAGCCACGACGCCGCCACTACCGGCGCCACCCATATCCTGCTGACCCATGCGCATTTCGACCATTCGGTCGATACGGTGGCGCTGTCGAAAAAGCTCGATGTGCCGGTCTATGGCCAATACGACCTGATGGAGTTCTGGGGCGAAAGCGAAGGGATCGAGACGGTCGGCTTCAACAAGGGCGGTACCATGGATCTGGGCGGCGGCGTCAAGGTCTCGATGGTCAACGCGGAACATTCCTCGACCTTCGC
>JASJGL010000139.1:0-19218 GCA_033791545.1 Pseudodonghicola sp. | reverse complement strand
CCGGTTGGGCGCGGACGAATTCTGGGTGATCGGCGCGGGCATGGCGGAACGCTATCACCAGCGGTTCTTCAAACAGGTGCCGCTGCCTGAGGGGACAGTGTTGGAGACCCTGAGCGAGAGGTTTTGCGGCTTTAACGTCGCCGGGCCGAAATCGCGCGAGATGCTGCAGCGGCTGAGCGATACCTCGCTTGAAACGGCGGATTTTCCGTTCATGCGCTCGCAACGGATAGACGTGGCCGGGGTGAACTGTCTGGCGCTTCGGGTCTCCTTCACCGGCGATCTGGGGTGGGAGCTGCATTGCGCGGTCGAGGATCAGGCGCGGCTTTGTTCGGCATTGATCGAGGCCGGGCGCGACATAGGCGCGGGGCCCGTGGGAAGCCGGGCGCTGATGAGCCTGCGGATCGAAAAGGGTTATGGCTCCTGGGGGCGGGAATACAGCCCGGAATACTGGCCGCAGGAGGTCGGGCTGCACCGGTTGGTGAAGCTGGATAAGGATTTTCTGAACAAACGGGCGGTCGAGCGAACCCTCGCCAGTCCGGCGCGCGAACAATTGGTGATCCTTGCGCTGGAGGAGGCGGATGTCACCGCCTCAAACGCCGATGCGACCGGGGGAGAGCCGATTTTCAAGGGTGGCGTGGGGATCGGGCGCGTGACATCGGGCGCTTTTGGCTATTCGGTGGGGATGTCGCTGGCGCTGGGGTACGTGAAGGGGGTGGCGCCCGGCGACGCGGTGGAGGTCATGGTGCTGGGCCGACCGCATCGGGCGCGTATCCTGAAAGAGCCTCCGTTCGATCCGCAGGGCGCGCGGCTCAGGGGCTAGAACGGGGCACGCACGGAGGAGCGCAGATGGGTTGACAAGATAACAAACGGCTTGCAGATTTACCTTGGGGAAGTTCTGTTATGGCCGGTTTTCCCCGACGACGATTTTGAATGATTTTTTTCATATTCATTGGTATCAGGGAGATTAGGTTTATGGCTTCTTCGTTCTCGACTTTTCGTAAGGAATTCCAGGTCAACTCCTACACAAAGTTTGGCCAGGGTGATCCGGCGATCGACGCGAATCCCAAGACCGGCGGTTTCCAGATCGTCTGGGAAAGCAAGGGGCAGGACGGGGATGGTTTTGGCGTCTATGGCCAGAATTTCAATTTCAAAGGCAAGGCCGTCGGCGAGGAATTTCGGATCAGTGACATGACCGTCGGTGATCAAAGAAGCCCGGACGTTGTCTTCAACAGCAAGGGGCAGGGATCGTGGGTTTGGCAGACAGACGCGATCTGGAGCGAGACCAATCTTGACCGCGACGAGGTTCCCACCTCACGCGATTACGCGGCTGACAATATCCGCACCCGGTCCAAGATCTTTGGCTTTGACGAGGACGCGGTCGACAAGGAATATTACAACTTTGAACGCGTGCGCTATGGCCGGACCGACCCCGAGGCCGAGGGGCAGGACGCGATTGCGCCGCGGGTGATCTCGCTGGGCGACGATATGTTCGCATCGGGATATTATGTGCGCGATTATCTGCACGGGGAATTTCAGTTCACTGTGGATGAATATACCGCCAATACCGATCGGTTGCCGACCAATGGCCAATGGTCGCGCAACTATATGGGGGACGAGGTCTTTCCCCGCGGTGCAACCACTTTTGGCGATCTTGCAAAACTTGACGATGACAACATCCTTGTCGTCGGCACGCTTGCCTCGGATGCGGAGGGCGCAGACGGGATCATTCAGTTTCAACTGTTCGAGGAACCCCGCGTGCAGGGGCTCGCCTTTGATCTAAGCGAAAGATACGTGCTGGAAGACTCCGGGCTGACAGGGGAGGCCTCTGACCCACGGGTTGCCATGCTCAAGGGCAAGCAGTTCGCCATCACCTGGACCGAAACCACCGGCAGCGGCAAGGCTGCGCAAACGGATGTCTATGCCCAGATCTTCAAGGTCGGCAATCTCAAGGCCGCGTCGCCAGTCATCAAGGTGCATTCCGACAGCAATGCAGATCAGGATCATGCCGAGATCACCGCGTTAAAAGACGGCGGGTTCATGGTGGCCTGGAGCGATGGCAGCGGCGATGGCAAAGGGTCTTCGATCATGGCCCAACGGTTCGACGCGGACGGGGTCCGGCTGGGCGAGGCGCAGGTCGTCAATTCGACCACTAAGGGCGATCAGGCGGATCCGGCGCTGACCGAGTTGAAGAACGGCAAGGTAGTGGTGACCTGGGATTCGGAATTCGGCGATGGCAGCGGCAGTTCTGTTGAGGCGCAGATCCTCAAGATCGGAGCCTACGGTGCCAAACAAGCACAGGATCTTGTCGGCACCTCAGCCAAGGAAGTCTTTTCCACGGGCGCTAAGAACGACCGGATCGACGCTGGCGGCGGCAATGACAAGATCAAGGCCGGCAGTGGCAAGGACAGGCTCGACGGTGGCGAGGGCAATGACGTCCTTGATGGCGGTAACGGCAAGGACGTTTTCATCTTTGGTAGCGGCAAGGATGTCATCGTCGACTATGAGGATGGGAAGGACAAAGTGCTGTTCGACGGTGATCTGGTTGCGGGCAAGCTGACCAATGCCAAGCTTGCCGGGATCGTTGACGAAACCAAGAAAGCGCTGGTGTTCGATTTCGGTGATGGCGATGTGCTGACCATCAAGGGCATCAATGATTTCGATGATTTCATGGGTGACTGGGGCATTCTCTGACCCCGACTACCGCATGAGACCAAGGGACGGGTGAGCAAATCCCCCGTCCTTTTTCGCGCGCCCCTGACCGTGCGAACCCACCTCAATCCGTGGTGCGCAGGCGCGAATTCTGCACCACGGCCACCGCCAGCAGCGGCAGGACCACGGTGATCCCGGCAACGACGATCAGCAAAAGGCCCAAGTGCGAATAATCGGCCTGTGCGGTCATGGTGCCATCGGGGCCATCGACCTCGCGGGTGATGGTGAAGATCTGGTTGAGGTATTTGGTGCCCAGACTGCTGGCAGACAGTGCCAGATTGGTGAAAGAGGCCATCACCGCAAAGAAAGTCGCCTTGAGATTGTCGGGCGCGTTGCGCGCGATCCAGGCCAGCATCGGGATCATCGCGATCTGTCCCAGCGGGCTTTCCATTGCGGTGTCGAGGATGGCGATGAAACGGGCATCGACGATGCCGTTCGTCAGCGTCGCGGTCCAGGTCTGGACACCGTAGAACAGCCCGATATTGGGCAGCGCCAAAAGCCCGGAGGCCGCCGTCAGAAGCACCACGATATAGACGATGGTGTGGTTGGCCATCAGCGGGCGCAGAACGAACATGCCGACCAAGGTCAGCACCGAGGTGATCAGCGACAGCACCGCAAGGAATTGCTGATCGAACCCCAGCTCGTCGATGGTGAACCAGGTCGCCCCGGCCCCGGGCAGCGGCGTGGCGCGAAAGATGAAGATGATGATCGCGGTGCCAACCAGCGCGCGGGCCTTGGCCGGTTCCAGCACCGCGATGAGTTGGCGCATCAGGTACAGCACGATGGCGAAGGAGCCGGCAAAGATCAGCTCTTGCGCAAAGGCAATGTCGGACAGACCCAGCGTGACGGACAGAGCGACAAAGGCCGCGCCGCCGATGAAATAGGACCAGTTCGGTTTGACCGCGCCGCCCTCGGGGGCGAACTGCGCCTCGGCCTCTGCGCGGGAAAGGCCCGCCGCCATCAAGGCGGCGATCTGGCGGCGTTGTTGCGCCATGGCCAGCAACACCCCCGAGACCGAGATCACCGGGATCACCAGCGCGATCAGATAGACCCGGCCATAGACCGCGTCCTTGGCCGCCTCGGGCAGGCTGTCGATGCCGGAAAACAGCGTGATGTTGAGCGCGGCCACCGCCGAGAGCGCGCCGATCAATGCAACGCGGCCCAGCGTCTGCATCGTGGTGTGCAGCACCCGTTTGGTCTCGTCATCCAGCGGTGCCCCGGTCTCGTCCAGTTTTGGCACCGCCTCGACCGAGAGCGCGTCTGCCACCGCGTCCTGCACCACATAGCCGCAGGGCGACAGTAGCGCAGCCAGCACATACCAGGCGGTGACGGACATGACATCCGCCATCCAGGCCACGCGGGTCGCAAGCCCGAACATGATCAGGAAGCTGGCCGAGATCAGCCCGGCGCCAAAGAACACCAGCACCCATTTGCGCCGCCACATCAGGTCGACCAGATGGCCCACCGGCATCTTCAGCGCCCAGGGCAGCCCGATCCAGAACCCCAGACCGGCGATCACCGCCGCCGACAGATCAAGATAGTCCTTGACGAAAAAGGTGCCCACCACCGAGGTAAGCCCCGAGGCGCCATAGGCAAAATAGACCATCAGCGGCGGAAGGAAGGACCAGCGCATTTCGCGCCCCGGTTCCAGAACGATCGCATCGAACCAGGCGCGCGCGACCTCCCAGACCCGCATCATAGCGGTCTGATTTGCAACTTGGTGATCCGGTTGCCTTCGCGGCCCATGACCTCGAAGCGAAAATCATGGAACGAGAATACCTGACCCACGGTGGGGATCATCTGGGCCTCGTGGATGACCAGACCGGCGACGGTGTTGGCTTCTTCATCGGGCAGCGACCAGTCGGTCGCGCGGTTGAGGTCACGGATCGTCATCGCCCCATCGACCAGAAAATTGCCCTCCTCGGTCTTGCGGACCGGGTGTTCGCCATCGACGTCGAATTCATCGGTGATCTCGCCGACGATCTCTTCAAGGATGTCCTCCAGCGTGATCAACCCCTGCAGCGAGCCGTATTCATCCACCACCAGCGCGAAATGTGTGCGCTGGCGCAGGAATTGACGCATCTGTTCATCAAGCGTGGTGGTTTCGGGCACGAAATAGGGTGGCTTTGCCATATCGGTGACCTGAAAGCCGCTCAGCGCGTCGACATTGCCCGTGGCCCCGCCGATGCGGGCATAGATCGCGCGCAGCAGATCCTTGGCATGGATCACGCCGATGATGTTTTCGGGCTCGTCGCGAAACACCGGCAGCCGGGTGTGGGGGCTGTTCACGCATTGGGCAAAGATGTTCTGCGGCGTGGCTGCGGCGTCGATCATCTCGATGCCGGAGCGGTGCAGCATGATCTCTTCGACAGTCCGGTCGCCAAGATCGAGTGCGCCGAGGATGCGGTCGCGGTCTTCCTTTTCAACCACCCCTTCGGAATGGCCGAGGTAGAGCGCGCCGGCGATCTCTTCGCGCACGGCAAGCATGTTGCTGTCCGGGTGGATCCGGACGCCAAAAATCCGCAGAAGCCCGCGCACGGTAAGCCGCACCACGGCCACAATGGGCGAAAACAGCGTCACGATCACCTGAATCACCGGCGCGACGGCGGCGGCGGCTTTTTCGGAATTGGTGATGGCATAGGTCTTGGGCAGCACCTCGGCAAAGACCAGAACCAGAACGGTCATCACCAGCGTCGCCAGCGCCACACCGCTTTCGCCAAAGACCCGGGTAAAAAGCGAGGTGGCGAGCGAGGCGGCGAGGATATTGACCAGGTTGTTGCCCAGCAGAACCGAGCCGATCAGGCGTTCGTTATCCTCGGTGATGAGCAGCGCCTTTGCCGCTCCGCGCGATCCCTTGTCAGCCTGCGCGCGCAGTTTCCCGCGTGAGGCCGCCGTCAGCGCGGTTTCCGAGCCCGAGAAAAATCCCGACAGAACGAGCAGGAACAAAATAGCGCCTGTCGTTCCCCAGAACGCAGTGTCGAGTAACGTCGAGGTGGTCTCCATCGGAAATGTATGCCCTTTGTGCTGTTCGGGTTATGGGGCCGGGCGAGGTGGTTATCAAGGCCGCGCGCGGTCAGCCCGCATCTTTGGCCGGGTGGGCCAGCGGGTGGTGTTCAAGAACCAGTTCGGACAGCCGTTCATCAAGCACATGGGTGTAAATCTCGGTGGTGGAAATATCCGCATGTCCCAGCAGCGTCTGGATCGAGCGCAGGTCGGCGCCATTGGCCAGCAGGTGGGTGGCAAAGGCGTGGCGCAGGGTATGGGGCGTGACCCGGGCCGGATCGAGCCCGCCGGTCACCGCCAGTTCCTTGATCAAAAGATAGAACCGATGGCGCGTCATGTAGCCGGATTTGCCGCGCGAGGGGAACAGGAAGCGCGACGGCGTGCCGCCCTTTTCGGCCAGTTTTTCCTGTGTCGCGTCGCGTTCCGCCAACCAGGCGGCCAGCGCCGCGCGGGCGGGCGGTGACAGCGGGACCATGCGCTCCTTGCCGCCCTTGCCCATGACCAGCAACATGCGGGGATCGCCGCGCGCGGCAGAGGCGGGCAGCGAGACCAATTCGCTCACCCGCATGCCGGTGGCATAAAGCAGCTCCATCAGGCAGGTGTTGCGCAGCCGGTCAGCGGGGCTGCGCCCGGTCTGGCGCGCCGCGTTCAGCAACTTGTCGACGTCGGGCACATCAAGTGTTTTGGGCAGGCGCTTGTCGCGTCCGGGGCCGTGGATCTGGATCGCCGGGCTGTCCTCGCGCCAGCCTTCTTCAAAGGCGAAACGATACAGCTGTTTGATCGACGATAGCCGCCGGGCGCGGGTGGCGCGCGACAGGCCCTGCGCATCGCAGTCGATCAGATAGGATTCGATCGCGTCACGTCCGGCACTGGCGAAATCACTGTCGTGACTGGCAAGCCAGCCAGAGAAATCCTTGAGATCGCGCCCATAGGCAAGCTGGGTATTGGTGGCCGCGCCCAGTTCTGCTGCCTGTGCTTCAAGAAACGTGCTGATCCAGCCCATCTGATTTGCCGGTGCCGTCATCTCAACCCTGTCCGATTAGCATGAGTTGCAGCGCGGCACGCCGGGCCGTGTCCTCCAGCCCGATGCGGCGCAGGGTGGCGAGCGCCGCGGTCAGGTCGGCGGGATTGCCCCGTGCGCCGCTGTCAAACAGCGTGATGCTGCGCAGGATCACCTCGCCCAGCTGCCCCGCATCTAGGGCTTGGCGCAGTGCTTGCGGCGCTTGCACCCCGGCGGAAAACCCGTCGGTGATGGCGCGCGCGCGTTCGTCCGGCGGGGCGGTGCGGGCCGGCTCGCCCTGGGCCAGCGCGGCGAGAAACTGATACTCGGGCGTGTCCTCGGGCATCTGCTGCGCGGCGGCCTCGTATTGTGGCGAAAGCAGCCGGACCTTCCAGGCCAGCACTGCGGCGGCACCGTCGAGGGAATGCTCTGCCAGTCGGTCGGCAAAGAGATGGGCAAAGGGCACCTCAAGCCCGGCGGCCTGGATCTGGGCCCAGACCGGCGGCAGGGTCTTGGCCACCGCCGCAGCGCTGCCGGTGGTCAGGGCGGTGTCGAACCGTTGCACCGCCGCGACCCGGTCCCAGATCCCGCCAGAGGCCGCCGGGGCGCGTTCAGTATAGAGCCCCAGCAGCTTGTTGGGGTTGAGCGCGCCGATGCGCGTGAGCCGTTCGGCGGCTTCGATCTGGGCCTTCCAGCCCGCCAGATCACGCAGGTCGGCATTGGCAAAGGCGCGCGGCAGACGGGTGCTGGGCAGACGTTCGCCAATCGCTTCGTACAGGCGGAAGGTCAGCGGATCGGGGGCGCTCGGCGACGGCAGCGGCGGTGCGCCTTCAAAGATCTCGGGGCTGAGGAAGCGATCCAGCAGGTCAAGCTGCAACGGTGGCAGCAGCTCCAGCGCATGGGCGGTTTCCAGCGTCAGAGCGGCGGTCTGCCAGTCGCCAGCCCGCGCGGTGCAAAAGATCGTCGCGGCATAGTTGGGCGAGAGATAGGGCTGTTCCTGCAGGGCGGCGCAGCTGTCATTCTCTTCGCCGGTCAACAGGGTGGAATCGAACCAGCGCCGGAACAGCGCACGCGATTGCATTGGTCCGGCAAGCTCGGCCAGCGCCAGTGCCGGGTCCGTCGCGCCCAGATCAATCAGCCGGTCGATCTGCGCCAGCAGCAGTGCCTCGGCTTCCGCGTCCGAGGCCCCCATTGGCGGGCGTTTTTCGGCCAGCAGCAGGGTATAGAATAGCGCTTGCATCGCCGGGCTGTTCTTGACCGGCGCCTCGGCGATCAACCGGGCAACCTGGCCGGCGTCGCTGCCATGCCACAGATCGATCGGCAGGCCAGTGACATTGGGCGGCACCAGACCAAGGGGGGCGGCCAGTTCTTCCAAGGCGCTGACCTCGATCTCTGGGCGCAGCGCATGGGCCGCCACCGGCGGCTCAAGCAGGACCGGGCCGGGCAGGGTGGAGGGCCGCGCCTGACCCAGCCAGTCGATCACCGAGAGCGGTTCTTGCGCCAGCGCAGCCAGCGGCAAAAATATCGCGATCAGGGCCGCCTTAGTCCGCATTCAACGTCACCGGCAGCCGCACCTCGGCCAAAGGCGGCGAGAAATCCGCACCGAACCATGGCCCCAGATAGGCATAGCTGATCAGCCCTACCGCGGCCAAAATAAGAAGGTAAAACAAATACTTAACCAATCGCCCCATGGATGTCCCCTATGCTCGTGCCTTTGGTGTTTTGAGCAAGTTATATATGGCCTTTTGGGCAAGATCACGTCATTCACTACAGAATGAGCGAAATTGAGCATAGCACCGCCTCCGATGATATCACAGGCCCGGGAAACGGGTCGGGGCGGCTGAAGAAAACCATCGTCATGGTCGGCATGATGGGGGCTGGCAAGACTGCCGTGGGCCGGGCGCTGGCCGCGCGGCTGGGGGCGCCGTTCTTGGACAGCGATCACGAAATCGAAACCGCCGCCAACATGACGATCCCCGAGATTTTCGCCCGCGACGGCGAGGCCTTCTTTCGCAAGAAAGAGGCGCAGGTGATCGCGCGCCTGCTGGTGGATGCGCGCGGCGTGCTGTCCACCGGCGGCGGCGCGTTCCTGTCCGAGGCGAATCGCGCGATGATCTCGGAAAAGGGCGTCTCGATCTGGCTGAACGCGGGACTTGACGTGTTGTGGAACCGGGTGCGGCACCGCGATCACCGCCCGCTGCTGAAAACCGAAGATCCCTATGCCACGTTGAAAGCGTTGTACGAGGCGCGGGTGCCGTTTTATGCCGAGGCCGATCTGATGGTGCGCTCGGATGCGCAGACCTCGGTCGAAGGGGTCGTTGACCGGGTGCTGGCCGCGCTGGCCACGCGTCCCGATGTGCTGGAGCCAACAGAATGAATGCCGACGGAATGAATACTGAAAACCTGAATGAAACCGTCCATGTCGATCTGGGCGAACGTTCCTATGATGTGGTCATCGGACCGGGGCTGATCGCCGAGGCTGGCGCACGGATCGCGCCGCTGCTGGCGCGCAAGCGGGTCACGGTGCTGACCGATGAGAACGTGGCGGGGCTGCATCTTGAGGCGCTGCGCGCCGGGCTGGCCTCGGCCGGGATCGAGATGACGGCGCTGGCCTTGCCGCCGGGTGAGGCGACCAAGAGCTGGCCGCAGTTCACTCGCGCGGTTGAGTGGCTGTTGGAGCAAAAGGTTGAGCGACGCGATGTGGTCGTGGCCTTTGGCGGCGGGGTGATCGGCGATCTGGCCGGCTTTGCCGCATCGGTGCTGCGCCGGGGGGTGCGGTTCGTGCAGATTCCCACCTCGCTGCTGGCGCAGGTGGACAGTTCGGTCGGGGGCAAGACCGGGATCAACACGCCCCACGGCAAGAACCTTGTCGGGGCGTTTCATCAACCCTCGCTGGTGCTGGCCGACACTGCGGTTCTGGGCACCCTGACACCGCGCGATTTTCTGGCTGGCTATGGCGAGGTGGTGAAATACGGGATGCTGGGCGATGCCGATTTCTTTGGCTGGCTCGAGGCCGAGGGGCCGGCACTGGCGGCGGGAGACATGGGCGCGCGGGTGCGTGCCGTGACCCGTTCGGTGCAGATGAAGGCCGATATCGTGTCCCGTGACGAGACTGAGCAGGGCGACCGCGCGCTGTTGAACCTTGGGCACACCTTCTGTCACGCGCTGGAGGCTGCGACGGGCTATTCCGACCGGCTGCTGCATGGCGAGGGCGTGGCGATCGGTTGTGCGCTGGCGTTCGAGCTGTCGGCGCGGCTGGGCCTGTGCAGTCAGGAAGACCCGAGCCGGGTGCGTGCGCATCTGCGCACGATGGGCATGAAGACCGATCTCAAGGATATCTCCGGGCCGCTGCCGGATGCGGCCGGGCTGCGCGATCTGATGGCGCAGGACAAGAAGGTGGTGGATGGCCAGCTTCGGTTCATTCTCGCCCGCGGCATCGGCGAGGCCTTTGTCACCGCAGAT
Source organism: Pseudodonghicola sp. (assembly GCA_033791545.1). Lineage (GTDB taxonomy): Bacteria > Pseudomonadota > Alphaproteobacteria > Rhodobacterales > Rhodobacteraceae > Antarcticimicrobium. The sequence continues at coordinate 9,044 of JASJGL010000139.1, read as the reverse complement.
GTGCCGGGGGAGGCGGTTCTGACCCTGCTCAAGGACGCCTTGGCGGAGCGCTAGGGGGCGTTTGCCCAAGATCGGTGCGCAACCGCCTCGTGGCGTTTCGTCTAATCCGGGCGCAGGACCAGACGATCAGCGCCCGTTGATCACCATTAGCTCACCGACATTCTCGCGGGTGACATAGCCGATCATGTGCCCTTTGCTGTCGGTCACTGTCACCGCCGGCGCCCCCTTGTACAGCGCGTCCAGAACCTTTTCCAGACGGGTGGTCAGGGGCAGGCTGGGGATGTCGGTCTGCATGATTTCGGAGACGGGGCGCGTGCGCGGCCCGTCCTGCGCAAGGGCTGCAAACAGTGCGTTCCGGGTGACGAATCCAAGGGAGGTTCCGTCGGTGTCGATCACCGGGAACTCATGCTGGGTGCTGTGGACCAGCGCCGAGGCGGCGGCCTGCAGCGTGTCGGCGGGGGTCAGGCTTTCGTAACTGGTGATGGTGGCGTCGCGCGCGCTGAGTTGTCGGGCCACCGCCCGCATCGCCACATCCTGACTTTCCGCGTTGGCGGCGACAAAGACAAAGACGGCGATCAGGATCAGCATCGGGTTGCCGGTGCTCAGCCCGGCAAAGCCGAACAGAAAGGCCACGATCTGCCCCGCCGTTGCCGCCACCCGGGTGGCGCGCACCCGGTCCATGGTCATGGACAACAGGGCGCGAAACACCCGCCCGCCATCCATCGGAAAGGCCGGGATCAGATTGAACAGGGCCAGAAACAGGTTGACGAAGGCCAGCCGACCCAGAAATCCGGACCCGGTCAGGTCCAACGCTGCGGCGGAGTCCAGTGGCAATCTGGCGCCGGCCAGCATAAGAGCCGCCCAGATCACCACATTGACCAGCGGTCCGGCCAGCGCGACAAGGATTTCCTGCCGGGGGTTCTCCGGCATTCTTTCCAGCCGGGCCATGCCGCCAATCGGCAACAGAGTGATATCCGGCGTCTTGATGCCATAGCGGCGCGCGGTCAGGGCGTGGCCGAACTCATGCGCCACGACGCAGGCGAACAGGGCGATGACAAAGAGCACGTTTTGCACAGCGCCGGACCAGCCGGCATCGGCGTAGGCGGCATAGCCAACCCAGGCCAGCAAAAGGAAAAAGGTCACATGGATCCGCAGGTCCGACCCGAACAGCCTGCCGATGGAAAAAGACCAACTCATGTCATCGCCTCATACCGAAAATGAAATCGGGGCGAACCTGCTGGTCCGCCCCATGATCCGTTCAGAACGGGATTTCGTCGTCCTCGATATTGCTTGATGGGCCGCCACGGGCCCCGCCCGATGGCGCGCCGCCATAGGAGTCATCCTGCGGGCCGTTGTCATAGCCGCCACCTTGGCCGCCGCCGTATCCGCCACCGCCCTGACTGCCGCCGCCCTGACCGCCGTCGCGGCCATCAAGCATGGTCAGGGTCGAGCCGAAGCCCTGCAGAACGACCTCGGTGCTGTATTTGTCCTGACCGGACTGGTCCTGCCATTTGCGGGTTTGCAACTGGCCCTCGATATAAACCTTGGAGCCCTTGCGCAAATATTGCTCGGCAACGCGCACCAAGCCTTCGTTAAAGATGGCGACCGAGTGCCACTCGGTCTTTTCGCGCCGCTCGCCGGTGTTGCGGTCTTTCCAGGTGTCGGAGGTGGCGATGCGCAGATTGCACACCTTGCCGCCGTTCTGAAAGGTGCGCACCTCGGGATCGCGACCCAGATTGCCGATAAGGATGACTTTGTTCACTGAGCCGGCCATGAGACCCCCCGTCTTGTTTTGTCTAAAATGATGCCCGAATCTGTACGATCCTTGGAAGGGCACCCTATACATCAGGCAACAAGGTTGAAACATGGTTATGCGTCGCTGCCCGTGTCCACGCCGTTGCGCCGTCGCTTTGAGCGGCGCTAAGCTGGCAACTTTTCTTTGACGGTGAAACATGTATAGTTGCGCCGGTTGGATACGAGTGGGGCGGGCCGGAATGCGAATGGGTGCGATCAGGGGTGTCTTGACGGCGTTTGTCGGGTTGGCGAGCGTCGGGGCGCCAGCGGATGCGGATATTTTCGCGACCCGTGGCCAAAAGAGCCTGTTCAAATCGCAGATCCGCGTGCTCGATACCCGCGCGGCGGTTCAGTACAATGACTCCGTGCGCCTTCAGCCCCCGTCGGTCCATACCCCGAGCAAATGGGGGCCGTTGCCCTATACCGGCAAGTACAAGGGCGAATACCTGCACATGGCGCGGGAGGCCGCGCGGCGCTATGACGTGCCCGAGGAGTTGTTTTTGCGGCTGGTCCAGCAGGAGTCGGGCTGGAATCCACAGGCGAAATCGCACAAGGGCGCGCTGGGGCTGGCGCAGTTGATGCCCGATACCGCGCGGCGTCTGGGGGTGGACCCGGCAGATCCCAAGGAAAACCTTGACGGTGGGGCGCGCTATCTGGCCAAGCAATACCGCAGTTTCAAGTCTTGGCGGTTGGCGCTTGCGGCCTATAACGCTGGCCCCGAGGCGGTCAAAAAACATGGCGGTGTGCCGCCCTATGACGAGACCCAGAATTACGTCAAGACGATCTGGGGCAGTTGAGCCCTAGCGACCTGCTCGGGGCGAGGCTGGAGCACGCGTCCGCTTTCCTTTGGTGCATTACCTGACTATAACCCTCTGAAATGATCGGGCGGGCAGGCAGGAGCGACGGACATGGGATGGGCAACGGGGATCGGGGGCGCAGGTCTGGCGCTGGCCTTGGCGGGGCTTGCCGCGCCGATGGCGGTCGGGCAGGGCAGCGAAAGCTGGGAGTCCTTGGGCGAGGCGCTGTTCTTTGATCCCAATCTGTCGCAGGCGCGCACCCAAGCCTGTGTTACCTGCCATGATCCGAACAGCGGATTTGTCGATCCGCGCGAAACGGGTCTGGGCCGTGCCGTGTCGCTGGGCGATGACGGGCACGCTCTGGGCAGCCGCAATGCGCCTACGGCCAGCTATGCGGCGCTGACGCCGCCGTTTCACCTCAACGACAAGGGCAAATGGGTCGGCGGGTTGTTCCTTGACGGGCGCGCCACCGATCTGGCGGCGCAGGCCGGCGGGCCGCCGCTGAACCCGGTCGAGATGGCGATGCCGGATAAACCGGCGGTGGTGGCGCGGCTGCAGGAAAACCCGGACTACGTTGCCACGCTCAAGACGCTGGCGGGGGCCGATGTGTTCGACGATCCGGCGCGCGCCTATGAGGCCATGACCCAAGCCCTCGCCGCCTATGAGCGCACGTCGGATTTCGCCCCGTTTGACAGCAAGTACGACCGCTATCTGCGGGGGGAGTACCAACTGACGCGGGAGGAGGATCTGGGCCGGTTGCTGTTCTTTTCCCAGCAGTTCACCAATTGCAACCTGTGCCATCAGCTGAAAACCAGCCCGGTGGACCCGGCAGAGACGTTTTCCAACTATGAATACCACAATATCGGCGTGCCCGCGAACCCGCTGCTGGCGCATGTGACGGGGCCGGATCAGGGGCTGCTCGACAACCCGGGTGTGAGCGACCCGGCGCAGGCGGGGAAATTCAAGGTGCCCACCTTGCGCAATGTGGCGGTGACGGGGCCGTATATGCACAATGGCGTCTTCACCGACCTGCGCACGGTCGTGCTGTTTTATAACAAATACAACTCCAAGTCCGAGGCACGGCAGATCAATCCCGAGACCGGGCAGCCCTTTGGCCCGCCAGAGGTGGAGGGTACGCTGTCGATGGAGGAACTCACCACCGGCCCGGCATTGGAGGACGCGCGCATCGACGCGCTGGTGGCGTTCCTGAAAACGCTGACCGATGCGCGCCATGAGGATCTGTTGGAGGAGTAGGGACGTCCGCGCAAGATGCGGAAGACGACTGGCCCCAGCGCGAAGGGATCACAGGACCGCGTGCCAGCGATGCCAAGATCGACCCCTAGCGTGTCAACGTCGCGCGACTCGTGTGCGAAGTTTGCAGGCATTGCCAACGATATCGTGACACAGCCTCTTTCAGCCACCCAGTTGAGTCCGCATCGCTTGATAGATAACTGCTGTGGCTACATTTGCCAAATTAAGCGATCGAACACGCGAATCGAGCATGGGCAAACTGAATGTCCGATCTTCCATCCCATTTAGTATCGCCAATGGCAGGCCTTTGGATTCACATCCGAATACCAAATAGGCATCCTGTGGATAGTCAGGGTCATAGAAAGTTTGTGCACCGTGTTCTTCGAAGAAAAACAGGCTTTCGGGACGTGGCCCACGCTCATCCAGAAAACTTTGCCAACTGTCATATTCGCTGAGATGAACATATTTCCAATAGTCCGTTCCAGCGCGCCGCACTGCTTTCTCGTCAAGGGAAAATCCGTAGGGTTTGATCAGAATCAGCTCTAGCTTCAACGCAACGCAGGTCCGTCCAATGGCGCCTGTATTGTATGGAATTTCGGGTGTTACCAACACAATTTTCAAGCGCGGATCAGACATAGGATGTGTGGACTTTCTCAAGTGAGGGCGCAGCATTCGCTGCGGGTCGCATATTCATGTTCGGGAATCGGGTTCGGAAAACTACCGGTTTTCAAGGAATTGGTGAGCCTCAAGAAGTGTTGCGGCAAGCCCATCAAAAAAGCCTGGGACGCCAACATCAATAAGGTCTGAAGGCGTGTATCCCTCTTTTGAAGTGATGCTTTCAGCGGGCTTCACATGAAAAAGCGTAGTGGGAGTGTTGAGCAATTCCCGATAGCTCGCGCCTTTTCCGTGCTTGAGCACGTTGATCGCCAGATAATACTTGTGGATCCTGTCGGCGAGGTCAGCGTGCCCGGAATTCAAAAGCGATGTCCTTAACTTTCGCGAAAACGGCCCCCGCTTGAAGTGGTGCTGCATGCGCGCCTCGAACAGAGTGAAGATATCAACAGCTGCCAATTCAAGCGCGACATTCGCCGCGCGAAGGTCTTCAACCTGCGCTTCGGACCCGTTCTGCCCTTCCAGATGTTCCTGAACTGCCGAAATTCTATCTTCGGACATCTTTGCTTTGGCCTGCGCCGCGGCGATCAGTTCTGGCACAGTTTGTGAGGTTTCCACCGGTCATTCTCCTTAAGGTCTCAACCTTTCTTACGCTAAGCGCTCAGGAATGATAGTGGTAGGACCGATTCATTGTGTCGCGGCATAAAAGTCATTCACTTCAACAGCTTCTCAAGATCGGTCATTCGCCTCGCTGCAGAAGACTGTCTTGCAGGGCTCGAAGCGGGGGATCGCTGCGCTTGGCCGCAACCTCCGCTTTCGGCACATGACTTAGAGTTTGCGAATCCCCCTCGCTGCACATTCCGGGCACTGGCGCGGCAACAGCATCGGTCCGCTCACGGTCCAACGCCCTCATTTCCCTCACTCTGCCGCGATCTTGATCACCGGTTCCATCTCGGCCAGCTTTTCGTCGCTGAGGTGGCATTTCACCTGATGCCCTTCCGAGAGTTCGCGCACCTTTGGCACCTCGCGGTCGCACAGGCCATTGGGCACCTGATTCTTCCAGCGGCAGCGGGTCTGGAACGGGCAGCCCGGTGGCGGGTTCATTGCCGAGGGGATGTCGCCTTCCAGCACGATATGGGTCTTTTGAACCGAGGTGTCGGCAATCGGCACGGCCGAGAGCAGCGCCTCGGTATAGGGGTGATAGGGCGGGCTGAACACCTGATCGGTGGTGCCCAGTTCAACCACATGGCCCAGATACATCACCATCACCCGGTCGCTGAGATAGCGCACGATCGACAGGTCGTGCGAGATGAACAAAAGCGTGGTCTTCTGTTCGCGCTGGATCTCCATCAACAGGTCGGTGACGGCGGCCTGCACCGAGACATCGAGCGCCGAAACCGGTTCGTCCGCGACCACGATGCGGGCGTCCCCGGCAAAGGCGCGGGCGATGCCGACCCGCTGTTTCTGCCCGCCCGAAAGCTGTCGCGGCATCCGTTCGGCAAAGGCGCGGGGCAGTTTGACCAGATCGAGCAGTTCCAGCATGCGCGCTTTGCGTCCGGCTTCGCTGTCACCGATGCCAAAGATCTCCAACGCGCGGATGATCTGCCGGCCCACCGTCATTGACGGGTTGAGCGTGTCAAACGGGTTCTGGAACACCATCTGAACCTCGCCCACGGTCTTGCGGTCGCGGGCCTGAATCGGGATCTGTTCGATGTTGCGCCCATCCAGCAGGATCTGACCCTCGGTCGCTGTTTCCAGCCCCATCAGCACCTTGGCAAAGGTGGACTTGCCGCAACCGGATTCCCCGACGATGGCCAGTGTCTCGCTTTCGCGGGCCTCGAAACTCAGCTCTTCGTTGGCCTTGACCACTTTGTGCGCGCCGCCCCCGAACAGCGCGTTTGCCGCCACCTCGTAATATTTCTTGAGCTTGTCTATTTTCAGGATGACCTCGCCGATCTCGCCTTTTTCCTTGCTTTCCATGAGGTCGGGCGGGGCCTTCCAGTCGATCTCCTGAAACTTCAGACAGCGGGTGGCGTGGCGGTCGTTGCCGGGCACCGGCGACATCACGATCCCGCCTGCGTCGCAGCGGCCGGCCTCGAAATAATCGCAGCGCGGGCCGAAATTGCAGCCCCGCGGGCGTTCATGCGGCAACGGAAAGTTGCCCGGGATCGCCTTGAGCGGATGGGCGTTCTTGTCCGCGCCGGGCAGCGGGATCGAGCGGAACAGCGCCTGCGTATAGGGGTGCTGCATTTCGTCGAACACATCCTCGATGCTGCCGCGCTCCACCGCCTCGCCGGAATACATCACGCACAGCCGGTCGCAGGTTTCCAGCACCAGCCCGAGGTTGTGGCTGATAAACAGCATCGAGGTGCCGTATTTCTTGCCCAGATCCTTGACCAGTTCGACCACGGCGGCCTCGACCGTCACGTCAAGCGCGGTGGTCGGCTCGTCCAAAATCAGCAGCGACGGCTCTGACATCAGCGCCATGGCGATGACGATGCGCTGTTGCTGCCCACCGGACAGCTGATGCGGATAGGAATTGAGGATGCGTTTGGGGTCGGGCAGCTTGACGTCGGTCACCACCTGAAGCGCGCGCTCCAGCGCCTGCGCCTCGGAAGCGCCCTGATGGATCATCGGCACCTCCATCAGCTGGCGTCCGATCTTCATCGCCGGATTGAGGCTTGCCATCGGTTCCTGATAGATCATCGCGATCTCGTTGCCGCGGATCCGGCGCAGCTCATCCTTGCTCATCTCGCCCATGTCGCGGCCCTTGAACTTGATCGAGCCGCCAACGATCTCTCCGTTCTTGCCCAGATCGCGCATCACGCCCAGCGCCACGGTGGATTTGCCGCAGCCGGATTCCCCGACAAGACCAACCGCTTCGCCCGGTTGCACCGAGATCGAGAAATCCATCACCGCCGGAATTTCCCTGAGCCGCGTGAAGAAGGAGATCGACAGTTTGTCGATTTCAAGGATCGGGCCGTCATAGTCGGGTTTCGGCATCTCATTCTCCCAGTCGGGGCAGGGCAGGTCTCCCTGCTTCTTCTTGGTTCAAATACTCAGGTTCTTTGTTCAGATCCTCGGAGGCTGCCCTCAATCCTTGAGACTTTCCTCGCGCAACCCGTCGGCCAGCAGGTTCAGACCCAGAACCATGCTCAACAGCGCCAGCGCCGGGGGCAGGGCGGGATGCAGGTAGATCGACAAAAGCTTGCGGCCCTCGTTGATCGTGGAGCCCCAGTCGGGGCTTTCCGGTGGCAGGCCGAGGCCGAAAAAGCCTAAGGTGCCCAGCAGGATGGTGGTATAGCCGATGCGCAGGCAGAAATCGACGATCAGAGGTCCGCGCGCGTTGGGCAGGATCTCCCACAGCATGATGTACCACGGCCCTTCGCCCCGGGTCTGGGCGGCGGCGACATAGTCACGGGTCTTGATGTCCATCGCCAGCCCGCGCACGATGCGGAACACGGTGGGTGAATTGACGAAGACCACCGAGACGAACACCACGAGGATACCGCCGGGGATGTCGAACAGGTCCAGCATCCTCGGCAGCGCCGGGATCGTGATCGTGGCGGAGTCCACCAGATAGCCATCTGACGAGATCAGCGACAGGTACAACCAGAACGCCACCCCCAGCACCCCGATCATCAACGGCGTGCGGAATTTCGGCCGTGTGTGATAGCGCGAATTCAGCAGCACCGCGATGAACACGAGCGGAAAGGCAAACAGCACCGCCGCCATGTAGTTTGGCACGCCGGTATTCACGATTTCTGGGGTCACCAGCAGGTAGAACAGCAAGATCACCGGAAAGGCGAGGATCAGGTTGGCCAGGAACGACAGGAAGGTGTCGAGCCGGCCGCCATAGTATCCCGCCGGCAGGCCCAGCGTGATGCCGACCATGAAGGCGAACACCGTTGCCATCGGCGCGATCTGCACCACCACCCAGGCGCCCTTGACCATGCGGCTGAACACATCGCGCGCCAAGTTGTCGCCGCCCAGCAGATACCAGGCATAGTCGCCCGCCTCGGCGCCGCGCAGCGGTGTGCCCGGCACCTTGTTCTTCATGCCCGAGGCCTGTCCCAGCGGATCATGGGTGATGATCAGGTCCAGCGCGCCGAAAATTCCGGTGAAGACCCAGAACATGACCAGCGCGAAGCCGATCATCCCGATCGGGCTGTCGAACAGCTTGCCATAGAGGCCAAGCCGCCGCTTGAACGCGATCGAGACCGCGAAAAGGATGACCAGCGCGATCCAGACCGGGGTGAACTGGAACAGGACGCGGGCGATGATTTCGACTGTGTTGAGAGGGTCCATCTGTCTGTTTTCCTCTCAAGAAATCCGGATGCGCGGATTCAGGTAGACATAGCCGATATCAGATATCAGCTGCGTCAGCAGAACCACGACGACAGAAACAACAGAAACCCCTAGCAACAACTCGATATCGTTGTTGCTGGCGGCCTGCACCAAAACCCAGCCAAAGCCCTTGTAGTTAAAGAGCGTCTCGACAATCACCACGCCGTTCAAAAGCCATGGCACCTGCAGCATGATCACGGTGAAAGGCGCGATCAACGCGTTACGCAAGGCGTGTTTGATCAC